>NZ_JBIBJK010000016.1:0-39583 GCF_042958635.1 Streptomyces sp. NPDC007971
ACTCTATCAGATCTTTTCTCGATCCGATTTCCTCGGTGCTTTCCAGGTTCTCGCTCTCGCGTTTCCCTTTCCGGCGGTTCCGACTTTATCAGAAGGTCTGAGTCGGATTTCCCACCCGGTCCAGGGCACCTGTCTGTCCATCACATGAAGGACTGGGGTTCCCAACTGGGCGAGGCCGTAAACGTACTGGAGCGGGGCGCCCCGATGCAAATCGAGACGCCCCGCTCCTGGTTCACCCGGACGAGGTGTCAGACCTCCACCACGACCGGCAGGATCATCGGCCTGCGGCGATACGTGTCCGAGACCCACTTGCCGAGGGTGCGGCGCACCAGCTGCTGGAGCTGGTGGGGCTCCACGACGCCGTCCTGGGCGGACCGCTCCAGGGACTCCGTGATCTTCGGGATGACATCGGCGAAGGCCGAGTCGTCGATGCCCGAACCGCGCGCCTGGATGTGCGGTCCACCCGTGATCTTGCCCGTGGAGGAGTCGACGACCACGAAGACCGAGATGATGCCCTCGTCGCCGAGGATCTTGCGGTCCTTCAGGGCCGGCTCGCCGACGCCGCCGACGGAGAGGCCGTCGACGTAGACGTAACCGGCCTGGACCTTGCCGGAGATCTTCGCCTTGCCCTCGATCAGGTCGACCGCCACGCCGTCCTCGGCGATGACGATCTGGTCGTGCGGGACACCCGTCAGGGCGCCCAGTTCGGCGTTGGCGCGCAGATGGCGCCATTCGCCGTGGACCGGCATCAGGTTCCGCGGGCGGCAGATGTTGTAGAAGTACAGCAGCTCACCGGCGGAGGCGTGGCCGGAGACGTGCACCTTGGCGTTGCCCTTGTGGACGACGTTGGCGCCCCAGCGGGTGAGGCCGTTGATCACGCGGTAGACCGCGTTCTCGTTCCCGGGGATGAGGGACGAGGCCAGGATGACCGTGTCGCCGTCGACGATCCGGATCTGGTGGTCGCGGTTGGCCATGCGGGACAGGGCCGCCATCGGCTCGCCCTGGGAACCCGTGCAGACCAGGACCACCTCGTGGTCCGGCAGGTCGTCGAGCGTCTTGACGTCGACCACCAGGCCCGGCGGGACCTTCAGATAGCCGAGGTCGCGGGCGATACCCATGTTGCGGACCATGGAGCGGCCGACGAAGGCCACGCGGCGGCCGTACTCGTGGGCCGCGTCCAGGATCTGCTGGATGCGGTGGACGTGGCTGGCGAAGCTCGCCACGATGATCCGCTTGCGGGCGCCGGCGAAGACCTGGCGCAGGACGTTGGAGATGTCGCGCTCGGGCGGGACGAAGCCCGGCACCTCGGCGTTCGTCGAGTCGGCGAGAAGGAGGTCGATGCCCTCCTCGCTGAGCCGGGCGAACGCGTGCAGGTCGGTGAGCCGGTTGTCCAGCGGGAGCTGGTCCATCTTGAAGTCGCCGGTGTGCACCGCCATGCCGGCGGGGGTGCGGATGGCGACCGCCAGGGCGTCCGGGATGGAGTGGTTGACGGCGATGAACTCGCAGTCGAAGGGGCCGATGCGCTCGCGGTTCCCCTCGGCCACCTCAAGGGTGTAGGGGCGGATCCGGTGCTCCTGGAGCTTGGCCTCGATCAGGGCGAGGGTCAGCTTGGAGCCGATCAGCGGGATGTCCGGCTTCTCGCGGAGCAGGAAGGGCACGCCGCCGATGTGGTCCTCGTGGCCGTGCGTGAGGACGATGCCCTCGATGTCGTCGAGGCGGTCCCGGATGGACGAGAAGTCCGGCAGGATCAGGTCGATTCCGGGCTGCTCCTCCTCGGGGAAAAGCACGCCGCAGTCGACGATCAGCAGACGGCCGCCGTATTCGAAGACCGTCATGTTGCGGCCGATCTCGCCGAGACCGCCGAGCGGGGTGACCCGCAGGCCTCCCGTGGGGAGCGGCGGGGGCGGGCCGAGTTCAGGATGCGGATGACTCAAAAGACTCTCCTCACCACGCGCGCCACGTACCGGTCGGGCACGTGGCGCGCATGACGTTCGTGCAGAAGCAGTTGTCGTTGTGGGGTGCAGGCACCGGTGGCCTGCGTATGCAGTTGTCGATTCAGTTGTGAAGCTCGGGTGGTGCCAAGTCTGTTGTCAGAGCTGTACCCCGCCGGCAGCAAGATCGATCTTGAGCTGGGCGATCTCCTCGGGCGAGCACTCGACCATGGGGGCGCGCAGGGGACCGGCGGGCAGGCCCTGGAGGGCGAGCGCGGCCTTGGTGGTCATGACGCCCTGGGTGCGGAACATGCCGGTGTAGACCGGGAGCAGCTTCTGGTGGATCTCGGTGGCCTTGACGACGTCGCCGGAGTTGTACGCGTCGACGAGGGCGCGCAGGTCGGGGGTGACGAGGTGGCCGACCACCGAGACGAAGCCGACCGCGCCCACGGAGAGCAGCGGCAGGTTGAGCATGTCGTCGCCGGAGTACCAGGCGAGGCCGGACTGGGCGATGGCCCAGCTCGCGCGCCCGAGGTCGCCCTTGGCGTCCTTGTTGGCGACGATCCGGGGGTGCTCGGCGAGGCGGACCAGCGTCTCGGTGTTGATCGGGACGCCGCTGCGGCCGGGGATGTCGTAGAGCATGACGGGCAGCCCGGTGGCGTCCGCGACGGCCGTGAAGTGCCGGTACAGGCCCTCCTGCGGGGGCTTGTTGTAGTACGGCGTGACGACCAGGAGGCCGTGGGCGCCGATGCGCTCGGCCTCGCGGGCCAGCTCAAGGCTGTGGTGGGTGTCGTTGGTGCCGACGCCGGCCACGATGTGGGCGCGGTCTCCGACCGCCTCCAGTACGGCTCGTACCAGGTCCGATTTCTCCGCGTCGGTGGTGGTGGGGGACTCGCCGGTGGTGCCGTTGATGATCAGGCCGTCGTTGCCTGCGTCCACCAGGTGGGCGGCGAGCCGCTGTGCGCCGTCGAGGTCGAGTGCGCCGTCCGCCGTGAAGGGCGTGACCATGGCGGTGAGGACCCGCCCGAAGGGGGTCTGCGGAGTCGAGGTCGGAGCCATGGGTAACACGCTACTCGGTGCTCAATGCGTGGTCTGCCCTCGGGGTATCAGGAAAGTCCGGACAAATGCGGAGCCCGGCACTGCCTGCTCGGGGGTTCAAGCAGTGCCGGGTCCGTTTGATCAGGCTAGATGAACTTCTCTAAATGCCGCAATACGGACACTTCGCGACGCTGGCCCGCACATCCGTTCCGAGCGGGGGAACAGGCGTCCCTACGGGGCCACACGGCCGTTCGTATTGAAGGCCGCGTAGGTGAGCGGCATGAGCTTCGCCCACTCCGTCTCCATCTTCTCGCCGACCATCTCGATCTCCCGCTGCGGGAAGGACGGCACCTTGGCCAGCTCGTGCTGGGTGCGCAGGCCGAGGAAGTGCATCAGGGAGCGCGCGTTGCAGGTGGCGTACATCGAGGAGTACAGGCCGACGGGGAGGGCGGCGCGGGCCACCTCGCGGGCGACGCCCTCGGCGAGCAGCTTCTGGTAGGCCGCGTACGCCTGCTCGTAGGACTCCGCGAGGGTGCCGCGCACGGTCTCGTGCTGGGCCGGGGTGCCCTCGACGAAGACGTACTTGCCCGGGCGGCCCTCCTGCACGAGCTTGCGGGACTCGTCGGGGACGTAGAAGACCGGCTCGAGCTCCCGGTAGCGGCCCGACTCCTCGTTGTAGGACCAGCCGACCCGGTGCCGCATGAACTCGCGGAAGACGAAGATCGGGGCGCTGATGAAGAAGGTCATCGAGTTGTGCTCGAACGGGCTGCCGTGCCGGTCGCGCATCAGGTAGTTGATCAGGCCCTTGGAGCGCTCGGGGTCCTTCTTCAGCTCGTCCAGGGACTGCTCGCCGAGCGTCGAGACTCGGGCGGCGAAGAGGACGTCGGCATCCGACGCGCTGGACTTCACGAGTTCGACGGTGACGTCACTGCGCAGGGTGAGCGACTCGGGGGTGGTCACGGGGGTCCTTCCCATCACTTCTTGAGGTTCGCGCCCACTGTACGGGGGACCTCCGACAGTCCCGAACCGTGACTCCGTCGCGGATTTTTTCGGACAAGGGCACCTTTTGTGCGACCAGAGCGTCTGTATCGGTGAGGACCATACGTTCGATACGCAAGTTCCCCCCGAGAGGACAGGTGCGCCCCATGTTCCGTCGGCGTGAGCCCGTGCCCTTCGCCTTCGTGGCCGAGGCCGACAGGTTCCGCAGCAATGTCGCTCCCCCGCCCCGCGAGCGGGCCTCCATCGGTCAGATGGCGGGGCGCTGGCTGCTGGGCCTCACCATCGTCGCCGGACTGGTCGGCGCGGTGATCCTCGGCATGCCGTCGATGTCGGCGCCGTCGGGTACGCCGGCTCCGCAGTCCCAGGCCTCACAGGGGCACTGACTCTTCCGGCCGCCCCGGGTGGTGGGCGGGATTCCGGCCGGATAGCCTCACCGGGCACAGCCCACGCGAGGAACGAGTGAGGACCAGCCGTGCCCCTGCCCTTCCTGACGGCCGACCGCACCTTCGACGCGGCATCCGAGAGCGCGCTGCCCCACGACGACCGGGAGCGCTGGCGGCGCCCCTACCGGCCGGGGCCCTGGCGGGTGGGCGGGGCCGCCCTGTGGCTGCTGCTCGCCTCGTTCGTGCTGTTCGCGGCGGTCCTCATCGCCCTGACCGGCTCGGCGTCCTCCGCGGGCACGGTCCTCACCGTGGCGGTGGTGGTCATCGCGGGCGCACTGCGGATACTGCGCATGGGTGTCTGGGTGAGCGCGCACGGGCTGCGCCACGTGAGTCTCCTGGCGACCCGTACGGTGCCCTGGAAGCACGTGGTCGCGGTGCGGACGGCCCAGCAGCCGGTGCGCTGGCTGGGGCTGCCGCGCACGGTGCAGGGGCAGGCTCTGACGCTCGTGCGCAAGGACCGGGCCGTCGAGGACACTCCGCCGCTGCTGACCACGCACAGCCTGGACTTCCTGCACCGTCCGGCGGCCTTCGACCGGGCGGCGGACGCGGTGGAGGTCTGGGCCTCCGAGTACGGGCGCGGCTGACCGTCGCAGGCAGGACGAGCAGGACGAAGGGGCCGGTCCGCGGGAGTGCGGACCGGCCCCTTCGGCGTACCGGCGGGGGTGCCGGGGAGGCTCAGGCCTGGAAGCGAGGTGCCGGGGAGGCTCAGGCCCGGACGGCGACGTACCGGAAGGCTCAGGCCTGGACGGTTCTGCCGTCATGCAGCGCGATGGCCCTCTGCATGGCCTTGCGGGCGCGCGGGGTGTCCCGGGCGTCGTGGTAGGCGACGGCGAGCCGGAACCAGCTGCGCCAGTCGTCCGGGGCCGCCTCCGTCTCGGCCTTGCGCCTGGCGAAGACCTCGTCGGCGGAGTCTCGGTCGATACGGCCGCCCGGGGTGCGCTTCAGCTCGTCGACGGGCAGACCGCCCTCGGCGTCGAGTTCGGCGGCGAGCTGGTTGGCCTTGCGGACGAACTGGGTGTTCTTCCACAGGAACCACAGGCCGATGACCGGCAGGATCAGCACCGCGATCCCGAAGGTGACGGTGAGGACCGTGCCGGACTGGATGAGCATGACGCCGCGGCTGCCGACCAGGACGAAGTAGAACAGCAGGACGGCGGCCGTGACGAGGTAAGTGATCTTCGCGCGCATGACGTGTTCGGGCTCTGCTCGGGTCTCAGTTCAGGTCCAGGAAGTGCTCCAGGCCGAAGGTCAGGCCCGGAGTCGACACCACCCGGCGGGCGCCGAGCAGGATGCCCGGCATGAAGCTGCTGTGGTGCAGGGAGTCGTGGCGGACGGTGAGGGTCTCGCCCTCGGCGCCGAGCAGCACCTCCTGGTGGGCCAGGAGGCCGCGCAGGCGCACGGCGTGGACGGGGACGCCGTCCACGTCCGCCCCGCGGGCACCGTCCAGCGCGGTGACCGTGGCGTCCGGCGCGGGGGCCGTGCCGGCCTTGCGGCGGGCCTCGGCGATGAGCTGAGCGGTGCGCGTGGCGGTGCCGGAGGGGGCGTCCACCTTGTTCGGGTGGTGCAGCTCGACGACCTCGACCGACTCGAAGTACGGCGCGGCGATCTGCGCGAACTTCATCGTCAGCACGGCGCCGATGGAGAAGTTCGGCGCGATGAGCACGCCCGTCCGGGGGGACTGGGCCAGCCAGCCCTTCAGCTGCGCGAGGCGCTCGTCGGTCCAGCCCGTCGTGCCGACGACCGCGTGGATGCCGTGGCGCACGCAGAAGTCGAGGTTGCCCATGACGGAGGCGGGGGTGGTCAGCTCGACGGCGACCTGGGCACCGGTCTCCGCCAGCGCTTCCAGCTTGTCGCCGCGGCCGAGGGCGGCCACCAGTTCCATGTCCTCGGCGGCCTCGACCGCCCGTACGGCCTCGGACCCGATCCGGCCCTTGGCACCGAGGACCGCCACGCGCAGCTTGCTCATCTGTTGCTTCCTTACGGAGGTGAATAGACCGGAGGTGAATGGACCGGAAGGGAACGGACGGACGGGAACGGACCGACTGGAACGGACCGACGGACGGGAACGGACCTACGTGCGCGGACCGGCCCTGGTCAGGCGACGGCGTCGTGCAGCCGTGCGGCCTGTTTGTCCTTCAGCGGGCCGATGACCGACAGCGACGGGCGCTGTCCCAGGATGTCGCGGGCGACCGAGCGGACCTCGTCCGGGGTGACCGCCGTTATCCGGGCCAGCATGTCGTCGACGGACATCTGCTCACCCCAGCACAGCTCGCTCTTGCCGATACGGTTCATCAGCGCGCCGGTGTCCTCCAGACCCAGGACCGTGGAGCCCTGGAGCTGGCCGATGGCACGGCCGATCTCGTCGTCCGAGAGGCCGTTCTGGGCGACATGGTCGAGCTCGTCGCGGCAGATCCTCAGCACGTCGTGCACCTGGCTCGGGCGGCAGCCGGCGTACACACCGAACAGGCCGCAGTCGGCGAAGCCGGAGGTGTACGAGTACACGCTGTAGGCCAGGCCGCGCTTCTCCCGGACCTCCTGGAAGAGCCGGGAGGACATGCCGCCACCGAGGGCGGTGTTGAGCACGCCCATGGCCCAGCGCCGGTCGTCCGTGCGGGCCAGGCCCGGCATACCGAGGACGACGTGCGCCTGCTCCGTCTTGCGGCCGAGCAGCTCCACCTTGCCCGTCGTGCGGATCGCACGGCGGCCGTGGCGCGGGGCGATGGGCTGCGCGTCGGGGCTCTTGAAGGCGTCGGCCTTCTCGAAGGCCGCGCGGACCTGTCGCACGACCTTGTTGTGGTCGATGTTGCCGGCGCAGGCGACGACCAGGTGGGTGGGGTCGTAGTGCTTCCGGTAGAAGCGGCGGATGCGGTCGGCGGTGAGGGCGTTGACCGTGTCGACGGTGCCGAGGACCGGGCGGCCGAGGGCGTTGTCGCCGAACATGGTGTGCGCGAACAGGTCGTGCACGCAGTCGCCCGGGTCGTCCTCGGTCATCGCGATCTCTTCGAGGATCGCGCCGCGCTCGACATTGACGTCGTCCTCGAGGATGAGCGAGCCGGTCAGCATGTCGCAGACGACGTCGATGGCGAGCGGCAGGTCGGTGTCGAGCACGCGCGCGTAGTAGCACGTGTACTCCTTGGCCGTGAACGCGTTCATCTCGCCGCCGACCGCGTCGATGGCGGAGGAGATGTCCAGGGCGGACCTGCGGTCGGTGCCCTTGAAGAGCAGGTGCTCCAGGTAATGCGTGGCGCCGTTCAGCGACGGCGTCTCGTCGCGCGAGCCCACGTGGGCCCAGATCCCGAAGGTCGCCGAGCGCACGGAGGGCAGCGTCTCGGTGACGACGCGCAGACCGCCCGGGAGGGTGGTCTTGCGGACCGTACCGATGCCGTTGGTGCCCTTGATCAAGGTTTGGGTACGGGCAACGGCCCGCGCCTCCGAAGAGGTGCGGGCCGTCGCCTTGGAGCTACGGGACGTCACTGTTCGGCGTCGTCCTTCGTGTCCTCGGAGCCTTCCTCGCCCTCGATCACGGGGATGAGGGAGAGCTTGCCGCGGGAGTCGATCTCGGCGATCTCGACCTGGACCTTCTGGCCCACGCCGACGACGTCCTCGACGTTCTCCACGCGCTTGCCGCCGGCGAGCTTGCGGATCTGCGAGATGTGCAGCAGACCGTCCTTGCCGGGCAGCAGGGAGACGAACGCACCGAAGGTGGTCGTCTTCACGACCGTACCGAGGTAGCGCTCGCCGACCTCGGGCATCGTCGGGTTGGCGATGCCGTTGATCGTGGCGCGGGCGGCCTCGGCGGACGGGCCGTCGGCGGCACCGATGTAGATCGTGCCGTCGTCCTCGATCGTGATCTCGGCGCCCGTGTCCTCCTGGATCTGGTTGATCATCTTGCCCTTGGGGCCGATGACCTCACCGATCTTGTCCACCGGGATCTTGACGGTGATGATCCGCGGGGCGTGCGGGGACATCTCGTCGGGCCGGTCGATGGCCTCCATCATCACGTCGAGGATGTGGAGACGAGCGTCGCGGGCCTGCTTGAGGGCCGCGGCCAGGACGGAGGCCGGGATGCCGTCCAGCTTGGTGTCGAGCTGGAGGGCGGTCACGAACTCCTTGGTGCCGGCGACCTTGAAGTCCATGTCACCGAAGGCGTCCTCCGCACCGAGGATGTCGGTGAGGGTGACGTAGTGCGTCTCGCCGTCGATCTCCTGGGAGATCAGACCCATGGCGATACCGGCGACCGGGGCCTTCAGCGGCACACCGGCGTTCAGCAGCGACATGGTGGAGGCGCAGACCGAGCCCATGGACGTCGAGCCGTTGGAGCTCAGCGCCTCGGAGACCTGGCGGATCGCGTAGGGGAAGTCCTCGCGCGCCGGCAGGACCGGCACGAGAGCGCGCTCGGCGAGGGCGCCGTGGCCGATCTCGCGGCGCTTCGGGGAGCCGACGCGGCCGGTCTCACCGGTGGAGTACGGCGGGAAGTTGTAGTTGTGCATGTAGCGCTTGCGGGTCACCGGGGAGAGGGTGTCCAGCTGCTGCTCCATGCGGAGCATGTTGAGGGTGGTGACGCCCAGGATCTGGGTCTCGCCACGCTCGAACACCGCGGAACCGTGGACCCGCGGGATGGCCTCGACCTCGGCGGCCAGCGTGCGGATGTCGGTGACACCGCGGCCGTCGATGCGCTTCTTCTCCTTGATCACGCGCTCGCGGACCAGCTGCTTGGTGAGCGAGCGGTACGCGGCGGAGATCTCCTTCTCGCGGCCCTCGAACTCCGGCAGGAGCTTCTCGGCGGCCAGACCCTTGACCCGGTCCAGCTCGGCCTCGCGCTCCTGCTTGCCGGCGATGGTGAGCGCCTGGGCCAGCTCGGGGCGGACGGCGGCCATGAGGGCCTCCAGGACGTCGTCCTGGTAGTCGAGGAAGATCGGGAACTCGCCGGTCGGCTTGGCGGCCTTGGACGCCAGGTCGGCCTGGGCGCGGCACAGGACCTTGATGAAGGGCTTCGCGGCCTCGAGACCGGCGGCGACGACCTCCTCGGTCGGGGCCTCGGAGCCGCCCTCGACCAGCTTGATCGTCTTGTCGGTGGCCTCGGCCTCGACCATCATGATCGCGACGTCGCCGTCCTCCAGGACGCGGCCGGCGACCACCATGTCGAAGACGGCGTCCTCGAGCTCGGTGTGCGTCGGGAACGCGACCCACTGGCCGTTGATCAGCGCGACGCGGACGCCGCCGATCGGGCCGGAGAAGGGCAGACCGGCCAGCTGCGTGGACGCGGACGCGGCGTTGATCGCCACGACGTCGTACAGGTGGTCGGGGTTGAGGGCCATGATCGTCGCGACGACCTGGATCTCGTTGCGCAGGCCCTTCTTGAAGGACGGGCGCAGCGGGCGGTCGATGAGACGGCAGGTGAGGATCGCGTCCTCGGAGGGGCGGCCCTCACGGCGGAAGAAGCTGCCGGGGATCTTGCCGGCGGCGTACATCCGCTCCTCGACGTCCACCGTCAGCGGGAAGAAGTCGAGCTGGTCCTTGGGGTTCTTGGAGGCGGTGGTGGCCGACAGCACCATGGTGTCGTCGTCCAGGTACGCCACGGCGGAGCCGGCGGCCTGCTTGGCCAGGCGGCCCGTCTCGAAACGGATGGTACGGGTACCGAAGGCGCCATTGTCGATGACGGCCTCGGCGTAGTGGGTCTCGTTCTCCACTAGCGTTTTCTCCTCGTCTTCGTCCCTCGGCTGCCCGTGTGGCAGGGGGACGGTTGTGGAGAAGCGCGCCGGGCTGTGCGGGCCGGTCTTCGATCGAAGCACCCGGGGCTCGCTTCCCCCCGGGGGCCACTACCGAGGACCGGCGGCGGCGAGGTGCACTTCTCCTCTTCTTATCGTGCTGTGTCGTCCGTAATGCGTTGTGCTACCACACTACAAAGCGTGAGTGACACTCCGCACGTTTCCGCACGTACGACGGATGCTTCCGCACGTACGACGGATGCTTCCGTACGCTCGGCGACGCCGTTCATACGGCAACGCCCTGCGTACGGCAAAGGGAGCGGCTCCCGAATCCTCCCGGGAACCGCTCCCTTCATGGCGTCCTACTTGGCGCCCGCCGCACCGCGGCGGATGCCCAGGCGGTCGACCAGCGCGCGGAAGCGCTGGATGTCCTTCTTCGCCAGGTACTGCAGCAGGCGACGGCGCTGACCGACCAGGATCAGCAGACCACGGCGGGAGTGGTGGTCGTGCTTGTGGGTCTTGAGGTGCTCCGTCAGGTCGGAGATCCGACGCGAGAGCATGGCGACCTGGACCTCGGGGGAGCCGGTGTCGCCCTCCTTCTGGCCGAACTCGGCGATGATCTGCTTCTTCGTAGCGGCGTCGAGCGACACGCGTACTCCTCATAGTCTGTGAGTGCCTCCGAGCGCCCCCGGTCTGCATCTCGGGGGAGCTTCCGTGACTCGGAAGGCGGGGATCCGCAGGGCGCGGCCTCCAGGACCCACGTCGAGCGGGCTCCGGAGGTGCGTACACAAACGGCCGTCGACCAGGGTACCAGGCAGTTCAGGCCACCTTCTCCCGGGTTCCGGAACGGCCCGGGTCCGGCTGGGTCGGCCACTAGGGTGAACGTGCTGATCGTACGGACGTCGGGAAGGGGTCGCTTCGGTATGGCGGAGACGGAAGCGGAGATCAAGGCGCGCAAGGACCGGGAGCGCGACGAGCTGTACGCGCTCGACATCTCGGGCGTCGAGTGGCACTGCGCACCGGGCACGGAGGAGCACGAGGAGCGGGTGGAGATCGCGTACCTGCCCGAGGGCGCGGTCGCCATGCGGTCCTCCCTCGACCACGACACCGTGCTGCGGTACACGGAGGCGGAGTGGCGGGCGTTCGTGCTGGGCGCGCGGGACGGGGAGTTCGATCTGAGGCCGATGCCGCACAACGGGGGGCTCGACGTGCAGTGAGCACACCGTGGTGAAAGGGGCGGCACGCGCGCGTGCCGCCCCTTTTTCCGCGACGGGCTCCACTGAGGGCTTCCGTGACAAGGGCAAGGACTCTTGGCGGAGGGGCAGAGACCCCGGGCCGCGCGAGCCCTCGGCTAGCTGGTCATCGCCCGCGCCTGCGCATACACGTCGAACACGGCCAGGGCCAGCGGGATCAGCGTGAGCAGCACGAAGCTCTCGGCGATCTCCAGGAAGCGCCCCCAGAAGGGGGTGACACCGCGCCGCGGAGTGATCAGACCGATGGCGGTGACGAGTGCGGTGGCCACGCCGACGGCCGCGGCGAGCCACACACTGCGGATGTCGAGCGAGGTGGTGTTGCCCTGGAGGGCGTCGATCAGATACCCCCGGGGCGGATTCAGTGCGAGCCCGAGACCGAGGAAGACGATCGCTGCGAGGCCGGCGGCCAGCGTGGCGCCGACCTGCGCGGTGTAACGGAAGAGGTGCGCCCGCATCAGCATCGCCAGGCCGGTCGCGAGGGCCAGGAGCTGGGCCCATGTGTTGCTGGAGAAGCCGAGGACGATCGACGCGCCCACGGCGACCAGGGCACAGCCCCCGACCAGGCCGACGAGGAGTTCGTGGCCACGCCGGGCCTGAGCGGCGACACGTTCGACGTCCACGGGCTCCTGCGCGGCGCGCTCGCCGGTGTCATAGCCGCCGCGAGCGGGACTGGGCGGCTCGAACCCGATGGGAAGTCGCGCAAAGCGCATGGACAGCCCCGGCAGAAAGGCCAGCGCCACGACAGAGAGCGGGGCGCAGATGGCGGCTGTCTCGATGGGCCTCAGTTCGGTGAGGATCGCGATGAAGCTGGTGACCAGGCCGATGGCGGAAGCGAAGACGAAGGCCACGAAGGGTCCGTCACCGCCCGGTGACACCAGTGTCAACACGACTGAGGCGATGAGAACCGCCGTACAGGCGAGCAGGAACTGAAGTCGTCCGATGCCCTGGCCGCTGGAGAGCGACAGCAGCCCGGAACCGGCCACGGCGACGTTCGGCAGGGCTCCGAGTCCCAGAGCCACCGCGGAACCCCGGTCGTCGTACACACGCGCGCGTACGCAGGCGAGGGTGATCAGCAGGATGCCGGTGACGCCCGCGATGACGCCCTGCAGGCTGTGCATGTCGTGGCGGACCTGAGAGCTCCAGGCCACAAAAGCGAGCAGTGCAGGCAGGATTCCGCCCGCTACGAGACCGGCGGCACGGGTGAGGTCGCCGCTCCACAGGGTGCGGTCGCGGGTGACGGCGGAGGCCACCGCCTCGGAGACATCGTCGACGACGGCAGGCGGCAGCGACTCGGCGAACGGACGCAGGGTGAGCAGTTCGCCGTCGAGAATGCGTTGCGCCGTGAAGGACCGGGCGCCGTCAAGGACGGTGCCGTCACGCCGTACGAGGTGGTAGCCGACCGGAGCGCCCTCGGCAGGGTTCTGCTGGGACAGGCGCAGGATCTCCGGATACAGGTCGGCGACCGGTACGTCGTCGGGCAACGCCACGTCGATGCGGCTGTCGGGCGCCACGATGGTGACCCGACAGAAGCCGAATCCCATGCCCGCCCCGGAAGGGGCTCCGGTGCCCGGTCCACCGGTCGCGCCGGCCGGCGCGGAGGCCGTCATGCTCACCTGCTGTTCCCCCTCGTCGGTGGTGGGACGGCGTGCGGTGCCGCCGAGCACCCTTCCGCCCGTAAAGATCCTGTGCAGGTTGTGCCGTGACCCCCGCTGCGCCGGCCGACCGAGCGGTCACATCCGGGGTTTGAGGGGAGGCACACCCTTCGAACCGTTGCGAATTGCCCGGGTTTCCCTGGAACGATTCGCAACTGCTCACGCGTCTCACCGGCACCCTACCGCCCGCCGTTGTCGGCAGTTGTCAGTAGGATCGCGCTTCGCGATCGGCGTTCGCCTGACACGGGGCGGCGGACGAAAAATCTCGGTCCGGCAAGGGAATTGGTGCGTAGTGAGCCACATCGTCGTCAAGCGCCCACCGCGGGCACTGCCGAAGGAAGTGCCCACGGACGAGGTCGTACTGCAGGCTCCGCCGGAACTTCCGCGCGGTCAGCAGGAAGGCGCTCTGATGCAGCTCCTGCCCATGCTCGGCATGGGCGGGTCCGTGGTGTTCTTCTTCAACCCCCAGGCCCAGCCCTTCATGAAGATCATGGGCATGGTCATGGTGGCGTCGACGATCGCCATGGGCATCTCGATGCTGGTGCGCTACCGCCGTGGCAGCCAGGGACAGATGGCCGACCTTCGCCGTGACTACCTCCGCTACCTGTCGCAGACCCGGCGCGACGCCCTGGAGACCGCGAAGTCCCAGCGGGACGCCCAGTACTACCTGCACCCTTCGCCCGAGCAGCTGTGGGCACTGGTCGCCGAGGGCAGCCGGGTGTGGGAACGGCGCACCTCCGACGAGGACTTCGGACAGGTACGCGTGGGCCTCGGTCCGCAGGCTCTGGCCACTCCCCTGATCCCGCCGCAGACCGCTCCGGTCGACGAGCTCGAGCCGCTGACTGCGGGTGCCATGCAGCGTTTCCTGGCCACGCACAACGCCCTTGACGACCTGCCGATGGCGGTCTCGCTGCGCGCCTTCTACCACGTGACGATCAGCGGCGAGCCGGGCACCGTGCGCGGCACTGCCCGTGCCGTCGCCGCTTCCCTCGCCTCGTTGCACTCCCCCGAGGATCTGGTCATCGCCGTCGTCACCGGACGCGAGGCGGCGCCTCAGTGGGAGTGGGCCAAGTGGCTGCCGCACATGCAGGCCCCGGGCCTCGCCGACGGCGCCGGCAGCATGCGCCTGATCACCACCGACCCGGTGGAGCTGGAGGACCGGCTCGCCTCCCGTCTTGAGGGCCGCCCGCGCTTCCACCCCGGCGGACAGCCGGTTGCGGAGCAGCCGCACCTGGTGGTCGTACTCGACGGCATCTCCTTGCCGCCCTCGTCGTTGCTGGCCAGCCCGGAGGGCCTGCAGGGCGTGACGGTCCTGGAGGTCGTGCCGGGCGACCTCACCATCGGCCGCGGCGACCTCTCCGTCATCGTGCAGCCCAAGGAGCTGCGCCTGGAGTCGGCGCACGGCATGGTGTACGAGGGAACGCCGGACGTTTTGTCGTACGAGGCCGCGGAGGCTCTCGCCCGCCAAATGGCACCGTTGCGTGTGGCGTCGGGCGGGGACGACGACGAACCGCTGCTCGCCAACCTGGAGTTCACGGACCTGCTGAACCTGGGCGATGCGGCCTCGGTCGATCCGAAGCGGACCTGGCGGCCGCGCTCGCAGTCGGAGCGGCTGCGCGTGCCGATCGGTCTCGGCGAGGACGGCCGTCCCGTGATGCTGGACCTCAAAGAGGCGGCGCAGGAGGGCATGGGCCCACACGGCCTGTGCGTCGGTGCAACCGGTTCCGGCAAGTCGGAGCTGCTGCGCACGCTCGTCCTCGGCCTCGCCGTGACCCATTCCTCCGAGACGCTGAACTTCGTCCTGGCCGACTTCAAGGGTGGTGCCACGTTCGCGGGCATGGCCCAGCTGCCGCACGTGGCAGCCGTGATCACCAACCTCGCCGACGACCTGACCCTCGTCGACCGCATGGGTGACTCGATCCGCGGTGAGCTCAACCGCCGCCAGGAGATGCTCCGCGACGCGGGCAACTACGCGAACATCCACGACTACGAGAAGGCACGGGCGGCGGGCGCGGCGCTGCAGCCGATCCCGTCACTCGTCCTGGTGATCGACGAGTTCAGCGAACTGCTCACCGCGAAGCCGGACTTCATCGAGATGTTCGTGCAGATCGGCCGCATCGGCCGATCGCTCGGAGTGCACCTGCTGCTGGCCTCGCAGCGCCTGGAGGAGGGCCGGCTGCGCGGCCTGGAGACGTACCTCTCGTACCGCATCGGTCTGCGGACCTTCTCCGCGGCGGAGTCGCGCGCCGCGCTGGGCGTCCCGGACGCCTACGAGCTGCCGAACGTCCCGGGTTCGGGTTTCCTGAAGTTCGGTACGGACGAAATGGTGCGCTTCAAGGCGGCGTACGTCTCCGGCGTGTACCGCACGAGCTCGCAGCAGGCTGCGGCGCTCGGCGGTCCGCTGCCCGTCGACCGCAGGCCCGTTCTCTTCACGGCGTCCGAGGTCCCGGTGCAGTATGTGCCGGTCCCGCAGCAGCGCAAGCAGGCGGTCGAGGAGCGGCGGGACGACGCCCTTGCCGACACCGTGCTCGACGTCGTCGTGCGGCGCCTGGAGGCGCAGGGGCCCGCCGCCCACCAGGTGTGGCTGCCCCCGCTGGACAGCCCGCCTTCGCTCGACGCCCTGCTGCCGGGGCTCGCCCCGGTGCCGGGACGCGGCATGACCCAGCCGGGCTACGAGGGCGCGGGACGCCTCGTCGTCCCGGTCGGCCTCATCGACAAGCCCTACGAGCAGCGGCGCGACCCGCTGTGGATCGACTTCGGCGGCGCGGCCGGCCACATGCAGATCATCGGCGGCCCGCAGTCCGGCAAGTCGACGGCGGTGCGTTCGCTCATCGCCTCGTTCGCGCTGACCCATACCCCGCAGGAAGTGCAGTTCTACGGCTTGGACTTCGGTGGCGGCGGTATGACCGCGGTGGCCGGCCTGCCGCATGTGGGCGGTGTCGCCTCGCGCCTGGACCCCGAGAAGGTCCGGCGTACGGCGGCCGAGGTGTACGGCGTCCTGACCCGCCGTGAGGAGTACTTCCGCTCCGTGGGCATCTCCTCCATTGCAGAGTTCCGCTCCCGCCGCGCGCGTGGCGACATCTCGATGACCGACCAGCCCTGGGGTGACGTCTTCCTGGTCATCGACGGCTGGGGCAACTTCCGCACCGACTACGAAGCCCTGGAGCCGCTCGTCCTGGACATCGCCGCGCGGGGTCTGGGCTATGGCATCCACTTGGTGCTCACCGCCTCGCGCTCGATGGAGGTCCGCGCGAACCTCAAGGACCACCTGATGAACCGCCTGGAGCTGCGGCTGGGTGACCCGATGGACTCCGAGATCGACCGCAAGGTCGCGGCCAACGTCCCCACCGGAGTACCGGGACGCGGCCAGACCCCGCAGAAGCAGCACTTCATGGCAGCGGTCCCGCGCATCGACGGCCTCTCCTCCGACACGGACCTCGCGGAGGCGACGACGGCCCTCGCGGCCGAGGTCACCCGCCACTGGCAGGAGCCGGGCGCGCCGGCGGTCCGTCTGCTGCCCCGCGAGTTCTCGGCGGCACAGCTCCCCCCGGGCGACCGTTTCCCCCAGCGCGGCGTCTCCTTCGCCCTCGACGAGGACAACCTCGAGCCCGTGTTCGTCGACTTCGATCAGGATCCGTTCTTCCTGGTGTTCGGCGAAAGCGAGTCCGGCAAGTCGAACCTGCTGAAGCTGCTGATCAAGCGCCTCACCGAGCGCTACGACGGTGACAGCTGCAAGCTGTTCGTCATCGACAACCGCCGCTCGCTGCTCGGGGTGACCCCGGACTCCCACCTGGCGGAGTACATCCCCATGTCGAACCAGATGCAGCACCACATGGACGCACTGGCCGACCTGATGCAGCGCCGCACGCCGACGGCCGACGTGACCGCGGAGCAGTTGCGCAACCGGAGTTGGTGGCGGGGCCCCACCGTGTACGTCGTCATCGACGACTACGATCTCGTGTCCACGTCGAGCGGCAACCCGCTGGCGGGCCTGACGGAACTGCTGCCGTTCGCCCGCGACGTCGGCGTCCGCTTCATCATCGCGCGCTCGACGGCGGGCGCAGGGCGTGCCGGCTACGAGTCGTTCATGCAGCGCATCAAGGAACTCGGCGCCCAGGGTGTGGTTCTTGCGGGTGATTCGACCGAGGGTGACCTGCTCGGCGGAGTGCGGCCGCGGCCGATGCCTGCCGGGCGGGGTGTCTTCGTGTCGCGCAAGCGGGGGAAGCCGATGGTGCAGGTGGGGCTCGTGGAGTCCTGACGGTCAGTCGTCTTCCGACGGATACGGCTCTTGGGCCGAACCCGATGCCGCGGGCCATGTGGGTCCGCGGCATCCTGTTGTGCTGACTTCGGTCGCCGGTCGCCGGTCGCGTTCGCGGCTCAGAACGTCGAAAGAGCGACGACCGAGCTGTCGTGCATGACGAAGATGCGGTTTCCGGCGGCGGCCAGGAGAGAGTAGTCGGGATCGGGGACCAGATAGCTCCGTGATTCCTGTCCGTCCGAGGCTCGCAGGGCATTGATCGACAGCTGCGGCCCGTACCCGTTGGTGACACTGCCGAATGTCCAGACGGCGTGTCCCTGTCGTACCACGGGGCTCCCGTAAGTGGCGTTCTGGGACGCCTCCCACACCACCTTGCCGTTGCCCTTGTCCAGGCACCTGGTGCCGGCACCCGCGTTCGTGTAGACCGCGTCCGCGTAGGCCGCGGCAGGGCTCCATCTGTACCCGTCGGTCTCCCAGTCGTCGAGCTTGGTGTTCCAGATTCTCGTTCCGTCGCTGAGCCGACGGGCGTCCAGGGACTTGCCGTTGATGTAGACCGTGTCGTCGTAGACGGCCGGGCGGACCGTGAGGTCCTCGTCCTGGTCGAGACGGGTCCATGCCGTGCTGCCATCGCTGGTGTGCACGACGAGCACAGTCCCGTCCGTGGCCGATATCACCAGCCTGCCCTGGCCGACGACGGCAGGGGCGAGCAGATGCCCGCGGAACTTCGTGGGGACGGCCGCCGTCCAGCGGATCCTGGCGTCGGAGCGGTTCACGCTGCGCAGTCTGTGGTCCTTCGTCACGACGTACACCGCGTCGTTGTCGGCCGCGAGCAGCGCCGCCGCCTCCGCTGCCGGACAGGTCCACTTGGGTTCGCCTGTGGAAGGCACGAAGGTCCGTAGGACGCCCTTGTCGTCGACACCGATGACCAACCGGTCGGAAAGAGACAGATAGCCGCTCTTCGCTTTGAGGTGAGGCGCGCTCCAGCGACGCTTGCCGCTGGTGACGTCGAATCCCGCGATGCCTCCGGTCGCGACACCGAAAACGATGACGTCCCCGATCGGCAGCAGCGTCTGGGAGTAGGCGTCCGCCTCCCCGTGCGCTTCCCACAGGAGCGTTGCATCGACCTCCTTGTTGATCGGGTCCACGATGCCGTGAGGGTCCAGCTTCTGTACGGGGATGCGCACGGCCGCAGGAATGTCGAAGGGGCTGCTCTTCGTCTTCGTCGAGCCGGCCCGCGATCCGAGCCACCACGCCGCCGTGCCGCCCCCGCCCGCCAGGACCACGCCTCCGGCGGCGAGCCCGGTGAGCAGACGCCTGCGGGTGACGGATGGGGTTGGCTCGGTCGTGACCGGTAGGTGCAGCCGGCGTGCCCCGGCTTCCCGCTCCTTGATGGCATCGGCGACCGGTCCGCGCCGCCACACCCGATCGGCCCCCTTGGGCGCCGCCATGACCTGGACGATCTGGGGCGGGGCAGGACGCGCGGCAGGGTCCTTGGCCAGGCAGGGCAGGATCAGCGCCGCCAGATGCGGTGCGATGCTGCCGAGCTGTGGTTCGCCGTGCACCACCTCGTACTGCACGGCCGCGACATGGGAGCCCTCGTACGCCCGTCTGCCACTTGCCGCGTAGGCGAGAACCGCGCCGAGCGAGAACACGTCCGCCGATGGAGCCACTCGGTGTCCGAGCACCTGCTCGGGAGCGCCGTACCCCGGCGTGACGGGTACCTGCCCGGTCGTGGTCAGGGTCAGCCCGTGTTCGGGTCGGGCGATGCCGAAGTCGATGATGCGCGGTCCGGCCGAGGTGAGCACGATGTTGGGCGGCTTCAGGTCACGGTGGATGAACCCGGCAGCATGGATGTCGGCGAGGGTCCGGGCGAGCGCGGTGGCAAGGGCGCGCAGAGCGGTCTCGTCGAGAGGCCCGTAGGTTTCGACGGCCTCGTCCAGGGTGAGCCCAGCGAGGAACTCGGTGGCGATCCAGGGCCGTCCGCCCTCGGTCCACGCGCCGAGCACGTTCGCGATGCCGTTGCTGAGCACCGCCTGCGCGGCCTGCGCCTCGCGCACGAACCGCTGGGCGAGGTTGGTGTCGTGGGTGAGCTCAGGCCTGAGCACCTTGACGGCGGCGAGGCTGCCGGTGCCGTCCTGGCCGACGTAGACCTTGCCCATGCCGCCTTCGCCGAGAACGCCGAGAACGCGATAGGGACCGAGGCGGAGTGGGTCGCCGGTACCGAGGGGTTTCATGGGGGTCCTTCTGCCCGGAGGGTGTCGGTGGGAGCGGCCGGGCGGCGAGACCGTCGTCATGCGCCGTTCCACGGGGTCGGTGATCCGCAGGGCCGGTGCCCTGCCGCTTCAAGGTCACTTCACTGGAGGGGATAGGCCGTCAGGTATTGGCTGTCCACGCTGAGGACCAACTTGGAGTCCGTGTCCGCGTAGAACTGCTTGCCGCTCGACTGGTACGTCAGCGACGTCGTGTGGTCCGACAGGCTGATCGCGCGTAGCAGGGTCCCGTTCCTGTAGTACGCGTAGCGGGTGCCGACGACCGGCGGCCAGGCGGTGGATGCCTCGGTCACCTCGCCGCCCTGCTCGGTCCAGAGCACCTTTCCGCTGCGTGCGTCCACCGCCGTCAGACCAGTGCCTTCGCCCACGGCGTACAGCACGCCCGCCTTGAGTGCCGGTGGACCGTATGCGTGCTCTGTCGAGGTCTTCCACGCCACGACCCCGTCGCTCAGCCGAAGCGCCCAGAGCCGGCTGCCGCCGAGATACAGATGATCGTTGTCCGCGGCGATCCCGCCCCGCAGGATGTCCGGGTCGTCGACGCCGTACGGCCGCTCCCACAGGACGGCTCCGGTCGAAGCGTCCCGTACGACGATGTGGACGGTCCCCTCCTTCACCTCCTGGAGGGTCACCAGGCGACTGCCGACGGCCTTCGTGGCGAGGAAATGCAACCTCGAGCTTTCGGCGGGCCGTGTGGGCAGTGGCTTCGACCACATGAGCTTGCCGGTGCCGATGTCGACGGCGCGCAGGGTGAAGGTCTGTGCGGGCGTGAAGTAGCCGACTTCACTGTATTTCCCGTCGCCTACGGCGACGTATGCGGCGTGGTCGGTGACGCACAGGAGTTGATGCGCTGGGAGCTCGTCATTGGTGCCTGGGAACCGGGCCAGGGTCCTCACGGCTTTTCCGTTCTTCGGATCGGCGGTTTGGAGGGTGAGAGCGGACCCGATTCCGCTGTCCGTGTCAGGCTTGATCGGAAGCCAGTAGAGCCGGCCACCCGCCACAAACGTCTGCCAGCTGTTCTCGCCAGGGTAGGCCTGCCACTTCCTGAATCCGCTCGTCGGACTGACGCCCTCGGTCAGATATCCCATGGGAACGACGATCACCCCACCGATCGCCTGAGGAACGACCGGACCGAACACACTCGCGATCGAGGAGTCGAGCGTGTACGCCCACAGTGGCGCGACGTTCCGTGTCGGGTGTGCGTTGCCCTGCGCGGGCGTACCGCCGCCGCTCCGCACTGCGGCGTGATCCCGCCACCACCACGCGCCTCCGCCGATCACCGCGCTACCGGCGAGTGCTCCGCCTATGGCCAGGAACCTGCGCCGTGACGGGCGCGCGCCGCGTGCGGTTTGCCCCGCAGTAGTCTCCGGCCCGACCGCCGGCGCGGGCAGCCGTTGCGGCACCAAGCGCCAGACGTCGGCTGCCCGCTGCCCGATGTCCGCGAGCAGCCCGGGGGACAGAAATTCGGCGAACTCGCCTCTTCCGTCATGGAGTTGAGATGCCAGCTGAGCGGTGGTGAGTCGCTTTGCCGGCTCCTTGTCCAAGCACTGGGAGAACAAGGGGACGAGCGCGGCCGGTACACCGCTGAGGTCCGCCTCCGCGTACCGCACCCGGTACAGAAGATCCGCTGCCTGCCCGTTCCCGAACGGGCCGCGACCGGTGGCCGCGTACACCAGTACTCCGGCGAGGGCGAACACATCACCGGCCGAGTCATGCTCCTGTCCGGTCGCCTGTTCCGGTGACATGAAGGCCGGTGTACCGACGGCGGCACCGGCACGGGTGAGCCGGTCGTCACCGATCGCCCGCGCGATGCCGAAGTCGATGACCTTCGGCCCGTAGGCGGTGACCATGATGTTGGACGGCTTGAGGTCGCGGTGCACGACGTCCGAGCGGTGCAGCTGGCCGAGCGCCGAGCACAGGGCGGCGCCCAGGGCCCGTACGGACTGCTCCGGCAGCGGTCCCCCGACCTCGACGGCCTCGTCGAGCGGGGGTCCGAGCACATACTCCGTGGCCAGCCAGGGCGTCTTTGCCAGCGGATCCGCGTCGATCACCCGTGCCCCGAACTGGTCGCCGACGACCCGGGCCGCGTCCACCTCCAGCCGGAAACGGGTGCGGGCGGCCGCATCGGTGGCGATACCGGCATGCATGGTCTTCAGGGCGACAGTACGTCCACCGGCGGACCGTGCGACGTAGACGGTGCCCATGCCTCCGCTGCCGAGCCGGGCGATGAGCCGGTAGGGGCCGAGGACGACGGGATCATCGTGGGTGAGGGGAGTCGGCATGAAGATTCTTGTCGTCAGTGGTTGGGACTCTGGTGGGCTACGACGCCCTGCGGCGGAGCGCCGCCCGACTGCCGGACCGGATGTACCGGTGCCTGGGGCTGTGCCGGAAGCTGCGCCTCCGCTGCCAGCACTGACGCCGACTGATGGACGACGGCGGCAAGGAGTCGGGCAGGCAGCCAGCCGGGACCGAGCAGCGTGTCCGCACGCATGGGCACAGCGAAACCCGCGGGAGCGTCTGCTTGGCTGACCTCCGCCAATTCATCGACGATCTCGGAGAGTTGTGGCCGGTGAGTCGGGTCGCGGGACAGGCAGCGGGCGACCAGCGAGCGCAGCGTCGGCGGCAGCTCGTCCCGTTCCGGCATCGTGTGCCCGGTAGCGGCATAGGCGAGCGTCGCACCGAGCGCGTATACGTCGCCCAGCGGGCGCGGCTGCCCGCCCTCGGCCTGCTCGGGCGGCAGGCTGCCGAGGTCGAGCCCGGGCGCCTCCTGCCGTGCGACACCGTCCGGCGCGGCGGCCCGCACCGCCCCGAAGCAGGTAAGCCGGGGTCCGTCCGCGGCGATCAGCACGGCGGACGGGCAGAGCCCCGCGTGGGTCAGGTACTGCCCGTGGATCACGGCGAGGTTCTCGGCCAGTGCCACGGCGAGCGCCTGAACAGTCCGCTCGGGCAGCGGACCACCGTGCACGGCGAGGGCGACGGGCAGCGGAAGCGCGGGCACATAGGCACGCGCATGCCACGCCTGCTCGCCCGGGGCGGCGAGTTCGACGGCCGGCAGGACCCAGGGCCCCAGGAGGTAACGGGAGGCGTCGGCTTCGGCCATGAAACGCTGAGGGTCGACTCCCGTCAGGGGTGTGCTGAGCAGTACAGTGCGGTCGCCGTCGGCGCTGCGGGCGATGAAGCGGCGCTCGGAGACTGGTGTGTGCGCCGGAATGCCGGTGTCGAGCCGGGTGACGACCGTGTACGGGCCTATCTGCCGTGTGCCTCGAGTACCCGGCCCAGTGCCTGGCGCGCTCATGTTCACTCTTCGTCTCTCTGGCTAAGTTCCGTGACTCGCACAAGAGCAGGGTGGGCGCCTCCCGCGCGCGCCCACCCTGAAGTTGCTTCTGCCAGCCCCGTTTTAACGGAAGTAGCCGGCCGCCTTCTTGTCACCCTCCATGTACGTACCGCCGGACTGGGCGACGACATGGCCGATACCGGTCAGCGCCTGGTGGATGTCGTTCGCCTCCTTGTCCCAACGGTGCAGCTTCTCGTTGAAGGTGTCCTGAGCCGAGCCCTCCCAGTAATGCAGGCTGCTCACCACCATCTTCCTGAGCTCCTGCAGGTCCTGCTCGAGGTGGCTCGCCTCGTTACCGATCTTGGTTGCCGCGACGTCGAGCCCGTCATAAGTGACGGACAGTCCCTCAGCGTTGTTGGCCATGCTTGTTTACCTCGTCTCGCTGCTGTGCGCCTGATGGGTTGCCGGCTGCCCGGCAGATGTCCTGAGTGCCGCTCGACTCAGTAGGAGCTCAGGGCAGACACGGTGGGAGCGCCGTCCTGCACGCTGATCTTGTTGACGGACGAGCGCACCTCGTCTTCCTTGCTGTCCTTGATGTTGCGCGTCGCGGTCATCGCCTCGATGACGTCGCCGAGGATGTCGCCGATGTTCTTCAACGACTCGTTGATCTCGTACTGCTTCTTGTCGAACGCGGCGCGGCCGATACCCTGCCACTGACCCTCGAGGCCGTCGATCACACCCTGAAGCGAGTGCACACGCTTCCGGATGTTGTCGTACTTGTCGGCCATCTTCTTCTGCAGGTCGATTACTTGTGCATCTTCAAGCTTCTGCTTGTTGCCGGACATGTCAGCCCGCCCTTTCTCTGTCTGTCTCTTTGGTCCAACTGTTGTCGGCTCACCACCGGTCAGAACTGTTCGGTGGTGAGCCCGCACCGCATGCCGTGCCCATGGTGCACAGGGCCACAGGCGGCTGCCGACGTCACCTGGCGCGCCGCGCGCGCACGACGGCCACGCCTGCACCGCCGATCACGACGACTGCAGCGGCGGCACCGAGCGCGATCCAGAGGGTGTTGTTGTCGTTCGACGATTCCGCGCTTGATCCTGCCGCTGAAGTCCCGCCGGAAGAACCCTTTTCCGGGGCTTGTGACGGGGTTGATGCAGAAGTGGAGGGCGAAGAGGAGGGAGAAGATCCAGCCTTTGCCAGCAGGTCGCCGTCGTTGTACTTCGCCAGCGGGTCGACGTGCGCCGGGCCTGCGTCGTAGTTCGGATTCTCAAGAACCAGCCGGGGACGAATGAACCCGTAGCCGGCGTACCTGCTCGGGTCGTTCTTCGCCCACGTTCGACCCGCCGTGTCGATCAGGGACCGGGTGACCTGGTTCACCGTCCAGTCAGGATGGGCGGACCAGATCAGGGCGGCGGCGCCTGAGGCAATTGCTGCTGCCGAACTCGTACCGTTCACGTTGTCGCAGTACGAGCGGAAGGTCGCGTCACACCACCCGGGGAATCCCTGGCCCGGAGCCGAGAGGTCCACGTAGTTTCCGGACGAGGAGAACTTTGACACTGTGAGGGATTTGTCTGCTGAGGCGATGCCGACTACGTACGAGTAGGCAGCCGGGTAACCAATGGTATCCCCAGTTTTCCGGCCATCATTGCCAACTGCAGCGATCAGCAATTTACCCTTCGAGGCGGCGTATTCAATAGCCGACTTTTCCGTGGAACTCGGCCCCTCCGCCCCGAAGGACATGTTGATGATCTTTACATCAGTGTCGGATGCCGCTCTAATCTCGTCTGTGGTGTCGGGCGTTTTCCTCTTCTCATCTGCCCCGCCCTTGAAACCATCGAACACAGAGCGATACGGGACGATTTTTGCTCCTGGCGCCAATCCCTTAAGGCCACCCCCAGCCCCCGTACCCGCGATCAACTCGGCCATTGTCGTTCCATGGCCGATGTAGTCGTCTGTTGCACGGTACGCAACCGACTTAGGGACTTCGTCAGCCAGGACCTGCCCCTTGAGTGAGGAAGTGTTCGCGTTCACCCCGCTGTCGATGACAGCGACCTTAACGCCCTTCCCCGTGCTGACCTTCCACATCTTTTCGGCCTGCATCGGCGCCAGATACCACTGCTTCGACTGAACATCGTCCGCGGCGGCATTTGGGGCCAAGCCCACGGTCGTCGCGGCCAGGGCGCCGACGACCGCGGCCACAGCACGCACTCGTCTACCGCAGCGCGTTCTGTCGAACGTAGCCTGCTCGGCTCGTCGGCTGATCCCTGACTTCATCGTCTTCCGTGTCCTCGCTCGTGCTCAGTTGACCACCGGCGGCACGTCGCGCCGGGGGTTGTCGGGCAGGTGTGTCTCTTCGTCTTCGACCAGGTAATCAGGCCGCGGCGAGCCCTCTGTCCTGCCCTCGTCCCGAGACTTTCCGTTGCGGCCGGCGCCGCGCGTCAATCCGGCACCACCACGGGTCATGCCATTGCGCTCAGCTCCTGCCGCGGAGTTGCGCGCGGTCGGCCGGCCCGTGACAGCCTCGGACGTTCCCGCACCAGTACGGGACCCGGTAGCACCCGAACCGGCTCGCGCCGTCGGCTCGGACGTTCCGAAGACACCACGCTGGCCGAGTCGACCGTTCGTGGGCCGGGAGTTGGCGCCTTCTTCGCCGCCGATGACCGTACCGCGAGGAATCCTCGACCCGTTCTTCGACGACGGATTCGTGGCGGAGGGCCGTCCCCCGACGACTCCATTGGACCGGCCGGCACCAGTGGTCGGGCCGCTGTTCGTACGTGGTGGCGCCGTGCCGCCAGGTCGTGGCGTACCGCCGGTGACCGCCCGGCCCATCGCAGGCGACTTCGGTACGGAAGTGGTCCCCTTGACACCAGACTGACCCGCCGACGTGGCGCGTCCCATCTGGTTCATGGGCCCTTCCCCCAGGGAACGTCCGGAGCCCGGCTTGTTCAGACCGGAGGTACCGGCGCGGCCCTGAGGGGACGGAGGGGTACGGAAGCCACCTGTTCCGCTCAGGCTCCGGCCAGACGTGGCATTGGGAATCGGAGTCCCGAAGGGGCCATCGAACACAGGCTGGCCGCCAGTTGTGGGAGGCGTACTCACGACCGGCGGAGTGTGACTGGTCCCACCCGTGGTCGTGGGCGGAGGCAGCGTGCCGGTGGTGTCGATGTGCGTGCCGACCGGCTGGTGCGGGTGCGGGTGCGGGTGCGGGACCTGGTCGGGGTGCGGGAGTTGGTCGGGGATGTGTTTCGTGGGCACCGGAGAATCACTTGTGACGTGCCTGGTGACGTCACCACTCGGCGCGGTCGGGTGGTGACCCATAGAAGGGTTCGATCCGCTGCTTCCAGGAGAGGCCGCGGCATGTCCGGGATTGCCAATATCGTGCAATTCCTTGGGCCGAGGAACCCCCACGTCAGGCATGGACGTGAAGGTTGGCTTCTGCTTCTCGGCAGGCAAAGACGCCAGCACCTCTTCGGACACCGCATAGTACGACGCCAACCGATTCATCTGGTTGATCGCCTCTTGGCGGTCCTTCTCCACCTTTACGGCCTTGGCGTACCCCTCTTTGTCCGCCGTCTTCTCGGCCGCTGTGAACTTGTCGGGCCGCTTCCGGTTCGCTTCGGCGTCACGAGGCGGCATGGCACCGCGGACTGCCGCAAGCCCCACGGCGGCAGCGGTGATCTCGTCACCCGCCGATCCGGCGAACTCACTCAGGTACTGCGTGTTGGTGACCAGTTCCTTGCCCCAGGTGCGGAAGGAGTCTCCCGACACACCGACCCAATGGACCCTGCCGATGTGGCCGTCGAGATCGTCCGCTGCCTTCTTGATGGCGTCGCGCGCATCCCACAGAGCCTTGCCGGAGGATTCGAGATCCTCCGGGTCCGTCTGCTCGACCATGTCGATCATCTCGTTGAGCGAGAGGTCGTGCTTGGCGAAGTCCGTCCGCGTGGCGACCGCGCGCCCGAAAGACGAGCCTCTGATCGCCGTGTCGACGAAACCGAAGAGGAACCCGCCGGGCGGGGTGCTGCTCTCGTAACCGCGAATCCAGTCAGTGGCTTTGTTCTGATCGCCGACTCGGTTCAGATCGGCGTCGTGCTTGTCAGTCATCGCTACGCCTTCATCTTCGTGCCGGAACCAGTGCGCTGCTTGTCACCCTCAGCACTCTCGCTCTTCCCGATCTGCCCCTGGATCGCCCAGAACCGCTGGCGCTGCTCCTCTTCGAGTTTGTCGAAGCCGACGCGCGCGCCTTGCACCGCGATACCGATCGCCTCGATCTGCAGATGCAGGCTCCTGGACAGGGCCGTCAGCTCCCCGTGGACCCGGTCGTACTGCTTGTACAGACCGTGCGCCTCAGGGAAGACGCTTGGCGCTCCAGAGGTCAGAGATGTGGCCCTGATCGTCTGAGCACTGACCTTCGTCGGGTTGCCGGCGGACTTCTCGAGGTCCGCGAGGACCGTGTCCACCTTCGATGCGAAATCGCTCAGCGCCTCACCGCTGGCCTCCAGGTTCGCTGCCCTGGTCGCCGACACGCCCCCCACCATGTCTGCCGGAAGCACGACGCTCCTCCCCGTTTCCCCGTACATCCATCGGCCCCGACCGGATCGGGACCGACCACCCGCTCGCCGTACGATCGCAAAGCGAGCCGCGCCTCACAACGCTTTTACCACTGTAGTCACCCTGTACAACGGGTCCAACCTGGCCGTGTGTTAAGTCAGTTACGACGCGAGACCCGGGAGCGCTCTATGCCCGATATGGCAGCATGTGGCGAGGGTTCGGTCAGCTTCAGGCGCACGGCTCCGGGGAAGCATGGGCACATCCCGGCCACGGCTTGGCCGCCCGCGCCGTACCGTTTGCGATCTTCATCGAACTTGCACACCAGCATCGCGATCCGGCTCCACACCGCACGAACCCTCGCCGCCGGCACCGCCAACCTGCCCCGAACTCGCCGCCGGAAGTGAGCCCGCCTCGGCTCCCTCGGAGGCTCTCGCCCCGACTCGGTCCGAAGCGATGCGTGGCTCGGCGCTGTCACTTGCGGAGGCTTGCGCCAGGCACACGCTCGGCGAAGCACACGACCTGCGCGACGGCCGCCGCACATCTCCCAGGCGAAGATCACCCCCTGCCCGGACGGATCCCTCAGGTCCACCTTCCGGATCGGCGCAAGGCATTCCAGAGTGCCGGCAGCGCCTTTCTTGAGGGGTTCGGACCCCATTCCAAGATCAGCCGAGACGGGCTTTTCGCACCCGGTGTTTCAACCGGTCCACCCTCGCGAGTGAATCATGAAGATCTCCACGGTGGCCGGGGTGAAGAAAACGTGGAGAGGGCGTGCACTTGGAGTTCGGCGCAAGCGCTAATGGCCGCGCTTCCTTCGCCTTGCCCGTAGCACCAGCCCAAGTATGCTCTCCGGGTCTTCCCTCCACCATCAGCCGATACGGAGTACGCAATGCCCAAACCCAGGACGACCACTGCCATTTCGATTCTCTCTGTCGCGGCGGCCGGCACTCTGCTCCTGGGCTGCTCAGCCTCCGTCGAGGTCAAGAAGTCCACGCCACCGAAGCTGTCCGCGGACAAGTTGGCGAGCACGGTCTCCGAGAAGCTCGCCGCGCAGACGGGTCGGGCGAAGCCGCACATCACGTGCCCCGAGGACCTCACCGGCAAGGTCGGTACCACTGAGCGCTGCACGCTCACGGCCGACGACGGCAGCACCTTGGGTGTGACCGTCAAGGTCACCTCGGTCAGCGGAGGCCGGATCCACTACGACTTCAAGGCCGACGACAAGGCCTCCCCGGCCCCGAACTGACCTGCATTTGCAGCCAGTTGGGTCGGAAACCCACCATGTGACCGACGGCGTGAAGACGCTACGGTACAAGCGGACCACTGCACACGGGGGCGTCTGCCAGGCCGGCGCCGGAAAGCGTCAGACACGGGAGGCAAGGCTGATGGCAGAGGCGGAACCGGGAAGCGGCGCGACGGCACAGCCCGTCGGTATGCGACTGAACCAAGTGCCGGGCGATGTCGGAGGCTCCCCGGCGCCTCCGGGGCTGACCGGAGGGCAGAAGAAACTCGCTTCCACGCCGGCCCAGAAGCAGACCGCGGCCAACGCTATCGAGCAGCACATCGAGCCCGACACCCGCAAGGCCGGGGACTACGCGGACACGGACACCAACACCGCGGTCAAGGCCTTTCGCGACGGATGGCACACGTCAGGGGCGTTGAAGAAGGCGCACGACAGCTGGGGTGATCAGGTGAAGAACCTGATGCACATGCTCGCTTCGGACAAGGCGGCGCTGCGCAGCGCCAACACCACTCTGCAGACGACGGACCTCCAGGTCGAGTCGAACACGAACTCGGTGTCGGTACTCAACGGATACTGACGGGTTCCGACCGGATGGTGCCCCGCAGTTCGGCCCCGGGCCACCACCTCAACTCGCAGACTGCTTCGCAATGACAACGGGGAACCCATGCCGACGTATGAAGAGATCATGAAGACCGATCTGTCCGCGCTCACGACGGCCGCGGAGCAATGGGACGGAATGGCGAAGGAGTTCCACAAGCAGGAGGTCGCCTACCAGCGGGATGTATGCGGCATCACCCTGGGTCCGGGTTGGTCGGGGTTGAGTGCGGACGCGGCAAGCGGACGCTTCAATGTCACGCTCAAGCAGTTCCAGGCCGCGCAGGTGGAGGCCAAGGCTGTGGCGTCGCTGCTCCGTGAGGCGCACACGGACTTCACGAGTCTTCACAAGAAGCTGGAGTCTGCCCGGGCGGGCGCCGTCAAGGCCGGCATGGCGGTATCGGAGGGAGGTGTGGTCTCCTACGACACCACGAAGCTGAGCGACGGCGAACGCACCGCCCTGCACCATGACCCCGACTACCAGCAGTCCGTGGGCAAGGCCGTCGCCTCCTGGCAGGCGGAGATCAACCACCTCGTGAAGGACGTGTGCGACGTCGACGCCGACGTCCAGAACGCCCTCACCCGGGTGGTGATCGATTCGGACGTCAACGACGGCACCCTCACCGGCTTTAACAGCCACGCACGCGGCGACATGAAGACGTACGAGGACGAGGCCAAGCGCGAGGCCGCCCAGACCAAACCCGACGGGTGGAAGTCCGAGGGCAAGACCGAGACGTCGGGCCCCGGCGCCGGGGCGAGTGCGGAAGGGCCGGACTTCGGGTCCGGCAAACTCGGCGAGGCGGAGGCCCACGCCGACCTGGGCAGCGCGAGTGCCGAGGGCTCGCTCACCCGGGGGCCGTGGAAACTCGACGGAAAGGCCGAGGCCTACGCAGGCGCCAAGGTCTCCGCCGAGGGCGGCGTCTCCAAGGACGGCCTCGAAGGAGACGCGAGCGCCTTCGCGGGGGGTGAGGGCTCGGCGGAGGGCAGCGTCAATGTCGGCCCGGTCGGCGTCACCGGGAAGGCCGAAGGCATGGCGGGCGCCGAGGCCAACGTCAACGCGGGCGTGGGCAAAGAGGGTGTGCACGTGGGAGGCGAGGCCTTCGCGGGCGCCAAGGGCGGTGGCGACATCGGTGCGGACGTCGGAGGAGTCTCGGCGGGCTTCTCCGGCGAGGGTTGGGCAGGCCCCGGCGCCGAGGCGAACCTGGACTTCGGCAAGAACAACGAAGGCGTGTGGGAGTTCAGCACGAAAGTGGGCCTCTCCCCCGCCGTCGGCGGTGAAGTGGGCGTCCACTTCAGCGTCGACCCGGAAAAGGTCGCCCACACCGCGGGCGACCTGGCCGGCGCTGTGGGTGATGGCGTGAGCTCCATCGGGCATGCGTTCAGCAGCGTGTTCTGAACCCACCACCGACGTGCTGTGAATCGGCACTCACATGGCCCACCGCCAGGGGTGCGCCGCCGTAGGAAGGAAACACCGCGATGTCGACGACCCTGCCGATCCCGATCCAGTTCGATGTGCCGCAAGGCTGGCGAGCCGCCCCTCCGGACGAGGTCGGCGCGCCGGGCGCGGCGTTCGTCGCAGTCCATCTGCCGGCGGACGCCGGCTTCACCGCGAACATCACCGTCGACGGTGAGTACCGCCCCGACGCGGCGACCCTGCCCGAGATCGCCGACGAGTCGGTGAGGCACATGGCCGAGGCCGTCGCGTCCGTCATGGTCACCGACCGCCGTGAGGCCGGCTCCGTGGATGCACCAGGCCTCACACAGACCCTGGCCTTCTCGGTCGTCACCGGAGGGAAGAGCCATGACCTCGTCCAGTCGCAGGCATACCTGTCCGTGCTCGACGTCGATGATCCGCACCGGCGGGTGGTGATCCGGCTGATGTTCACCTCCACCACGTCGCAGCATCCCGCCCTCCTGGACGACTTTCAGGACTTGGTGCGCACCGTCCGTGCGGGCGACGGGGCGACACCGTAGCGGTTTCCGCGGAGTCGGCGAGAGCTTGTGCCGCCGACCCCATCCTTCGTAGGTTGGCTCCATGGGACTCTTCGACAGACTGACCGGCAGCCAGCACCCACCGGAGGGGGTTTCGCCGGTCCCGGGGGAGGAACTGCGGGCGGCGCTGCTCGAACTCAATCAGCCCGATGTTCCCTATGTAGTCCGTTACGGCGGCGGTGAGCAGTGCGACCTGCTGGCGGAGTGGCGGTTGACGGAGCCCGCCTGGCAGCACACCTTCGTCCAGTCGCAGATCAGTCACGCTGTGCGGATCCGGATGCGGCTGGACCACAAGGAGCACGAGGTGCGCGCTCTCGAGGAGCAGTGGGAGGTCAGCCGGGTCGGGACTCCGACGAGCCTCCAGATGACGTCGGAGTACTCGCGCGGGCCGAGCCGGACCGTCAGCCGCCGGTGGACCATCGGACGTGGAGAAAGCGGTCGCCTCGAGACGACGGAGACCTTCCGCTTCGACAGCGCCCAGCTGCGCGAGCCGCTGCGCAACGCCGTCCTCAAGTCCGGCTGGACCTGGCGAGGTGTGGTCTTCGGCAAGCTGTGAGATCAGCCGCCGCACTCCCCCTGCTGCATCGTCACAGCACGCCTGTATCCCCGATACGTCAGTGACCCCTCACCACCGCTGACAACCGGCGGGGTGTAGTCGTCCTTCCTGGAGCGGGTGCGCTTGATGGGCTGGCAGAACGCGGCATCCGCGCCGTCCGCCGTGACGGTGACGTACGCGTCGTCGGCCTTGTTGCCGTCAGCCGCGGTGGCGGTCACGCCGTTCTGCGGGCGTCGCCGCCGCCGTTCCCGACCACGTTGTCGGGACTGATGCGCGATCGCCAGGCGCGCACCCGGTCCGCCTTCACGCACACCAGGGCGAGAGGGACGGCGCAGAGAATCAGGCTCAGTTGTTCCGCTCGGTCAGAGCGTCCATCAGCCGGCGCCGAGGCTCCGTCCGCGCCTGCGCCGCGCGTCCCGAACCGCCACCGCCGTACCACCCAGTCCCGCCACCAGGACCAGGCCGCCCACGACCACGTAGGTGGCCATACGGCTGTCCCGTTCCTCCGCCGTCTCACCGAAGTGCAGAGGCGTGACCGAGGGGGCCTCGGCCCTGGACACCCCGCCCTCGGGTTTCGGGGACTGGACGGGATGCTCCGGATCCACGTCCGTCAGGGCCTTCACCGGGTCGACCACGCCCCAGCCCACCAGCCGGTCGTTTCCCGGGATCGAGCGTTCCGCGGTCTGTTCGATCTGGGCGACGACCTCCTGGGCCGTCCATTTGGGGTACTTGGCCTTCAACAGGGCCGCCACACCCGCAACATAGGGGGCCGAAAAGCTCGTGCCGTTGTCCGAGCAGTGGCCGCCACCGGGAACTGTGGAGATCATGTCGACGCCGGGTGCGGCGACGCCCACCGTGTCCTGCGACTGTGAAAAAGGCGCCCGTTCGTTGTTGCGGTCGGACGCGGCGACGGCCAGGACACCCTTGTACGCCGCCGGGTAGGTCAGCTTGACGTTTCCGCCCAGGCCGTCGTTGCCGGCCGAAGCCACCACCACGACCTCGTTGTGCAGAGCGTAGTTGACGGCCTCCTGGAGCCTCTGGCCGCCCACGACCGCGTTGGCCGTGTCCTGGGAGATGTTGATGACGTCCGCGCCCTTGTCGACCGCATCGCGAATCCCCTGGGCCAGCTTGTCCGCCGTACCGTCGCCCTCGGCATCGTTCTGCTTGATCGGGATGATCGTCGCGTCCGGGGCCAGCCCGACGAAGCCCGTTCCCTTCATGGGGCGGGCCCCGATGATGCCCGCCACGCGCGTGCCGTGGCCGACCGTGTCCGTGGTGCCCGACTTGTTGCCGCGGTCGATCTTCTCGCCCTTGTTGTTCTTGTCGGGCAGCAGGTTCTCGCCCTTCGACGCGTCGATGGCCTTGGTGAGCTGCCGGTTCTTGACGTCGACCCCGGTGTCGATCACGGCCACCTGGACACCCTTGCCCGTCGACAGCGCCCACAGCTCGTCCAGGTTGACGCGTTGCAGCGCCCAGGGCCTGCCCGTGTACAGCTTCGACGGGAACGTGCACTCGCCCTCGTCCGCGTGGGCCCGGACTGCGGGCAGGGCGATCACCGTGGTCGTCGCGGTGAGGGCCACCGCGGCGGCCAGGACCGTCGCTCTGGCCATCGTGCCCGCAGCCTTCGGCCGCGGCATCCTTGCCTTCAGCGTCATTGCGTTCTCCTCCGCCCCGCCGCTACGAGCCTTGAGGCGTCCGCGCGGCCGCCTCCGACAGACGCGGGCCCGTCGGCAGAAACGTCGACCACTCCACGGGGATGGGGGTGGGAGTCACCTTCTCGTAGCCGAGATGGGTCTGGGCGATCTTCGCCTCCTGAAGCTCCTCCTTGCTCTTCTGCGCGGAGGCGCCGATGTCCTCGTTGTCCTTGTCGCTGTCGCTGTTGGACTGGAGGGCATAGCGCAGGCCCGTGTCGGTGACCAGGAAGGTGCCGCCGACCGTGGTCTCCGTGCCTTGGAACTGCCGGTAGAGCTGGCCGGAACCGGGCGTGACGTAGCCGCTGGAGGAGCCCGTGGGCAGCTGGGCGGGGAAGTCCTTGCCCACCCAGGTCGACAAGGTGGTCCGGCCCTTGGCGCCGACCGAGTTCAGGACGTTGCACACGGTGTTGCGGCCGCTGGTGGCGCTGGATCCGTCGTTCACCGTGTTCGGCTTGTACGTGGGCCAGTTCCTGCTGCCGTCGAAGGTGCCAGCGTCGGCGACCGCCGCGGGGCTGACCTGCTGTGCCTCACCGGCCTGGCCGACGTCCACGAGCTGTCCGCTGTTGAGCAGGAGGGTGGCCGTGAACTCCGAGATGCGGGCCACCTCGCCCTTGAGTACGACGTAGTACCGCATGGTCTGGCCGTCCAGGGCCTTGAGGACCTCGCCGACCTTGTCGTACTGCCCCAGCAGACTGCCCGCGCCGGCCTTCCCGCCGGGCGTGCCCTGGATCGGTGGGATCGAGACGTCGGCGCCCTTGTGCAGGGTGTCCAGCCACTCCTGGGAGACGCGCTGCGGGTCGCGGCCCTGGGTGTCGAGAGCCTTGAGCAGTTCCTTGTCGCGCGGGTTCCCGATCCGGTACGCCGTGCCCTGCGCGTCGACGACGTACTGCGTCTTGCCGTCCGGGCCGACGACGTACATCAGGTCGCCGCGGGTGAGCTTGTCGGACCCCTCCGTCTTGGCCCATTCCTTCTTCGCGAGGACGAACGCCGCCTTCTGGATGGCCCGCCCGCCGTCACCGGGACGTTCACAGACCGCCCAGCGCTTGGCTGCCGAAGCCTCGTCCGAGGAGGGCAGACGGTCGGGGGCGTAGGGGATGCCGATGGTGGCGCCGTGCGGGGGCTTTCCGCTGTCGAGAACCTTCTCGTCGACGGTGATGACGCTGGCCTTGTTGGGGTCCAGGAGGAGCTTGGCGGAGGCCATGTTGAGGACCGGGTGCAGTTGCGTCTGCTTGCCCGTCTTCAGCACGACGTAACGCGTCGTGGACTTGCTGGCGACGATGACGTGCTCTTCCGGTTTGTCCCAGCCCTTGGGCGCCGTCGGGCTGAACATGCCGACCGCGCCGAACACCGCGAGGACCACGGCGCCGACGACGAGGCCGGGCACCAATGCACTCAGCGGCTTGGGGGCACCCTCCTCCGAGCCGGAGGGTGAGGGCTGCAGGAATGACGCGAGCGTACGGCGCTTCGCGAAGGTGTAGGCGTTGAGTTCGTCCCGCCGTGATGCCATCTGTGTCCGCTCTCTCCCCGTTGCGGAGCTGTGGGGGACCTGTGAAGATCCGTCCCCCGCCCTTGGTTGCCTCTGGTGCCTCAACTGTCAGACCCGGCCCCTACTATGCCTGTTGCGCGGACGTGCTTGTGGCACGGGTAGGGTGCTCAGGGCTTGCAGGGACCGGAGCGCTAGGGTTTTCGGGAGAGTTCGGGGGTTTTGGCAGTGATGGCTTCCGCAACGCGGGCCCGGTCGCGATCGCAATCGAGATCACGTCCGGGTGGCGCAGGCCGGTCGGGTACCCGCGGCTCTTCTTCCTCCCCGTCGGACGCCCGGCAGACGTCCACGCCTTCCCAGGGGGCTTTCGCGCCGCATCTGGTGTCCCGCTCGGGGCGCGGCGGTTCATTCGCGGTACAGCGGCTGGTGCTGCTGGAGATCGCGGGTGCGCTCGTGGTCTGCGGGTGGCTCGTGGGGATGGTCGCGCTGATCACCGCCATCGCGCTCTCCGCGGTGCTTGTGGTGCTCGCCGTCGTACGACGCCGGGGGCGCTCTCTGCCGGAATGGCTCGGCACCCTGCTGGCACTGCGGGCCCGCAGACAGCGAGCTGCGAACACACAGGTCCCGCCGGGAACCGATTCCGGACTCGCGCCTGCCGTGGAGTGCGACCCGGCCCTGCGCACCTCCAGCTACACCCGTGGCGACGACCGCGACCAGCGGCCCATCGGCATGGTGGGCGATGGTGGATTCCTCACCGCGGTGCTCCAGGTGGAGTCGGACGCGGACGCGTTGCGCGCGGAGCGCATGCGCAGGCCGCTGCCGGTGGCCCTCGTGCGGGACGTCCTCGAAGTCGACGGGATCCGGCTGGAGTCGGCGCAGATCGTGGTGCACACGCAGCCCGCGCCGGCGCTGCACCTGCCTCAGCAGTCGGTCGTGGTCAGCAACTACGCCCCGTTGCAGGCCCAGACGGGCTCCCCTGCGGTGCGCATCACGTGGATAGCGCTGAAGCTCGATCCCGAGCTGTGCCCGGAGGCGGTGGCCGCGCGCGGCGGTGGTCTGCTGGGAGCCCAGAAGTGTCTGGCGCGCGCGTCCGAGCACCTGTCGAGCCGTCTGACCGGCGCAGGGTTCCAGGCGAGCGTGCTCACCGAGGAGGAGCTGACCGCCGCCATCGCCACCTCCGCGTGCGCCAACCCGATGGTGACCGCCCAGGCGTCCCAGAGCGGGCGTGGCGAGGCGCCGCAGCGCCGTACCGAGGAGTCCAGCCGCAGCTGGCGTTGCGACAACCGCCGTCACACCACGTACTGGGTGCGCCGTTGGCCTCAGCTGGGCGGATCCGGCGGTTCGCTGGCGCAGTTGGTGGCGCAGCTGACGACGGTACCCGCGCTGGCGACGACCTTCAGCCTGACGCTGGCCAGGGGGGCGCAGCAGGACGTGTCCATCACCGGCCACGTACGGATCACCGGGCGCAGCAAACAGGAGTTGACCGACGCACGGCGCGATCTGGAGCAGGCGGCGCGGCAGGCGCGGACCGGGCTCGCGCGGCTGGACCGTGAGCAACTCCCCGGCGTCCTGGCCACCCTTCCGCTCGGAGGAGCACGCTGATGGCCGTGACGACATCGCCCGCCCCGTCGGGCACGACCCCGCCGACGCCGGGGCTTGGCGCACGACTGCGCACGGGCTTCGGCCTGCTCGGCCCCCGCCATCCGCGGCATGCACTGTCCGCGGACCAGGCCGATGCGCTGTCCTTGCCCATCGGGGACGACGGCGTGGTCGCCGGCGTCGATGCCGAAGGGCAGCCGGCCGTGCTGGGCATCAACCGGCCCACCCCGTACGACGTCGTGCTGATCGGCGGGCTGTGGACGGCTCAGGTGCTGGCGCTGCGGACGGCGGCCACGGGGGCGCGGGTCGCCGTGGAGACGGGGCGGCCGCAGGCCTGGATGCAGATGGTGCACGCCATGGGCGGCGGCCAGAACGGTCTCGCCGTGTACGAGGTGGGGCGGGTTCCCCCGCAGGGCGCCTCGGCCGGTACGCCCGTGCTCGTGGTGCGGGACTGCGGTATGCGGCCACCGCGCGGGCGCGTGGTGTCGGGACCCTGGCAGTCCGTGCTGACCCTGCTCCCGTATCTCAGCCCGGTCGCCCCCCGGCTGCTGCGCCAGGCGCGGCTCGCCGGTATCCAGCGGGTCTCGCCCGACGAGGCTGCGGAACTGGGGCGCACCATGGGGCTGTCCCGCACCGAGGTGGAATCGCTGCCCGCGCTTCCCGACGGTGTCACCCTGTGGTGCACCGACCGGGACCGGCAGTACGTGATGACCCAACCCACCGACGCTGAGATCGGATTGTTGGGTACGCCACGACGGATGGACTGAACTGACCTGTCTCGTCCCATTTGTTCGACACTTGCTCGTTACTCCTGTGGGGATTGTTCGACGTTTGTTCGCGGCCGTCGCCGTCGGGCGCGAGCCGAGAGGTGGGCGGGGCTGCCGAGGTGTGCCCCGTGGTGATTAGGCTGGGAACGGGCGCGATGCCACACCCCGTGGACCAGGCGTCGTCGGCCCAGGGGGAAGGCCGGTGGACCGGACTGCCTCGAACGACTACGGACGACGTGAACGACACGACATGGTCGCCCCGGCACGGCATGAGGGTGCTCGACCACACCAGGAGGAACTGTGAGCAGCGATCGGGACGGGATCCGCGGGGGCTGGGCCACACCCGGCGATGACCAGCCCGACGCGGAATCGGCCTTCGACACCACCGGCGAGTTCACCATCGACTACGCGCCGCCCGCCTGGTACACGCAGAACGCGTCCGGGACGTCGGGCGGCTCCGGTACCGAGGGCGGTTCGGGTGCGGGCGGCTCTGCCGGTCCGGGCGGGGCGAGTGGTTCCGGCGGTCCGGGCGGAGCGGGCGACTCCGGCTCGATAGCTTTCGGCACCTCGGGAGGTCCCGGGGTTCCGGGAAGTCCCGGCGTTCCGGGTGGTCCCGGCGTCCCCGGCGCTCCGGGGGATACAGGGGCCTCGCCGTATCCGCCGTTCCCCTCGGGGGCTCCCCTTCAAGGGCCGCCTCCGCCGGCACAGGCGACCCCGTCGGCCGGTACGCCGGCGCCCGCGGCGCCGTACGCCTCGCAGGTACCGTCCGCTCCCCCGGCGCCCTACCCGCCCGCGCCGGGCGTACCCTACGCTCCGCAGGCTCCGGTTGCCGGTCCTGGCACGCCGCCTCCGCCCACCGGGGATCCGGGCCCGGTGCCCAGGCTGCCCGCGGGGTTCGAGCCCCAGCAGTACCAGCAGCCGCAGCAGTACCAGCAGCCGCAACAGCAGTCACAGCCCCAGCAACAGCCGGTTCAGCCGCCGCAGGCCGAGCCGTCCCAGCCCGCGGCTCCCGCTCCGTCCGCCGCGGTCGTACCGGAGTCGGGCAACGGGGACCTGGAGAGCGGGGCGACCATGCGCTTCTCCGCCGTCGCCCTGAAGCGTGAGATGGCCGAGATCGCGGAGCGCGCGGCTGCCGAGCAGAAGGCCGCCGGGTCCGGAAACGAGGCTTTCGCAGAGACTGCCCGGGACGACGAGGCCGAGGCGGCGACGGGCCCCGAAGCATCCGCGGCGGACGACGTCGCGGCGGCCTCCACGCAGGATGCCGAGAAGGACGGCGCCGAGGGCTCGGCCGTCGCGGCTCCGGATGCCCCGAGCTCGGATGCCGCGCCCCTGGATGCCGGGGAGACGGGTGTCGCGGAGACGGGTGTCGATACGGCAGGGTCCGCCGAGTCCAGCGAATCCACCGAGTTCACTGGGTCCAACGGGTCCGGCGAGGCGGACGAGTTCGCTGACTCCTCCGCGTCCGCCCAGGCGGTCAAGGAGTCCGGAGCCGATGCGGCCGGGACAGCCGGGGCAGCCGATGGTGAGGTTGCCCCCGTGGCTCCCGAAGCCTCCGATGCCGTTGCCGTGACTGCCGAGGCCACGTCTGCCGCGTCGTCCTCGGACGGCGGGGCCTCAGACGCCGAGTCCGGCGCGTCGGCGCCCGCGAACGCCATGGCGCAGGACGGTGCGCCCGAGAACGCCGTACCGCAGGACGGCGCCGCTGAGGGCGGTGCGCCTCAGGGCGTCGCGCCGCAGGACGGCGCACCCCAGAACGCGACGCCTGCTGTCCCCGCCGCCCCGCAGGACGTCACGCCTGCCGTCACCGCCGCCCCGCAGGACGCACCGCCCGCCTGGGCTCCCCCGCCCGCGGGGCAGAACGGGCTGCCCCCGCTGCCGCCGTCGTACCAGCCCGCCGCCCCCGCCCCCGCGGCTCAGTGGCCCGCGCAGGGCGCGCCGCAGCAGCCGGGGCCGATGCCCGGTCAGCCGCAGCCGGCCGCCGCGCAGGGTCCCGCGGGCGTGCCCGGGCAGCAGCAGCCGTTCCAGCCGCAGGCACCGCAGCCCGCGCCCGCCGCCTGGAACCAGCCGGGCGCTCCCACGCCGCCGGCTCCCGCGCCCGCGCAGGGCGTGCCGCAGCCCGGCCGGCCCTACGCCCCTGGCGTGCCCGGCATCCCCGGCCCCGGCGTCCCCGGCCCCACGGCCGACCAGTCCGGCGCACCGGCACCAGCGCCGACAGCGGCACCGCAGCCGGGCCCGAGCGGTCCCACCCCGCCGCCCGGCTACGGCTTCCCGCCGCCCGGCA
>NZ_JBIBJK010000016.1:39680-241995 GCF_042958635.1 Streptomyces sp. NPDC007971
GCACACCCAATCCGCAGGCCCAGCCCGGCGGTTACGGCTTCCCCCTGCCGGGACAGCAGCCGGCCCCCACCGGACCCACCCCGCCGTCCGGCTACGGATTCCCGCCGCCCGGCACACCCAATCCGCAGGCCCAGCCCGGCGGTTACGGCTTCCCCCTGCCGGGACAGCAGCCGGCCCCCACCGGACCCACCCCGCCGTCCGGCTACGGCTTCCCGCCGCCCGGCACACCCGACCCGCAGGCCCAGCCCGGCGGCTATGGCTTCCCCCCGGCCGGACAGCAGCCTCTGCCCCCGCAGAACCCCGAGTCCGCGCAGGCCCCGCAGGCACCCGCCGACCCCCGTGCCGGTGCCGCCTGGCCGCAGCCCATCCAGCACGACCAGCGGCAGCCGACCAACCCCGGTGCCGCGCCGCTGGGTTACACCGCGGCCGTGGAGCTGTCCTCGGACCGGCTGCTCAACAACAAGAGGCAGAAGGCGAAGAGCGGTCGGCCCGCTGCCGCCGCGTCCCGGTTCAAGCTGGGCGGCAAGAAGGAGGAGGCCGAGCGTCAGCGGAAGCTGGAGCTGATCCGCACGCCGGTGCTGTCCTGCTACCGCATCGCGGTCATCAGCCTCAAGGGCGGCGTCGGCAAGACCACCACGACCACCGCCCTCGGCTCCACGCTCGCCTCCGAGCGGCAGGACAAGATCCTCGCCATCGACGCCAACCCGGACGCCGGCACGCTCGGCCGCCGGGTGCGCCGCGAGACCGGGGCGACGATCCGTGACCTGGTCCAGGCGATCCCGTACCTCAACTCGTACATGGACATCCGGCGGTTCACGTCCCAGGCGTCCTCCGGTCTGGAGATCATCGCCAACGACGTCGACCCGGCGGTCTCGACCACGTTCAACGACGAGGACTACCGGCGCGCGATCGACGTGCTCGGCAGGCAGTACCCGGTCATCCTCACCGACTCGGGCACGGGTCTGCTGTACAGCGCCATGCGCGGGGTGCTCGACCTCGCCGACCAGCTCATCATCATCTCGACGCCGTCCGTCGACGGGGCGAGCAGTGCCAGTACGACCCTGGACTGGCTGTCCGCGCACGGGTACGCGGACCTGGTGTCCCGTTCGCTCACCGTGATCTCCGGGGTCCGCGAGACGGGCAAGATGATCAAGGTCGAGGACATCGTTTCGCACTTCGAGACGCGTTGCCGCGGCGTCGTCGTGGTGCCCTTCGACGAGCATCTGGCGGCCGGTGCCGAGGTCGACCTCGACATGATGCGGCCGAAGGTGCGGGAGGCGTACTTCAATCTCGCCGCCATGGTCGCCGAGGACCTCGTACGGCATCAGCAGTCGCACGGGCTGTGGACCAACGACGGCAACCCGCCGCCGGTGGCCGCCCCGCCCATGCCGGGACAGCCGATGCCGGGCCAGCCCGCGCCGGGGCAGCCGATGCCCGGTCAGCCCTATCCGCAGGGGCAGCCCTTCCCGCAGGGGCAGCAGCCGTACCCGCCCCAGCAGGGCCAGCCGTACCCCCAGGCGCCCGGCCAGGAGCTGTACACCGGGCCGCAGCAGCCCCATCCGGCTCAGCAGGCACCACCACAGGCACAGCCGCATGCACAGCAGCAGCCGTATCCGCAGGCCCCGGGCCAGCCGTACCCGCCCCAGACCGCGGGCCAGCCTTACCCGCCCCAGGCGCCCGGTCAGCCCTACCCGCCGCAGCAGGGCCACCCGCAGCCCCCGGAGGGGCAGCAGCCTCAGCAGGGTCAGCAGCCGCCCCAGCAGTAGGTCGGCAGGAAGAAGGGCGGCCGGTGCGTCTTCCGCACCGGCCGCCCTTCTGCTGCGCGAAGAGGATCAGGTCCTCCGCCGCGAAGGACCTAGTCCTCCGCCGCCACGATCTCGCGGCACCGCTTCACATCCGCGGCCATCTGCTCCAGCAGGGCCTCCAGCGACTCGAACTTCGCCTGGCCCCGGACGTACGCAAGGAAGTCGACGGCGACGTGCAGGCCGTACAGATCGAGGCCGACGCGGTCGATGGCGTACGCCTCCACCGTGCGCTCGGTGCCGTCGAACTGCGGGTTGGTGCCGACGGAGATCGCGGCCGGCATGATCTCGCCCTGCGCGTGCAGGTAGCCCGCGTACACACCGTCGGCGGGGATCGCGGTGTGCGGGAGCGTCTCGACGTTGGCCGTGGGGAAGCCCAGCTCGCGGCCGCGCTGGGCGCCGCGGACGACCACGCCCTCCACCCGGTGCGGGCGGCCCAGGATCTCGCGGGCACCGGCCACGTCGCCCTCGGCGACCAGACGCCGGGTCAGGGTCGAGGAGAACGGCCGGCCGCCGCCCGCCTCGCCGGTGACGTACAGATCCACGACCTCCACCTCGAAGTCGTAGATCTTGCCCTGCTCGATGAGGAACTCCACGGTGCCGGCCGCCTTGTGACCGAAGCGGAAGTTCGGGCCCTCGACGACCGCCTTGGCGTGCAGCCTGTCCACCAGGACCTTGACCACGAAATCGGCGGGCGACAGCTTCGAGAACTCGGTGGTGAAAGGAAGGATCAGGCATGCGTCGACGCCCAGCTGCGCCATCAGCTCCGCGCGGCGGTGGTGCGGGGCGAGCAGCGGGGGGTGGCTGCCGGGGCGGACGACCTCGCTGGGGTGCGGGTCGAAGGTGACGACGACGGCCGGGACGCCGAGCTCGCGGGCGCGGTCCACCGCGTGCTTGATGATCAGCTGGTGGCCGCGGTGGACGCCGTCGTAGGAACCGATGGTGACGACGCTGCGCCCCCAGTCCTGGGGGATGTCCTCCAAGCCACGCCAGCGCTGCACTGTGACCGCTCCTCGAACCCGTGTCCGTGTCTACCGTTGACCTCTTGTGCAGATCTAAGGGTGCCATGCCGGGTGCCCGGGGCCCGCATCGGCATGGAGGCTGTGACCGGGCGCACGTTCCCCGTCCGGCTCAGGCCGGTACCCCTACCCCCGCCAGGTTCTCGATCATGCGGCGGGCGCTGGGGCCCACCACCATCTCCCAGTCCTGCGGGCTCTCGCCCAGCCAGCGGGCCATCCGCACGGCGAAGCCGGGCACGTGCCGGGCCAGGACGACCAGCCCCCAGTCGAAGCGGGTGGCGCCGTCAGGGGTGCGGACGAGGAGGAGGCCGGTGCGGTGGACCAGCGCGCGCAGCTCCGCGTCCCTGCCCTCGCCGTGCGGGGCCGACGCGTGCAGAAGGGCCTCCAGGACGGCCGGGTCCGCCTCGCGGGCGAGCAGGAAGTCCAGCAGTTCGCGGCGCAGCAGCCGGGAGGCGGGGGCGCCGGGGACGGCGAGCACGGTCGCCAGGGCCACCCGGACCGGTTCGGGACCGCCGTCGAGGAGCCCGGTGACCAGCGGCAGCAGGACGGAGCGGACGGCGGGTCCCTGGTCGAGACAGCGGTCCACGTACGCGGCCACGTACCCGGCGGTCTCCGGCCGCGCCCCCACGGTCTCGCGGACGAGGGCCGCGACCTGGCGGGCCAGGGCGGGGGTGGTGACGTCGGCGAGCGTGCGCAGCGTCTCGCCGGCGTCCGCGCCGTGGCGCAGACGGGTCCGGAAGGCCCGCAGGACCGGTTCGGTGTGGGTGGTCAGGGCCGGGACCAGGGCGTCGGGAGGGAGCTGCGGATCGCCGTCGGCGAAGTGGCGCAGGGCCTCCTCCAGATGACGGTCGCGGGTGTGCGGGTCGCGGACGAGAAGGGCGAGGGCACCGCCGTGCAGCGTGCAATCGGCGGGGCGGGCGAGCAGGGCGAGAGCGGCGTAGCGCAGCAGTTCACGGTCGGCCGCCGAGCGGGTGTGGGGGGCGGTGCGCAGCGCGAACGCCACCGCGGCCACCCGCAGGGCGGGACGTTCGTCGTGCGCCCAGCGGTCGACGGCCCGGCAGAGTGCCGGGGGCTCGTCCTCGGCGAGGACGGTGAGCAGCTCCTCGGCCCTGGGGTGCGCACTGTGCACGAGCGCCTCGGTGAGGTCGTCCAGGGCGTCGTGCCGGTGTGTGTGCAGCAGCGCCTGTGCGGCGGTCGCGACGGTCGCGTCGGGGGTCGCGGGCAGCGGCCGTTCGTCGTCGAACCACTGGATGAGGTGCGGCTGTACGGCTGCGGGGTCGGCGGCGAGCAGCCGGGCCACGGCGTCCAGGTACCGCTCCTCCACGGCCCCGTCCTCGGCCGCGCCGGCGGTCTCGGAGCCGCCCGCGGCCACGTCCGCACCGGCGAGCACCCCTTCGGCACCTCCACCCCCACCCGAGCCCGGCCCCACTCCCTGCCCCGTGCCCACTTCCTGCCCCGGACCCACTCCCTGGCCACAGCCCACTCCCGAGCCATAGCCATAGCCAAATTCCCTTCCCGCATCCAAAGCCCCTGGCCCGCCCAAGCCCCCACGCCCGCCCGAGCACCTTCGCCCGCCCGCGCTTCCGCGCTCCGCCGCGCCGTCCACCTCCGACGCCGCCTCGTCCATCTCCGACGGCGCCGCGTCCATCTCCGACGGCGGCTCCTCCACCCCCGACGACGGACTGTCCACCCCCGAGGACGGCCCCTCCGCCTCCGATGCCGCGCCGTCCGCCAGGACCAGCTCCCGCAGGAGTGTGAAGCGCTCGGTGTCGGGGAGGGGCAGGGCGAGCCAGAAGGCGGGGCCGAACTCCGCCGGTACGGTCCGCTGCGCACCGCGCCAGGCAACGATCCGGTCCGCGAGGAGGTGCAGCACCTCGGTGTACGGCATCGCGTCCGGGACCTGGAGCAGGGTCCTGGAGAGCAGCCGGGCGGCCCACCAGGAGGCGGGACCCAGGTCCAGCGTTTCGGTCAACTCAGCCAGCTTGAAAGAGAGTTGATGGGGTCCGGCCTGGCGGCCGAGGAGCAGCAGGGCCTGGACGACCGGTCCGATCCGGTGGTGCGGGACGGGGAGCAGCTCGGCTGCCCGGGGGGTGCGGGTGCCGGTGCGGTGCACCAGGGCGCGCAGGGCCTCGTCCAGGTCGAGGTGCATGCCCTGGATCCAGTCGGCCAGCTCCTCGAAGGCGAAGCGGTAGCCACCGCCGGCCGGGACCAGCAGGCCCTCGGTGAGAACGGCGGAGGCCCAGCCGGAGCCGCCGCCGAGCCGGGCCGGAGCGGGCCCCCAGGGGAACACCGCCTCGAAGGAGGCCCGGTCCAGCTCGCCCTGGCCGGGGCCGAGGCTGCGCCGTGCCGCCTCGTGCACCTGGCCCGCCACCCGGGCGGCGAGCCGCCGTACGGCCGTACCCCGCAGGCCGTTCTCGGCGGCGAGGCGGACCGCGATGCGCAGGCACATCAGGTCGAGGTGGGCGGCGAAGACCTCGTGCCGGTCGACGGGCCGGGCGGGCTCGGCGTCCGGCAGGGCCGCGCGGACCTCGGACAGGAGGCGCAGGGTGAGCGGATGCCGGGCGTCGCGGCCGGTCAGGGCGTCGTCGGGGATTCCGTAGCGGGAGCGGGCCCGGTCGGCCTCGTCCTCGGTGAGGTCCGCGACCCGCACGCACGCCGGACGGCCGGACCCGTCGCCCGCCGGCAGGTGGCGCAGGTCCGCCGGGAACTCGACTCCGGCGCGCTCCCAGTACTCCTCCCGGCAGGCCACCACCAGCCGGGCTCCGGTGCTGCGCAGCCACTGGGCCGTCCCTCCGGTCCACGTGGAGAGCCGGTGGGCGAGGACGGGGGGCATCTCCTCGGGGCCGTCGAGCAGGAGCAGCAGCGGGCGGCCGGCCCGCTCGGCCAGGCGGGACAGCCGCTCGGGGGTGACGTCGCCGAGGTCGGCGGGGCACACGGAGCGGGAGGCGGCGACGATGCGGGCCGCTCGCTCCAGGGCACGGCGGGCGGCGTCGGCCACGGATCCGTCGGTGTCCTTCAGGTCGGCACCGCGCAGCCACAGGGTGGGGGCGGGCCGCTCGCTCCGGCCGCGCCGGGCGGCGAGGGCCGTGAGTTCGGTCGTACGACCGCTGCCCGGGTCGCCGACGAGGCCCAGTACGGCCCGGTCGCCTTCGACGAATGCCTCCAACTCCCTTACCAGGTTGACGCGTTGGACCGGGCGCACCGGACCGGGACCGGCCGCGCCGACGTATCCGGCGAGGGCGCCCGGCGGGCCGTCCTGGCCCACCGAGGTGGCGGTCAGCTCCAGGACACCGGCCAGGTTGAGGTCGGCGCCGTAGGCGGGCACCGTGGCGGCGTTGCGGGCGAGCAGCTCGGCCAGCGGGCCGTCGGCGGGCCGCAGGGGAGCCGCGAACCCGGCGTCGCGCTGGGCGGAGTGCAGGGCGGTGCCGAGGATGCCGAGCACCGCGCCGGTGGCCGCGTCGAGCACCGGCCCGCCGGCCGCGCCGCCGCCCAGTCGCAGGGCGTCCCGGCCGGCCGTGCCGATGGCCAGCTCCAGGGCGTCCTCCAGGCGGTGGAAGCGGTCCGTGGCGGTGTACGTCACCCGGGTGGCGGCCAGCACCCGCGCCTCGCGCCAGCAGCCTGCCGCGATCCGGACGTAGGTGCCGGCCTCGATGCGGTCCCGGACGGTCAGCGCAAGGGGGTCCAGCCGCAGGCCCTCGGTGCGGATCAGGGCCAGGTCGAGTGCGGGGATCGGGGTGACGGCGTCGGCGTCGACCACGCAGGAGCGGTCCTGCGGGGCGCGCAGGACCAGGCGGGGCAGGCCGTCGACGACCTCGTGACTGGTGAGGAGGGTGCCCTGGTGGTCGGCGAGGAAGCCGACCCCGCGCAGGCGGCCTGCCAGGTCGTGGATCTGGACGAGAAGGTCCGTGCGAGCGGGCCCGCCGGTGAGGTGCGTGCCGTCCGTACGGTTCCCGTCCCGGCCCGCTTCCCGGCTCCTGTCCCGGTGCGGCTCCCGGGGGCGGCCGAAGACGCCGGTACGGTTCACATCGCCGCCCCGACCCACCATGGCCGTACCTCCCCGCCCGTACACACGTGCCCTCGTCATCGACGGTAGGCGTGTGGTGATCAGCGGGACAGCTCGCGGGGCGAAAGCGCCCCCTTCCGCTCCCCCGCTTCACTCCGAGCGCCTGCCCGGTCGGGTGAATAGGCGGGGGCGGCTGGATACACCCTAGGGGTGGGGGAACCGAGGGGGGACCGTGGAGCGGCGGCAGTGGCAGGACCCCGTGGCCGCCGCTCCACGGGCAGGCCCCGTACGGCCCGTACCTGTCCGTGGAGTCGGTAGCTCTCCGCCCGGTCGGTAAGTCGGTATCTGTCCGTCCAGTCGATACCTGTCCGTGCAGTCGATGCCTGTCCGTGGAGACGGTGGTATCTGTCCGTGAGGTCGGCACGGACCGGTGATATGGACCCGTGGAGTCGGTAGAGACCCTTGTCGGTACAGACCCCTGCCGTCGCAGAAAAGCGCGGCGGACCGGCACGGACCCCCTACGGATCCCCACCGGTCCGGTACGCAATCCGGTCAGGCACACACTCCGGTCAGGTACGCAATCCGGTCAGGCGAAGACGGCCAGGCTCTTCGCCTTGCCCTTGTGCTCCTCGACCAGCGCGAGCAGGCGCCCGTCGGGGTCGAACACGGCGACGGGCCCCGCGCCCCCGTACTCGTCCGGCATCTCCAGCCGGACACCGTTGAGCAGCAGCCGGGCGCGCTTGGCGTCCACGTCCCAGCGCGGGAACGCGGCCGTGGCGGCCTCGGCGATCGGCATCACGGTCAGCTCCTGCTGGAGCTGGTCCAGCGTCCTCGCGGAGTCGATCTTGTACGGGCCGACGCGGGTGCGGCGCAGCGCGGTGAGGTGGCCGCCGACACCCAGGCCGGCGCCAAGGTCGCGGGCGAGGGCGCGGATGTAGGTGCCGGAGGAGCAGACCACCGAGACCACCAGGTCGAGCACGGCGGTGCCGTCCTCGGCGACTGCGTCCCGGATGTCGTACACCGTGAAGGACGAGACCGTCACCGGCCGGGCGGGGATCTCGAACTCCTCGCCCTCGCGGGCCCGCTTGTACGACCGTACGCCGTCGATCTTGATGGCGCTGACCTTGGACGGAACCTGCATGATGGTGCCGGTCAGTGCGGCGATGCCGGCGTCGACGGCCTCCCGGGTCACCTTGGACGCGTCGGCGGAGGAGGTGATCTCCCCCTCGGCGTCGTCGGTGAGGGTGTTCTGGCCGAGCCGGATGGTGCCCAGGTACTCCTTCTCGGTCAGGGCGAGGTGCCCGAGGAGCTTGGTGGCGCGCTCCACACCGAGGACGAGGACGCCGGTGGCCATCGGGTCGAGGGTCCCGGCGTGGCCGACGCGGCGGGTGCGCGCGATGCCGCGCATCTTGGCCACCACGTCGTGCGAAGTGAAGCCCGACGGCTTGTCGACGATGACAAGGCCGTCGGGCGTGGTGTGCTTCTGGGTCATTCCGCGGCGTCGCCGTCCGTCTCGGTCGTCTCGGCCGCGTCGGCCGCCTCGTCCTCGGACGGCTTGCGGTACGGGTCCGCGCCGCCCGCGTACGCCGCCCCCGCGGAGGCCTCGCGGACCTGCGCGTCGGACTGCCGTGCCTTGTCGAGCAGGTCCTCGATGGTCCGGGCGGTGTCGGGCAGGGCGTCGGCAACGAAGGTGAGGGTCGGCGTGAACTTCACGCCGGCCGCCCGGCCGACCTCGGAGCGCAGGATGCCCTTGGCGCTCTCCAGGCCGGCGGCCGCGGCCTGCCGCTCCTCGTCGTCCCCGTAGACCGTGTAGAAGACGGTCGCCTCCCGCAGGTCGCCCGTGACCCGGGTGTCCGTGATGGTGACGTGCGAGCCGAGCCGCGGGTCCTTGATCCCGCGCTGCAGCTTCTGGGCCACCACCTCCCGGATGAGGTCCGCCAGCCTTTTCGCCCGCGCGTTGTCGGCCACTGGTCCGTCTCCCGTTCTTTCTTCTTCTTGCGTTCTGTGGTCAGTCGTCGTCGCCGTGGAAGCGGCGTCGTACGGACAGCAGCTCCACTTCGGGGCGGCCGGCGACCAGCCGCTCGCACCGGTCCAGTACGTCGGTGAGGTGCGCCGCGTCGCCGGAGACCACGGCCAGGCCGATGATCGCTCGCCGGTGGAGGTCCATGTGGTCCACCTCCGCCGCGCTCACTGCGTACTTCCGCTGGAGTTCGGCGACGATCGGGCGGACGACGGAGCGCTTCTCCTTCAGCGAGTGGACGTCGCCGAGGAGCAGGTCGAAGGACAGAGTCCCCACGTACATGTATGTAGCCGGTTCACCCGCCGGTACGGGATCGATGGCCCCGGGTCCGTGTGGCCGGGGACATCAAGAACGGTACCCCGTTCCTGCCGGTGGCTCGACGGGGTTTTGCCGTGCCCTGGGGTGCGCTGTGCCCCGGGGGACTCCGCCCCTGGACCCCGCTTTCCCGCTTTCGCTGTCGCCCGTTGGCCTCGCCTGTCGGCATCGACTGTCGGCATCGCCCGTTGGCCCGGCTCCACCCGCCCGGCACACGACTCGGTCAGGGGTGGAGAGTGTGCTCTCTGCCTGCCGGGACGAGTGGGCGGGTGGGCGAAAAGCCGGGGCCGGGGGCGCGGAGCCCCCAGGAACGGCCCGCTGGCCGACGGGAGCGAAGTCCCGCCGGCCAGCAGCAAACCGTCGGCCGATCAGGCCCGCGGCTTCTCTCGCATCTCGTACGTCGCGATGACGTCGTCCACCTTGATGTCGTTGAAGTTGCCGAGGTTGATACCACCCTCGTAGCCTTCGCGGATCTCGGTGACGTCGTCCTTGAAGCGACGCAGGCCCTCGATGTTGAGGTTCTCCGCGACCACCTTGCCGTCGCGGATGAGGCGCGCCTTGGTGTTGCGCTTGACCTCGCCCGAGCGGATGAGGACACCGGCGATGTTGCCCAGCTTGGACGACTTGAAGACCTCGCGGATCTCCGCCGTACCGAGCTCGACCTCTTCGTACTCCGGCTTGAGCATGCCCTTGAGGGCCGCCTCGATCTCCTCGATCGCCTGGTAGATGACCGAGTAGTACCGGACGTCCACACCTTCGCGCTCGGCCATCTGCGCCGCGCGGCCGGCCGCACGGACGTTGAAGCCGATCACGATGGCGTCGGAGCCCATGGCCAGGTCGATGTCCGACTCCGTGACCGCACCGACGCCGCGGTGCAGGACGCGGATGTCGACCTCTTCGCCGACGTCCAGCTGGAGCAGGGAGGACTCGAGGGCCTCGACGGAACCAGAGGCGTCACCCTTGATGATCAGGTTCAGCTGCTGGATCTCGCCGGCCTTGAGCACCTTGTCCAGGTCCTCCAGCGACACGCGGCGCGTGCGCTTGGCGAACGCCGCGTTCCGCTCGCGGGCGGCGCGCTTCTCGGCGATCTGACGGGCCGTACGGTCCTCTTCGACCACCAGGAAGTTGTCGCCCGCACCCGGGACGTTGGTCAGGCCCAGGACCTGGACCGGCGTCGACGGGCCGGCCTCGGCGACGTTGTTGCCGTTGTCGTCGAGCATGGCGCGCACACGGCCGTAGGCGTCGCCCACGACCATCGTGTCGCCGACCCGCAGGGTGCCTCGCTGCACGAGGACCGTCGCCACGGCACCACGGCCGCGGTCGAGACGGGACTCGATCGAGATGCCCTGCGCGTCCTGGGCCGGGTTGGCCCGCAGGTCGAGCGAGGCGTCGGCCGTGAGGACCACGGCCTCCAGCAGCGAGTCGATGTGCAGACCCTGCTTGGCGGAGATGTCGACGAACATCGTGTCGCCGCCGTACTCCTCGGCCACCAGGCCGTACTCGGTCAGCTGACCGCGCACCTTGGTCGGGTCGGCACCCTCGACGTCGATCTTGTTGACCGCCACGACGATCGGGACGTCGGCCGCCTTGGCGTGGTTGAGCGCCTCGACCGTCTGCGGCATGACGCCGTCGTTGGCCGCGACGACCAGGATCGCGATGTCGGTCGACTTCGCACCACGGGCACGCATGGCGGTGAACGCCTCGTGACCCGGGGTGTCGATGAAGGTGATCTTGCGCTCTTCGTCGTTGACCTCGGTCGAGACCTGGTAGGCACCGATGTGCTGGGTGATGCCGCCGGCCTCGCCCGCGATGACGTTCGTCTTGCGGATGGCGTCGAGCAGTCGGGTCTTACCGTGGTCGACGTGACCCATGACGGTGACGACCGGCGGACGGACCACCAGGTCCTCCTCGTCGCCCTCGTCCTCGCCGAACTCGATGTCGAAGGACTCGAGCAGCTCGCGGTCCTCCTCCTCGGGGCTGACGATCTGAACCTGGTAGTTCATCTCGCCGGCGAGGAGCTGCAGCGTCTCGTCGGAGACGGACTGCGTGGCCGTGACCATCTCGCCGAGGTTCATCATGACCGCGACGAGCGACGCCGGGTTGGCGTTGATCTTCTCGGCGAAGTCGGTGAGCGACGCGCCGCGGGAGAGACGGATGGTGTCTCCGTTGCCGCGCGGCAGCATCACGCCGCCGACGCTCGGGGCCTGCATGGCCTCGTACTCCTGGCGCCTCTGCCGCTTCGACTTGCGACCGCGACGCGCGGGACCGCCGGGACGGCCGAAGGCACCCTGCGTGCCACCGCGGCCACCGGGACCGCCGGGACGGCCACCGAAGCCGGGACGGCCACCGCCGCCACCACCGGGACCGCCAGGACGGCCGGCGAAGCCGCCGCCACCGCCAGCGCCACCGGGACCACCGGGACGACCGGCGAAGCCGCCGCCACCGCCGCCACCGGGACGACCGGCGAAGCCGCCGCCGCCACCCGGGCGACCGCCGCCGCCACCGGGACGACCGCCGCCGCCACCGGGACCACGGCCGCCGGGGCCACCGCCACCGGGACGCGGGCCCGCAGCGGGACGCTGCGGCATCATGCCGGGGTTGGGACGCGGACCGGCCGGGCCGGGACGCGGGCCGCCCTGCGGACGGGGCATGCCGGACGGGGACGGACGCCCGGAGGCACCGCCGTGACCACCCGGAGCCTGCGGACGCGGACCGCCGCCCTGGCCGCCGGGCGCCTGCGGACGGGGACCGCCGCCGGGAGCACCGGGACCGCCCGGACGCGGGCCGCCCTGCGGGCGGGGCGCCTGCGGACGTGCCATGCCGGTGGAGCCACCGGACGTGAAGGGGTTGTTACCCGGACGCGGACCGGCCGGACGAGCACCGGGACGCGCACCCTGACCACCGGGGCGCGGAGCACCCTGGCCCGGACGGGCCTGGCCCTGGCCGGGGGCGGCCGGACGGCCACCGGGACGCGGCGCACCGGGACGGGCGCCGCCGGGACGCGGACCCTGACCCTGCGCGGCACCCTGACCCTGCGCGGCACCCTGACCCTGACCCTGCGCGGCCGGAGCCTGCGGGGCCTGGGGGGCCTGGGGAGCCTGAGCGGCCGGCGGAGCGGTGAACTCCGGGGCGGCCGGAGCCGGGCGCGGCGCGGGCTTCGGGCCCGGACGCGGGCCCGGTGCCGGCGCGGAGGCCGCCGGGGCCACAGGGGCCGACGGAGCAGCAGCGGGCTGCGGCGCCGTCGGAGGCTTGGGGGCCGCCGGCCTCGGGGCAGCCGGACGGGCCGCCTGCGCCGGAGAGGGCGCGGCGGGCTTGGGGGCAGCCTTGCGGGGGGCGGACTTGCCGGCGGACTTGCCGGAGCCACCACCCTGGAAGGCGTCGGTCAGCTTGCGTACAACCGGCGCTTCGATGGTCGAAGACGCCGAACGGACGAATTCACCGAGTTCCTGGAGCTTGGCCATGACGACCTTGCTCTCCACACCGAACTCCTTGGCGAGTTCGTAGACCCGGACCTTAGCCACTTCGCTCCTCTGAGGTCCGGGGAAGCCGGACCGTCGCTAGTTCATGGGCGTACTCATCGCGTACTCATCGAGTGCTCATCGCAATCTCGACCTGCTTTCGACTCGCGAGGTACCAGGCCGCACGGGGGGATCCGTGCGACATGCTTTCTTGCCGTGTTGCCTGCTCAGCAACTCTCTGTCTGCTCGACGTACTGACGCAACGCCTTTACGTCGAGCGGCCCCGGGACGCGCAGCGCCCGTGGGAACGCCCGGCGGCGCACCGCCTGGTCGAGACAGACCAGGTCGGGGTGCACATAGGCACCCCGGCCGGGCAGCGTACCGCGAGGATCGGGAACACACTGCTCCTGATCCGCCACGGTGCGCAGCAGATCGTCCTTGGCCGCTCGCTGCCTGCACCCCACACAGGTGCGTTCAGGGCATACACGGGCACGCGTCCGGCCAGACACTCCTAAGTCTACCTCCCCGTAGCGACCTCACCCCTTCGAGGGAAAAGTCGAACAGTTACTCGATGCAGGCTGTGGTGATCTCAGCCACGCGTGGCCGGGATCTATTCCCCGCCACGCTCCCCGGTCTGCTCGGTGTCCGGACGGATGTCGATCCGCCAGCCGGTGAGCCGCGCCGCGAGCCGGGCGTTCTGCCCTTCCTTGCCGATCGCCAGCGACAGCTGGTAGTCCGGCACGGTCACCCGGGCGGAGCGGGAGGCCATGTCGACGACCTCCACCTTGCTCACCCGAGCGGGTGACAGCGCGTTCGCCACCATCTCGGCCGGGTCGTCCGACCAGTCGACGATGTCGATCTTCTCGCCGTTCAGCTCGCCCATCACGTTGCGCACCCGGCCGCCCATCGGGCCGATGCAGGCGCCCTTGGCGTTCAGGCCCGCACGGGTGGACCGTACGGCGATCTTGGTGCGGTGACCGGCCTCACGGGCGATGGCCGCGATCTCCACCGACCCGTCGGCGATCTCCGGCACCTCCAGCGCGAAGAGCTTCTTCACCAGGTTGGGGTGCGTACGGGAGAGGGTCACGGACGGGCCGCGCACACCCTTGGCGACCCGGACGACGTACGACCTCAGGCGCATGCCGTGCGGGTACGTCTCGCCGGGCACCTGCTCCTGCACCGGCAGGATGGCCTCCAGCTTGCCGATGTCCACGAGCACGTTCTTCGGGTCGCGGCCCTGCTGGACCACACCGGTGACGATGTCGCCCTCACGGCCGGCGTACTCGCCGAGCGTGGCGTCGTCCTCGGCGTCGCGCAGCCGCTGCAGGATCACCTGCTTGGCGGTGGTGGCGGCGATCCGGCCGAAGCCGGACGGGGTGTCGTCGAACTCGCGGGCCTCCTGGCCCTCCTCGAGGTCCTCCGGGTCCTCCTTCGCCCACACGGTCACGTGTCCGGTCTCCCGGTTGAGCTCCACGCGCGCGTGCCGGCGGCTTCCCTCGGTGCGGTGGTAGGCGATGAGGAGGGCCGACTCGATCGCCTCGACCAGCAGGTCGAAGGAGATCTCCTTCTCCCGAACCAAGCCCCGCAGGGCACTCATGTCGATGTCCACGGCTACGCCTCCTCCTCTTCCTTCATGTCCTTCTTGTCCTTGCGGTTGAACTCGACCTGCACGCGCGCCCTCTCGATCTGCGGGAAGGCGAGTCTGCGGGCGGTCGCCTTGCGGCCCTTCACGCCGGGCACCTCGACATCGATGCCCTCGTCGTCGACCGTCAGGATCCGCGCGACCAGTTCCCCGTCCTCGGCCACCTGGAACTTCACCAGCCGGTCCACGGCCCGCACGTAGTGGCGGTGTTCGGTGAGGAGGCGCTCGGCGCCGGGGGTCCCGACCTCCAGGTCGTAGGCGTCGTCACCCATCGCGTTGGTCTCGTCGAGCTTCGCCGAGAGCGCGCGGCTCACATCGGCGATCGCGTCCAGATCCGCCCCGGTGTCGGAGTCGACGACCACGCGCAGCACCCGCTTGCGTCCGACGGAGTCCACAGCGATCTCTTCGAGATCCAGCCCCTGGGAGGTGACGAGCGGTTCCAGCAGCTCTCGCAGCCTCTCGCTCTGGGTGGTGCTCATCCGGGTGACTCCTCGGCCGCGTGTGCTGTTGTGGGATGGGTCGCGTGTCTGGTCAAAGGGTATCCGGTCGCGGGGAGTGTTGCCGTCCACCTGTGTCCGGACGGTGCCGGTGAGTGGTGTGCGCGGGGCGCGCGGGTACGGTGATCACGGGCGTGCCGCCCGTTGTTGGTTGGTCTTCCTTTCGTACGAGTGCCCCGAGGACGTCTGCAGTGCCGTACCCGCCGCCGCGCACCCCCTCGGGGCCGCGCAGAAGATCCCTGCTCGCCTCGGCCGCCGGGGCCGCCCTGCTGGTGGGCTGCTCGGCCGGACCGGACTCCGGCGGCGGAGCCGCACCCTCGGCGGCCGAACGGGCACGCGCGCGTGCGGCCCGGGACAGCGCGGCGCTGCTGGAGCACTACGACGCCGTGCTCGCCGCCCATCCGGCGCTGGCCCAGCGGCTGCGGCCGCTGCGTGCCCAGGTCGCGGCGCACGCGAAGGCGTTCGGCGGCACCGGCGCCGCCAAGTCGCCCTCTTCCACGGCCTCCCCGACATCCGCAGCCGCGTCCTCAGCAGCGTCCACAGCGGCCTCCGCCGCGGATTCCACCGCAGCGTCCACCGCGGCGTCCACCGCGTCCGCGCCGACCGTGCCCGCCGACGAGAAGGGCGCCCTCGCCGATCTCGCCGCCGCCGAACGCGCCCTCGCCGACCGGCGGACAACAGCCCTGCTGGAAGTGCCGGGCGAGCTGGCCCGGCTGATGGCCTCGGTGGCGGCGGCCGGGGCGGCGCACGCGTTCGTACTGACCGGGGAGGCCAAGTGAGTGACGAGGCCCAGAAGGCCGAGCTGACCGCGCTGCAGGCGGCGCTCGCGGCCGAGCACGCGGCGGTGTACGGGTACGGCGTCGTCGGCGGGCGGATCGGCGACCAGCGGCGGGCCGAGGCGCGGACGGCCTACGTCGCGCACCGGGCCCGCCGGGACGCGCTGGTGCGCGACGTGCGCGATCTGGGCGGCGAGCCGGTCGCCGCGAGCGCCGCCTACGCGCTGCCGTTCCCGGTGCCGGACGCGGCCTCCGCAGTGCGGCTGGCCGCCCAGTTGGAGGAGCGGGTGGCGGGGGTCTACTCGGACCTGGTGCGGGCCGCGACCGGCCGGCGGCGCGGCGCTGCCGCGGCGGCGCTGCGGGAGGCAGCGGTGCGGGCGGTGGGCTGGAGCGGGGAGAGCGTAGCCTTCCCTGGGCTCGCCGAGCGGGCCGGTGACGATGCAGGTGCGGCCGGACCCCGGACCTCGGCGTCCCCGACGACGTGACCGCGCAGCCGCCCTGCGGCAGGTCCAGGAGGAAGGAACAACTGGCGCATGGCTTTCGAACCGCCCCGGCGGCTGGTGCGGGCGCTCGGTGAGACGGCACCGGCCGGTGAGGACTGGCTGGCGCGGCTGCCCGAGTCAGCCGAACGGGCGGTCGCCCGGCGCGAGTTGAGCGTGGAACGCGTGCAGGTGCCCGGCGGGCGCAGCAGCCTGGTGGTACTGGTACGGCGGGCCGACGGCAGCCCCGCCGTGCTGAAGCTCGCCCCGCCGCGGGCGCGCCCCGAGAGCGAGCGGGCGGCGCTGGCGCACTGGGCCGGACTGGGTGCCGTACAGCTGCTGGCGGTGGATCCCGAGGACGCCGCCGAGGGGGTACTGCTGCTGGAGCGGCTGCATCCGGACGTGTCGGTGCGGTCGCTGCCGGAGGCGAAGGCCCTGCTGGAGGCCGCCGGGACGCTGCGACGGCTCTGGGTGGAGCCGCCGGGCGGCCATACGTTCGAGACGGTGGCGGAGCGGACCGGGCGCCAGGCCGAGGCGATGCGGGCGAGTGCCGAGGCCGATCCCGGGGCGGCGACACTGGTGGACGCGGCGCTCACGGCACGCGAGGAGCTGCTGGCCGCGCCGCCCGAGCACCGGTTGCTGCACGGCACGTTCCGCCAGAGCAAGGTGCTGGCCGGGGAGCGGATGCCGTGGCTCGCGGTGGGGCCGGACCCGGTGGTCGGTGAGTGCGCGTTCGATCTGGCCCGGCTGGTGCGGGACCGGGTGGAGGATCTGATCGCCATGCCGTCGGGGGCGGCCACCATCCGGCGGCGGATCAAGCGGCTCGCCGAGTCGCTGGACGTCGATCAGGAGCGGCTGCGGGGGTGGACGCTCTTCCGGGCGGTGGAGTCGGGCGTACGGGCCCTCCGGGTGGGGCGGCCGAAGGACGCGGAGCTGTTGCTGGAGTTCGCCGGGTGGTTCTAGGGGCGGGGCAGCGGGCGGCTGTGCGGGTGGTGGGGGGCCGGGGTGGTGCGGGCCCGCTTCATGCTGCGGGTCGTGTGTGGTTGCTCGCGCAGTTCCCCGCGCCCCTTTTGAGCCGGCGTCAGCCACGAAAGCTCGGGGCGGACACGGAACCGATGCCCGAACTCACCGGACGACTGCAGGAGCAGCCCGGTCAACGGCGGGCCGGTCGACGGCAGGCCAAGGGAGTACACGCCCGCTTCACGCTGCAGGTCGCATGTGGTTACTCGCGCAGTTCCCCGCGCCCCTTTTGAGCCGGCGTCAGCCACGAAAGCTCGGGGCGGACACGGAACCGATGCCCGAACTCACCGGACGACTGCAGGAGCAGCCCGGTCAACGGCGGGCCGGTCAACGGCAGGCCAAGGGAGTACACGCCCGCTTCACGCTGCAGGTCGCATGTGGTTACTCGCGCAGTTCCCCGCGCCCCTTTTGAGCCGGCGTCAGCCACGAAAGCTCGGGGCGGACACGGAACCGATGCCCGAACTCACCGGACGACTGCAGGAGCAGCCCGGTCAACGGCGGGCCGGTCAACGGCAGGCCAAGGGGGTACACGCCCGCTTCACGCTGCAGGTCGCATGTGGTTGCTCGCGCAGTTCCCCGCGCCCCTTTTGAGCCGGCGTCAGCCACGAAAGCTCGGGGCGGACAGGCGTAGGACGGGTGCACCCGCCGCGTCCCCTTCGGGGCGCGGCGGGGCGGGCCGTCAGGCCGTCAGGCCGTCAGGCCGTCAGGCCGTCAGGCGGGTGATGGCCTCGGCGATCGGGAGTTCCTCGCGCTCGCCGGTCCTGCGGTCCTTCAGTTCCAGGACGCCCTCGCCGGAGCGGCGGCCGGCGACCAGGATCTGGGGCACGCCGATCAGCTCGGCGTCGGTGAACTTCACGCCCGGGGAGACCCCGGCCCGGTCGTCGACGAGGACGCGGACGCCCGCGGCGGCCAGCTTCTCGGCGACGTCGAGCGCCAGCTCGGTCTGCAGCGCCTTGCCGGCCGCGACGACGTGCACGTCGGCCGGGGCGACCTCCTTGGGCCAGCACAGGCCGTGCTCGTCGGCGGTCTGCTCGGCGATCGCGGCGACGGCACGCGAGACGCCGACGCCGTAGGAGCCCATGGTGACGCGGACCGGCTTGCCGTTCTGGCCGAGCACGTCGAGCTTGAGGGCGTCGGCGTACTTGCGGCCCAGCTGGAAGATGTGGCCGATCTCGATGGCACGGTCCAGCTTCAGGCCGGTGCCGCACTTCGGGCAGGGGTCGCCCTCCTGCACGACGACCACGTCCACGTACGTGTCGACCTCGAAGTCACGGCCGGCGACGACGTTCTTGGAGTGCGTGTGCTCCTTGTTGGCACCGGTGATCCAGGCGGTGCCGGGGGCCACCCGCGGGTCGGCGATGTACTTGACCTTCTCGCCCAGGCCCTGCGGGCCGACGTAGCCGCGGACCAGGTCGGGGCGGCCGACGAAGTCCTCGGCGGTGACCAGCTCGACGGCGGCCGGGGCGAAGTGCGCCTCGACCTTGTCCATGTCGACCTCGCGGTCGCCGGGCACGCCCACGGCGACGATCTCTCCGTCGACCTTCACCAGCAGGTTCTTCAGCGTGGCGGAGGCCGGGACGCCGAGGTGGGCGGCGAGGGTCTCGATGGTCGGGGTGTCGGGGGTGGGGATCTCCTCGAGCGCGGGCACGGCGGAGCCGTCGACCGGCTTCAGCTCGTAGGCGATCGCCTCGGTGTTCGCGGCGAAGTCGCAGTTCGGGCAGTCCGCGAAGATGTCCTCGCCGGCCTCGGCCGGGGCCAGGAACTCCTCCGACTTGGAGCCGCCCATCGCGCCCGCGGTGGCGGCGCAGATGCGGTAGTCGAGGCCGAGCCGGTCGAAGATGCGCTGGTACGCCTGGCGGTGCAGGGCGTAGGACTTGGCCAGGCCCTCGTCCTCCAGGTCGAAGGAGTAGGAGTCCTTCATCAGGAACTCGCGGCCGCGCAGGATGCCGGCCCGGGGGCGGGCCTCGTCACGGAACTTGGTCTGGATCTGGTAGAGGATCACGGGCAGGTCCTTGTAGGACGTGCACTGGTCCTTGACCAGGAGGGTGAAGATCTCCTCGTGGGTGGGGCCGAGGAGGTAGTCGCCGCCCCTGCGGTCCTTGAGCCGGAAGAGTTCCTGGCCGTACTCGTCCCAGCGGCCGGTGGCGTCGTAGGGCTCACGGGGCAGCAGGGCGGGGAGCGTGACCTCCTGGGCGCCGATGGCGTCCATCTCCTCGCGGACGATCCGCTCGACGTTGGACAGGACCTTCTTGCCGAGCGGGAGCCAGGACCAGATGCCGGCCGCGGTGCGGCGGACGTACCCGGCGCGGACGAGCAGCTTGTGGCTGAGGACCTCGGCGTCCGCCGGGTCGTCGCGCAGCGTCTTCGCCATCAACTGGGACATGCGCTGGACCGGTGCGTTCGCCATGGTTCTCGTACTCCTGCCGGATAAGGGTGGTGGCATAGGAGGTTAGCCGGGGTGCCTGTGCCGGTGGAAATCGGTTGTCCGAGACGCGGCGGCTGTCTCCGCAGCAGGGGCCGTCTCCTCCCGCACGGGCTCCGACGCGGCGGCTATTTCCGGCGCAGGGGCAGGGGGGCGCCCATGACGGCGTACGGCCTGGGGGCGCTCGGGAAGTGGACCTGGCGGGCGAGGTCGACGTAGCCGAGGGAGTGGTAGAGGCCGCGGGCCGGGCTGTCGGTGTCGATCGCGGAGAGGATCGAGCGGGGCTCGGCGGCGCTGTCGGTGATCGTGGTGATCAGACGGCGGCCGATGCCGCGGTTCTGGTGGCCGGGGTGGACGTGCAGCTCGGTGATGACGAAGGAGTCGTCCAGCCAGAAGTCGTTGCCGCCGGCGCGCAGGTAGGGCTCCACGACGGTGGACCACCAGTGGGTGCGGGAGTTGGGCATGCCGTAGACGAAGGCGACGAGGCGCCCTTCGCTGCTGGCGCCGAGGGCGCGCGCACCCGGGTACTGCATGTGCCGCTGGACGATCTGGCGGCGTACGGCCACCTCGTCGGAGCCGAGTCCGAAGGCGACGGCCTGGACCGCCAGGGCCTCGTCTACGTGGGCTGAAAGGTCCAGGGGGCCGATCACGACGTCCATGCGGGGGAGCGTACAGGGCAGGTGGCGGCCGTAGCCGGGGCGCCGTTTGACAATATGCAGGCAACTGCCTGCATAATCGGAGTGTGAGCCACGAAGCAAGAGCGATGGACTCGGTCTTCAAAGCGCTGGCCGACCCCACACGACGGCTCCTGCTGGACCGTCTGCGCGAGCACAACGGCCAGACGCTGCGGGAGCTGTGCGAACGCCTGGCCATGACCCGCCAGTCGGCGACACAGCATCTCGACCTTCTCCAGCAGGCCGGCCTCGTGACCGTGGTGCGGCGCGGACGGGAGCGGCTGCACTACCTCAACCCGGCCCCCATCCACGAGATCGAGGAGCGCTGGATCTCGGAGTTCGACAGGCCCCGTCTGCGGGCGATCAGCGCCATCAGGACCCAGGCAGAGGAGTACGCCATGACCGACACACCCGCATCCGTGCCGACCTACGTCTACGTCACCTACATCCGGGCGAGCGCCGAGCAGGTGTGGCGGGCCCTGACGGACGCCGACCTGACCGCCCGCTACTGGGGGCACGCCAACGTCTCGGACTGGCAGCCGGGCTCGGACTGGGAACACCGGCGCGTCGACGGCTCGGGCACCGTCGACGTCTTCGGCCGTGTGCTCGCGGCCGAACCCCCGACGCGCCTGGTCATCACCTTCGACGACGCCCCCGACGCCGAGCTGCCCAGGGACCCGTCGGTGGTCACGTTCCTCGTCGAACCGCACCAGGACATCGTCCGCCTCACCGTGACCCACGAGAGCCTCGCCAACCAGGACATGTACAACGGCATCTCGCAGGGCTGGCCGGCCGTGCTGGCGAACCTCAAGTCGCTGCTGGAGACCGGCGAGGTCCTCCCGCAGGCGCCCTGGGAGATGCACCGCGCACACGGCTGAGGCGGCGGCTGCCACCGCCTCGCGGCAGGCCCGCAGCACCACTCGGCAGGCGTCGGCCGCACCTCGGCAGGCGTCGACGGTGACAGGCGGTCGTCAGAAGAGCCCCAGCAGGATCCGGCACGAGTCAGAAGGACTCGGCAAGCCCCGGACGGACCCGGACGAGATCGAAAGGGACAGGACATGATGGACACCGCCCCGCTGCGGGACGCCTATCGCGCACTGCTGGACGCCGCCGCCACGGTGGACGGCTCCGGCGGCACGAGCCCCGCCCCGCCGGCCGGCGAATGGAACGCCGACCAGATTCTGGCGCACGTCACCCTCGTCAACGCCGCCACCATCAGCGCGGTCTCCGCCGTCGCCGCGGGCGCGAGGACGACGTACGACAACCGCATCGCGCTCGACACCTGGACCATCGAACGCGTCATCGCGCTCGCCGGCGGCAACGCGGGGCTGCGGGAGCGCATCCGCATCCAGGCGGACGCCCTGTGCGCACTGGGCGGCCCGATGCTGAGCGAGGCCGAACTCGAAACGCTCGTCCCCAGCCTGCTCCTGTCGAACGACACGCTCCTGGTCGATCAGCCCCTGCCGCTCAGGGACCTCATCTCGGGCCTGGCCGATGCGGAGCTGCCCGGCCACACGAAGCAGCTCCTGGCCCTCCTGCCGCAGTGAGCAGTCCTCTTCCGGGCAGGGACATGCCTCTCCCGAGGGAGACAAGCCTCTTCCGGAGGAGGACAGGATTCTCCGGCGGAGATCAGGACTCTCCGGAGGGGGACAGGCCTCTCCGGAGGCAGGAACGCGCTCTTCTTCCCTCAGAAGAGGATGCTCATGAACGCGCCGACCTCCTGGAACCCCACCCGCCGGTACGTCCTGCGCGCCGCGGTGTTGAAGTCGTTCACGTAGAGACTGACCACGGGGGCGACATCCGACAGGGCGTAGCGCAGGACCGCCGCCATGCCGGGGGCCGCCAGGCCCTTGCCCCGGTACTCGGGGGCGACCCACACGCCCTGGATCTGGCAGGCCTGGGACGTGGCCGCGCCGATCTCCGCCTTGAAGACGACCTTGCCGTGTTCGTCGACGCGGGCGAAGGAACGGCCGGAGCCCACGAGCTCGGCGACGCGGGCCTGGTAGAGCAGGCCGCCGTCCCCGGCCATCGGGGAGACGCCGACCTCCTCGGTGAACATCGCCACGCACGCCGGCATGATCGTCTCCATCTCGTCCTTGCGGATGCGGCGGACGCCGGGATCCGGGGCGATGTCGGCGGACATGCGGTCGGTGACCATCAGCGGCTGGTGGGCGCGGACCTCGCGGGCCGGTCCCCAGTGGGGTTCCAGCAGGCGCCACAGGGCGGCCGTCGACTTGGCGGGGCCGACGATGGAGGAGCAGCGGCGGCCGGACCTGCGGGCCCGGTCGGCGAAGGCGCGCACGGCGCGCGGGGTGGCGCAGATGGGGACGAGGTTGGCGCCCGCGTAACACAGGGACGTCAGCATGCCGTCCTCGTACCAGCCCCACATCTCGCCGCCGAGCCGCCACGGGTCGAGGCCCGCGATCTGGACCCGGGAGGTCACGAAGGCGTTCGCGACCGGCTCGCGGTCGAGGACGGCGAGCGCGGCGTCAAGGTCGCTCGGATCGAGCACCCGTGAGGTGGTCTGGGTCAACACGTGCGGGGCCTCACGCTGGGGTTCTGCTGATCTCCGCACTATAGCTGCGCTGCTTGGCCGGTGCGCCTCGGAGTCCGGAGGGTTCCGGCCTGCGGGCGGCTGCCCGTCTCCGGTGGCCGGTCGGGCAGTTCCCCGCGCCCCTTTCAGGGGCGCGGCCCCACCGGGAACTCAGCCCGCCACCGCCACGGACGGCTCACCGGAGGCGACGCCCTCGGCCTCCATCTTCTCCGCGAGCTTCATGGCCTCCTCGATGAGGGTCTCCACGATCTTGGACTCGGGGACGGTCTTGATGACCTCGCCCTTGACGAAGATCTGGCCCTTGCCGTTGCCGGAGGCGACGCCGAGGTCGGCCTCGCGGGCCTCGCCCGGGCCGTTGACCACGCAGCCCATGACGGCGACGCGCAGCGGGACCTCCATGCCGGTCAGGCCGGCGGTGACCTCTTCGGCGAGCTTGTAGACGTCGACCTGGGCGCGGCCGCAGGACGGGCAGGAGACGATCTCCAGGCCGCGCTGGCGCAGGTTCAGCGACTCCAGGATCTGGATGCCGACCTTGACCTCCTCGGCGGGCGGGGCCGACAGGGAGACGCGGATCGTGTCGCCGATGCCCTGGCTCAGCAGCGCGCCGAAGGCCACCGCCGACTTGATGGTGCCCTGGAACGCCGGGCCCGCCTCGGTCACACCGAGGTGCAGCGGGTAGTCGCACTGCTCGGCGAGCTGGCGGTAGGCCTCGATCATCACGACGGGGTCGTTGTGCTTGACCGAGATCTTGATGTCCCGGAAGTCGTGCTCCTCGAAGAGGGAGGCCTCCCACAGCGCCGACTCGACCAGGGCCTCGGGAGTCGCCTTGCCGTACTTCTGCAGCAGACGGCGGTCCAGGGAGCCGGCGTTGACGCCGATACGGATCGGGGTGCCGTGCTCCGTGGCGGCCTTGGCGATCTCCCTGACCTTGTCGTCGAACTGCTTGATGTTGCCCGGGTTGACGCGGACGGCGGCGCAGCCGGCCTCGATGGCGGCGAAGACGTACTTGGGCTGGAAGTGGATGTCCGCGATGACCGGGATCTGCGACTTGCGGGCGATGGTCGCGAGCGCGTCGGCGTCGTCCTGGGTGGGGCAGGCGACGCGGACGATCTGGCAGCCGGACGCGGTCAGCTCGGCGATCTGCTGCAGCGTGGCACCGATGTCGGACGTGCGCGTCGTGGTCATCGACTGGACCGAGACGGGTGCGTCTCCGCCGACGGCCACGGATCCGACCTGGATCTGCCGGCTCTTCCGGCGCTCGGCGAGCTTGGTCGGAACGGACGGCATGCCGAGAGAAATCGCAGTCATCTGCTGTGCAACCCCAAGTCGTGGATCAAGGTCCGGCCCCGTGAACGGCGGGCTCCGGACTTCGAGATTACGGCACCGGCCCTTGCTCCAGCACATCCCACCCGGCAAACCCACTCAATGGAAGGCGGCCCGGACCACAGGGTCCCGGGCCGCCTCGAACCTTGGGTGGCTAGGAGATTTTCACCGGGTTAACCACGTCCGCGATGAGCACCAGGACGGTGAAGCAGACGAAGATCCCGGCCACCACGTAGGCCACCGGCATCAGCTTGGCCACGTCGAACGGACCGGGGTCGGGCCGGCGCAGCACCCGGGCCACGTTCCGCCGCAGCGACTCCCACAGGGCTCCCGCGATGTGTCCGCCGTCGAGCGGGAGCAGCGGGAGCATGTTGAACAGGAACAGGGAGAGGTTGAAACCGGCCAGGACGAAGACGAACATGGCCACCTGCTGCGAGGCCGGAATGTCCAGCGTGGCGATGTCGCCGGTGATCCGGGCCGCCCCGACGATGCCCATCGGGGAGTCCGGCTCGCGCGGGCCGTTGCCGAAGGCCGCGTCCCACAGGGCCGGGATCTTGCCGGGCAGGGCGACCAGGGAGTCGACGGCGTCGCCGACCCGGTCGGTCATCCAGGTCACGGAGTCGCCGAAGTTCTGCTGGACGACGCCGGTGGCGGCGCTGAAGCCCAGGAAGCCCGCCTTGACGTACTTGCCCTGGACGTAGGTGCCGCTGGAGTCCTTCTTGGCGACCTGGTTGGTGGCGATCTTCGCGTGCAGGGTCAGTTCATGGCCCTTGCGGTCGACGACGACGGCCACGTCCTTGCCGGCGCTGTCGCGGATGAGGTCGGACAGCGTGTTCCAGTCCTTGGTCGGCCTGCCGTCGAAGGAGACGATCCTGTCGCCCGCCTTCATCCCGGCGGCCGCGGCCGGGGAGGCCGGGTCGGACTTCTTGCAGTTGTCGCGGTTCTGGCTCTGCGCGATGACACAGGGCGAGACCGACGAGACGGTCGTGGTCTGCTGCTGGATGCCGAAGCCCATCAGCACCGTGAGGAACAGGGCGATCGCGAGGATCAGGTTCATGAACGGGCCCGCGAACATGACGATGACGCGCTTCCACGGCTTGCGCGTGTAGAACATGCGCGTCTCGTCACCGGGCTTGAGTTCCTCGAAGGCCGCCGAGCGGGCGTCCTCGATCATGCCGCGCCACGGTGAGGTGGAGCGGGCCGAGACCCGGCCGGCGTCGTCGGGCGGGAACATGCCGATCATGCGGATGTAGCCGCCGAGCGGGACCGCCTTGATGCCGTACTCGGTCTCGCCCTTCCTGCGCGACCAGACGGTCGGGCCGAAACCGACCATGTACTGCGGGACGCGGATGCCGAAGAGCTTGGCCGTGGACAGGTGCCCCAGCTCGTGCCAGGCGATCGAGACGAGCAGGCCGACCGCGAAGACCACTATGCCGAGGATGAACATCAAGGTCGTCATGCACGCGCCTCCGCGATTGCCGTCCGGTCTGTCAGTTCCCGGGCCCGGGCCCGGGCCCAGGTCTCCGCTTCGAGGACGTCCGACACGGTGAGTGAGGTTCCCGTGACCGGGGTGCCGTGCTCCTCGACGACCCTGGTGACAGTCTCCATGATTCCGTTGAAGGGCAGTGCGCCGGTGCGGAAGGCCTCGACGCACTCCTCGTTGGCGGCATTGAACACCGCCGGGGCGGTGCCCGCGAGCTGCCCCACGTGCCGGGCGAGGTTCACCGAGGGGAAGGCCTCGTTGTCCAGCGGGAAGAACTCCCAGGTGGAGGCCTTGCTCCAGTCGAAGGCGGGCGCCGCGTCCGGGACGCGCTCGGGCCAGCCCAGACCGATGGCGATCGGCCCGCGCATGTCGGGGGGCGTCGCCTGGGCGATCGTGGATCCGTCGGTGAACTCGACCATCGAGTGAACATACGACTGGGGATGCACGACGACCTCAATGCGGTCGAAGGGAATGTCGTAGAGGAGATGTGCCTCGATGACTTCCAGGCCCTTGTTGACGAGGGTCGCCGAGTTGATCGTGATCACCGGGCCCATGGCCCAGGTGGGGTGGGCGAGGGCGTCCTCGACGGTGACGTTCGCCAGCTCCGCCCTGGTGCGGCCGCGGAAGGGGCCGCCGGAGGCGGTGACGACCAGCTTGCGCACGTCGGCGCGGGTACCGGCGGCGAGCGCCTGGAAGAGTGCGGCGTGCTCGGAGTCGACCGGGATGATCTGCCCGGGCTTGGCGAGCGCCGTGACCAGGGGGCCGCCGACGATCAGCGATTCCTTGTTGGCGAGGGCGAGGGTGTGGCCCGCCTCCAGGGCGGCCAGGGTGGGCGCGAGCCCGATGGACCCGGTGATGCCGTTGAGAACGGTGTGACACTCCGAGGAATCAGCGGCGGCGAGCTGGGTGGCCGCGTCCGGTCCGGCGAGGATCTCGGGCAGCGGCTCCCCCGCGCCGTACTCGGCGGCCAGCGCCTCGCGCAGAGCGGGCACGGCGTCCTCGCGGGCGACCGCCACGGTCCGTACCCGCAGGCGGCGGGCCTGCTCGGCGAGGAGCGGCACGCGGCCGCCGTTCGCGGACAGGGCGGTGACCCGGAAGCGGTCGGGGTGGCGCAGTACGAGGTCGATGGCCTGGGTTCCGATGGACCCGGTGGAGCCGAGGATCACCACGTCCTTCGGGCCGTCGCCCGTGAGGGGGTCGTAGACGAGGTGTGGATCGGCGAGGGGTGCCGGACTGGCGGGACTGTCGGTCATCCCTCCATTGTTGCCGCAAGTGCCGGCCGCCAGGACAGGGCATCCCTCGGGCGGGTGCGTTAACAGCTTTCGTTGCCGGATGGAGCAGTTTTCCCTTTGTGAAGCAATGGTGAAGATCTCCTGATAACACTTCGCTCCCTGACCGGCGGACGACCGGCCCGGACCGTGTCCGCGGACACGTCCTTGGGAGATCTCTTCCTGCGTACGGCTCGGCGGTCCCGCTCCAGGCCGGGTCCCGCCGGGTCCCGCCCGGTCCGGCCCGGGACATCGCGCCACCCGGGTCGGGCCCGAGAGGTCCAGCCGCCCCGGTCCGGTCCGGTCCGAGAGCTCGTCGCACCGCATGAGTCCGGCCCGGGACATCGCGCCACCGGTCCGGCCCGGGACGTCGAACCGCCCTGGTCGGGCCGTGCGGCGTGGAGCGGTGTCCCAACAGTCCCGCAAATGGCGCGCTTTCGGCCGCCCGGGATGAGATCCTTCCGGTCGGGCCCGTCAAGCAGGGCCCACGGGGAGGAGAAACTCACGATGAACCGCATCCGCACGACCGCAGCCGTCCTGGCCACGGCAGGTGTCGTCACCGCCGCTCAACTCGGTCTCGGCACGGCCGCGTCGGCCGCGACCCGGGCACCGCAGCGCAGCGGCTGCCCGGTCAATCTCGTCTACCCCAGCCGTTTCTACGTCGACTCGCACGGCTGGGTGACCAACGGGGGGCTCTACTTCGGGATCAAGAACAAGAGCACCACCCAGAGCTTCCGCAAGGTCACGTTCACCGTCACCGACGTGAAGAACATTCGCTTCGGCCGGGCCAAGGCCACGGGCGGCAAGGTCACCAAGAACACGTCGAAGACGGTGTCCGTGTACACCACGACGCTCAAGAAGAAGGCCAGCCTCGGTGTGAAGGTGCCCACGCACCTGCTCAACACCCACTCCTACAGGGTGCAGTTCACCCTGAAGGGCAGTGGCTGGAACTGCGCCACGAACCAGGGCACCTGGGGCGCGTGAGCCCCAGCTGCCCGGTCGGGTGAGGAGCGGGTCTAGACGCCGAACGGGCGGCGCTCGTTCTCGCGTGCGGACGGTCCGGGGGTCGCGTCGGCGATCCACGGGCCTTCGCCCGAGGGGTCGATGACCCCCTCCTCCAGCCAGGTGTAGGCGCCGTCGAGGACGCCCTTGACCACCGCGCGGTCCATGTCGTCGGTGTTGGACCACAGGCGGCCGAAGAGTTCCTCGACGCGGATGCGGGACTGGCGGCAGAAGGCGTCGGCGAGCCGGTAGGCCTCACGGCCGTGCTCGCCCTCGCCCCGCATCCGTTCGGCCCGCACGCAGGCCGCGCTCATCGCGAACAGTTCGGCGCCGATGTCCACGATCCGGCCGAGGAAGCCCTGCTTGGTCTCCATCCGGCCCTGCCAGCGGGACATGGCGTAGAAGGTGGAGCGGGCCAGCTTCCGGGCGTGCCGCTCCACATAGCGCAGATGCCCGGACAGGTCGGTCTCGCGCTTGAACTCGTGGTACGAAGAGGGCAGTTGCCCGGGTCCGGCGACCAGCTTCGGCAGCCACTTGGCGTAGAAGACGCCCGCGTTCGCGCCTGCCTTCGCCTTGTCCGACAGGGACTTGTCGGGGTCGATGAGGTCACCGGCGACCGAGAGGTGGGCGTCGACCGCCTCGCGGGCGATCAGGAGGTGCATGATCTCCGTGGAGCCCTCGAAGATGCGGTTGATGCGCATGTCGCGCAGCATCTGCTCGGCGGGAACCGGCCGTTCGCCGCGCGCCTTCAGCGACTCGGCCGTCTCATAGCCGCGGCCGCCGCGGATCTGCACCAGTTCGTCGGCCATCAGCCAGGCCATCTCGGAGCCGTAGAGCTTGGCGAGGGCGGCCTCGATGCGGATGTCGTTGCGGTCCTCGTCGGCCATCTGCGAGGACAGGTCGAGCAGCGCCTCCAGGGCGAACGTGGTGGCCGCGATAAAGCTGATCTTGGAGCCGACGGCCTCGTGCAGCGCGACCGGCTTGCCCCACTGCTCCCGCTCGGCCGCCCACTCGCGGGCGATCTTCAGGCACCACTTGCCGGCACCGGCGCACATCGCGGGCAGCGACAGCCGGCCGGTGTTGAGGGTGGTGAGCGCGATCTTCAGGCCGGCGCCCTCGGGGCCGATGCGGTTGGCGGCCGGCACCCGGACCCGGTGGAAACGGGTGACGCCGTTCTCGATGCCGCGCAGGCCCATGAAGGCGTTGCGGTTCTCGACGGTGATGCCCTCCGCGGTGGCCTCCACCACGAACGCGGTGATGCCGCCCTTGTGCCCCTCGGACTTCGGCACCCGGGCCATGACGACGAGCAGGTCGGCGACCACCCCGTTGGTGGTCCACAGTTTCACTCCGTCGAGGACGTAGTCCTCGCCGTCCGGGACGGCGGTCGTGGCGAGGCGCGCCGGGTCCGAACCGACGTCCGGCTCGGTCAGCAGGAAGGCGGAGATGTCGGTGCGGGCGCAGCGGGGCAGGAAGGCGTCCTTCTGCTCCTGGGTGCCGAAGATCTTCAGCGGCTGCGGTACGCCGATCGACTGATGGGCGGAGAGCAGGGCGCCGACCGCGGGGCTCACGGAACCGGCCAGGGCGAGGGCCTTGTTGTAGTACAGCTGGGTGAGGCCGAGACCGCCGTACTTGGGGTCGATCTTCATCCCGAGGGCGCCGAGTTCCTTCAGGCCCGCGACGACCTCGTCGGGGATGCGTGCCTCGCGCTCGATGCGGGCGGAGTCGATCGTCGTCTCGCAGAACGCGCGCAGCTTGGCGAGGAACTCCTCGCCGCGCCGCACGCTCTCGGGGTCCGGGAGCGGGTGGGGGTGGATGAGGTCGAGCCGGAAGCGCCCGAGGAACAGTTCCTTGGCGAAGCTGGGCTTGCGCCAGTCCTGTTCCCGGGCGGCCTCCGCCACCTGACGGGCCTCGCGCTCGGAGACGGTCTTGCGTGGGGTGGTGGGGGCGGACATGAGGCTCACCTCGCCGCGAAGAGGATGATGGGGGACCGTTCGCTACCGACCGGTGCTACTGGATCGTTGGTACCCGAATCGGGGCGACCCCACCACCCCTCGCGCGTCCGATCGGCCGAAGCGTGACGTCCTGCCGCCGCGCGAGGGCCGTCATACCGTGAGCCGTTGGGCGTCCGGTCTCATGGAGGCGATCACGGTACTGACGACGGCCGTCGCGCAGAGCGTGCCCAGCATGACCAGGCCCACGCCGACGACGAAGAGACCGCTGGAGTCGTCCGACCAGTCGTAGTAGGCGGCGGCCGTGAGCCCGGCCGTGGTGCCGAGCACGGCGCCCGCGATGTGGTGGCGGTACGCCGCCCAGCACACGGGTGCCAGCAGGGTCAGCACCAGCCCGATCACCTGCCACGCCTCGTACGGGCCGGTCTCCGTACCGTCCGGGTGCACGTCACGGTGCTGGTCCCAGCCCAGCCAGGCAGCCCACAGCGCCGATGCCGTCCCGGCCAGGACGAGGAGCGACAGCAGGTGGGACACGGGTTTCGATAGTCCTTCGCGCATGTCTTCAAGGTGTCGGCCCACGCCGTCACCGGCCAGGGCGCAGATACTCAGTTCCACCCGAGTACCTGAGCCATGGGTGGCACGCGGCCGCGGGCAGCCTCGTCGCGGGCGGGCCGGCGTTCTCGTCCGGCCCGGCGGCCTGCCGGGCGCAGTCGGCTGCACGGAAGTCCCCGTACCCGTCCTGGTCAGGGGCTTCGGATCGGAAGACGTGCCGGTCGGCCGGTGTCTCAGCGGATGGCCGGTGGACCGGCCGGTGAGACGCGGGTCCGCAGCCCAGCGCGCGCCCCGACCTCCCTGGGGCTAGAAAGGAAGAAGAAGCCGGTGTGCCGGAGGGAGTGACCAGCGATGCAGATCCTGGTGGACCTCGCCCGTTGCCAGGGCTATGCGCAGTGCGTGTTCCATGCGCCGGAGATGTTCGAGCTGCACGGCGAGGAGGCGTTGCTGTACCACCCGGCTGTTCCCGACGAACAGCGCGAACGCGTGCTCCAGGCCGCGGCGGCATGCCCGGTCCAGGCCATCCTGCTGGGCGAGGGGGTGAGCTCTGGTGCCCGGTGACTTCCGGGACGGCCGGATCGTCGTCGTGGGCGCCTCGCTCGCCGGGCTGCGGGCTGCCGAGAAGCTGCGCGAGGAGGGCTTCGCCGGTTCCCTGACCGTCGTCGGCGACGAGACCCATCCGCCGTACGACCGCCCGCCGCTGTCCAAGCAGGTGCTGTTCGGCAAGATCCCGGCGGACAGCACCGTGCTGCCGATGCGCCGTGACCCGGAGGCCGAGTGGCGGCTCGGGGTGCGCGCCACCGGACTGGACACGGAGGGCAAGCGGGTGCTGCTGGCCGACGGGGAGTCGCTGCCCTACGACCGGGTGCTGATCACGACCGGGACGCGGGCGCGGCCGTGGCCGCATGCCGAGGAGGCGGCCCTGGACGGGGTGTTCACCCTGCGCACCAGCGACGACGCGGCACTCCTGGCCGAGCGGCTGGCCGCCGGGCCACGCCGGGTGCTGGTGATCGGTGCGGGCTTCACCGGTTCGGAGATCGCCTCGGCCTGCCGGGAGCGCGGTCTGGAGGTCACCGTCACCGAACTCGGCCCCGCGCCGCTGGTGGGCGCGCTCGGCGGGACGCTGGCGAAGCTCGCCGCCGCCATGCAGCGCAACCACGGCGTGGACCTGCGCTGCGGGGTCAAGGTCACCGCGCTGCGCGGCAACGGGCACTTCACCGGCGCGGACCTCTCCGACGGCAGCCGGGTCGACGCGGACGTGTGCGTCGTCGCCATGGGTGCGGTCCGCAACGTCGAGTGGCTGGCGGACTCCGGGCTGGCCGCGGGTCCCCGCGGGGTCGCCTGTGACGCCGGATGCCGGGCCTTCACCATGTACGGGCTCGTCACCGACAACGTCTTCGTGGCCGGTGACGTCTCGCGCTTCCCGCACCCGCTGTTCGACTACCAGCTGCTGTCGCTCGAACACTGGCGCAACGCGGTGGAGCAGGCCGAGGTGGCCGCCCACAACATGGTCAGTCCGGAGGCGCTGCGGCGCCCGCACCTCGCCGTACCGACGTTCTGGTCGAGCCAGTTCGGCCTCAACATCAAGTCCGTGGGCGTCCCGACCTACTCCGACCAGGTGGTCATCGCCCAGGGCTCGCTGGAGGCCCGCCGCCTTGCGGTGGTCTACGGCTACCGGGGCCGCGTGACCGCCGCGGTCACCGTCAACATGGCCAAGTCGCTGGAGTACTACCAGGATCTGATCGAGACCGCCGCGCCGTTCCCGCCCGCGGCCGGTGCCTCCGACCGTCCGCCGGCGGCAGAGGTCCCGATCCCTTCCGATGTGCCGGATCCGAGCGTGCTCTCCCACGGCCCGACCGTCGCGCTCACCGGTCACCTGCCGGACCGCCGACTGGTCATGATGCGGCCCGCCGGGTGACCCGTCGCCCCGCCCGTCCACGAGGAGCCCCGCCATGACCGCCGACACCCTGCTGGAGCGGATCACCGACTACGCCAACCGCCCCGACCCCTGGCCGCTGTACGCGGAACTCCGGGAGGCCGGTCCCGTGGTGCCGCAGCGGGACGGCAGTTACCTGGTCGGCACCTACCACGAGATCGTCGCCCTGCTGCACAACCCGCGGATCAGCGTGGACCCCCGCAATCTCGACGCCGCCGCGTCGGACCCGTCCCAGGAGACACGGCGGCTGCCGTTCCTGCGGCTCGACGACCCGGAGCACCACCGGCTGCGCACGCTCACCATGCGGCCGTTCGGCCCGCCGCACAGCCCGGGCCGGATCGACGCCATGCGCGGCGAGATCGCCCGGATCACCGAGGAGCTGACCGAGTCGGTCCGGGACCGCGAACAGGTCGACATCGTCGACGACTTCGCCTACCCGCTGCCCGTCACCGTCATCTGCCGGCTGCTCGGCGTCCCGCACGAGGACGAGCCGACGTTCCGGGCCTGGACCGACGTCCTCGTCGCGGCCGCCGACATCGGGACCGGCGAGGACATCGCACAGCGGCAGAAGGCGGCCGTCCAGGCCCAGCAGGAGATGGGCGGGTATCTGCTGAACCTCGCCCAGCAGCGCGTCGGCCGTCCGACCGACGATCTGCTCTCCGCCTTCGTCAACGAGCCCGACCCCGCCCTGCGGCTGACCTCCGAGGAACTCGCCGAAACGGCCATACTCTTGCTGATCGCCGGACACGAGACCACCGTCAACCTGATCACCAACGGCGTCCTGACCCTGCTGCGCCATCCCGACCAGCTGGAGCGGCTGCGCAGCGATCCCGACCTGCTGCCGCGCGCGGTGGAGGAACTCCTGCGCTACGAGCCTCCGGTCCACATGCGCGAGCGCATCCCTCTCGCCGACGTGGACTTCGCGGGCACCACGCTTCCCAAGGGCGCGCGCGTGATCGTCGCGCTGGCGTCGGGCAGCCGTGACCCCAAGCGGTTCCACGAACCGGACCGGTTCGACCCCACCCGCCCGGACAACGAGCATCTCGGCTTCTGCAGCGGCGTCCACATCTGCTTCGGCGCACCGCTCGCGCGCATCGAGGCCCAGACCGCGCTCGGCGCGCTGATCCCCCGCCTCGGCACCGCGTCCCTGGTGCAGGACCCGCCGCCCTACCGGACCAACGCCATGCTCCGCGGCCCCCGCCACCTCCCCGTGGCGTTCTGAACCGGCGTCCCTGCCGCGCCCCTCCCCCGGTCCCGCGCGCGGGCGGACAGACGGACGGCCCGGGTGCAGGACCCGGGCCGTCGTCACCATCGTTGCCGGGGACTCAGCCCCGTCGCGGCAGTGCCGCGTCAGCCGTGGCGGCTCGCCTTCGCGAGGGCCGGCACGAAGCGCAGGGCGTCCAGCGTGCCCACGCCGGTGGCCATGTCGTAGCCGTTGACGGCCTTGTAGCCGGTGACGTGCTCGTAGCTGTTGTTCGTGCCGTCGTTGACGTCGACGATGCCGGTGCTGCGGTCGTGGTGGGCGGCGCGCCGGGAGAGGTCGTACAGCGCCTGGTTGATGTTGCCCAGCCGGTGGCCGGCCGCCTGGTCGGCGAGGGCGACGATGCCCGAGAAGAGCGGGCTCGCCTCGCTGGTGCCGCCGGAGACGTCCCAGCCGGTGGCGGTCGGGTCGTAGCTGGAGTAGACCCAGGCGCCGCCGTTGACCGCGGCGGCCATCGAGATGTCGGGGGTGCCGCGGCGGGCGCCGACGACGTTCTTCACGCCGTCCTGGAAGGCGGGCCGGGAGAACACGTGCGACTGGCCGCCGCCGCCCGCGCCGTAGTCGTTGTAGACGCTGTCCGGCTTGACGCGCTCACCCTTGTCGTTCAGGTGGAGCTGGGTGCCGCCGATGGAGGTGACCAGCGGGTCCGAGGACGGCCAGGAGTTGACGCGCTTCTTGTAGTACGTCTTGCCGTCCGCCTGCATGTCGGTGGCGCCGCCGTCGCCGGAGGAACCGAGGACCGTCACGTGCTTGCGGTCCGCGGCCTGGAAGGCGTAGCGCAGCTTCTTGATGCTGGTGAAGTCGCCCCTGCCGAAGCCCGGGAAGGTGTTCTCGGTGGCGCCGAAGCTCTGGCTGATGACGTCGCCGACGCCCTGGTCGATCAGGTGCTTCTCGGCGGACATCATCTCCGGCAGACCGGTGGTGCCCTCGGTCTCGGAGACCGCCGTCTCCACCAGGACGATCTTGGCACCGGGCGCCACGGCGTGGGCCATCTCCACGTCCAGCGTGGTCTCACCGGCCCAGCCGGTCATCTCGGAGTTCTTGGGGTCGAAGGCGGGGACGTGCCCCCACTTGACCACCTTGACCTTGGTGCTGGGCAGGCCGAATTGCTTGCTGTAGACGTCGAGGTCGTGCTGGACGGTCGGGGAACCGAACGAGTCGACGATGACGATGGTGCGCCCCTTGCCCGTGATGCCCTTGCGGTACAGCGGGTTGAGGTTGTACGCGGTGCGGTACTGGAGCGGGGTGTAGCAGTTGATGTGCCACTTGGCCTGGCACTGCGCGATGGGGAGCGGGCTGGCCACTCCGTGCACCAGGTTGTGGCCGGCGATGGCCGGAACCGCCTTGGTGTGCGGCACGGCCGCGGGCGCGGCAGCGGTGACGCCGGCCTGCGAGGTGGTCGCCAGCGCGGCGGCGACGAGGGCGGCGGTGGCGGCCGCGGATGCCGCGACGCCACGCCCGGTACGGGCTATGTGCATGAATTCCCCTGAGTGGCCCTGAGACGTCCGGAGTCGGACGAAGTGGTCATGCGCATCCCACCCGGCGAGTCATGCACAGGACAAGGTTATTGAACTGTAGATGCCGAATCCTTTACCGAGCCCGTACCCCCGGGCACGCCCGGCCCGCCGTCACGGGGCGCACACCGGCCGGCACCACCGGGTACACCCGGCCGGCACCACCGGGTACACCCGGCCGGCACCACCGGGTACACCCCTGCCCTTACGGCCGGGCACGCCCGGGCCCTACCGCCGGGCACACGAACGGCCGCAGCCCCCGCACAGTGGGCTGCGGCCGTTGTGCCGACCTGTCCGTGGCAGGTCAGAGCGCGAGACCGGTGAGAACCAGCACGCGCTCGTATGTGTAGTCGTCCATCGCGAACTTCACGCCCTCGCGGCCCACACCGGACTGCTTGGCGCCGCCGTACGGCATCTGGTCGGCGCGGTAGGACGGGACGTCGCCGACGACGACGCCGCCGACCTCAAGGGCGCGGTGGGCGCGGAAGGCGACCTGGACGTCATGGGTGAACACACCCGCCTGGAGGCCGTACTTGGACTCGTTGACGGCGGCGAACGCCTCGGCCTCGCCGTCGACCTTCTGCACGGTCAGGACCGGGCCGAAGACCTCCTCGCAGGCGATGGTCGTGTCGGCCGGCACCTCGGTGAGGACGGTCGGCGCGTAGGAGGCGGCGTCGCGCTTGCCGCCGGTGAGGAGCTTGGCGCCGGCGGCGACCGCCTCGTCCACCCACGTCTCGACCCGCTTGGCGGCGTCCTCGCTGACCAGCGGGCCGACATCGGTCTTGTCGTCGCCCGGGTCACCGGTGACCTGAGCCTCCACGGCGGCCACGATGCGGGGCAGCAGGCGGTCGTAGACGGAGGCGTCGGCGATCACACGCTGCACGGAGATGCAGGACTGGCCGCCCTGGTAGTTGGAGAAGGTCGCGATGCGGGTCGCGGCCCAGTCGAGGTCGGCGTCGGAGGCGAAGTCGCCGAGCACGACGGCGGCACCGTTGCCGCCGAGCTCCAGGGTGCAGTGCTTGCGCGGCACCGAGTCCATGATCGCGTAGCCGACCTTCTCGGAACCGGTGAACGAGATCACCGGCAGGCGCTCGTCCTGGACGAGGGCGGGCATGCGGTCGTTGGCGACCGGGAGGATGGACCAGGAGCCGGCGGGCAGGTCGGTCTCGGCGAGCAGGTCACCGATGATGAGGCCCGAGAGCGGGGTGGCCGGGGCCGGCTTCAGGATGATCGGGGCACCGGCGGCGATGGCCGGGGCGACCTTGTGGGCGCACAGGTTCAGCGGGAAGTTGAACGGTGCGATGCCGAGGACGACGCCCTTCGGGAAGCGGCGGGTCAGCGCGAGGCGGCCCTGGCCGCCGAGGTCGGTGTCGAGCCGCTGGGCCTCGCCGCCGTTGAACCGCCGGGCCTCCTCGGCCGCGAACCGGAACACGGACACGGCACGGCCGACCTCGCCGCGGGCCCACTTGATCGGCTTGCCGTTCTCGGCGGAGATCAGCTGGGCGATCTCCGCGGTGCGCTCGACCAGGCGCTTGCTGACGTGGTCGAGGGCGGCGGCGCGGACGTGCGCCGGGGTGGCGGCGAACTCGTCCCGCACGGCGTACGCGGCGGCCACGGCCTCCTCGACCTGGGCGTCGGTGGGCACGCTGACCTTGCCGACGAGCCGGCCGTCCCACGGGGAGGTGACGTCGAAGGTGTCCTCGCCGGTGACCTGGCGGCCGGCGAGCCAGAAGGCGTGGGTGGAAGCCATGGTGAATCCGGCCCTTCCGCGTTGGGGGTGTTCTTACGGTTCGTGGTCCACGGTAGGGCGGGTACGCGCGAGGGTCGCTTGTCCGAGTCGTACTGATGCGGATGGCCGATGCTCCGCTTTGGCGTGGTGGCGCCTTTCCCGCTCCGTCGCGGTGGCGCCTTCCCCACTTCGACGCGGTCGCGCCTCTCCTGCATTGGCGTGGTGGCGCCTCTCCGCTCTGGCGTGACGCCACTCCGCTCTGGCGTGGTGACGCCACTCCGCGTTTCCCCGCCCATCCCCCTCATCCCGCCCCACACCTTGCCCCAGGACCTTTCCCTGGGGCTTTCCCCCGGGCTTGCCCCGGGTCTTTTTCTCTCGCCGCTCGGCCTACCGAGTCGGGTGGTGGGTGGGCGTAGGCCGGGGTCGGGGGCGGAGCCCCCTGGGCGGTCATTCCGGTGAGGTCGCCTTCAGGGCCAGCCACAGCTCCATCCGGACGTCGGGATCGTCCAGGCTGCGCCCGAGAATCTCCTCCACCCTCCGCATCCGGTACCGCAACGTGTGCCGGTGCACCCCGAGATCGGCCGCCGCAGCATCCCACTGACCGTGCCGGGACAGCCACGCCCGCAGCGAGGCGACCAGATCCCCGCGCCCCGTCGCATCGTGCTCGTGCAGCGCCCGCAGCAGCCCGTCGGCGAACGCCTTCACCGCATCGTCGGCCAGCAACGGCAGCACCGACCCCGCCGCGAGCTGCTCGTGCTCCACCAGCACCCGCCCCCGCCGCCGGGCCACCGACAGAGCCTGCTCGGCCTGCTTGTAGGCCGCGGCCGCGGCGATCGGTCCGACGGGGGCGGACAGGCCGACGACCAGTTCGTCCTCGTCCCCGGCCGCCTGCTCGGGCACGGCCCGCGCGGCCTCCAGCGCCGCCGCGTACCCGGCACACGCGGTCACCGCCGCGCCTCCGTCCGCGGCCAGCACCACCAGCCGCTCCCCCTCGGGCACGACCAGCACGGCCTCCCCGGCCCGCGCCGCCGCCGACTCCGCGGCCTCGGCGATCCCGGCCAGCGCATCGCCCTCCGCCTCCGCACGGGCCCGCGCGGCCGCGGAGGGCGCCGCCTCCGCGACGATGATCCGGAAGGGCGCGTCGAGCAGCCCGCCGTACAGGTCCCCGGCGACGGCCCGGGCGTGGTCCGGCTCGCCCGCGAGGAGCATGCGCAGCACCGCCGCGCCGACCCGCTGCTCGGCCTCCTGCAAGGAGCGGGAGCGCTCGGTGGTGAGGGTGAGCAGGGCGATCGCGGAGTGGACGGCGTACCGCTCGGCGGTGCCGGGGGCGGCGGCCGTGCCGACGGCGAGCGCGGCGCGCGGGCGTCGGCCGGTTCCCAGGGAGTGCAGCTCCACCCGGTCCTCGTAGTCGGGTCCGCCGACCACCGAGGAGGCGGGGGCGGGCCGCTCCCGCAGCCGTTCGACCTCGGCGGTGAGCCGGGAGGCCCGGCGGCCGGCCCACTCCGGCGCGGTGGCGACCACGGCACCCGAGGCGTCGTAGAGCGCCGCCCACCCGTCGACCTGCGCGGCGAGTGCGGCGAGCAGGCCCTCGGGGCCGGCGTTCAGGGCCTGTCTGGTCAGCTCGCGCTGGGCGGCGAAGCCTGCCGTGACGGCCCGGTACTGGTCGGCGGCGATCGCGGCGGACACGGCCTTGCTGATGGCGAGGAAGGGGGTGCGGCGGGGCACCTCCAGCAGCGGCAGCCCCTCGCCCGCGGCGGCGTCCACCAGGGCCTCGGGGATCTCCTCGTAGTTCACTCCGACCGCGAAGCCGAGCCCGACGACACCCGCGCCGACCAGCCGCTTCACGTACCGGTGCATCGCCTCCGGATCCTCCGCGTCCAGCTTGAGCGCGGTGATCAGCAGCAACTCGCCGCCCTCCATGTAGGGCACGGGGTCGGCCAGCTCGCTCACGTGCGCCCAGCGGACGGGCACGTCGAGACGGTCCTCGCCGGCGCGCACGGTCAGCTTGAGTGCGGAATGGTGGACGAGCGAGGCGAGCGTCGGGGGCATGAGGCCTTCAGTGGGAGAACCGGAACAGCAGGTCACGGAGATCCGGTGATCTTTGTGATCAATTGGCCGCCGCGTATGAACAGCCTATGCCGTTTCTGCCTCACCGTACGGTCCCACCATCGGTCCCAGCCTCGGTCCCACTGCCGGGCTCACCGTCGGTCCCCCTGCCGCGCTCACTGCGGTGCCGGGCTCACTGCCGGCCGCACCCGGCGGTCCCCCTACCGGCCACGCCCGTCGGCTCCCGCTGCCCGCCGCGCCTCAGCCGCGCAGGTCGACCAGGAGCGGCGGGGCGTGCTCACCCTGCACGGTCGTCAGCGACAGCACCGCATGCCCGGGCGGCACCTCGTGCGCCAGCTGGGAGGCCGACCAGCGCTCGCGTTCGACCTTCCGCACGGTGACGGCGTCCGTGGTGACCGGCTTGCCCGTGCCCAGTTTCCGCACGGCGTGGATCATCCGGGTCAGCGGCTGGTCCGCGAACACCGTGTGCTTGGCGACCTCGGTGGTCTCCACCCACTCGGTGCCCCAGACCTGGGCGAACAGAGCACCTTCCCAGGTGGTGACGCCCGAGAAGGCGACATGGCAGCCGACGGCGGCGAGCAGCGGCTGACGCAGTTGCTCCGCGACGTCGCCCAGGGCCCGCAGGTTCAGCACGACGCCCGCGTTGCTCTGCCGCAGCCGCCGCAGCGAGCGCACGGACTCGGCGGTGACCGCGTGCGTGGCGTCGTCCAGGACGAGGCAGGCGAACAGGGACCGGTCCCGGCGGGTGGTCATCGCGGCCGTGAACTGGACCAGCAGCAGCCGGGTCAGCAGCCGGGAGGCCTCCGGGTGCGCCCGCTCCGGCAGGTCGACCCTGACCCGCAGCGGGTGGTCGAGGGAGCGCAGGGTGAAGGGCCGGGCGTCCGGGGAGGTGTCGAAGAAGCCCTCGAAGGCCGGGCGGTCGAGACAGGCGATCCGTCCCGCGAGCACGACGCCCGGGTCCCCGGGCAGGCCCGCCTGCCGTGCGCGCGCGTCGAGTTCCCGGAGCAGGGCCGGGTGCGTCTCGGGGTCGAGCCCGGCCCTCAGTCCCTCCAGCGCCGACGGCACCCCGTCGAGCAGTTCCCGCAGCTCGCCGACGGCCGGGAAGCGGCCGTGGGCTGCCCGGAAGGGGCCGAGCAACTGGGCCAGTACGGTCCCCGCCCGGCGCAGGTCGACCTCGCCGAGGTCTCCCACGAGGGCGTCGGCGAGGAGCGTGGCCGCCTCGTCCGGGTCCTCGGCCCCTCCGTACAGGTCGAGGTCGTACACCGAGGCCTGGTCCCCCGGCCGCACCACGATGTCGTAGCCCTGGTCGGCTCCCAGCGGCGTTCCCGCGGCGGCCACCACGACGAGCGCCGCCTGCCCGGCCAGCGCCTGGAGCGCGAGGGACTCGGCGACGGGCCGCACCAGGCGTTCGGTCTTGCCCGCGCCGGAGGGGCCGACGGCCAGCAGCGAGGTGCCCAGCGTGCCGGGATCGACGGCGGCACCCACGTGCCGGCGGGCCGGCGGCGTGCGCTCGGCGTCCGTGTACCGGCCGAGGCGCACCTGGGAGGTCAGCAGGTCGTGGACCGCGGTGCGGGCGGGAAGGTCGCGCTCCCCCGACGGGTGCGCGCACGCATGGGCACCCTCGTGGAGCACGGCCGAGGCGAACGCGTCCAGGCGTGAGGGGTGGGCCACCACGGAGGTCCAGGCGCGGCGGATGCGTGCGCAGTCCACGTCGTTCATCCGGCCGGTGCGCACCTCCTCGGCCAGCCGGTCGGCCGCCGCGTTCTGTCCCAGGGCGCGCAGCTCGGGCCAGTCGGCCGGGGTCTCGGCGACGGTCTGCGGCGAGGTCTCGGCGCCCGGCTCGCGGCGGCGCAGTCCGCGCAGCAGTTCCCGCCAGCCGCCCAGCACGGCGAACGGCCACAGGCCCAGCAGGGTGAGCAGCGTGTTGAACACCCGCAGCCGGTGCACGGTGCTCACGTCGGTGGGCCCGAAGAGCCAGTCGGACGGGGTCAGGCTGACGGCGAGCCGCTCATAGGGAAACAGTTCGTGCCAGACGACCAGCCAGACGACCAGGCCTCCCAGGACGGCGGCGCGCAGCGCGCGGGAGGGCTGCGGACGGGAGATCACGTACCGCTGCGCCACCTCTTTCCAGTTGCCGACGCGCCCGAAGTAGTAGAGCACCAGGGTGGCGAAGAGGCTGTCGTAGACGGCGCGTGCCGTCAGAGCGGCACGGGGCTTCTCCAGGCCCCACCAGTCGGACGGTGTCACCAGTTCCAGCAGGACGTTCTTGTGGGGCACCAGGCTGTTGGCCCACAGCGACCAGAGAAGGAATGCGGCGAGCAGGGCACCGACCGCCCCGGTCAGCAGGGCCCGGTCGGACACCCGGTCGGGCGCGTCCTCGGGGCGGGGGCGGTGTCCGTAGCGCCACAGCCCCGGCTCGGCCGCGGCGCGCGGCGTGAGCAGCCAGGACAGCAGGCCGCCGGAGTCCGCGCCCGGTGCCGTCCTGTCCGCGCCGGGCCGGTGGGCGGGACGGGGCGGGAGGGCCGGGGGCGGTGGATACGCGGCGGGTCCCGGCCCCGGGGGGCCGGCGGTCTCTCGGCCGGTGCCGCTCGGTGGCGCGGAGGGCCGCGGAACGCCGTGCCGCCGCGTGCCGCGTGTGTCCTTCGTGCCGTCCGAGTCCATCGAGCCTGCCCCTTGACCAGCCGTTCCGTCCACCGTCAGCGAGCCAATCTAATGCCCCGGCAAGGGGAGTTCACTGCTTACGCGGCCGAAGAGCGCGGCCGGTCCGGGCGCACTCCGCCCGCGCTGCTATGTCCACCGCGGACAACCGGTCTCCCCGACAACGCCCACATGGAGCATGCCCACCCTCCACACCCCGCCTTAGCCTGCGAGAAAAGAAGGTAAGCGTCCGTAATACCCCCAGGAGCCCCTCATGACCGCACTTCCGCAGGAGCGCCGCGTCGTCACCGCCATCCCCGGCCCGAAGTCGCAGGAGCTGCAGTCCCGCCGTCTCGCCGCGGTCGCGCAGGGCGTGGGCTCCGTGCTGCCCGTGTTCACCGCGCGCGCGGGCGGCGGCATCATCGAGGACGTCGACGGCAACCGCCTCATCGACTTCGGCTCCGGCATCGCCGTGACCTCCGTCGGCGCCTCCGCCGAGGCCGTCGTACGCCGCGCGAGCGCCCAGCTGGCCGACTTCACCCACACCTGTTTCATGGTCACCCCGTACGAGGGCTACGTGGAGGTCGCCGAGGCCCTCGCGGAGCTGACCCCGGGTGACCACGCCAAGAAGTCGGCGCTGTTCAACTCCGGCGCCGAGGCCGTCGAGAACGCCGTCAAGATCGCGCGTGCGTACACCAAGCGCCAGGCCGTCGTCGTCTTCGACCACGGCTACCACGGCCGTACGAACCTGACGATGGCGCTGACCTCCAAGAACATGCCGTACAAGAACGGCTTCGGCCCGTTCGCGCCCGAGGTCTACCGCGTGCCGGTGGCGTACGGATACCGGTGGCTGACCGGCCCGGAGAACGCCGGCGCCGAGGCGTCCGCCCAGGCCATCGACATGATCAACAAGCAGATCGGCGCCGACAACGTCGCCGCGATCATCATCGAGCCGGTGCTCGGTGAGGGCGGCTTCATCGAGCCGGCCAAGGGCTTCCTGCCGGCGATCAGCCAGTTCGCCAAGGACAACGCCATCGTCTTCGTCGCCGACGAGATCCAGTCCGGCTTCTGCCGCACCGGCCAGTGGTTCGCGTGCGAGGACGAGGGCATCGTTCCGGACCTGATCACCACCGCCAAGGGCATCGCCGGCGGTCTGCCGCTGGCCGCCGTGACCGGCCGCGCCGAGATCATGGACGCCGCGCACGCGGGCGGCCTGGGCGGCACCTACGGCGGCAACCCGGTCGCCTGCGCCGGTGCGCTCGGCGCCATCGAGACGATGAAGGAGCTGGACCTCAACGCCAAGGCGAAGAACATCGAGGCGGTCATGAAGTCCCGCCTCGGCGCCATGGCCGAGAAGTTCGACATCATCGGCGACATCCGTGGCCGTGGCGCCATGATCGCCATCGAGCTGGTGAAGGACCGCGCCACCAAGGAGCCGAACGCGGAGGCGACCGCCGCGCTCGCCAAGGCCTGCCACCAGGAGGGCCTGCTGGTCCTGACCTGTGGCACCTACGGCAACGTGCTGCGCTTCCTGCCCCCGCTGGTCATCGGCGAGGACCTCCTGAACGAGGGCCTCGACATCATCGAGCAGGCCTTTTCGCGCATCTGAGCGAGCGGTCCGCACCTCTGAAGGGCACCTGCGGCAGGCGGTGTGAAGAAGGTGTGCGGGGTGGATGACGGGACGCGATTCCGTCTGCCCAAGCGCCTCGGGCTGCCGTAGGTTCTACCCAGATGAGAGATACACCCCGTCCACAGGGGACTGTGGGCGATTTCAGGCCGGGGCCTCCCCAGCTTCGACCTGGTCGTGCCCTCGCGCACACAACCGGGGCCTGACGGCTCCGGGATCTCCTCACCGATCGGACGGTCGCCGCCCCAAACCCCCCGGGGCGCGCGACGTCCCGATCCGGACGGCCGCCTCGAAACCACCCCCCCTGTTCCGGGGCGGCCGACCTCCTTCTCCCCTCTTGCCTCCCGCGGCACTTCTCCGCGGCGGCTTCCTCCTCGCCGCGTCCGCACCTGCGAAGCTGGGCCCCGTGTCGACCTCAGTCCGCCGTGCCCTGCTCCTCGGTGTCCCGGCCCTCACCTTCGCCCTGATCACCTGGCAGGTCGCCGTCCACGGCCCGCTGCTCGGCCCGGACGCGCGGCTGAGCCGGGCGCTCGTCCACCCGGACCGGTTCTCCGAGCTGCTCGCCGACCTCGGCGACATCCAGGTCGCCGTGCCGGTGCTCGTCCTCGCCCTGGCCTGGTGCGCCTGGCGGGGCCGCGCCGCCGGTACGGCCCGGTGGTGGCTGCCGCCGGCCGCGGCGGCCGTCCTGATGGCGCTGGTCCCGGCGATCGTCGTGCCGCTGAAGGACTGGACCGCCCGGCCGGGAACCCCCGTGGTGCCCCCGGCCGTCGGCTACTTCCCTTCCGGCCATACGGCGACGGCGGCGATCGCCTACGGTTCCGCGACCCTGCTCCTCCTGCCCCGGCTCCGCACGCCCGCCGCCCGCCGGGCCCTGACCGGTGGCTGCGCGGCCCTCGTGCTCGCCGTCTCCTACGGCCTGGTGCGCCGGGGCTGGCACTGGCCGCTGGACGTGGTGGCCAGCTGGTGCCTGTGCACCGTGCTGCTGACCACCCTGTCCCTCGTGATCGGCCGGGGCGTCAGCCGAAGTACGCGTCGAAGTTCTTCTGGAACTCCCAGTTCGCGTAGCGGTCCCAGTTCACCGACCACGTCATCAGACCTCTCAGGGCCGGCCACGTCCCGTGCGTCGCGTACGACCCGCAGTTCGTCCTCTTCGTCAGGCAGTCCAGGGTCTTGGTGACCTCGGCCGGAGGCACGTAGCCGTTGCCCGCGTTCGTCGACGCCGGCATGCCGATGGCGACCTGGTCGGGGCGCAGCGGCGGGAAGACGTTGTTCGCGTCGCCCGCGACCGGGAAGCCGGTGAGCAGCATGTCGGTCATGGCGATGTGGAAGTCGGCGCCGCCCATGGAGTGGTACTGGTTGTCCAGCCCCATGACCGGGCCCGAGTTGTAGTCCTGGACGTGCAGCAGGGTGAGGTCGTCGCGCAGGGCGTGGATGACCGGGAGGTAGGCGCCGCAGCGCGGGTCCTGGCCGCCCCATTTGCCGGTGCCGTAGAACTGGTAGCCGTTCTGCACGAAGAAGGTCTCGGGAGCCATCGTCAGCACGAACTCGGCGCCGTACCGGGCCTTGAGGGTCTTCAGCGCCGAGATGAGGTTGACGATCACGGGCGTGGTGGGGTTCTTGAAGTCCGTGTCGTTCGTGTCCAGGGACAGCGAGTGGCCCTCGAAGTCGACGTCGAGTCCGTCGAGCCCGTAGTCGTCGATGATCTTCGCGACGGAGGAGACGAAGGTGTCGCGGGCGGCGGCCGTGGTCAGCTGGACCTGGCCGTTCTGGCCTCCGATCGAGATCAGCACCTTCTTGCCGGCCGCCTGTTTGGCCTTGATCGCCGCCTTGAAGTCGGCGTCGCGCTCGGCGTTCGGGCACTCTCCCCCATCGGGGCAGCGGTTGAAGCGGATGTCACCGGAGGTGGCCGAGGTGGGCTCCCCGAAGGCGAGGTCGATGACGTCCCAGCTGTCGGGCACGTCGGCGAGGCGGGTGTAGCCGGAGCCGTTGGCGAAGGTGGTGTGGAGGTAGCCGACCAGGGCGTGGGCGGGCAGGCCGGGCGAGCCGCCGCCGGTGTCGGCCGTGGTCGTCGCGGTCACCGCGGCCGATCGGGCGGACTCCCCGGCGTCATTGCTCGCGGTGACCTGGAAACTGTACGCCGTCGAGGGCGAAAGACCGCCGACGGTGGCCGAAGTGCCGCTCGCCGTCCGGACCTTGACCCCGTCGCGGTAGACGGAGTAGCCGGTGGCGCCGGTCACGGCCGGCCAGGACAGGGTGACGGAGGAGGAGGTGACGGCGCCTGCCGTGAGGCCGCCGGGCGCGGCGGGCGGCTGTCCGGCGGACGCGCCCGGGCCGATCAGGGAGATGTCGTCGGCCTGGTAGACGCCGGTGCCGTACCAGCCGTGGGTGTAGAGGGTCACCTTGGTCGTGGTGGAACCGGTGGTGAACGTGGTGGTCAGTTTCTGCCAGTCGGGGGCGGACTGGGTCCAGGTGGAGACGTCGGTGGTGCCGGTGCCGTTCGCACCGAGGTAGACGTAGGAGCCCCGTACGTATCCGGACAGCGTGTACTGCGCGTTCGGCTGGACGGTCACCGTCTGCGTGCACGGGGCGTCGTCGCTGCCGGCCGGTGTGGCCTGCAGCGCGGAAGTCCCGCTGTGCACCGGCGAGTCGACTGCCGTACCGGCCGTGCAGGTCCAGCCGTCGAGGCCGGATTCGAAGCCGCCGTTGCGGACGAGGTCCGCGTCGGCCGCACGGGCGGCCGACGAGAGCGCGGTGATGCCGGGTACGGCCAGCAGTGCGGCCGTCAGCAGGGCGAGGGCGGATCCGGGACGTCTTGCGCCGTGCTTGCTGCGAGCGCGTTCCACAAGGGCCTCCGGCGAAGGGGGAGTTGGAGGGGGCGGAGTGCACTCAACTTGGTCCAGACCAATCCTCCTGTCAAGGTGCCCGGGTGCTACTCGTCCCCGCCCCCGCCCCTCGCCGGCCCCGCCGCCGCCTCGTGCATCGCCAGCTCCAGCAATGCCGGGTCGGTCAGCGTCCCCGAGCCGTCCGGCGGTACCAGCCAGCGCACGCCGCGCGTCGCCCGGCCCGGGTGCGGCACGACGATCCAGGTGCCCGGTCCGGCGGTGCGGATGCCGGTGCCCAGCCAGCGGGCCGCGGTACCCGGCGGCACGAAGAAGCCGACCCGGTTGTCCCCGAAGTCGGCCAGCACCGGGCCGGGCCGGTCGAGGACGCGGGTGAGCACGTCGAGCGTGGGAAGGCCGAGGCCGCCCGGCAGGATCAGTACGTCCCAGGCCTTGCCTGCGGGCAGCAGCGCGACCCCCATGGGGTGGCGCTCCCACTCCCACCGGCAGGACTCGGGATCCGGCGCGACGGATGCCAGCCATTCGGCCGCTGTCTTCGCCCCAGTCATGAGAAGACCTCCCTCTCTCGTGGACGCGGTCACGTCCCGAGGGAGAGGGAGGCCTTGCGGCGGGCATTACGCAGGTTGCCGGTCTTCTTTCGGGTGAGCCGGGTCACACCCACTCGGACCGCCCTTCCCGGGCAAGCCCCTGTTTCGGTGGTCCTCGTCCCGGACCCGGTGGTCCGCGCAGTGGTGCGGTCGTCGCGGGGAAACGGCGAGAAAGGCACAGGCCCAGGTCTGTGACCTGGGCCTGTGCGCAGAAAAAGAGCCGCTCGGCGGGCTCAGCTGTCGAAGCCCAGCCCCAGCCGGTCCATCGCCCGCAGCCACAGATTGCGGCGGCCGCCGTGCTCGTCGGCACGGGCCAGCGACCACTTGGTGAGCGCGATACCGGTCCAGGCGAACGGCTCCGGCGGGAACGGCAGCGGCTTCCTGCGGACCATCTCCAGGCGCGTGCGCTCGGTGTCCTCGCCGTCCAGCAGGTCCAGCATCACGTCGGCACCGAAGCGCGTGGCGCCGACGCCGAGGCCCGTGTAGCCCGCCGCGTACGCCACGTTCCCCCGGTGGGCCGTGCCGAAGAACGCCGAGAAGCGCGAGCAGGTGTCGATCGCACCGCCCCAGGCGTGCGTGAAGCGGACGCCCTCCAGCTGCGGGAAGCAGGTGAAGAAGTGCCCGGCGAGCTTGGCGTAGGTCTCCGGACGGTCGTCGTACTCGGCGCGCACCCGGCCGCCGTAGTGGTGGATCGCGTCGTAGCCGCCCCACAGGATCCGGTTGTCGGCGGACAGCCGGAAGTAGTGGAACTGGTTGGCCGAGTCGCCGAGGCCCTGGCGGTTCTTCCAGCCGATCGAGGCCAGCTGGTCGGCGCTGAGCGGCTCGGTCATCAGCGCGTAGTCGTAGACCGGGACGGTGTAGGAGCGCACGCGCCGCAGGAGGCTCGGGAAGATGTTCGTGCCGAGCGCGACCTTGCGGGCGCGGACGGAGCCGTACGGGGTGCGGACGGCCATGCCCGCGCCGTACGGCTTCAGGCCGAGGGCGGGCGTGTGCTCGTAGACGCGTACGCCGAGCCCGATGCACGCCTGCTTCAGGCCCCAGGCCAGCTTGGCCGGGTGCAGCATGGCCACGCCCCGGCGGTCCCACAGGCCCGCCTCGAAGGTGGGCGAGGCGACCTGCTCGCGCACGGCGTCGGCGTCCAGGAACTCGATGCCGTCCGCGAGGCCCTTCTCCTCCAGCTGCCGGTGCCAGTCGCGCAGCTCCCAGGCCTGGTAGGTCTCGGTGGCGACGTCGATCTCGCCGGTGCGCTCGAACTCGCAGTCGATGCCGTGCCGGGCGATCGCCGCCTCGATCTCGTCGAGGTTGTGCGCGCCCATCTTCTGGAGCTGGTGGATCTCGTCCGGCCAGCGGGCGAGGCCGTTGGGCAGGCCGTGGGTGAGGGATGCGGCGCAGAAGCCGCCGTTGCGGCCGGAGGCGGCCCAGCCCACCTCGCGGCCTTCCAGCAGCACCACATCGCGCTGCGGGTCGCGCTCCTTGGCGTTGAGCGCGGTCCACAGTCCGCTGTAGCCGCCGCCGACGACCAGCAGGTCGCAGGTCTGTGCACCGGTGAGAGCGGGCTCGGCGGGGGGCTTGCCGGGGTCTTCCAGCCAGTACGGGACCGGCTGGGCTTCGGAAAGAGAGGCGATCCAGTTGTCTTTACCACGACTCATGGCGCTTGGGGCCATGATTTCAACTCCCTACAGAGCTCTACGCCTTTTGATTGTTGCGGCGGTTGGTGATCAGCATCGAGACGAGGACGAACAGCACGGCGACCAGGAACATGGCCGTACCGATGACGTTGATCTGAACGGGCGTTCCGCGCTGCGCCGAACCCCACACGAACATGGGGAAGGTGACGGTCGAGCCGGCATTGAAATTGGTGATGATGAAATCGTCGAAGGAGAGCGCGAAGGACAGCAGCGCGCCCGCGGCGATTCCGGGTGCCGCGATCGGCAGGGTGACCCGCACGAAGGTCTGCACCGGGCCGGCGTACAGGTCCCGGGCGGCCTCCTCCAGGCGCGGGTCCATCGACATCACACGCGCCTTGACGGCGGTGACGACGAAGCTGAGGCAGAACATGATGTGCGCGATCAGGATCGTCATGAAGCCGAGCTGGGCGCCCATGTTGAGGAACAGGGTGAGCAGCGAGGCGGCCATGACGACCTCGGGCATCGCCATCGGCAGGAAGATCAGCGAGTTGATGGCGCCGCGGGCGCGGAAGCGGTAGCGGACCAGCGCGAAGGCGATCATCGTGCCGAGGACGGTGGCCCCGATCGTCGCCCACAGGGCGATCTGGAGGCTGATGGACAGCGAGCCGCACATGTCGGCGACGCCGCACGGGTCCTTCCAGGCGTCCGTGGAGAACTGCTGCCACTGGTAGTTGAAGCGCCCCTTCGGCTTGTTGAAGGAGAACACCGTCACGACGACGTTGGGCAGCAGGAGGTAGGCGAGTGTCAGGAGACCCGCGATCACTATGAGATGGCGCTTGAGCCAGGTGACGATGGGCATCAGACCAGATCCTCCGTCCCGGCCCGGCGGATGTAGATCGTGACCATGGCCAGGATCGCGGCCATGAGGATGAACGAGAGGGCGGCGGCCGTCGGGTAGTCCAGGATGCGCAGGAACTGCGTCTGGATGACGTTGCCGATCATGCGGGTGTCGGTCGAGCCGAGGAGTTCGGCGTTGACGTAGTCACCGGCCGCCGGGATGAAGGTCAGCAGCGTGCCGGAGACCACGCCCGGCATCGACAGCGGGAAGGTGACCTTGCGGAAGGTGGTCCACGGCTTGGCGTACAGGTCGCCGGCCGCCTCGTGCAGCCGCCCGTCGATCCGCTCCAGCGAGGTGTAGAGCGGAAGGATCATGAACGGCAGGAAGTTGTACGTCAGTCCGCACACCACCGCGAGCGGGGTGGCCAGGACGCGGTCGCCGGCCGTCCAGCCGAGGAAGTTCGTGAGGTCCAGGATGTGCAGCGAGTTCAGGGTGTGCACGACCGGGCCGTTGTCGGCGAGGATCGTCTTCCAGGCCAGGGTGCGGATCAGGAAGCTGGTGAAGAACGGCGCGATCACCAGGATCATGATCAGGTTCTTCCAGCGGCCCGCGCGGAAGGCGATCAGGTAGGCGAGCGGGTAGCCGAGCACCAGGCACAGCAGGGTCGCGGCGGCCGCGTAGAAGACCGAGCGCAGGAACTGCGGCCAGTACTCGGACAGTGCGTCCCAGTACGTCGCGAAGTGCCAGGTGACCTTGTAGCCCTGCTCCAGGGAACCCGTCTGCACGGACGTGGAGGCCTGGTAGATCATCGGCAGCGCGAAGAACACGACCAGCCACAGGATGCCGGGCAGCAGCAGCCAGTAGGGCGTGAAGCGGCCTCGCTTGCGCGGTGGCTTCTTCGCGGTGTTCGCGGGGGCGAGAGGCGGCGGCGCCTCGGTGAGCGTCGACATGTCTATGCGGCCTCTTCCTCGACGGTCTCCACGCCGGCGTCGATGTCCTGGGACGCGTCGAGGCCGAAGGTGTGGGCCGGGCTCCAGTGCAGGACGACCTCGGCGCCGGGGACGAGCCGGCCGTCGCGTTCCACGTTCTGGACGTACACCGACAGCTCGTCGCAGACGGGGCTGTCGATGACGTACTGCGTGGAGACGCCGATGAAGCTCGCGTCGGCGATCCTGCCGGTGAGGCGGTTGCGGCCCTCGGGGATGGAGCCGGCGTCGTCGGCGTGGGTGAGGGAGATCTTCTCGGGGCGGATGCCGACCAGCACCTTGCCGCCGGCCTTCGCCGGCGCGGAACAGCGCGCCCCGGGCAGCACCAGCTTGCCGCCGCCCGCCTTGAGGACGATGTCGTCGCCGCTCCTGGAGTCGACCTCGGCCTCGATGAGGTTGGAGGTGCCGAGGAAGTTCGCGACGAAGGTGGTCCGCGGGTTCTCGTACAGGTCGGTGGGAGCGCCCAGTTGCTCGACGCGGCCCGCGTTCATCACGGCGACCGTGTCGGCCATGGTCATGGCCTCCTCCTGGTCGTGCGTGACGTGGACGAAGGTGATGCCGACCTCGGTCTGGATGCGCTTGAGCTCCAGCTGCATCTGGCGGCGCAGCTTGAGGTCGAGGGCGCCGAGCGGCTCGTCGAGCAGCAGCACCTTGGGGTGGTTGATCAGCGCGCGGGCCACCGCGACGCGCTGCTGCTGGCCGCCGGAGAGCTGGTGCGGCTTCTTGCGCGCCTGCTCGCCGAGCTGGACCAGCTCCAGCATGTCGTCGACCTGCTTCTTCACGCTCTTGATGCCGCGCCGGCGCAGACCGAAGGCGACGTTCTCGAAGATGTCGAGGTGCGGGAAGAGGGCGTAGGACTGGAAGACCGTGTTGACCGGCCGCTTGTACGGGGGCAGGTGGGTGACGTCCTGGTCGCCGAGGTGCACGGTTCCGGAGGTGGGTTCCTCCAGACCGGCGATCATGCGCAGGGTGGTCGTCTTGCCGCAGCCGGAGGCGCCGAGCAGGGCGAAGAAGGAGCCCTGCGGCACGGTCAGGTCCAGCGGCTGCACGGCGGTGAAGCCGTTGTCGTAGGTCTTGCCGATCCCGGTGAGGCGGACGTCGCCGCTGGTGTCTTTCGTCGTCATCGTCGTCGTCACGCCCCTGTGAGCTTCGAGAACTTCTGCTGGTAGGCCGTCTCTTCCTTCTGCGTCAGGGCGCGGAAGGCGTGGGACCTGGCCTGCATGGCCTTGTCGGGAATGATCAGCGGGTTGCTCGCCGCCGACTTGTCTAGCTTGGCGAGATACGGCTGCACTCCTGCGACCGGGCTCACGTAGTTGATGTAGGCGGCCAGCTCGGCGGCCGGCTGGGGCTCGTAGTAGAAGTCGATGAGCCGCTCGGCGTTCGTCTTGTGACGCGCCTTGTTGGGGATCAGCATGTTGTCGGTCGACGTCATGTAGCCGCTGTCCGGGATGACGTACCCGACGTCCGGGCTGTCCGCCTGGAGCTGGACGATGTCGCCGCCCCAGGCGACGCACGCCGCGAAGTCGCCCTTGGCGAGGTCGGACGTGTAGTCGTTGCCGGTGAAGCGGCGGATCTGGCCCTTGTCGACGGCCTTCTGGAGGCGGGCGATCACCGCGTCGAAGTCGTCGTCGGTGAACCTGGCCGGGTCCTTGCCCATGTCGAGCATGGTCATGCCGACGCTGTCGCGCATCTCGGTCAGGAAGCCGACGCGGCCCTTGAGCCTGGGGTTGTCCAGCAGGTCCGAGACCGACTTCACCTCGATGCCGTCGAGCGCCTTCTTGTTGTACGCGATGACGGTCGAGATGCCCTGCCAGGGGTACGAGTAGGCGCGGCCCGGGTCCCAGTCGGGGTCACGGAACTGGTCCGACAGGTTGGCGAAGGCGTGCGGCAGGTTGGACGCGTCCAGTTTCTGGACGTACCCCAGCCGGATCATCCGGGCGGCCAGCCAGTCGGTGAGCACGATGAGGTCGCGGCCGGTGTCCTGGCCGGCGGCGAGTTCCGGCTGGATCTTGCCGAAGAACTCGTCGTTGTCGTTGATGTCCTCGGTGTACTTGACCCGGATGCCGGTCCGTTTGGCGAACGCGTCGAGCGTGGGGTGGGTCTTGCCCTTGTCGTCCACGTCGATGTACTCGGGCCAGTTGGAGAAGTTGACGGTCTTCTCCGTGGCCGAGTGGTCGTCGGCGGACACGCCGCCCTGCGCCTTGGTCGCAGCGGGGATCCCGCAGGCGCTCAGCGCCCCGAGACCGCCGACCGTGAGCGCGCCGCCCGCGGAGGCGCGCAGCAGCGACCGGCGGGTCATGGCGGCCCGGCCGCTTCGCAGGCTGCGCCGCATGGCGGCCGTTTCGACCGGCGTGAGACGGTCGGGCTCGTACTGCTCCATGCTCGTGGTGCCCTTTCGGGAGGATCGGCCTGGTCGGTGGCCGGGTCGTTGTTTCTAGCGGTCCCCGAAGACGGTGCGGTGCCAGTCCTTCCTGGCCACCGCGGTGTTGTCGAACATTACGTGCTTGACCTGCGTGTACTCCTCGAATGAGTACGCCGACATGTCCTTGCCGAAGCCGGAGGCCTTGTAGCCGCCGTGCGGCATCTCACTGATGATCGGGATGTGGTCGTTGATCCAGACGCAGCCCGCCTTGATCTCACGGGTGGCGCGGTTCGCGCGGTAGACGTTGCTGCTCCACGCCGAGGCGGCCAGGCCGTAGGGGGTGTCGTTGGCCAGCCGGATCCCCTCGTCCTCACTATCGAACGGCAGTACGACCAGTACCGGGCCGAAGATCTCGGACTGGACGATCTCGCTGTCCTGGGCGGCGTCGGCGACGAGGGTGGGCCGGTAGTAGGCGCCGTCCGCGAGATCTCCCTGCGGGGCCTCGCCGCCCGCCACCACGCGGGCGTAGGCACGCGCACGCTCCACGAAGCCGGCGACGCGGTCGCGCTGGACGTGCGAGATCAGCGGGCCGAGGTCGGTGCCCGGGGCGAACGGGTCCCCGAGCCGCACCGTCTCCATCAGGGCGGCCGTCCGCTCCACGAAGGCCTCGTACAGCGGCCGCTGCACGTACGCGCGCGTGGCGGCCGTGCAGTCCTGCCCGGTGTTGATCAGCGCGCCCGCGACCGCGCCGTTGACGGCGGCCTCCAGGTCGGCGTCGTCGAAGACCACGAAGGGAGCCTTGCCGCCCAGCTCCAGGTGGAGGCGCTTGACGGTGGCGGTGGCGACCTCGGCGACGCGCTTGCCGACGGCGGTGGACCCCGTGAAGGAGGTCATGGCGACGTCGGGGTGCCCGACGAGACGCTCGCCGGCCTCCCTGCCGGTGCCGGTGACGATGTTGATCACACCGTCCGGGATGCCCGCGTCCGTGGCGGCCTGGGCGAACAGCAGTGAGGTCAGCGGGGTCAGCTCGGCGGGCTTGAGCACGATGGTGTTGCCCGCGGCGATCGCCGGAAGGATCTTCCAGGCCGCCATCTGCAGGGGGTAGTTCCAGGGCGCGATCGACCCGACGACCCCGATGGGCTCCCGGCGGACGTACGAGGTGTGGTCGCCCGAGTACTCCCCGGCGGACTGACCCTGCAGGTGCCGGGCCGCGCCCGCGAAGAAGGCGGTGTTGTCGATGGTGCCCGGCACGTCGAACTCGCGGGTCAGCTTCAGCGGCTTGCCGCACTGCAGCGACTCGGCGCGGGCGAAGTCCTCGGCGCGCTCGGCGAGCACGGCGGCGAACCGGTGCAGGGCGTCGGAACGCTCGCCGGGGGTGGCGCCGGCCCAGCCGGGGAAGGCCTCGCGCGCGGCGGCCACGGCCGCGTCGACGTCGTCGGGGCCGGCCAGCTCGTAGGTGTACACCTCCTCGCCGGTGGCAGGGTCGACCACGGCGTGGGTCCGGCCCGAGGTGCCCTTGGTCAGGCGTCCCGCGATGAACTGCGCGCCGTCCGCGAATCGCTCCTGCGCGGGAAATCGTTCCTGGGTGGCGGTGCCCGGGTTGTGCATGTCGCTCTCCTCCGCCGTTCGCCCCGTCCCGGGGGGTGGGTGGCGTAGCTCCAGCTCGATTTGAGTGCCGATCCTGACAGAGCAATAAGCCTCCAACAAGTGATTCCGTTGTTGCCTTTTGGTTACGCGACGGAATCTGTCGACCAGGTGTCGAGTCGGCACGGAAAAGGGCGGACGGAGTGTCAGTGGTGCGTGCCACACTCGCGTGCATGGGGAAGATCGACGGGGTGGAAGCCCTGATCAGGGAAGTCGGGGCGGGGTCCCGGGTCAGGTATCTGCACTTCTGGGGGCACCGGCCGCGGCCCGACGGCCGGATCGGCGCGAGCTGCCTGAGCCAGTGGTGGCCGTCACCGTTCGTGGTGGACGGCGTGCGGTACGCGACGGCCGAGCACTGGATGATGGCCGGCAAGGCGCGTCTGTTCGAGGACGCGGAGGCCGAGCGCCGGGTGCTGGCGGCGGAGCATCCCGCCGAGGCGAAGAAGGCGGGGCGGCTGGTCCGGGACTTCGACGAGGCGGCATGGGAGCGCGAGCGCTTCCGGATCGTCGTCGAGGGCAGCGTCCACAAGTTCGCGTCGGACGACGCGCTGCGGGCGTTCCTGCTGGGCACCGGTGACCGGGTCCTGGTGGAGGCGAGCCCCGTGGACCTGGTGTGGGGCATCGGCCTCGCCGCGGGCGACGAGGCGGCCGCGCACCCCGAGCGCTGGCGGGGGCCGAACCTGCTGGGCTTCGCGCTGATGGAGGCACGGGAGCGGCTGCGGCCCCTGTGACGGCGGCCCGCCCGCCCGCACCACGCAGAAAGCGGGCGGACGGGCCGCGCGGGTCGGGGTCAGCCCCGCGTCAGTACGGGTGCGGAGATGCCGGGGGCGGAGTTGTAGGACGTGCCGGGGTCCGTGTCGTCGTTCTTGTCGTGCTTGACGGCGACGACGATGACGACAATGAAGAAGGCGATGATCGCGAGGCTGAGGATGATCCCGATGATGCCCGTGACGAAGCCCGCCTGGGCCTGACCGCGGTTGGTGGCCTCGCCCCGCTCGGCCCGCTTCTTGCCCTTGACGCCGAGCACCACGGCTATGACGCCGAGCACGAGAGAGGGCACACCGTAGAAGCAGAACAGGCAGCAGGACAGGATGCCGAGCACCAGCGCCGTGGTGCCCATGCCGTTCTGCGGGGCCATCGGCATCCCGGGCCAGCCGTACCCCTGCGGGTAGGCGGGGTAGCCGTATCCACCGGGGGCCGCCGGGCCCGCCGCGCCGGGGGCGGAGGGCGGGGGCGGCACGGCGGATTCGCTCCAGCCCTGGCCGGGGGCAGCGCCGGGCGGGCCGAAGCCGGGCGCACCGAAGCCGCTGCTGGGCAGCGACGTCATGGTGGCCTGGTCGTGCACGGCCGGCGGGGTCACCGGGGGCTGCTGGTCCTGCACAGGAGGCTGCTGCCCGGGCGCGGGCGGCTGCGCGCCCTTGTCCAGCGACAGCTTGCTCTCGGGCGGCGCCCACGGGTCGAAGCCCGCTCCCTCGCCCGCCCCCGGCTGCGTCGGATCCGTCACGTCCCATCCCCTCGGTCGATCGTCAGGTCATGGTAAAGCAGGGCCTGTGCAGCCCTGCGGGCCGTATCCGCGGGCGGTGCCGGCGGGCCGGTCCGACCGGTTCCCGGCGCCGCCACCGGCGCAGCGCGCCCGGCCTAGGATGATCCCGCGTCACCGATCAGCCGATCACCCGCGCCCGTACCACGGATCCGATTCCGCGGGCGCCGCTTAAGGGGAGGAACCCTTGACCGACCGCGATCTGCACGGCTTCATCGCCGGACTGCCCAAGGCCGAGCTGCACGTCCACCACGTGGGCTCCGCCTCCCCGCGCATCGTCTCGGAGCTGGCCGCCCGCCACCCCGACTCCAAGGTCCCCTCCGACCCCGAGGCGCTGGTCGACTACTTCACGTTCACGGACTTCGCCCACTTCATCGACGTGTACCTGTCCGTCGTGGACCTGATCCGCACCCCGGAGGACGTGCGGCTGCTGACCTACGAGGTGGCGCGTGACCTGGCCCGGCAGCAGGTGCGGTACGCCGAGCTGACCATCACCCCCTTCTCCTCGACCCGGCGCGGCATCGACGAGCTGGGCTTCATGGCCGCGATCGAGGACGCGCGCAAGGCGGCCGAGGCGGAGTTCGGGACCATCCTGCGCTGGTGCTTCGACATCCCCGGCGAGGCCGGTCTGGAGTCCGCGGAGGAGACCGCCCGCCTCGCCACCGACGACCGGATCCGCCCGGAGGGCCTGGTCTCGTTCGGGCTCGGCGGTCCCGAGATCGGCGTACCCCGGCCGCAGTTCAAGCCGTACTTCGACCGGGCCATCGCCGCCGGTCTGCACTCCGTCCCGCACGCCGGGGAGACGACCGGCCCCCAGACGGTGTGGGACGCGCTGACCGAGCTGCGCGCCGAGCGCATCGGACACGGCACCAGCTCGGTCCAGGACCCCGCGCTGCTCGCCCACCTCGCCGAGCACCGCATCCCGCTGGAGGTCTGCCCGACCTCCAACATCGCCACCCGTGCGGTCCGCACCCTCGACGAGCACCCGATCAAGGAGTTCACCGCGGCGGGCGTGCTGGTCACCATCAACTCCGACGACCCGCCGATGTTCGGCACCGACCTCAACACCGAGTACGCGGTGGCGGCCCGCCTCCTCGACCTGGACGAGCGGGGCGTGGCCGGCCTCGCGCAGAACGCCGTCGAAGCGTCCTTCATGGACACGGCGGACAAGGCCCGCATCGCGCAGGAGATCGACACGTACACCACCACGTGGCTCGCCTCCTGATCCCTGCGTCATGACCCGGGGCGGCACGGTCACAATGGGGCCATGCAGACCGTGACCGCCGTGGCCCACCGCGGCGACCCCTACCGCTTCCGCGAGAACACCGTCGACTCCCTGCGTTCCGCGCTCGACCGGGGCGCGGACGCGGTGGAGTTCGACGTACGGCTCACCCGCGACGGCGTCCCCGTGCTTCTGCACGACGAGACGCTGAAGCGGCTGTGGGAACACGACCGTCCCCTGCACTCGCTGTCGGCCGACGAGGTGCGCGGGCTCACCGGGGGCGGCGTGCCGACCCTGGAAGAGGCCCTGACCGCGACCGACGGCAGCCGCGTGATGGTGGACCTGTGCGGCCGGGTCGACCGCCGGACCGTGCGCAGGACCATGGACGCCGTACGGCAGGCCGGGGCCCGGGACCGCGTCTACTACTGCGCGCACGCCGAGGCCATGCTCGCCGTCCGCGCCGAAGATCCGTCCGCCGAGATCGCCCTGACCTGGACCACCCTGGCGCCGCCCCGGCCCGCGCTGCTGGAGGTGGTGCGCCCCCGCTGGCTCAACTACCGCTTCTCCCTGGTCGACCGGGACCTGGCCGCCCGCGTCCACCACGACGGCTACCTGCTGTCCGTCTGGACGCCGGACACCCGCCGCTCCCTGCGCCGCCTCCTCGACCTGGGGGTCGACTCCATCACCACGAACCGCATCGACACCCTGCACATGCTGCGGTCGCAGCCCGGCTGACCCCGCCGGCCGCCGGGCACCACGCCCGGCAGCCCTCTCTGATCGGAGCCCTCTCTGATCGGCAGCCTTCTCCGGTCGGCAGCCTCTCTGGCCGGCAGGCCTCGCCAGTCGGCAGACCCTGCCCGATCCTGACCGGAATCAGCCTTGAAATGGCACTTCGCCCCACCCTCACAGCTCGGGCACCGAAAGTACGTGGTAGGTTCACAGACTCAGTCAAGGTTCCCCCGCGCAGAGAGCCTCCATAGGAGATACCGGAACCCTCCGTGAAGTGGGGCTGTCCGGTTACTTTGGAGCGCACACGCATGCCCGGCCCCACCGTCTCGGTGATCATCGCTGCCTACAACGCGATGCCCTATCTGACCCGCTGCGTCGCCTCGGTCGCCGAGCAGACCATCGGCCGTGACCGGCTGGAGGTCATCGTCGTCGACGACGGGTCCACCGACGGCACGACGGCCGAGCTGGAGCGCCTGGAGGGCCTGTACCCGGGACTGCTGCGCGTCTTCCACCAGGCCAACTCCGGCGGCCCGTCCGCGCCGCGCAACGCCGGGCTCGCGCACGCCACGGGTACGTTCGTCTTCTTCCTGGACGCCGACGACCACCTCGGCCCCGAGGCCCTCGCGCGCATGGTCGCCATGGCCGAGGAGAACGGCACCGACATCGTGCTGGGCAAGATGGTGGGCGTCGGCGGACGCGGCGCTCCGGCGTCGATGTTCAAGCGCAACCAGCCGCGCACCGACGTCTTCTCCTCCCGCGTGTACTGGACGCTCAACCCCATGAAGCTGTTCCGGCGGGAGCTGCTGGAGCGCCACCGGCTGCGGTTCCCGACGGATCTGGCCATCGGCGAGGACCAGTTGTTCGTCGGCGCGGCCTATCTGCACGCCTCCGGCATCTCCGTGGTCGCCGACTACGACTGCCTGTACTGGGTGCTGCGCGAGGACGAGGGCAACATCACCCGGCGGCTGACCGGCTCCGAACGGCGGCTGCGGTTCCTGCCGCGCATGGTCGACCTGATCCTGGACACCGTGCCGCCCGGCCCCGGCCGCGACCACCTGGCCCACCGGCATCTGACCGTCGAGGTCCAGCAGCTCCTCGCCGACCAGCTCGTCCACGAGCCCCGGGAGGTCCAGGAGAAGATGCTGGCCCAACTGGCCGACGCGATCGAGCCGTTGTGGCACGAGGGGATGAACGACCGGCTCTCGGCGATGGCCCGGCTGCGGCTGCACCTGGTCCGCCGTCGCATGCTGGACGAGCTGCTGGAGGTCGTCGCGTTCGAGAAGGAGCTGGGCCGGACCAAGGCGGCCACTCCCCTGCTCGTCGACCAGGGCCGCGCGCTCGCCCGCTACCCCTACCTCCGTGACCCGGACCGCCGTATCCCCGACTCCTGCTACGACGTCACCGCCCAGCTCGGCACCCGGCATCACCTCACCCGCGCGGAGCTGCAGGGCACCGTGCTGCACCTGGCCGGCCATGCCTACCTCCACCGTGTGGAGACCCGGGACGTCTCCACCGATCTCGTCCTGCGGGAGCGGGGCAGCGCCGTCGAGTACCGCCTGCCCGTCACCCACACGGCGACACCCGGCCTGGGGGCGGGCGAGGACGAGGGCCGGTTCGCCTACGACCGAGCCGGGTTCGAGGCCGTCGTCGACATCGCCACCGCCGCCGGCGGCAAGCCGCTCGGCGACGGGCTGTGGGACATCTCCCTCGCCGTCGGCGCCCAGGGGCTGTCCAAGGAGGTCCGGATCGGCAGCAAGCGGTCCGCCGACGTCTTCGCGAAGGCCAGTACCCGGGTCGTCGCCACGGGCGACGCGTTGCGTGCCGTCACCCTCTACACCACCACACCGCACGGCAACTTCACCCTCGACCTCGGCGAGGCCAAGCACCGGGTGGCGCCGCACATCGGCCTCGACGACGTCCGCTGGGCCGCCGACGCCCCCACCGAGCTGGAGTTCACCGGCCGCTGCACGCTCACCGAGTACCCCGAGGGCGAGCTGCGGGCCGTCCTGACCAGCGACCGGGGCGACAGTGCCGGCTACCCGGCCCGCCCCGCGCCGGGCGCAGACGGCCGCTTCGTGGTGCGCGTGCCGGTCACCGGCCTCCCGGCCGGCCTGTGGAACGGCCACGTCCGGCTCGGGCCCTGGCAGTGGCCCCTGCCGCACGTCCCCGCGGCCCTTCCCCCCGCGAAGTGGCGGCGCCGCGCGCTGCCCTGGTACGCGAAGCCCGCACGCCACGAGGGAACCCCCGCCCTGCGCATCGCCAGGACCGAACTCGTCAGGGCACTCGCCCGGCGCCTGAGGTGAGCGGCACGCCCCCGGGGAACGCCCCCTGACAACCCCCTGGCTCTCCGGGCCGCAGCTGCGGGAAGGGCCAGGGGGCGAACCCGGTCGCCCGGCGCGTCGTCGCGGCCGTCCTCAAGCGGCGGGAACCGGCCGGCCGAGCGTCTCCAGCCGCTTGATCTTCTGCCGTACGACGTACAGCGGGACGACCCCGAACACGCCGAACGACATGTCGATCACGCTCCACCAGAAGGGGATCCCGCGCAGCGGACCGCAGATCAGCGCGAGCGGGATGATGCCGGCGCAGGCGATCATCGCGAACTCGACGACCCAGATGTTGCGGACCGGGTCGCGGTAGGGCCCGTAGAAGGCGACCGCGATGACGAGGTGGGCGAACGCCAGCCAGTCCGTGCCGTACAGCAGGAAGGGGTACTCCGCGTCGGCCGTGTCCAGCCCCTGCCGTACCCGTGAGATCCAGTCCGTCAGCCCCGGCAGGTACTGCTGCGCGGACAGGGACCGCAGCGCGTCCTCGGTCCAGTGCAGTTCGTGCACCAGCGGGAACGCGGTGGTGCCGCTGAGCACCAGGCACACGACGAAGAAGGCCAGCCAGGCGCGAATGCCCTTGAGCAGGGCGGCTCTGTCGCTCATGGCAGGAGCGTACGCCTGGAATTGAACATGTTCAAAACCTCGGGGGCCCCTCTGCCCGGTGCCTGCGCCCACTCGCTTCCGGTGCCTGTACCTCGCTTCGGGTGCCTGTGCCCACCTCTCTTCCGGTGCCTGTGCCCGGCTCACCTCCGGCGCCTGTGCCCACCCGGCTTCCGCTGCCGCGCCGGCCTCGCTTCCGGTGCCCGCGTCCGCCTCACTCCAGCGGCCCGTCCAGCGGGACCTGCCGCACGCCGGGCAGATGCCCGTCCAGCTCGCCGGGCTCGAAGCGGCACATGCCGACCGCGTGCCAGAACTCGCCGGTGACGTCTCCCTCGTACTTGTAGCCGCCGGAGGGTGACAGGGCGGCCCAGCCTCCGGGCATGCCGACGAGGGTGGCGCGCAGGGCGGGCGGGCCGTCCGCGGGGACGTTCCACAGGCGGACCGTGCCGTCCTCGCCCGCGGAGGCGAGCCGGGAGCCGTCGGGGCTGAAGGCGACGGCCAGCACGCGGCCGGTGTGGCCGGTGAGGACGGCGGTCGCGGCGCCGGTGTGCGGGTCCCACAGCCGTACGGTCCGGTCGTCGCCGGCGGTCGCCAGCAGATGCCGCAGCGGATGCGCCGCCGCCGTCCACAGCTTGCCGGTGTGACCGGTCAGGCGGTGGGCGATCTCCCCGTCCTTCCAGATCGCTGCCGTACCGTCCCAGGAGGCGCTGGCCAGCCAGGAGCCGTCGGGGGCGAACGCCACGGCGTAGACCCGGTCCTGGTGTCCGTCCAGGGCGCCGGTGATCCGGTGCTCGGCCATGTCCCAGATCCGCACCTTGCGGTCGTCGCAGCCGGTGGCGAGGACGGCGCCGTCCCGGCGGAAGGCGATCGCGCGGACCCGCCCGAAGTGCTCGGTGAGGGTGGCCACATGGGCCCCGGTCGCCCGGTACCACAGGCGGACCGTGTCGTCGTCGTTGGCGGTGGCCAGCAGTTCGCCGTCGGCGCTGAACGCCTCGGCCCACACATGGTCCGTCTCGACGTCCAGCTCACGCTGGTACTCACCGGTGGCGGCGTTCCACAGATAGATGTCGCCGTCGCTGCTCGCGGTGGCCAGCAGCGGGCCTGCGGGGCCGAACACCGCCGACACCAGGCGGTCGCTCTGCCCGGTCAGTTCGCGCAGCCGCCGGCCGGAGGCGGAGTGCCACACGCGCACCACACCGTCGTTGCCGCCGGCCGCCAGCATCGAGCCGTCGGCGCTGAAGGACAGGGTCCCGATGCGGCGCCCGTGGCCGCGCAGGATGCGCCTGCCCTGGCCGGTGGACGGATCCCACAGGCGGACGACACCGTCGTTGCCGCCGGTCACCAGCAGCGGGCCGGTGCCCGGAGCGGGTGTGTCGCCGTGCGGACGGAACTTGCACACCCACACCGAGCCGCGGTGCTCGGCGGGCTGCCGGTTCAGCGGTACGGCGACGGGGTCGGACACCGGGTCGATCCGCCACAGCCGGACCACTCCGGCGCTGTCCCCCGCGGCGAGCTGGGTCCCGTCGGGGTCGAACAGCACCTGGTAGACGGCGCCGCGGCAGCCGCCGAGCAGCCCGGCGCTGCGCCCGGCGGCCAGGTCCCACAGCCGCACCTCGCCGTCGGTGTCGCCGCTGACCAGGAACCGTCCGCCGGGGTGGAAGTCCAGCGTGTAGACACGCCCGGAGTGGCCGGTGAATTCGTGCCGCTGGGTCCGGGTGGCGAGGTCCCACACCCGGACGGTGCCGCCCCGCCGCTCGTCGCCGCGGTCGCCGGTGACGAGCTGGGTGCCGTCCGGGCTGAACCGCGCCCGGTACACGACGCCGCGGTGGCCCGGCAGTTCACCCGTCTGCGCTCCGGTGGCAAGGTCCCACAGGCGTACACCGCTGGAGGCGTCCCCGGTGACCAGCGTGCTGCTGTCCGGGCCGAACGCCACCGTGTAGACGGGAGCGGTGTGTCCGGGCAGCCGGTGCAGGGGGGTGCCGGTGGCCGGGTCCCACACGGTGACCACGCCGTCGGCGTCGCCGGTGACCAGCAGGGAGCCGTCGGTGTCGAGGGCGACCGGCCAGACCCCGCCGGGGTGGATGTCCAGCCGGTGCAGGCAGCGGCCGGAGACCGGGTCCCACAGCCGTACGGTGCCGTCGGAGCTGCCGGTGGCCAGCACCCGTTCGCGGAACTTGACCGCGTAGACCCGGCCGGTGTGGCCCTCCAGGGTGCGCAGCGCGAGCCCGGTGGCGGCCTCGCAGAGCAGCACACCGCCGTCCTCGCTGCCCACGGCGAGCAGTTCGCCGTCGGGGCTGTACGAGATGGGCTCCGGCAGCCGGGTGGAGCTGCTGAAGCCGTACGGGACGCCCACCGCGGAGGGCCGGAAGCCGGAGTCGACGGCCATGCCGGGGGCAACGGCGGCGGTGGCCAGCTCGGGGGTCTGTGCCAGGGGGCCGGTGGTCGCCGAGATGACGGCCGCCTGCCGCCACCGGCCGCCGTCGACCCGGGCGCCGGTCAGGTCGGCGCGGATCAGCCGGGCCCGGCGCAGATCTCCGCCGCGCAGGTCGGCGCCGGTCAGATCCGCGCCGTCGAGCCGGGCTCCGGTCAGCCGGGCGTGCCGCAGGACGGCTCCGGAGAGGTTGGCGCCGACCAGCCGGGCGTCGGTGAGGTCGGCGCGGGTCAGGTCGACGCCCGAGAAGTCGCGGTGCGAGAGGTCCTCGCCGGCCAGCGAGGCGCCGCGCAGGTCGGTGTGGGCGGGCACGCGCAGCCGGCTGAGGATCTTCACGGCGTTGGCGCGCCCGGCCTCGGTCCCCTCGGGTTCGTCACCGGTGCCGCCGCTCAGCTGCCGCTCGGCCCAGCCCTGGCACAGCCGGTGGTCGGCGAGGTCGCACAGGAACTCCACGGCCAGCTGGCTGAGCTGGCGTCGCGCCGGCAGGCTGTCGTCCCCGGCGGTCAGCCGCTGGGCGCACTCACGGGCGACGAGCCACTCCACGACCGAGCCGTGGATGAACCGGAACATGCCCTCGTCGCTGCGCACCAGCAGGGTGCCGGAGCCGATGGCGTGCGCGGTCTGCGGCACCGAGAGGCGGGTGCCCGCAAGCCCGGCCAGGGTCTCGGCGACATCGGTCAGTTCGTCCAGGCGCAGCGAGTCCTGGCCGCTCTCCCACAGTCTGAGGGCGAGCGCGGTGACCGCGTGCCACAGCTGGTCCAGGCCGAGTCCGGCGGCCCGGCCGGGGGCGGCGCCGGCCCGCTGTTCCTCGAAGCGCAGCCAGGCGGTGAGCACCTCCTGGTAGAGGCCGGCGGGGCTGAGCGCGCGGCCGGCACCGGCGACCGCGCGCAGCCGGTCGTCGTCCAGGTCGGCGACGAAACCGAGCAGCCGGGGGTTGCGGCACAGGGCGAGCAGGTCGGGGATGGCGTCGAGGAGCTGCAGCCGGCGGTCGGCGGCCTGGGCGTCGCCGCCGTAGCGGTTGACCAGGTAGGCGCGGATCTGCTGCGGGGTGAACTCCTGGACCGCCAGCACCCGGCGGTGCGGGAGCAGGCCGACGCGTTCGCCGAGCGCGGTCAGCACCTGGCCCTGGGAGCGGAAGTGCTGGGTGCGGCTGCTCACCAGGATCTTGGCGCTGTCGACGGCGGAGTCGAGGAGCACCTGGAGGCGTTCGGCGGCACGGTCGTACGTCACCTGGTTGACGAGCTCGTCGAAGCCGTCGAAGAGGAGCACGATCCGGCCCTGCTGGAGCATGTAGCGAAAGGCGCGCAGGTCGATGTTGTCGACGCCGTGGGCGGCGAGGTGGGCGGCGACCAGCCCCTCGAAGGAGTAGGCCCGGTCCAGGGCGTGCAGTTCCACCAGCAGGGGCACGAGGTGCGGCAGTTCTGCGGGGATGCGGCGGGCCAGCTCGCGCAGCGCGAAGGTCTTGCCGTGCCCGAAGTCGCCGAGGAGCAGTAGGAAGCGGCCCTGGTCGGAGTCGAGCAGCCGGAGCATCTCGTCGACGAGCCCGTCGCGGTCCTCGGCGTCGAGGCGCTCCACCTCCCGGTACCGCTGGGGCAGGTACATGCCCGGTGGGTAGCGGGGGTCGGTGCGCAGCCGCTCGCTCTGCGCGGCCACGTAGGCACGCAGGTCGAGCAGCCCCTGGAACTCGGTGAAGCTGCGCACCCTGACGCCCCTGCGGCGGGCCGCGTCGCGCAGCTCGCCCGCGGGCGGCCGGCCGTCGTGGACGAGTTCGGCCTCGGTCTCGGAGTCGGCGGCGTGCACGAGGGCCACGAACCGGTCGATGTCCTGCGCGGTCGGGGTGCCGGTGTGGACGGCCACCCGCTGCTGCCGTACGAAGCCCGACTGGCTCCAGGTGACCAGGAGTTGGGGCACGGGTCCGTCCACCTGGCGGATCTGGGCGCCCTCGTGGCGGGTGCGGCAGACCTCGGTGACCCGGGCGAGCAGGATCTCGGCCGGACTCTGCACGGCGCGCAGCTCGGGCTCGGGGCGCAGGGCCCCGTCCGGCTGCGGGGTGTGGGCCGGGGCGACCGCGGGTCCGTCGGCGTCCTCGGGCCCGAAGGCGCGGTGGGCCCGCCGCCACTGGACCGGGCGCCGCTGCGGATCTCCTGGGCCCTGCCAGGTCGCCAGGCCCTCGCGGGTGACCCGGAGCAGCTGGTGCCGGCCGGGCGCGAGGGCACCGATCACCGGCACCTCGCCGGAGGGGGTGGTGAGGGCGGGCAGCGCACCCGGGTCGGTGGGACCGTGCAGCAGCAGGTGCAGCCGGGGCGCGGTCAGCCGGGTGAGGACGTCGGTGTCGCGCAGCGGCCCGGAGCCGTCCGGGGAGGCGGCGGTGCGGCGGACCGCGGGCGGCCGGGCGGTGCCGGGTGCGTGGCGCAGCACGCCGATGCGCAGCCATCCCTCTGCCTCGTGCGGGCGCAGCGCCTGGGCGAACCAGGCGGCCTGCTCGGGGCCGACGAGGCCGTACTGGTCGTCGCGGCGGTGGCTGTAGGCCATCGAGGAGTTCAGTCCCGCGACCACGGTGTGCAGTTCGGGCACGGGGAAGAGGGTCCAGGGCTGGTCGCTGTCGAAGACCACGTCCAGGCCCTGGTACAGCTCCTGGAAGAGACCGGCGAAGTGCCGCCACTTGGGCCAGTACGGCGGCCGGGGCGGCATCTCGTCGGCCTCGCAGGTGCTGAAGTAGGCGTGGCAGGCGGCCTGGTTGACGTCCTGGCCGCCCGGGACGAGGGCGACCCGGTGCGGTTCGAGGCCGAGCAGGGCGCGCAGTCCGGTAAGGAAGGACAGGGCCTGTTCGAACTCCCGGCGGCTGCCGCTCGCGGTCAGGTCGCCGGTGACCACCAGCAGATCGGGTGAAGGCGCTCCGGCGTCGGTGAGTTCCACCAGGTCGCCCCAGATCGCCGCCTGCAGCTCGGCGGGGTCCTGGCCCCGCCCGAAGGCGGGCCCGGCCAGATGGAGCAGGGTGACCGCCTCACGCCCGCGGGCCTCGCCCGTCACCCGCGGATACGACGGCGGGGCGGCGGGCCTGCGCCGCCCGGCCCAGCCGGACCGGCCGAGCGGCCGCCCTGCGGGCAGGGACGGCATGGCCGGGGCCGACGGGGCGAGGGGGCCGGCTCCGCCCGGGTAGTCGGGGCGCAGCGCGGGCCGGGCGCGGCCGTCGAGGGCCTGCCGGACGCGGGTGAGCAGCAGGTCGCGGGCGGCCGACGGGTCGGTGACCGGCACCAGGTCGACATAGGTGATGGTGGCCAGGAGCCCCTCCACCGGGATGTCCTCCACCCGCACGGTGAGAAGTCTTCGCTCCGGTGCGTCCGGGTCCGCCCGCAGGGCGGCCTGCCACTCCATCCGCCCGTACCGCGAGCGCTCGTAGTTGTGCGAGAGGACGGCGATGACGGCGGCGGACTCGCTCACACCGCGGTCCATGAAGTCGACGAAGTTGGTTCCCGGCACGAAGTCCCAGGCCTGGAGCACCGTGCGGTAGCCGGCCTCCTCCAGGGTCCAGGCGATCCATGACGCCCAGCGTTCGTCGGCCGGTGAGTAACTGATGAAGAAATCCAATGGCCCGGTGTCCCCCGGGATGATCTGACGAGCCACCATGTATTCATGATGCCGTGAGCAGCGAGCGTGATACCGGCCGTTTCCAGGCGTTCGACGGCCCCGTGGTCACAGCGGGGCACAGATGTGCGAGGCTTCCAGGCGTGCGTGTCCTTCAGCGTCTGCATGTCCTCGACCGGGTGGCGATCGGCCTGCTGGCGCTCGGGCTGCTGTGCGTGGCCACGGGTCTGCTGCCCACCGGTTCGGCGTCCGACGCGATGACGCGCATCGCCCCGCTGCTGGGGTTCCTGGGCACGGTCATCGTGCTGGCCGAACTGACCAGCAGGGCCGAGGTGTTCGACGTCCTCGCGGCCCGCGTGGCCCGGGCGGGACGGGGCAGCTACCCGCTGCTGTTCCTGCTCTGCGTGGCCTTCGCGTCCGTCACCACCATCGCCCTGAACCTGGACACCACAGCCGTCCTGCTGACCCCGGTGATGCTGGCGCTCGCCTCCCGGGTGGGCATCGCACCGGTGCCGCTGGCGATGACCACGGTGTGGCTGGCCAACACGGCGAGCCTGCTCCTGCCGGTCTCCAACCTCACGAACCTGCTGGCCGCGAACAGGGTCGCGCTGTCACCGCTGGGGCTGGCGGGACGGATGTGGGCGCCGCAGCTCGCCGCTGTCGCAGTGACCATGGCTTGTTTGTGGCTGTTCTTCTGGCGCCGGGGCAGGCGTGGGGCTGAGGACGACGGGCCGGGTGCGCACAGGCCGGACCTGGCGGGTGTCTCCGTCTCCGGGCCGGGCGCGGCCCGGGCGGACGATCTGCGTACGCCCACCACCGACCGGTACACGCCCCCCGGCGTGCACCGTCCCGCCGACCCGGTCCTCTTCCACGCCTGCGCGTTCGCCTGCGCCGGCTTCCTGCTGGCCATCCTGGTGGCCGACGTACCGCTGTGGATGGCCTCCGCGACGGCGGCGGCGCTCGCCGTGGCGGCGTTCGCGCTGCGGCACCGTTCCGCGCTCCGGCTGTCCCTCGTGCCCTGGCGGCTGCTGGTGATGGTGCCGGGGATGTTCCTGGTGGTCGAGACGGTCAACGCGCACGGGCTGCACGACCTGTTGGCGTCGGCGGTCGGCCACGACGGCGGCACGCTCGGCATGTTCCGCGCCGCGGCGGTCGGCGGCGGCCTGTCCAACGCCCTCAACAACCTCCCCGTGTACCTGGCCGGGGAGGCAGCCGTCCCGGTCGCCAACCACGACCAGCTCCTCGCCCTGCTGGTCGGCACCAACGCGGGCCCGGTGATCACACCGTGGGCCTCCCTGGCGACGCTGCTGTGGTACGAGCGCTGCCATGCGTACGGGGTGCGTGTGCCGGTGGCACGCCTGATGGGAACGGGCGCGGTCCTGGCCACGGCGGCGGTGCTGGCGTCGGTGACCGCGCTGGCGCTGACGCGCTAGGTGTGTTGTCCCGGGAGGTTGGTTCATGTGGTCCGCCCGGTGATCCGTGAGAGGGCCCTGGTTCTCGGCTGCCCGGGGCCCGCATGCAACGGTCAGGGGCGCTCGTTGCAGCGCCCCTGACCCGCCCTGTCCTTCCGGGGCCGTTGTCCGGTCAGGCTGCGGAGACCGCGCACTGGCCGCGATCGGCCTTCATGGGGCCGGCGGCGCTGGGCCGGACCTCGAAATCGAAGATGGAGGTGGGGATGTACAGCGAGCAGCAGGCGTTGGGGATGTCCACGATGCCGCTGATGCGTCCCTCTATGGGAGCGGAGCCGATCAGCAGGTAGGCCTGCTCTCCGCTGTAGCCGAACTTCTTGAAGTACTCGACGGCGTTGAGGCAGGCCCGGCGGTATGCCAGCGTCGCGTCCAGGTAGTAGTTCGTGTCCGTGTCGTGGTCGACGGATATTCCGATGAAGGTGAGGAACTCCGTGTACCTCGGCTCGACGTTGCCCGGTACGAACACCGGGTTGGTGGAGATGCCGTACTTCTCCATGCCGCCCTTGATCAGGTCGACGTGGAAGTCGATGAAGCCGCCCATCTCGATGGCGCCGCAGAAGGTGATCTCCCCATCGCCCTGACTGAAGTGCAGGTCACCTCCGGAGAGCTTGGCGTCCTTGACTTGTACGGGGTAGAAGACCCGCGATCCCCGGGTGAAGTTCTTGATGTCGTGGTTGCCTCCGTTCTCCCGGGCCGGAACCGTGCGGGCGCCTTCCTCGCCGATCTGCCGCGCGAGGTCCCCGGTGGCCGTGCCGGCGAGCGCGTTGCTGGCGTCCGGTGGTACGGCTAGTGGCGGGACCCGGTTCGGGTCGGTGTCGATCAGCGCCTTCTCGCGGGCGTTCCAGCGGGCGAGCATCTCGGTGGACGGGGCGGTTCCGAACAACCCGGGGTGGGTGATTCCGGTGAAGCGGATGCCGGGCAGGTGGCGGGAGACCGCCTGCTGGCCGTGGAAGTCCCATATCGCCTTGTAGGCGTCCGGGAAGTAGTCCGTCAGGAAACCTCCGCCGTTGGCCTTGGCGAAGATGCCGGTGTAGCCCCAGCTCTGGCCTGCCGCGGTCCCGGTCTGCTGGGGCACGGGGCCGAGGTCGAGGATGTCGACGACGAGCAGGTCGCCCGGTTCGGCGCCTTCCACGCCTATGGGGCCGCTGAGCATGTGCGGGATGGTGAGGTCGATGTCCCGTACGTCGTTGGCGGAGTCGTTGTTGCCGACCTGGCAGTCGGTCCAGTCACGGCATTCCATGCGGAACTCCGCCCCTGGCTTCACCATGACGGCCGTGGGGACGTCCGGATGCCACCTGTTGTGTCCGGGGACGTCCTGATCACGCATGGACTTGGTCTGGTCCACTTTGAAGATGACTTCGGGCATGACAGCTTCCTCGTGCTTGTGATCCGGTCACGTAGATGTGTCCGCGCCGGACGTCGGGATGGCGGGGGCCGGCTGCCTCGATGCCCGGGTGAGCGGCCACAGCAGCAAGAACACCACCACGGCGAAGACGCCCAGTGCGATGGCGGTCTCGTCGGGGTGCTTCCAGTAGCCGGCGAGCAGCAGCCCGGCGGGTATCACGCCGGTGACCCAGCCCTCGATCGCCGTGACCCAGCCGACGTAGGTACGGAGTCCGTCCTTCTTGAGGCCGAGCAACAGGAAGAACAGGAACCACAGGAATGCCCAGTAGAGCCAGATGACTCCGAACGGGTAGTCCTTGAACTGGTGGAAATTGACGAACGAATATCCCAGGGCAGCGATTGCCACAAAGAGCGAGTAATAGCCGACGCCCTCGGTTTCGAGGCCGGCGAGCAGGCCGATGCCCACATAGAGATAGGTGAATCCGAAAAGAAAGATTCCGGATGCCGCCAGTATCTTCTTGGGGTCGTTGTCGGCGGTGAAGATGAGGTACGTCGGCGTCAGTACCTGGAGTGCACCGACGAAAAGGTTGAAAACCGCTCCCGACCGGGCGCCGACCTTGTTGAGGAGGATCAGCCCGTTCAGGAAGAGCACCGCACCGACGAAGAGCAGTCCCACGTTTGCCACAGGGACGCACCTCCTAAGTCCGCTTGGGGAGGACGTCCGTGTCCGGATGTCGACGCGTGAAAGGTTCCGCTGTGTCGACCACCGCCCTCAGGGCCGCGGCAACCGGGAAAGCGCCGGGTGCGGTTGCGTGCGCACCCTCCTGCCCGGCGGCACTTCGGAGACCACTGCCGGGGCCTCACGGGACAGCTCCTCCCGGGCATGGAGCGCAGCGACCGCGCTCGAAGTCCGCGCGAAGCCGGGGACGGAGTACACGCGCCGTGCCGCACCCGCACAATCAGGGCAATCCCAGGCTTTGGGTGCCGTGCCGATCGGCAACTGCACTTCGAATGCCCCACAGCAGCCGCATAGATATTCGTAGGTTGCCATCAGCAGCCTCCGAGGTTTTTTTCTCCCTTCCAGGAGACGTCTCGTAAATCTCCGTGTCAAGCCGAAGACGTCAGGCCGACGACGACTGGAGAGCGTCGTACGAGTGTCACAGAAACACGTGCCGATAAAATCGGTGTGCGGGCCCGTGGCGATGAATTCGCGTAGCCGCGGACTCAGCGCCCCGTCACAGGCTCGGGGAATCTTGAGGGGAGCGGCGCCGTGGGAGAGGCGCTTCGGCTCAGGGACGCCCGGCGCCGGCACGTGCACGTGCTCACGGTCGTCGCCGTGGGCGGGTCGGCGGGCGCCTGCGCCCGGTACGCGGCCGCGTTGCTGTGGCCGACCGGCGCGGCGGACTTCCCCTGGACCACGCTGTGTGTGAACGCCGTGGGGTGTCTCGTCATCGGCGCCTTCATGGTGGTGATCACCGAGGCGTGGACTGCGCCGCCGTTGCTGCGCCCGTTCTTCGGTACGGGGGTCCTCGGCGGCTTCACGACCTTCTCGACGTACTGCGCCGACATCGAGCGCCTGGTGCGGGAGGGCAGGGCCGCCGTCGCCCTGGCCTACCTGGCGCTGACCGTGGTCGCGGCGATGGCCGCCGTGACGATCGGCGTGGTCGGCGCCCGCAGAGTCCTCCGGACGATGAGAGGATCGAGATGAGACTCCAAGGACGCGCGTTGCATCTGACGATTTTCGTCGACGACACCGACACGTGGCATCACAAGCCCCTGTTCACGGAGATCGTGCACCGTGCCCACCGGGCCGGGCTGGCCGGGGCGACCGTGTTCCGCGGCGTGGAGGGGTTCGGCGCGAGTTCGATCGTCCACACGACACGGCTGCTGTCCATGGCGGACGACCTGCCGGCGATGGTCTTCATCGTCGATGAAGAGGAAAGGATCCGCGCTTTCCTGCCGCAGCTGGAGGAGTTGCCCATCGAGGGTCTGGTCACCGTGCACGAGGTCGAAGTGGTCCGCTACACAGGCCGGGAGGCCGAGAGCGAATGAGGTTCTTGCTGGTCGCCCTCGGCGGCGCCGTCGGTGCCCCCTTGCGGTACCTCACGGACCGGATGGTCCAGGCCCGTCACGACACCATCTTTCCGTGGGGCACCTTCGCCGCCAATGTCACCGGGGCGGTGATCCTGGGCGTGCTGACGGGAGCGGCCCTGGCCGGGGCCGCCTCGCAGAATGTGCAACTCCTTCTGGGCACCGGCCTGTGCGGAGCCCTGACCACGTACTCCACGTTCTCCTACGAGACGCTGAGGCTGGCCGAGGCCGGGGCGCGATTCCTTGCGGCGGTCAACGTGCTCGCCTCGGTCATCGCCGGACTCGGGGCCGTCTTCCTCGGTCTGGCCCTGGCGCAGGCCGTGTTCGGATAGACAGCAAGTGCCCGACGTCCTGCCCGCATGCCTATCCAGCGGCCCCATGCCGTGCCGTTGGCGGGGATTGAAGCACCGGCACGCACTCGACTAAAATCGGAAGATCCTCGGTGTCCGGCCTGGTTTACCCGTACAGCGGCCTCACCGATGGAGGACGGCCATGGCAAAGATTCTTGCGGTGCTCTACCCCGACCCAGTCGGCGGTTACCCTCCGAACTACGCCCGCGACGAAATTCCCAGCATCACCGGATATCCGGGCGGACAGACCGCGCCGACCCCGCGAGCCATAGATTTCACCCCGGGCCAGCTCCTCGGCTGTGTCTCGGGCGAACTGGGACTGCGCGGATTTCTTGAGGACCGAGGCGACACCTACGTCGTGACCAGCGACAAGGAAGGGCCCGGCTCCACCCTGGACCGCGAGCTGCCCGATACCGACGTGGTGATCTCGCAGCCCTTCTGGCCCGCTTACCTGACCCCCGAGCGGATCGCCGCCGCTCCCCGCCTCAAACTCGCGATCACCGCGGGGATCGGCTCGGACCACGTCGACCTGCCGAGCGCCATCGACCACGGCATGACGGTGGCGGAGGTGACGTTCAGCAACAGCATCAGCGTCTCCGAGCACGCCGTGATGCAGATCCTCACCCTGGTGCACGACTACATGCCGGCCCACGAGTGGGTGACCACCAAGAAAGGCTGGAACATCGCGGACAGCGTCGCCCGCTCCTACGACATCGAGGGCATGGACGTCGGCGTCCTCGGCTCGGGCCGTATCGGCCAGGCGGTACTGCGCCGCCTCAAGCCGTTCGACGTCCGCCTGCACTACCACGACGTGCACCGGCTCCCCGGGGAGGTCGAGGAGGAACTGGGGCTGACCTGGCATCCCGACGCGCGTTCGCTGGCCTCCGCGGTCGACGTACTGTCGATCCACACTCCGCTGCATCCGCAGACGATGAATCTCTTCGACGACGACATGATCGGCGCCATGAAGCGGGGTTCCTACATCGTCAACACCGCACGCGCGCTCATCTGCGACCGGGACGCCGTGGTGCGTGCGCTCAACAGCGGACAGCTGGCCGGTTACGCCGGTGACGTCTGGTATCCGCAGCCGCCGCCCGCGGACCATCCGTGGCGCACCATGCCGCACGAGGCGATGACACCGCACGTGTCCGGCTCGACCCTCTCGGCACAGGCCCGCTACGCGGCCGGTACCCGGGAGATCCTGGAGTGCTGGTTCGACGGGCGGCCCATCCGCCCGGACTACCTGATCGTCGACGGCGGCGGACTCGCCGGAGCAGGAGCACGCTCTTACACGGTCGCCGGATAGCGAATAGCGCCGGCGGGCGGGAAAACAGCCGAAGATTCACGAAGATCCACCGGGCGAATGGGGCATGGCCTTCGCAGCGCGTCGCGCCCAATGCGGGCCCGCACCCCTTGTGAGGCGATTCACCCCAAAACCACTGGACCGGGCACAACCAATGCCCTTAGCGTCCTTAAATAGGTTGATTTTTTTCCTTATGCGGAGGCACCGGCGCCGCGCATACCGTCTCGCAACGACCTGGGTGTACGCCGGGAAGGTGGATCAGTGAGCAGCATGGACGCCGTATGGGTACGGAGCGTGAATGGCATTCAGATGCATCACGTGACCGACCTTCAGGATGCCGGAAGGTTTCTGGGCAACGCGGCGATGGCGCTGCGGGCGGCACACGTGAGGACGGGCACCGACCACTACTCCGGCATCGCCGCCGAGCTCAAGGGGCTGATGGAGCGCGTGCGAGAGCTGGAGGACGAGGCGCGGTCGAAGATGCACGACCTCCACTCCACCGATCCCGAGCGGTTCGCCCGCTGCAGGGACGGCCATGAGCCGTGGCCCGGCGAGATCCCGGCCGGGTTCATTCCGCGCCACACCTGCCGGGACGAGTGCCTCTACCACGACCACGAGGTCGTTGACGCCCTCATGCAGTGCACCTGCGGCCAGCCGCCGTGCCGGGCGTGCGAGATCGGCGGGAAGCTCTGACGGGGTCGACCTCGCGCGCTGCGCGTGCTGTTTGAAGCGATCCCCTCAGCACACGCCTGCCGGTCGGGGCCAGCGGGGCATTGCGGTGGGACACGAGGGCCTCCTGAGCTTCGGTGGTAGATGTCGCAATCCCCACCGGACCCAGAAGGCCCTCACCTGTTCAAGAACCCCGCACGCGTGTCACCGACGTCCCGGGACAACACAGCTGGACGCTGTCCACGGTCGGTGGGTGCCGTACTTCCGTAACGGCCCTGTGCGGTCGTGGGCGGCCGGGTGGTGGTGCGCACGCCTTTCACACCATTTGGGCATGCGCCCGTCATGACATGGGACCGGGGCGTGCAGTCCACCGTTGACCACCGGTGGCCGCCCTTTGGCCTGCGGGTTCAGAAACCGTGTGGTCCGCCGAGTTCCAGCCGCTGGTCTTCCGGCGCACGCCGAAGCTGATCCGCCAGTCAGACCCCGAGGCGTACCACCTGTCGTTCGTCGTACGCGGGACCGGGGCGGGCGTGCGGGGGGAACCGGGAAACGGCATCAAGATCAGCACCAGCGGAGCGGGCGACCGTGTCCATCGGACCAAGGACGTCGCCGAGGGCACCGGGCTCTCCATCAACCTGTGCATGACGAACTCGACGGGCGCCGTGTGCTCGCCCGTCCTGGCGGTGCACGCGCGAGGCCCGGCGGTGGGCGCTCCGCACTGCAATGCGTCCACCATCGGTCGGGCGGCCGCGCCATGACCGAGCCCGCCCCCGGTCAGGCTGCCGCACCCTGACCGGGGCGACCGTTCCGGTGCCCTTCTCGGACACCGGAACGGGGAGAACGCCGACGGCATGATCCCGTTCGTCACGGCAGCCGTGGACGAGCCGACTTCACAGGTAGTCGTCGTACGGCGAACGAGGTCGGTCGGTGCCCGTGCCGGCGGTGGGGCGGCGCGAGGGGAGCGCCCCACCGGAAGCGGACGGGCGACGGCGGCGGCGCCACAGCAGGACGGCGGCGAGGAGGACCAGCAGGGCCGGCGGCAGCACCCACGCGGTGGGCAGGCCCGGCCCGGACCCACCCGGTCCGCCGTCGGCCACGGGCTTGCCCGTTCCGTCGCCGTCCTCGGACGATCCGTGTTCCGCCGCCGCCTGGCGCGGGGTGCCGGAGCCCAGCCACAGCGGGTCGTCGGCCCCGGCCGCTTGGGCCCCTCCTGCCGGGCTCGTCAGGGAAGCACGGATGTCCTTCGCCAGATCCGAGTAGCGCGCGGCGAAGGAGCTGTCCGAGAGCTTCCGCAGCGGCACGGAGGTCAGGTCCACGCCCCCGTACACATAGGTGTACGTGTAGATGGTGTTCCCCTTGGTCTCCTTGCGGGTGTAGTGGTAGTCGCCCTTGGTGTACGAGCGGACGTACCGGTCGAAGGTGTCCCTGGGCTTCCAACCCGTCCTGGTGGTCCAGGAGTTGATGTCACCGTGGTCGACGAGATCACGGTAGGTGGTGTGCCGGGAGACGCTCAGGTCCCGGTACCACTGGGCGGCGACGCGGGAGAGGTAGACACGGCGCAGGTCGGCGTAGTGCGCGTCGGTGTTCACCAGCTGGGTGAGCTTCGGCAGCACCAGGCTGCGGAAGAGCGACTCGTTGTGCCTGCGGGTCGCGTCGTCCTCCTTGGGGCAGTTGCCCAACTCGCTCTGTCCCTTGGGCAGACGGATGTACTCGGACTCCATCCTGACCTTGAGCGGCGCCTTGAGGATGTACAGCTTGTCACCGTCGGCCCGCACGTCGGCCGGGTCGGGCACGATCCACACGCGTGACGACGAGCAGGTGCCCTGCAGCCGGTCGTGGTACTCCTTGCCCAGCTCCGTGGCCGGGTGGATGAGCCGTCCCACGTCCTTCTTCAGCCGCAGGTCCGCCTGGAGCATGACCCGGCCCACGTCCGTACGGCCCATGTCGGCGTCGACGATGCGGTCGGGTTCGGTGGGGTTGAGGTTCACCCAGAACGTCGAGGGGTTCAGCTCCAGCCAGACGAAGAAGGCGTCCGAACTGAGCCGGGCGGCGTTCGTTCCGTCCGTCGGGGAGGCTCCGCCGGTGGTGGAGGCCGGGGCCTCGAAGGAGTACTGGAGGCCGCTGCCGTCGCCCGGGTCGGAGAGGTAACGCAGCTGGAGGGCGGAGAAGTCGATGCCGCCGGGTGCCTGGGCGACGGGTCCGGCCAGTGCGCGGCCCAGCCCGCTCGGGGCACCCTGTGCGGGGGCCTTGTCGTCCGGCTCCCCGCAGTCGGCCGCCACGACGTACCGGCTTGCCGCTCGTGCGAGGACACCGGCCCCGCCTGCCGGGAGCGGCGCCGCCTGCGGTGTCGCGCAGGGAGCCGACGGCGCCTTCCCCCACAGGTTCGCCAGCCGTTCCGCTTCCCGCGCCCGCTTGTCCAGCACCTGCTGCCGGCTGCGCGCCACCGCCTTGGCGTTGCGCTCGCGGTCCGCGTCCGTCATGTTCTCGTCGTGGGCCGCGGTCGCGGCGGCGTTGAGGATGCGCTCCCTGCGCTGGAACGAGCCCTTCCCCTGCTTGGTCATCCAGCGCACTTCGGTGTTCGCCGGGATCTTCGGCGCGCATCCGTCGCACGGCGACAGGTCGGAGTACAGCAGGAAGGTACGAGCGGGGTCCTCGACCCGCATGTACTTCAACTCCTGCGAGAAGAACCGGATTTCGGAGTGAGCCCCGTCGACGTTGCCGGTGGAGGGGTTGTTGAAGGTGGGCACGATCACGAACCGCTCGATCTGCGGACGCTCGGCAAGGCCGAGCGACTTATACAGCGCGGGGTCGTTCTGCTTCAGCTCCCCGGCCTCGACCACGTCGTAGCCGGTGGTGTCCACGTCGTCGAGGCCGGTGATGTCCACGAACCCGATGGCCAGGTTGCGGCCGTAGGCCTGGCCGAGCCCGGCCCTCTTGCGCGCCTGGTAGGCCATGTTGCCGACGGGGTCCTGGAACCACTTGGTGATCTGCTTGCCGCGGGGCTTCGGCGCGGGCGGCTTCTTCGCCTTGCCCTGGGCGGCGGTGTCGGCGGCCGCCGCGGGCCGGGCCACCGCGACTCCCGGCGGCAGCACGGGCGTCAGCGTCAGCGCGACGGCGGTCGCACACGCGGACAGTCCCAGCGCGGCGCGACGTCTGAGAGCACGGCATAAGAGTGCGGACAGCATGGGCTGCGGCTCCTTCCCCCGTTTCGCGGGATCGTCCCCCGGAGCCGGGTTCACCGGACGAGGCACCCGCAGCGCACACGGAACGTACGGCGATCCCTCACCCTGCCCGGGCCCCCGGGTCCATGACGCAGATCTTCACCACGCCGATGAAGCACCGATGAACGCCGACCAGGCGCGCGCCGAGAAGACGATCGCGGGGCCGGTGGGGTTCTTGCTGTCGCGGACCGGGATGTGGGTGGGGGCGGCGGCGTCGTCCACTTCGAGAGCGCGCCACCCAGCGCATGATCGTAGACGTCCTCAAACTCGCGTACGTGCGCTATCCGTTGTCACGCGGACGTGGAACGGGAGAGGACGCCGACGTAGCGACGAGGTCGAGCAGGTGGGGCAGCATCTCGGGGCGCCCCGCGACGAAGGAGCGCCCCGTGTCCGGCCCGCTGAAGCCGCCGCCGAACTCGGCGCCGTCCAAGTGCCGCAGGACCATCCCGGCCTCGCGGGCGAGCAGCGCACCGGCGGGCAGGTCGATGGCCTCGGCGCGGTAGCCGACGAAGCCGTCGATGTCGCCGCGGGCGAGCATGGCCCAGGCGACCAGGGGCGCCCACAGCTGGAGGAGTCGCCGGGAGCGGAGTTCCAGGGTGTGCCTGAGTGCGCAGGCGGCGGTGTCGTCGCGGCGGACGGCGTGGCCCTGGGTCCAGGCGAGCAGCGGTCCGGCGGCGGGAAGTGGCCGGCCGGCGGCGGGTGCGGCGAGCCGGCCGCCGGGACCGTGCGCGCCGCCGCCGCGCAGGGCGGACCAGGTGCGGCCGGTCATCGGGTCGTGGACGACGCCCACCACCGGGGCGTCGTCCACGCACAGAGCGATGCCGACGACGTAGACGGGCAGGCCGATGACCACGTTGTTGCTGCCGTCGAGCGGGTCGATGAGCCAGGTGCGGCCGCCGTCGCCGTCGCCGTCGAGCGCGCCGGACTCCTCGGCGAGGATCCGGTCGTGCGGGAAGCGGTGGCGGATGCGGCCGACGACGAGCTCCTCGGCCATGACGTCCAAGTCCGTCACCACATCGCCCAGTTGGCCCTTGGGGCGGGCTGCGAAGCCGTCGGGGAAGCGGGACCTCAGGAGGGCCCCGGCCTCCTCCGCGGCGGCCACCGCCGTGCGGTGCTCGGAGGCGAAGCCGGGCCGCGGGGCCGCGGGGTCAGGGTTCGGGCTCATGGATCCTCCTGAGGGCGGCCCGAGCGATCCGGGCGGTCTCGGTCGCGTCGCAGGTCCGGCGGACCATGCGGTGGGCCCGGGCCGACAGCGGGCCCAGGGACAGGTCCACCCGGCCGGGCAGGGTCCGGCCCAGCACCAGGGTGGCGGTGGGGTGCCCGTCCGGCACCCTGGTGGTGTGGAACTCGCCGGCCGGAAGGCCGTAGAGCTGGCCCCGGGAGCTGGTCTGTTCCGTCCCGGGCAGGCAGCGCACCAGCCGCTCGGTGGGCCGGATCCGGTCGACGCCCGAGGGATCGCTGAGCACCTCGAACACGCGGTGGGTGGCATCGCCGGTCGTGTCGTCGTCGACGACGTCCATGCGCCGGTTGCCCAGGCGGCCGTACAGGACCGTGCTGGTCAGGTCCCAGCTGTGGCAGTGCACTTGGGGCACCGGGCCGGCGGGCTCCGCCGGAAAGGCACCGAAGACGTGGACGCAGACCCCGTCGTCGCCGTCGCGCAGGATCGGCAGACAGGCGAACCCCAGAGGATGGCGTACCGCGCGCAGGGCGCGGCGGCCCGAGGCGATCCGGTCCAGTTCGGATGCGGCGTGCCGCATCAGCTCGGCGGTGGCGTGCCGCCGGGCGGCCCGTTCCAGGGCCGGGTAGTCCATCGTGTCCCCCTTGGCCGGAACACGGCGCTCACCTGCGGTAGGGGTTCTCCGCGCGCAGCGCCTTGTCGATGATGTCGCCGACGTCACGGTCGGTGAAGCTCGGCGCCAGGGGCAGGCCGAGCCGGTCGAGCAGCCGCCGCACCTCGTCGACGGTCGGCTCGTCGCTCAGCGGGACGGCCTCCCGCAGGTCGAGCTTGACCGCCTGCTCCCTGTTCTGGTGCAGCTCGGTGACGTAGTAGTCGTACAGCGGCCGGTCCCGCTCCACGTACAGGCTGACCCGGCGCGGATCGTCCTGGGTGATGATCAGGCAGGTGTCGGAGAGGTCGAAGCGCAACGCCGGTGCCACCGAGGAGAGATGGACGTCGATCTCCAGGGTGTCCAGGCGCTGCCGGTGCCAGACGGCGGCGACCACGGTGGCGTACGACTCCTTGCGGGTGCGCTCGGTGGTCCACTCGGCGAAGTCGCCGCCGTGGTCCTGGCCGAAGGTGCGCCGGAAGCGTGCGTAGGCGTCGCACACCTGGTCATCGGCCGGGTTGACGATGTCGATCTTCATGCTGAGCGAGCGGCGCTGCCGCTGCGCCTCCACGACGCACTCCGGCAGGGTGACGGCGCGCAGATAGGTGCCGGTACCGCCCTTGAACACCCAGCGGGTGGTGTTGCGCCGGGCCCGTTCGTGCGCCAGCGCCACCTCCGTACCGGTCAGGGTCCGCACCATGGCGAGATCCTCGATGGCCCGGCTGGTCCCCTCGGTGGCCCACTGGATGTCGGCGAGCCGGCGTCTGCGCTCGGTGAGCGAGCCGAAGACGAGTGCGGCGAGGACCAGCAGCGTGGCGCCGGAGACGATGTTGGAGCTCATGTTCTGGTTGGCGACGTCCATGATGCCGACCACCAGGGCGACGCCGATGGCGACGACCCCGTCCGCGTTCCTGACCGCCCAGGCGATCGAGTCCTCCAGCCGGTGCCCGGCCCCCTGTGGTGTCCTGCGCGTCACGTCCACCCTCCCCCGACGGTGGCTTCCATCGTAGGAGGAAGGACGCTCCGTCAGCCATGGTGCAATCGGCCTTCGGCGGACCGGGTGAGAGGTGGGTGCGGGCCTCCGCGTCAGGCGTCGGGCGCCGGTGCAAAAGCGTGGGGCCCTCAGGGACGGGACGCGCCGGTGTGCGCGAGGATGCGCCGGAGCCAGCGGGAGCGGGCGTCGCGGGCGTCCCGGCTGAGGGCCGCGCGCGGCGCGAGGGTGTCGAAGCCGTGGAACGCTCCCGGCCACACGTGCAGTTCGGCCTGGCCACCGGCCTGCCAGATCGCCTGGGCGTAGGCCACGCCCTCGTCCCTGAGGGTCTCGGCCGACCCGACCTCGATGTAGGCGGCGGGCAGCCCGGACAGATCCGTGGCGCGGGCGGGAGCGGCGTAGGGCGGCAGGTCCGCGGCGCCGTACCGGTCGCCCAGCAGCGCCTGCCACCCGGTCGCGTTGGAGGTCCGGTCCCAGGTGTCGAGACCGGCCATCTGGTGGCCGGAGACGGTGTCGCCCCGGTCGTCGAGCATCGGGCACAGGAGCAGCTGCCCGACCGGGGCGGGCCCGCCCCGGTCGCGGGCGAGCAGGGCCAGTGCCGCGGCCAGTCCGCCGCCGGCGCTCTTGCCCCCGATGACGATGCGGTCCGCGTCGATACCCAGCGCGTCCGGGTGCGCGGCCGCCCAGACCAGTCCGGCGTAGCAGTCCTCCACCGGTCCGGGGTACCGCGCCTGGGGTGCCAGCCGGTACTCGACCGAGACCACGGCCGTCTCCAGCGGGAGCGCCCACTCCCGGAGCAGGCGCGGAAGCACGGACCAGGCGTTGCCCGTGATCATGCCGCCGCCGTGCATGTAGTAGAGCAGCGGCAGGGGCCCGCTGACCCCGGCGGGCCGTGCGCGCACGAGCGTGACGTCCGGCGCGCCCGGCGGTCCCGGCACCCGCAGCTCGGCCACCTCGAAACGGCCGCCGTCCGCAAGGTCGCGGACCGTCGGCCTGGGACGGGCGGCAGCGTCCCGTTCCTGCCGGGCCGCGAGGTTCTCCGGGGTGAACGGCTCCCTCGCTTCCTCCCCCAAGTCCGCCAGCACCGCGCCCAGTTCGGGGTCGAAGGGGGGCGCATTCCAGACCGTCCGCGCGAGATCCATGCGGCGCAGTCAATCACCTGCGGGGCTTGCCGGGCCTGACGGGTCTGACGAGCCAGACGGGTCCAGTGGCGAGCGGCAGGCGGCGATCGGCAGTCGGCAGTCGGCAGTCGGCAGTCGGCAGTCGGCAGTCGGCAGTCGGCAGTCGGCAGTCGGCAGTCGGCAGAAGTGGGCGGGCAGAAGGGGATGGGCACAAGGGGGTGGGCACAAGGGCCTCGGTATTTACCCCGCCGCGCCGAGGGGTACATGCCCCGTGTGAGTGAACAGCAGCGGGGGACTGCGGGGTTGGAGATGGCCCGGGTCGCAGAGGTCATGGTGAGTCGTCCCGGGGGCGCGTCGCGCCGGGGCTCGGGGTACCGCGTCGGCGTGCGGCACGTCCTGACCGCCGCCCACGTGGTGGAGCCGCCCCTGACCACGCTCCGGGTCCGCTTCGAGGCCGACCGGCCCGGCGAGTGGACCAGCGACGCCCAGGTGGTCCTCCGCTCCGGCCGGGCCGACCTTGCCCTGCTGGAGATGACCGGCCTCCCCGCCGCGGCCCCGCCCGTCCACCACACGCCCCGTTATGCGGTCCTCCCGGAGTCGGACACCACCCTGTCCGTCACCGCGGTCGGCTTCCCCCGCTTCAAGCTGCGCGAGGATCCCGGTCCCGTCGCGCAGGGCGCGCTCGTCCGGTACCGCGACTCCTGCCACATCGAGGGCACGGTCTCCGTCCTCTCCAACCTGCGGGAGGGAACCCTGGAGGTGGCCGTCCGGCCCCCGGCCGACGACGTCGCACCGGAACACTCGCCCTGGGAGGGCATGTCCGGCGCCGCCCTCTGGGCCGGCGGTGCGATCATCGGCCTGATCAGCGCCCATCACCGCTCCGACGGCCTCGGCCGGCTCGCGGCGGTGCGGGTGCAACGCTGGTACGACGGGCTCGTCCCCGCCGAACTGGAACTGCTCCGGTCCTGCGCGGGCCTGCCCGTGCAGCCCGTACCGGTCGGCTCCCCCGGCTCCGCCGACGGCCCGGCCGTGCCGTCACCGCGCGCCCCGAGCCTGGCTTCACTGCCGCACACCCTGTCGATGCGTGAACTCAAGGACCTGGTGGACGCGTTGACCGCCGTACCGGCACTGCGCCGGCCGAACGGCCTCGACACGGTCCTGGAGGGAGTCGACCCCCGGGTGGCCGCCCACCGGCCCCGCGACGACCGGCTGCGCTACGAGGTGTACGGCGTGCTGCGCACCTGCCTGCGCTATCCGGGCACTCTCGACCGGTTCATGGAAGTACTGCGGGATTGGGAGGAGGACTCGGAGGAACTGCGCACGGTCGACCGCGTGGCGGCCGAACTTGCGGTGCGGCACAGCTGAGTTGGATGGCAACTGGCCGGTACGCAGGGTTTCGGGCACCCGTTGCCTGGGCCATCATTAGAAAGAAACGACCGCCGCGACGATCATGCAGGGGGAGGGGACTTGGCAGCCGTGAAGCGGGCGACGCCGGCCTTTGAGTCCGGACTCATGGACCTCTCAGGAGTGTCACTTCAGGCACTGCGTTCTCTGGACGGCCCCGCCTTGTCCGAGTCACTCGAACGGTTGCTGGAGGATGTCGACGACCCCCACGCCCTCACGATGGCCGGCCACAACCCGCCGCGCGGAGCCGTTGAGAAGTAGGGCAGCACGCGTGGCGGGGCGAGAATGCCGGTGTGCTCGGTGAGCAGCCCACCTGACGATCGATCCGCCTTCCACAGTATCTCGGCCGTCGGCCTCCACGGGCTTCTGCGGGGGGACGGCGACGGTGCTGCCGTCGAGGAGCTGCTCAGCGCCGAACGCAGTCGCCGGCTGCTGCTTCTGCGCGCCCTCTACGACCGGAGCGTTCCGGTCGCCGCCGGGTCCGGGGACTTTCCGGTGTCCCTCGGCGCCGCCTGGGAGTCACTCGAACGCGCGCAGGCCCAGGCCCCCGCGGTGGTCGAGCAGGTCCTGTTGGCTCCGGGGACCGGAACCTGGGTGTCCTGCGCCCTGAGGCGCCTGCGGGGCACGCTGCACAGTGACGTCCCGCTCTGGGCGACGCTGGGACACCTGGCCTCTCTGGCCGCCGCAGCGTCCGCCGCGGCTCGCATCGAGTTCGCCCTGAAGGTTCCGGTGTGCGAGGGGACGGTGTCCCTCCCGGGACTGGGGTGCGCGGTTCTTCCGGCCCAGGAGGGCTGGTCGACCGCGCACGTCGTCGGAGACCGGTCGGTCGTGCGCATCACCGGTGGCGGCGGCGAGGTCGTCGTGGGTCCCGCCCGGGACCGGCAGGTACCGGGCTGGTGGCCCACTCGCCGGATGACGCTGGGACGGGGCGACGCCGCCGGCTCCGTGCCCCTTGAGGAACACGACCCCTATCGCACCTTCTTCGGACCCACCGCTGCGAGGGTCCTCTCCGAGTCCGAGGCGCGGTCCTGGCAGTCCTCGCTCACCGAGGCGTGGGACATCCTGCTCCGCGACACGCCGGCCCAGACGGACGCGATACGGCAGGGCCTGAGGTCCATTACTCCCATGCCGAAAGGAGAAAGGTTTCGGCCTTACAGCAGCTCCTCCGCGGAGGCCTTCGGAGGGATCAACGCCTCGCTGCCCGAGGAGAGTTCCGAGCTGGCCGCGACCCTGGTGCACGAGTTCCAGCACGTCAAACTCGGGGCGCTGACACACCTGTCGCCGCTGGTGCGAAGGGCCGAGAAGACACCCGAGCGGGCCGAGTTGTTCCATGCGCCGTGGCGGGACGACCCGAGACCGCTGGAGGGTGTTTTACAGGGCATCTACGCCTTCCTGGGAGTGGCCCGGTTCTGGCGCGTCAACCGGCGCGCCGCCGACCCGGCGCACGCACCCCTGGCCCACTTCGAGTTCGCCCTGTGGAGGGAGGCGGTGTGGTCGACACTCAACAGCGTCCGGGGCCATGACCGGCTGGCGCCCCTCGGGCACCGGCTCCTCGAATCGCTGCTGCACTGCTGTGCCGACTGGCTCGGCGACGACGTCCCCGACGCGGAGTTGCGGCTGGCTCGTGAAGCCTCGGCCAGCCACCGAGCCCGATGGCGCGAACATCATCTGCGGCCGTCCCCGGATCTGGTGGACGAGGCGGTGCGCGCGTGGAGACGGAACGACGCCTGTCCCCCTCTGACGCACACCGCGTCCTCATTGGTGCCGGACGAAGACGCCCGCTTTCTGGACACTGCGGCGGTCCTGGCCAGACATCACCTCACCGATCCGGACGGCTCCTGGCGGGATCCCGCCGCCGTCGGCGACCGGGTGCGCGGAGCCGGCCCGGTGGACGTCCTCCTGGCCCGCGGGGAGCGGTCCGCCGCCCGACGGGAGTTAGCGGATCAGCTGCTGCACGGGGATCCCGCGGTGGGCTCGTGGGCGGCACTGGGCCGGGCCCTGGTCGACAGCCCCGAACACCGGGCCGCGAGCCGCTTTCTGATGCGGTCGCCCCAGTGGGCCCGCGCCGTACGGGAGACCCTGTACGAGGAGCACGGGCAACGGCCCGATCCGCTGGCCCTGGCCGCGTGGCTGGGTGTCGCCACGACCCGGCCGGGGCCGCTCGGCTGAAGGACTGCCCGAGTGTGACGGCGCAGCCCCTTCGGCCTCACTGGCGGCGGTTCTTACAACGGCATGGGGTCGATGTCGCAGTTCAGGCGTGTGCCGTTCAGGAAGGCCACCGTCGCCGGGTGGGGCGTGGCCTCCTCCTCGCCGACCCGCCGGGTGTCCAGCACGCGGCGCAGGCGCTCCTCGGTGTCGACCCGCAGCTCCGTGGCCTCGCTGTCGAGCCCTGCGGACAGCAGATCCGACGACAGGTTCCCGGCGCAGGCCAGCGTGGTCGGGTGGTCGGGGCCGAAGGTCTGCCGGCAGCGGGCCAGGGTGTCGCGCCCCTTGGCCTGGGCCACATCGTGCTCTCCGAGTGCCGCCAGGTCACTGGCCAGGTTCACGGCGGCCACGAGGGTGAACGGGTGGTCGGCCCCGAGACTCCCGGTCAGCGCTTCGAGCGCCGCGTCGTCCAGACGGCGGGCCTCCTCCGGCCTGCCGAGCAGGCGCTCGGACACCGCGAGGCCGACGTCGGCGGACAGGGCGTAGGGGTGCTGCGCGTGGAAGACCTTGCGGTAGCCGGCGCAGGCCTGGGCCCCGCGCGCGCGTGCCGCCTCCAGATCGCCGTTCTGGCGCAGGGCGATGGCGAGCGGGAGGGCGGTGGCCAGGGACTGGGGGTGGGTGTCCCCGTAACGCCGGGTGAAGGCTTCATGGGCCTTGATGGCCAGTTCCAGCGCGCGGGCGTGGAGCCCGGCCTTCCGGCAGGCGATACCCAGTTCACGCTCGGTGCTGATGGTGGCGGGATTGTTGTTCCCGAAGACGTCCTGGAAGGCCTCCAGCGCGGTTTCCTGGAGCCTGAGCGCACCGACGTAGTCCCCCGACTCGCGCACATCGATGGCGATGGAGTTCTCCGTGACGAGACTGCGCTGGTCGTCGCGTCCGAACAGACGCAGTTTCAGGTGCCAGGTCTTCCTGTCGAGTTCCAGGGCCTCGCGGATGGCACCGGTGAGGCGGAGGCTGACGCCGAGGTTGTGGGCCATGTTCAGGCTGGCCGGGTCGTCGTCGCCGAAGGCCCGGCGCGCCCGCTCGTAGACGACCCGGTCCAGTTCGGCCCCTTCGGGGAAGCGGCCCTGGACACGGCGTACGGCGGCTTCCGTCTGGATCGTGTCCAGAGCCTCCTCGCTGTCCGGTGCGGACACGCGCTCGAAGGCGACCCGGATGCGCTCCACCAGGGTGGAGGCATCGGTGTACCGGCCGATGTTCAGGTAGACGAAGACCAGCCACTGGCCCATGAGGAGCGTCTTCACATCGTCCTCGCCGAAGACGTCGACCCAGGTGTTCCAGGCCGTCTCCGAGAAGTCGAGGCAGACTTCGTGATCTCCCCAGTAGTACAGGTACTTGGCGATGTTCATCACCAGCTGGCGCACCCAGGGCTGGTCGGAGGTTACGGCGTCGGAGGCGATGACGTGCGTGTACAGCTCCGCATAGCGTGGCCAGCTCTCCGGGTCGGTGGGTGTCCGCGGATCGGCGGACGCCATCAGGGCGTGGGCGCCTTCGCGCATGCGGTTCTGCTCCTCTGGGCTCATGCGGTTGATCAGGACGTGCTGGACCAACCGGTGCATCTCGATGGAGTTCGTGCGGTGGTCGATACGGGCGAGGGAGTAACGGTTGATCTCCCGTATCGCGCGCGCGAGCTTCATCGGGTCGTTCAGAGCCGCATCCAGCTCCGGGAAAGCGGTGTTGTATCCCGGGCCGGAGAGGATTTGCCTGGAGATCGGGTCGGGAGCGAAATACGAGCACAGCTGCAGGAGCCGCAGTGCGCCCGGGCTGCGTGTCTCCAGATGGTCGAGCGAGACGTTCCACGCGGCGGCCACCGGCAGTTGGTAGTCCGGCGGCGGGGCCGTTTCGAGGAGTTCGTTCTGCTTGCTCTCGAAGAGCCGCAGGTACTCGGATGCGGGCATACCGGTCTCGGCCCGCCAGGCGGCCGCCTGCACCAGGGCCAGCGGCAGGTCGCCCAGGGCCTCGGCCAGCGCCTCGGCCTCCTCGTCGGCCAGCTCGGGCCCCGATCCGCGCAGCAGTTCCTTGCTCTCCTCGCGGGTGAACACGTCCACTTCGAGGGAGCCGCCCACCAGCCCCCAGCGGCGGTTGCGGGAGGTGACCAGGATCGTGCCCGTGCCGCCGGTCGGGAAGTACGGGCGCACCTGTTCGGGGCTGTCCGCGTTGTCGAAGATCAACAGCCACCTGGAGTACGGGCGTCCCTCGCGCAGCGCCTCGCGGACCGCGGGACCGGCGATGTTGGCCTCGGACGTGGTCACCAGCCCCAGCCGCTTGGCCAGCTCCACCAGCGACTGGCCGATCTGGCCCGGTCGCTCCGAGGGGATCCACCACACGATGTCGTAGTCCGACTGGTGCCGGTAGGCGTACTCGATCGCCAACTGTGTCTTGCCGACGCCGCCCATGCCGTGGATCGCCTCGGGCAGCACCGTCGTCGTGCCCTCGCGCAACCGCTGTTCGAGCAGTTCGAGGAGCTCGTTGCGGCCCGTGAAGTTCTGGTTGCGCGGCGGCAGGTTCCCCCAGACGCGTGGCTGTACGGTGCGCTCTCCCTCCACGGTGCGCTGGGGCGTGGTGGACATCGGCGGGGCTCCTTCGGTGGCTCCTGAAGCGGTGGACGGGGCTATGGCGGCTTCGGCAGGCGGGACCTTGGCAAGCGAGACTGCATACCGCTGATCGTGCCATTTCAGCGCATGTCGCAACAATCGGGCGCGCTGAAGGTGTGACCCGGACAATGCGTCCAGCGCGGTCAGCTCAATACGGAGAAACGGCGCGCTTTTCTGGGTCACCCGTGGCCGTGACGTCTTGCCCAGCGGTTCCGCAGGGGGCGGCAGCAGGGACGCGGTCGACGGGTCCGAGGCGAGCACCTCGCGAACGTCGCGCAGCGTACGGATGGTGGCGCTGCGGCGGCCGCCCGCGAGCAGTTGCTCGCGGGCGTCGGGGAGGAAGTCGTAGACCATCGCTCCCGGGGCGTCGAGGTGGACGCCGGTCGGCTGGACCAGGCCGCTCATGAAGAACTCGGAGGCGTGCACCGGCCCGGCGCCGGGAGTCGACGCGATCAGCCTGCGGACGATCGGCAGGCTCAGCGGTGCCGCGGCCAGGCGGACCCCCAGCCGGAAGGCCGTGGGGGACGCCGCTGCACGGAAATCGAAGACCCGGTCGGCAGCGGACAGGGAGCCGTCGGAGTCGTCGGACTCGGTCGCCCACGGAAAGTTCCGGGCGGCGTCCGGCCGTCCCTTCCACGCATTGGCCAGCGTCGCCGGCAGGTCCAGCCCGTGCGGCTGCGCCCCCTCCAGCACGCCGGACAGGGCGCGCGCGCCGTGATGCGTGAGGGAGAGGACGGGTACGGCCACCGGGGGAACGTCGTCGTCCGCGTCCGCAACCGGCTGCACCGGGTCGCCCTGCTCCTCCCCCGGCGCGGCGGGGACCTCTCGTTCGTGCCAGTCCCAGTCGGCGTTGGCGGCCCAGGGGCCGTGGGCCCCGACCCGCAGGTGCAGCACGTCGAGGCCGGTACGGAACCAGAGGTGGGGCGGGAGCGGGTTGAGCACGGCGACCGGCTGGAACCGGCCCCAGCACCGCAAGAGCGGCTGCACCGCCCCGAGATGCCAGCCGGCCGCCAGGCCGTCGGTGACCACGAGGATGACGCGGCGCGTCCCGTCCGTCGGGGTCGACGGCTCGGGATCGGTGCGGACGGAGGCCGGGAACATCTCGTCCGTACCGAGCAGTGCCACGTCGTGCACCGCCGTGAAATTCCGGGCCAGGGCCCGGGAGAGGCCGGCGATCGCCTCGTCCCACACGCGCATGGTGACGTGGGAGTCGACGACGAGAACGGCTTCCCGGGGTAATGCCCCGCCCTCGAAACGCCAGTCGCCCCACAGACGCGTCAGGTCGGCTCCGGACCCCGGCCGGTCACGCCGGGCGTTGTCACTGGCCATGGTCACTCTCAAGGCATCGCTGGGGTCGCAAAAACGCGGACGGGAGGCCTCCGGTACCAGCCCGGGTTCCCGTGGTGAGCACCCCGTGGGAGGGCCAGCCCACCCACAGTACGGGCGGGTGCCCGTGCTCTCCGCTCGACGCGCTCGACATCACAGAGGCCCTCCCTTCTGTCCCCCGTCCGCGGTCACCATCTCACCTGTCGCCATGGGGCTCACTGCCCGATCCGGTGGGGCCGGGCATGCGTTCCGGATCGTCCAGGAGAAGGGCCAGATGACGGCCCACATGTCCGTGCCAGTCGTCCGGTCCCAGCGCCAGCGCCTCATTGCGCCATCGGCGCGTGCGTTCCAGGACTCCGGCCAGGCCGCGCTCCTGGACTATGTCCGCGGCCGCCTCCCGGAAGGCGGGGCCGAGGTCCCCCCGGTCCCACAGAACGGCCGGGATCCCGGCCCGCATGGCCGCGATGAACTCCCTGCGGGCGGCGGGGGATTCGCTGCCCGGCGGCTCGCTCAGCACGAGGCAGACGATCTGCTGGTCGTCCTTGAGTTCCCGTTCCAGATGGAAGGCGGGCTGGTTCGGCTCGCTCCAGTGCGAGCGGCTGTCCGCGGGCCGGTCCTTGAGCTGCCGCCAGCGGTTGTTCCACGGCCGGTGCCAGGCGCCCTTGCGCAGACGTTCGAAGCTTCGTACGACGACGGTGTAGTCCATGACCAAAGGGGTGGGCACGTCCGCGTCGCTCTCCTTGTGCCACCACTCCACGGGCTCTCCCATGAGCGCCCAGGGAAGGATGAACTCGATCACGACGGGCTGGCGCAGATCCCACCAGCGTTCCTCGGCCTGCTCGATGAGGCGGTCCACGGCGGCCGGAAGGTCGTCCCGGTGCAGCTTGAGCGTCTCGCCGGGGATGGGGTGCCAGCCGTCGGAGTCGGACTGCCGCCAGTGGGCCACCCAGAAGCTGTCCGGGTCCACGCCGTCCGGTTCGAACTGGATCAGCAGGTACGCCGGGTGTAACGCGGCCTCGCCGGGAGAGACGAACTCACCCTGCTGCCATTCGGCCATCTCCTCGGCGAGTCCCCGGAGCTGGGCCTGCCTGCGGTTCCAGCGGCGCAGATGCTCCGCCTCCTCGGTGCGGCCCTCCTTCACCAGGTACTCGGAGACGAGGGAGAGGAACGCCATGGACGGGGGCAGTTCCTCCGCCGCCGTGTTGTTCCCGGCCAGGTGCAGGAAGACCGCCCAGCCCGTGTCGCACCACTCCTCCAGTTCCTGGGTGCGTGCGTGGCTGGCTCTGCGGGCCAGGGCGGTGAGGAGGGAGGTGGAACGGATCTCGCGGAGGACGGACCGCAGGGGGTGCAGATCGGTGTCCTTGAAGAAGGCCGCGGCCTCCCACTCGTCCACCAGGCGCCACAGGGCGAGCACGCTCACCGATGCCTGTTCCGCGTAGCCGAGGCAGCGGGCCAGGGTCTGCAGTCCCTCGTCGGTCTCCGCGCACATCTTGACCAGGCGCCGCGACCACAGGGTGAGCGGCTGGTCGTGGGGCGGGTCCACGGACAGCCGGAGTTCTGCGCACAGGTCCTGGGCCAGCATGTCCGCACCCGTCTGCCGCCGCACGGTGTCCGTGGCCGCGAGCACACCGGACATCTCGGCCATGAGCTCGTTGCGAACGCGTGCGGCGCTGCGCCCCTCCACCTCGTGACCCCCTCCGGCCGTGATCGAGTTCGTCCGCAGTCCGGTCCGGACAGCGTACGTCTAGCCTTCCCGCTGCGTCATCGGCACGAACAAGGCGTAATCCTCAACGCTCTCCGTCCGCCTCTTCGCCCGCAATCAGAACGCGGTGAGGGGTGCCGTCGGGAGCCACCAGGGAGGGATGGAGGGTGAGCGTGATGCGATGGGTCCGGGAATCGGAGAGGGACGCGTCAGCACCCGCCTCGACGACCCAGAACTTCACCTTGCCGTCGACGCCGCCGGTGCGGTCGACCGCGACGGTCGCCTCGATCTCCACCGAGCCGAGCTCGAAGCGGAGCGGACCGGGTCCCGTCTCGGCCATGGCGGCGTTGAGCTGTTCCTTCAACTCACGGACCATGGCGGCCAGTTCGATCAACAGTCCTCCCCCGGCTGCATCACAGGGTTGAGATGGTACCGAGGTTTCGGGGTGCGCCGGGCCACTCTCCTCACGTTCCTCCGCACGATCGCCGGTCGATCGCCGACTGCCGCCTTTCGACGGGCAACGGGCCGCGGACGGCTGGTGGTTGACGGACGTCGTGCCCCGCCGCTTCAGGTCCGCCCCGTCGGCTCGCCGATGAGTGCCAGGTGGTGCCAAAGGGCACGCCGGGCCAGGCGGTCCAAGTGGCGGACTCCGCCCCAACCCCTGCCGAGGTGGTAGGCGGCGTCTTCGACGGAGTAACCGTGGAGATGCATCAGCACCACGACGTCTCGCTGCTCGTCGGGGCGCGACGCGCGGCGGTCGCAGCCGAGGACAAGGCGGAGGAGTGGCTGCACACGTGTGACGACGACCGCGAGATGGCGTGAAGCAGAGATCCTGACCAGGGTTGTTGCCGACTGGGCCTCGTCGCGGAGACCTCACTTGAGGAGGTCTTCTTGGCACATGGGTGCACAGCAGGGCACGGGCGGCGCCGGAAACACGGCCGCGCCGAAAATCGGAGTGCCGGGGACGCCGTCGCCTGGTGATACTGCTCCGGTGATCAACCTGCCTACCCCTGTGCTGGATTCGTTGTCCGGGCTCGCCTTCGGTGATGCCTTCGGTGACCGCTGGTTCGGCATCCTGCGCCGCGAAGGCCCGGCAGCCTTGGAGGCACGGATCCTGCCCCCGGAGCCGCTGTGGCGGTGGAGCGACGACACCGCCCAGGCGCTCGTTCTCGTCCGGGAACTCGCCGCGGGCGGCGGCACCGTCGACCAGGACCGCCTCGCCCTGCGCCTCGCCGAGGCCTACGCCGACGACACGCACCGCGGCTACGGAGCCTCGATGCACGACGTGCTCCGCCGGATCGGCGCGGGTGAGCCCTGGCAGGAGGTGGTCGCTGGACAGTTCGGCGGCCAGGGCTCCTGGGGCAACGGCGCGGCCATGCGCGTCGCCCCGCTGGGCGCCTGGCACGCCGCCGACCTCGACGTCGTCGCCGAGCAGGCCGCCCTCCAGAGCGCGGTCTCGCACCACCACCCGGAGGCGGTCGCCGGGGCGGTGGCGGTAGCCCTCGCCGCGGCGCTGGCAACGCGCAGCCGGGGCGGGCCCGCGCCGGCCCGCCCGGACTTCCTCCAGGCGGTCGCCGCACGACTCCCCGACAGCGACGTCCGGTCGGGAGTGCGGGTCGCGGCCCGCATGCCGGCACGTACCTCGGTTCGGCACGCCGCGGAGGTCCTGGGCTCCGGCTACCGGATGTCCGGGCCCGACACCGTCCCCTACGCCCTTTGGTGCGCGGCGGGACACCTTGACGACCTGCACGAGGGCCTGTGGTTCACGGTCGCCGGGCGCGGCGACATCGACACCACCTGCGCGGTCGCGGGCGGGGTGATCGCCGCTCGTACGGGCGTCGCCGCTCTCCCGCCCGCCTGGCACGCAGCCCGTGAACCGCTGCCCCCGGCCCCGGTCTCGTAGCCGGACTGCTCCAGATCCCGGCCGCTCCCTACAACCCCACGATCCTGTTCCACCGCTTCGCGAACTCCACCCGCTCCGTCGACGTGATGTCCCGGGCGATCGCGAGCCTGCCCCGCATCGTGCTGTCGGGGAAGATCAGCGGGTTGTCGGCCAGGGCTGCGGTGTCCTTGTCCTTGGAGGCGGCGAGGACCTCCTTGGCCGCGGGGACGGGACAGACGTAGTTGACCCAGGCGGCGAGCTTCGCGGCGACCTCGGGGTCGTAGTAGTAGTCGATCAGGCGCTCGGCGTTGGACTTGTGGCGGGCCCGGTTGGGGATCATCAGGGAGTCCGACCACAGCTCGGCGCCCTCCTCGGGGACGAGGAAGCGGATGTCGGGGTTGTCGGCCTGGAGCTGGATGACGTCGCCGGAGTAGGCCTGGCAGGCAAGCACGTCGCCGCTGACCAGGTCCTTGGTGTAGTCGTTGCCGGTGAAGCGGCGGATCTGGCCGCGCCGGACCTCGCGTTCGACCTGGTCGCAGACCTTGTGGAAGTCGTCCGCGGTCCACTGGGTGATGTCGACGCCGTTGCCCTGCATCAGGAGCGCGAAGGCCTCGTCCAGCCCGGAGAGCAGGGTCACGCGGCCCTTGAGGTCGCTCGCCCACAGGTCCGAGACGTGGCGTATCTCGCGGCCCAGCTTGCGGCGGTTGTAGGCGATCCCGGTGATGCCCGACTGCCACGGCATCGTGAACCGGCGGCCCGGGTCGAAGCCGGGCGAGCGGAGCAGCGGGTCGAGGTACTTCGCCACGTTCGGCTGGCGGTCGCGGTCCATCCGCTGCACCCAGCCGAGCCGCACGAACCGCGCGCACATCCAGTCGCTGACGACGATCAGGTCGCGGCCGGTCGACTGGTGGTTCATGAGCGCGGGGCTGATCTTGCCGAAGAACTCGTCGTTGTCGTTGATCTCCTCGCTGTAGTCGACGGAGATCCCGGTGCGCTTCCCGAAGGCGTCCAGTGTGGGCCGCTTGTTCGGGTCGTTGTCATCGGTGTCGATGTACAGCGGCCAGTTCGCCCAGGTCAGCTTCCGGTCGGCGGCGGACTCGTCGGGTACGGCACGGTCGCCGGGCCCGACGTAGGCGGCGGGCACCCCGCAGCCGGCCAGCGCTCCGAACGCGGCGGTGCCGCCGAGCGCGCGCAGCAGGGAACGGCGGGAGACGGGACGCGAAAGCGAGGATGTCTGGGGCACCACGGCAGGATGCCCCGATGCCCCTCGCACGGACAATCGACGCTGCGTCGAGCCCGTCGGGTGGGACCCGACACCTTGTCGATCAGCCCGGTGGCGCAGAAAAGCGCGGCCCCGGACGGGGTGGTGAACCCGTCCGGGGCCGCGCCCGAAAGCACCGGCTTGCGCACCTGCCTGCGCGGGGGCGCGGAGCTGCATCCTGTGCGGCTCCGGCGCGCGGGCGCGACCAGCGGCCGCGCACCTGGGGCCGCGTACCTGCGCCCGCGCACCTGGGCCGCACACCTGGGGCCGCGCACCTGCGGCCGAAACGGCGCCGAAGCGGAGCGCTTACGCGTCCAGCGACGTCATCACGTGCTTGATCCGCGTGTAGTCCTCGAAGCCGTACGCCGACAGGTCCTTGCCGTAGCCGGACTTCTTGAAGCCGCCGTGGGGCATCTCGGCGACCAGCGGGATGTGGGTGTTGATCCACACGCAGCCGAAGTCGAGCTTCTTGGACATGCGCATCGCACGGCCGTGGTCCTTGGTCCACACCGAGGAGGCGAGGGCGTACTCGACGCCGTTGGCCCACTGGACGGCCTGGTCCTCGTCCGTGAAGGACTGGACGGTGATGACCGGGCCGAAGACCTCGTTCTGGACGATCTCGTCGTCCTGGTTCAGGCCGGAGACGACGGTCGGGGCGTAGAAGTAGCCCTTGTCGCCGACCTGGTGGCCGCCCGCCTCGACCTTGGCGTGGGCGGGCAGGCGCTCGATGAAGCCGGAGACCTGCTTGAGCTGGTTGGGGTTGTTCAGCGGGCCGAAGAGGACGTCCTCGTCGTCCGGCTGCCCGGTCTTGGTCTCGGCGGCGGCCTTCGCGAGCGCCGCCACGAACTCGTCGTGGATGGACTCCTGGACGAGGACGCGGGTCGCGGCCGTGCAGTCCTGGCCGGCGTTGAAGAAGCCGGCGACCGAGATGTCCTCGACGGCCTTGGCGATGTCGGTGTCCTCGAAGACGACGACGGGGGCCTTGCCGCCCAGCTCCAGGTGGACCCGCTTGAGGTCCTTGGACGCGGACTCGGCGACGGACATGCCGGCGCGTACGGAGCCGGTGATGGAGGCCATCGCCGGGGTCTCGTGCTCGACCATCGCGCGGCCGGTGTCGCGGTCGCCGCAGATGACGTTGAAGACGCCCTTGGGCAGGACCGAGCCGATGATGTCGGCGATCAGGACGGTGGAGGCGGGGGTCGTGTCCGAGGGCTTGAGGACGACCGTGTTGCCCGCGGCGATCGCCGGGGCGAACTTCCACACGGCCATCATCATCGGGTAGTTCCAGGGGGCGACCTGGGCACAGACGCCGACCGGCTCGCGGCGGATGATCGAGGTCATCCCGTCCATGTACTCGCCGGCGCTGCGTCCCTCCAGCAGCCGGGCCGCACCCGCGAAGAAGCGGATCTGGTCGACCATCGGCGGGATCTCCTCGGAGCGGGTCAGCCCGGTCGGCTTGCCCGTGTTCTCCACCTCGGCCGCGATCAGTTCCTCGGCGCGCTCCTCGAACGCGTCGGCGATCTTCAGGAGGGCCTTCTGCCGCTCGGCGGGGGTCGTGTCGCGCCAGGCCGGGAAGGCCGCGGCGGCGGCCGCCATCGCGGCGTCCACGTCCGCCTGCCCGGACAACGGAGCGGTGGCGTACGCCTCGCCCGTCGCGGGGTTGACCACCTCGGTGGTCCGTCCGTCGGCGGCGTCCCGGAACTCACCGTCGATGTAGTTGCGCAGACGACGCAGCTCGGTGCTCACTGCCGGCCTCCTGGTCTGGTTCGAACTGTCCGATCACTGAGACACCCACCCTAGTCGCCGCATCCACGTTTTCAACACCCCCACTGCGGCCACTTCTGCGAAATCCGCAAGTCTCGGACTCTCAGACAACGAATTTCATCGCTACACCCTTGCGAAACTGTCGAGACGTCGTGCACAGTGAGGTCGTGGCCAGTCGAAGCGCAGACCAGAGGGACTCCTCCCGCGAGTCCAGGAACGGCACCCCCCAGCTGGATGCCGTCTCCCTCGCCATCATTCAGCAGCTCCAGGAGGACGGCCGCCGGCCGTACGCCGCGATCGGCAAGGCCGTCGGCCTCTCCGAAGCGGCCGTGCGCCAGCGCGTCCAGAAGCTGCTGGACCAGGGCGTGATGCAGATCGTCGCCGTCACGGACCCGCTCACCGTGGGCTTCCGCCGGCAAGCGATGGTCGGTGTCAACGTCGAGGGCGATGTCGAGTCCATCGCGGAGGCGCTGACTGCCATGTCGGAAGTCGAGTACGTGGTGATGACCGCGGGCTCGTTCGACATCCTCGCCGAGATCGTCTGCGAGGACGACGACCACCTGCTGGACGTCATCAACAAACGCATCCGGGCCCTTCCCGGGGTGCGCTCCACCGAAAGCTTCGTCTACCTGAAGCTGAAGAAGCAGACCTACATGTGGGGAACCCGATAACCGTGACCCAGAAGGACCTCAGCCGCACCGCGTACGACCACCTGTGGATGCACTTCACCCGCATGTCCTCGTACGAGAACTCTCCCGTCCCGACCATCGTCCGGGGCGAGGGCACCTACATCTACGACGACAAGGGCAAGCGCTACCTCGACGGTCTCGCCGGTCTGTTCGTGGTCCAGGCCGGTCACGGCCGCACGGAACTCGCCGAGACCGCCTTCAAGCAGGCCCAGGAGCTGGCGTTCTTCCCGGTGTGGTCCTACGCCCACCCGAAGGCCGTGGAGCTGGCCGAGCGCATCGCCGACTACGCCCCGGGCGACCTGAACAAGGTCTTCTTCACCACCGGCGGCGGCGAGGCCGTCGAGACCGCCTGGAAGCTCGCCAAGCAGTACTTCAAGCTGCAGGGCAAGCCGACCAAGTACAAGGTCATCTCCCGTGCGGTCGCCTACCACGGCACCCCGCAGGGCGCCCTGTCCATCACCGGCCTGCCGGGCCTGAAGGCCCCCTTCGAGCCGCTGGTGCCGGGCGCGCACAAGGTGCCCAACACCAACATCTACCGCGCCACGCTCTTCGGCGACGACCCGGAGGCCTTCGGCCGCTGGGCCGCCGACCAGATCGAGCAGGAGATCCTCTTCGAGGGCCCGGACACGGTCGCCGCGGTCTTCCTGGAGCCCGTGCAGAACGCCGGCGGCTGCTTCCCGCCCCCGCCCGGCTACTTCCAGCGCGTGCGCGAGATCTGCGACAAGTACGACGTGCTGCTCGTGTCGGACGAGGTCATCTGCGCCTTCGGCCGCCTGGGCACGATGTTCGCCTGCGACAAGTTCGGCTACGTCCCGGACATGATCACCTGCGCCAAGGGCATGACCTCGGGCTACTCCCCGATCGGCGCCTGCATCGTCTCCGACAGGATCGCCGAGCCCTTCTACAAGGGCGACAACACCTTCCTGCACGGCTACACCTTTGGTGGTCATCCGGTGTCGGCGGCCGTGGGTCTCGCCAACCTCGACCTGTTCGAGCGCGAGAACCTCAACCAGCACGTGCTGGACAACGAGGGAGCGTTCCTCTCGACGCTGCAGAAGCTGCACGACCTGCCGATCGTCGGCGACGTCCGCGGCAACGGTTTCTTCTACGGCATCGAGCTGGTGAAGGACAAGAACACCAAGGAGTCCTTCAACGAGGAGGAGACCGAGCGCGTCCTGTACGGCTTCCTCTCCAAGGCGCTCTTCGAGAACGGCCTGTACTGCCGTGCCGACGACCGCGGCGACCCGGTCGTCCAGCTCGCCCCGCCGCTGATCTCCAACCAGGAGACCTTCGACGAGATCGAGCAGATCCTGCGCGCGACGCTGACGGAGGCGTGGACGAAGCTCTGAGCCCCCGCGCTCCGGGCCTCATACCTCTGACCAGATGATCAGCACACGGCCCCGTGCCATCCGTTCGAGTGAGAACGGAGGCCCGGGGCCGTGTGCTGTCCCGGCTCCGCGCCCCGGCTGCCTAGCGTTCCAGTGACCGATCGGCCGTCCGTTCGTTCCCCCGGACGGGGGATCAGGCACGGGAAAACGGATCAGAACGAGGTGTACGCCGATGGAGGCCCCTCCGGACAACGACGTGCTGTGGGCACGCTCGCTGCACTTCAGGCACCAGGACGGCTCGCCCGGTCTCGCCGGGGTCTCGCTCAGCGTGCGCGAGGGCGAGATCCTCTCCGTCGCCGGCCCGCGCGGCAGCGGCAAGACCACGTTGCTGCGGTGTCTGTCCGGCCAGGTCACACCGGAGCGCGGCGAGGTCTGGTTCAACAGCACACCGGTGCACACCATGGGACCGATGGCCCGTGAGCGGCTGCGCCGCGACCGCTTCGGCTGGATCGACCCGGCCCCCGTGCTCGTCCCGGAGCTGAACGCCTGGGAGAACGCCGCCCTTCCCCTGATGCTGCGCGGCACCAGCCGCCGCCGGTCCAAGGTGGCCGCCATGGAGTGGCTGGAGCGCCTCGACGTCGGCGACCAGGCCCGCAGACGCCCGCACGAGCTGCGCCAGGCCGGACGCCAGCGCGTCGCCTTCGCCCGTGCGCTCGCCTCCGGACCCACGGTCCTGTTCGCCGACGAGCCGACGGCCCCGCTGCACCGCGCGGACCAGACTCCGGTGCTGCGCACCCTGACCACGGCGGCCCGCTCGCACGGCATCACCATCGTCCTGGCCACGCACGACGCGGCGACCGCGGCCTTCGCCGACCGCACGGTCTCGCTGCTCGACGGGCGGTGCGTGAGGACCCTGCACCTGCCGGACTCCCCGGAGGCGGAAGGCCGGGCCGCCGCGTGCTCGCTCTACGTCTGACCCGCGCGGCCCGGCCCGCCGTCCAGCTGCGCCGCCTCCTGGTGGCCGCGGCCTCGGCCGGCACCGGCTTCCTCCTCCTGTCCTGCCTCGGCTACGCGCTGGGCCACCCCGAATCAACGGGCTCCGCCCTGCTGCGCCTGGCCTGGTGCGTGGTCCCGCTGGCCGCCACGGCGTACTTCGCGCTCGCGGTGGCCCGCACGGACCCGGGCACCCGGCCGCGCCCCGGCCTGTCGGCGGTCGGCCTCGGCCCGGCCCGTCTGATGGCGGTCTCGGCGCTGACCACGGCCCTGTCGTGCGCCCTGGGCTCGCTGCTGGCGCTGCTGATCTTCCTGCACCTGCGCGGCGACCTGACGGGCATGCCCTTCGACGGCGCGGCGGCCGGTTTCCTGGCCGCCGGCCGGCCCCTCCCCCTCCCCGGGGCCCTGACCCTGCTGGTCCTGGTCCCGGCGATCGCATCGACGACGGTGGCCCTGGCCCTGCACCCGGCGGAGAGGCGCCCGGCCACCGGACGCGCCGCCCGCGCCCTCGGCCTCTTCGGCGCCCGGCGGGGCGGCGGTCCCGGGGGCTCCGGTACGCGCGGCCGTGGGAGCGCCGGGGCACAGGACGGTGATGCGCGGGCGGGGACCGCGCAGGACGGTGACGTCCCGCAGTCCACCGGTGACTCCGTGCCCGCCCCCGGTGCCGGAACCGGCCCCGTGCCCGCCGCCCCGGACACCGGCTGGAGCGAGGTGCTCGCCGGCGGCGGCCCGAGCCGGGCGGTGGCCGGCCTGCCCTGGGGTGTGGCCGCCCTCGCCGCGGGTCTCGCCGTGCAGACCTATGCGAGCCCCTCCGCCGCCGTCCCTGCCCTCACCGCGCTGCCCGTCGACGCCGGGGCCGTGCTGGCCGGCTGGATCATCACCGCCGTGGGCCTGGTGATCGCCTCCCCCGGCCTGACCGAGCTGTGCGGACGCCTGCTCCAGTCGTACCGCCCCGGAGCGCTCCGGCTCCTGGCCGGCCGGGTCCTGATGGCGGAGGCCACCCGGATCGGGCGGCCCCTGGGCGTGGTCTGCGCGGTGGCGTCCGCCGCCTACGCCATGGCCGTGCTCCACGACCGTCCCGCCGCCGACTTCGGCCCCCTCACCGCGCTGGGCACGCTCGTGGTCGCCGGCTGCACGGTGGCCACCCTGCTGACGGCGGCCGTCGAAGCCCGCCAGAGCCGCGCCGACACCACCGCCGCCCTGCTGCGCCTCGGCGCTCCCGCCTCGATGCTGCGCAGCGCCGCGGCCCTGCGCGCGGCCGCCCTGCTCACCCTGTTCGGCCCGTTCGCCCTGCTGATCGCGAACCTGACGGCGCTACCGAAGGCCCGCTGAGGCGTGGCGGGAGAGCGCTGCGCACGCCGTGCGAAGAAGTTCTCCGACGGCCGATGAGTTCCGCGGCGGGCCGGCGTCTACCCCATCGAACAGCAGCAGCGCACGGACCCGAGGGAGAGACCCCATGTACCAGCAGATGATCTTCGTGAACCTGGTCACCAACGATGTCGCCGCCACGAAGCAGTTCTTCACGGAGCTGGGCTACGACATCAACCCGCAGTTCAGCACCGACGAGTGCGCCTGTGTGGTGATCAGCGACACGATCGTCGCGATGCTCATGACCCGGCAGCACTACTCCCAGTTCACCGACAAGGAGATCGTGGACCCGGCCAAGTCCAGCGAGGTGCTGCTGTGTCTGAGCGCCGAGAGCCGCGCGAAGGTGGACGAGCTGGTGGACAGGGCGATCGCGGCGGGCGGCACCGCCCATGGCGAGCCCCAGGACCACGGGTTCATGTACGGCCGCGCCTTCGACGACCTCGACGGCCACACCTGGGAGGTCATGTGGATGGACCCGGCGGCGGTCCAGGGCTGACCCTCGCGAACCGAACATCCGTGCCTAGCATGGGCGGGTGCATCCGACACCCGCCCGGCCCGAACGGGCCTCCCACGACCGCGAGATCGAGTCCCTCACCGAGTTCGACGAGGTCGTCGGCCGGCATGGCTCGCTCGCCCGGTTCCGTGTCCAGGCCGTCGATCTGACGGCCCGCACGGACGCCCTCCTCGCCGTCGACACCACGGAAGCCGTCTTCCTCGGCTGCCCGATGGAGCCCGAGGCGGCCGCGCACGTCAGGGCGTCGGGCGCCCTGGTGTTCCCGCCGGTCCCGGGACTCCCCTTCGACCCCTACCGCGGCTTCGTCTACACGCCCAACGAGTTGTTCGCCTCGCTCGGCGACGGCTACGAGGGGACACCGGACGCCCGGGCCTACACCTGGTTCCAGGCGACGAAGTCCGACGGGGACATCTTCGCCTCGATGCTGCGCTCGATCCACGACGACGCCGTCTCCGACGCGCTCGACGAACTCCTCGCCGGCGCCCGGGTGGTGGGCGTCATGGGCGGGCACGCGATGTCCCGCGGCACGGACGCCTACGCGGGAGCGGCCCGGCTCGGCCGCGAGCTGGCACGCGCCGGTTTCACGGTCGCCACCGGCGGCGGGCCCGGCGCGATGGAGGCGGCGAACCTCGGCGCGTACGCCGCCCCCTTCGAGGACGCCATGCTCGACGACGCGCTGCAGTTGCTCGCCAAGGCGCCCTCGTTCCGGCCGTCCGTCACCGACTGGGTGCGTGCCGCGTTCGAGGTGCGCGAGCGCTGGCCCGGCGGCGGCGAGTCGGTGGGCATCCCCACCTGGTTCTACGGCCATGAGCCGCCGAACGCCTTCGCCGCGCACATAGCCAAGTACTTCGCCAACGCCACGCGCGAGGACGGACTGCTGGCCCGCTCCACCGCCGGGGTGGTGTTTTTGCCGGGCGCCGCCGGGACCGTACAGGAGATCTTCGACAACGCGACGCCGAACTACTACGAGTCGCGGGGCGAACCCACGCCCATGGTGCTCGTGAACGAGGACCACTGGACGCGGGAGTTGCCCGCCTGGCCGCTGCTGCGGTCACTCGCCCGGGGACGGGCGATGGAGTCCCGTATCGCCCTCGTTGACCGGATCGAGCAGGCTGCTCCGGTGTTGAAACGTCTCTGCAGTTAATAAGAAGGCAAAGGCAACGGCCGCCGGAGGCATATGCATTGACACTTCTTATGGAGCGCTTATAAACCTGTGAGCCTCTTGGGGGTGCCGGGACCTCACCTCACACGTCGTCCCTCCCTCCCTCAACCCCCCGCAGTTATGCACTCTGTAAAGGACAAACGTGTCCATAACTCGCCGCAGCGCAAGCCGTTCCGTGCGCATCCTGGGTGTTGCCTCCGCGTCCGCCGCACTGGCTCTCGGTGTCGCCGGGCAGGCCCTCGCCTGCAGCATCACCGAGTTCTCCGCCGAGGCCACGTGCGCCGGTGACAAGGGCTCCATCGTCGTCAGCGACAAGGACGGCTCCGGCACCCCGGCCGTCATCACCGTGTTCTCCAAGAGCGACGCCGGCGTCGAGAAGCAGGTCGGCAAGCCGGAGAACGTCAAAGGCACCGCCGAGGGCGTCACGGTCACCTTCGCCGAGGACTGGAAGCCCAACGCGACCTACCGCGTCCACGTCAAGGCCGGCAACAAGGTCGACGAGGACATCAAGCCCGACCTCGTGACCCCGGCCACGGCCTGCAAGAAGGAGGAGTCCTCGACTCCGACTCCGTCGGCCCCCGCGTCCACGAAGCCGTCGAAGCCCTCGACGCCCACCGCGACCCCCACGCCCTCGGCCTCCGAGAGCAGCTCCGCCCCGGCGGGCGCGCCGAGCAACGCGCCGTCCCCCGCGGCCGGTGACTCGAACCTCGCTGAGACCGGAGCGGACTCCAACACCCCCCTGATCGCCGGTGTCGCGGGCGCCCTGGTGGTCGTCGGCGGTGGCGCCGTCTACTTCGGCATGCGCCGACGCGGGGCGAAGAGCGGCAGCTGACGCCGCCTTCACCTCCCGCGCGTGCACCACTGCGGCCCGTCCCCGTATCCCGGGGGCGGGCCGCGGTCGTGTTCAGCCGAACGTCGCCCGCTCCAGCCAGAACTCCAGCACCTCGCGCTCGCCCAGCACCTCCAGGCCCGGGGCGTCCAGGGGCAGCCGCCGGTAGAAGGCGAGCAGCAGCGGGGTGAGGGGGCCGCGCAGGGCGACGGTCGCCTTCTCGTGGCCGCGGCGCCAGCCGACGCCCTCTTCGCCCAGCTCGATGAGCCACTCGGCGTTCAGCGCCGGATCGGTGTCGGTGGCGTGCAGATGGATGCTGTGGCCGGGGCCGCGCAGTTCCTGGGCCGCCGGGTGCGCGCCGCTGCGCTGCACCCACTCCACGAGCTGCAGCCACTCGTCCACCGCGTCGGCGGCGATCTCGGGGGCGACCTCGTAGGGCAGCCCGGCCGCGAGCGCCGCGTCGGCGCGGTGCACGGTGATCTCGTGGGTCATGCGGCGGGCCCAGAAGCCGGAGTCGGCGGTCCCGGCCCATGTCCACACCGAGGTGTCGGGCCCGGCCTCGCGCAGCGCCTCGACGACCCGCTCGCCGGTCTCGGCCAGCCACTTGTCCAGGGCCGCCGCGTCGCCCCGCTCACCGGGCCCCGCAGCGAGCGGGATCCGCTCCTCGGGGATGTTCTCCTGTGCCCGGCTGCGGACCAGGGTGTCCACCCAGCGCAGGGCGCCGCCCATGTGGCGCACGAGGTCCTCCAGCGACCAGTCCGGGCAGGTCGGCACGGTGGCGGACAGGTCCGTGCCGGAGGTCACCACTGCCCTCAACCGGTCTACCTGATGGGCGATTTCATCGCAGTATCGGTCATGTGCGAGCAAAGTCATGCCCCTCACCCTAGGGGCGCGGTGATCACCCGAGCACGTCGATTTCGGCCACGTCGAACCCGACGCCCACGTCGGCCCCGGTGTCCGGCGCATCCCGCAGCGCACAGGCCGCCTCCAGGAGCGGGCCGCCGTCGCGGGGCCGCAGCCGGACGGACACATGGGTGCCCTTGAAGGTGCGGGCCACCACCGTGCACGCCAGTCCGTCGCCGGCCGCCACGAGCCGGACGCCGGCGGGCCGGACGAGCAGCGGACGGTCGCCCTGGGGCGAGCCCTCGGGCACCGGCAGCTTGCCCCACGGGGTGCTGGCGACCGACTCCGCGACGGTCGCCGGGACCACGTTGTCGAAGCCGAGGAAACGGGCCACGAACTCGTCGGCCGGCCGCTGCCACACCTCCAGGGGCGTCCCGGACTGGGCGATCCGCCCGTCGCGCATCACCACGACCCGGTCGGCCAGCGCGAAGGCCTCGCCCTGGTCATGGGTGACGGCGAGCACGGTCGTCCCCAGCCGGCCGAACAGCTCGCGCAGTTCGACCACCAGCCGTTCCCGCAGCGAGCGGTCGAGCTGGCCCAGCGGCTCGTCGAGCATGAGCAGCCGGGGCCGGGGCGCCAGTGCCCGGGCGAGGGCGACCCGCTGCTGCTCGCCGCCGGACAGCGCGGCCACGGGCCGCCCGGCGGCCCCCGGCAGACCCACCATCTCCAGCAACTGTGCGATCTGCGCGTCCCGTTCGCCCCTGGGCACCCCGTGCATCCGCAGCCCGAAGTCCACGTTGCCGCCGACGTCCCGCTGCGGGAAGAGCTGATGGTCCTGGAACATCAGCCCGACGCCCCGCCGGTGCGCGGGCACACCCGCCTGGTCACGGCCGTCGAGCAGCACCCGCCCGAAGTCCAGCGGCTGCAGCCCGGCCACCGCCCTGAGCAGCGTCGACTTCCCGCTGCCGCTGGGCCCGAGCACACACACCACCTCGTGCTCGGCGACGTCCAGGCCGACCGCGTCCAGGACGGGACGCCCGCCGAAGCGTACGGTCGCGGCGTCCAGGCTCAGCAGCATCAGAACTCCCCCGTCCGGTCGATGCGCAGCCGCTCCAGCACGAGCAGGGCGGCCGCGCAGACCACCATCAGAATCGTGGACAGGGCCATCGCCTGCCCGTAGTTGAGGTCCCCGGGCCGGCTCAGCAGACGGGCCACGGCGACCGGGAGCGTCGGGTCGTCGGGCCGCGCGATGAACACGGTCGCCCCGAACTCCCCGAGGGACACGGCGAACGCGAACCCTGCCGCGACCAGCAGCGCCCGCCGTACGAGCGGCAGATCGACCTCCCGCCACACCCGCCAGGGCGAGGCCCCGAGCACGGCCGCCGCCTCCCTGAGCCGTCCGTCCACCGCCCGCAGCACGGGCAGCATGGTCCGTACGACGAAGGGGGCTCCCACCAGCGCCTGGGCGAGCGGTACCAGGATCCAGGACTGGCGCAGGTCCAGCGGGGGCTTGTCCAGCGCGATCAGGAAGCCGAAGCCGACGGTCACGGCGGAGACGCCGAGCGGCAGCATCAGCAGCGCGTCGAAGCCGCGCACCAGCCGGCCCGCGTCCCGGCGGGCCAGCGCGGCCGCGGCGAGACCCCCGATCAGCACCGCGATGGCGGTGGCGGCGAGGGCGTACTCCAGGGAGGTCCACACGGCGTGCAGCGGCGCCACGAGGAAGGTGCCGCCGTCGGCGTTCGTCAGCGCCCGGTAGTAGCCGAGACCGGGGGCGTCGAGGGAGCGCTGCACGAGCACGGCGAGCGGCATCACCAGGAGCAGCGCGACGGTGACGAGGACCGAGGCGAGCAGCGCCCACTGCCCGGCCCCGCGCGGTCGGCGGGCCGTGACCGCGGCGTCCACCAGGCGCAGGGCGGTCTCCCGCCGCCGTACCGTCCGGGCGTGCACGGCGAGGATCGCGCCCACCGCGACGAACTGGACGACGGTGAGGACGGCGGCCGTGGACAGGTCGAAGATCTCGGAGGTCTGGCGGTAGATCTCCACTTCGAGGGTGGAGAAGGTGGGCCCGCCGAGGATCTGCACCACGCCGAAGGAGGTGAAGGTGAACAGGAACACCATCAGCGCGGCGGCGGCGACGGCGGGCGCGAGGGCCGGCAGGGTCACCTTCCGCCAGGCCCCGAGGGGCGAGGCGCCGAGCATCCGGGCGGCCTGTTCCTGCCGGGGGTCGAGCTGGGCCCACAGCCCGCCGACCGTGCGGACGACGACCGCGTAGTTGAAGAAGACGTGCGCCAGCAGGATCGCCCACACCGTGGTGTCCAGCCGCAGACCCCACAGGTCGTCCAGCAGTCCGCCGCGCCCGACCAGTGCCAGGAAGGCGGTGCCGACGACGACGGTCGGCAGCACGAACGGGACCGTGACGACGGCCCGCAGCACCTGCTTGCCGGGGAAGTCGAGACGGGCGAAGACGTAGGCGGCGGGCAGGGCGAGCAGCAGGGTGAGCGCGGTGGAGGCGAGCGCCTGCCAGGTGGTGAACCACAGCACGTGGCGGATGTCCGGCCGGGTGACGACGTCCGCCATCCGGCCGAACTGCCAGACTCCGTCCACCTTCAGCCCGCGCGCCACGATCGCGGCGACGGGCCAGGCGAAGAACACGGCGAAGAACGCGACGGGCAGGGCCATGAGCCCGAGCCGCGCCGCGCTCCCACGGCGCTTCCCGGCCGTCGGCCCGGCCGCTTCGTCGGCGGCCGGGCCGGCAGCCGCCCCCGCCGCTACTTCAGTACGAGCGACGTCCACGACTTGACCCACTGGTCGCGGTTGGCGGCGATCTTTTCGGGGGCCATCGTCTCGGGGCTCTTGGCGGCCGGCCCGTACTTCGTGAAGTCGGCCGGCACCGCGGCGCCCTTCACCACCGGGTACACGAACATGTTCAGCGGCATGTCCTGCTGGAACTCCTTGGAGAGCAGGAAGTCGATGAACGCCTTGCCGCCCTTGGTGTTCTTCGCGTTGCTCAGCAGCCCGGCGAACTCGATCTGCCGGAAGCAGGTGCCGGTCGCGACGCCCGTCGGGGCGGTGTCGGGCCGCTTCTTGGCGTAGATCACCTCGGCGGGCGGGGAGGAGGCGTAGGACACCACGAGCGGCCGGTCGCCCCCGGCCTTCTTCCCCTCGGACGAGCCGGAGAACTCCTGGGAGTAGGCCTGCTCCCAGCCGTCGACGACCTTGACGCCGTTGGCCTGGAGCTTCTTCCAGTAGCCCTGCCAGCCCCCGTCCCCGTACTGGGCCGCGCTGCCGAGCAGGAAGCCGAGGCCCGGCGAGGAGGTGGCCGCGTTCTCGGTGACGAGGAGGTTCTTGTACGCGGGCTTGGCCAGGTCGGCGAAGGTCTGCGGCGGGGTCAGGTGGTGCTGGGCGAAGTAGGCCTTGTCGTAGTTGACGCAGATGTCGCCGTAGTCGACGGGCGTGACCCGGTGCTTGTCCTTGTCGAGCTGGTAGGCGGCACCGGCCGTTGCCAGGCCCTTCGCCGCGTACGGCTGGAACAGGCCGTTGTCGAGGGCCCGTGACAGCAGGGTGTTGTCGACGCCGAAGAAGACGTCGCCCTGCGGGTTGTCCTTGGTCAGGATCGCCTTGTTGACGGCCTGGCCGGCGTCGCCGCCCGGCAGGACCCGCACCTTGTAACCGGACTGCTTCTCGAAGTCCTTGAGCACGTTCTTGGACACGGCCCACGAGTCGTGGCTGACGAGGGTCACGGTCCTGGAGTCCGTGGCGCCCTTGGTGTCCGTCGATCCGCATGCGGACAAGGTGACCAGGCCGAGGCCGACCGCCGCGGCCACGAGGGTCTTGGTGTGCACGTGAATGTCCTCCTGGGGTTGGCCAGGAAGAACGCGGCCCCGCCCGGTCCCTCGGAGAGGATTGCGGGCAGGGCGCAACAGCATGAGTGAAGACCGAACTTCCTACCCAGAATGACCTGGGCAAGGTTCAGAGGGTCTGCGGCCCGATCGCCGCACTCTCAGCGCTGTGGCGCTCCCCTGTCGGAATATGAAGATGTTGAGACGTAATCGAACGCAGCCAGATTACCGCTCGGTGGCCGCGAGCTGACCGCACGCCCCGTCGATCTCCTGGCCCCGGGTGTCCCGGATCGTGACCGGCACTCCGTGGGCGGCGATCGCCTCCACGAACGCCTTCTCGTCCTCGGGGCGCGAGGCCGTCCACTTCGACCCCGGCGTCGGGTTCAGCGGAATGAGGTTGACGTGCACGGGCTTGCCCCTGAGCAGCCGCCCGAGCCGGTCACCACGCCAGGCCTGGTCGTTGATGTCCCGGATCAGCGCGTACTCGATGGAGAGCCGGCGCCCGGACTTCTCGGTGTACTCGAACCCGGCGTCCAGCACCTCGCGCACCTTCCACCGCGTGTTCACGGGGACGAGGGTGTCGCGCAGCTCGTCGTCCGGGGCGTGCAGGGAGATCGCCAGGCGGCACTTGAAGCCCTCGTCGGCGAACCGGTGGATGGCGGGCACCAGCCCGACGGTCGACACGGTGATGCCCCGCTGGGACAGCCCGAGTCCGTCCGGGGCGGGATCGGTGAGCGCACGGACGGCGCCCACCACACGCTTGTAGTTGGCGAGCGGCTCGCCCATCCCCATGAAGACGATGTTGGACAGCCGCGACGGGCCGCCGGGAACCTCGCCGTCGCGCAGCGCCCGCATCCCGTCCACGATCTGATGGACGATCTCGGCGGTCGACAGATTCCGGTCGAGCCCCGCCTGCCCGGTCGCGCAGAACGGGCAGTTCATCCCGCACCCCGCCTGGGAGCTGATGCACATGGTCACCCGGTCCGGGTAGCGCATCAGCACGGACTCCACGAGGGTGCCGTCGAACAGGCGCCACAGTGTCTTGCGGGTCGTGCCCTGGTCGGTCGACAGATGCCGGACGACGGTCATCAGCTCCGGGAAGAGCGCCTCGCGCAGCATGTCCCGCGAGCCGGCCGGGATGTCGGTCCACTGCTCGGGGTCGTGCGCGTACCGCGCGAAGTAGTGCTGCGAGAGCTGCTTGGCGCGGAACGGCTTCTCGCCGATCTCGGCCACCGCTTCCTTGCGCTCGGCGGGTGTGAGGTCGGCAAGGTGCCGCGGCGGCTTCTTGGCTCCGCGCGGGGCGACGAAAATGAGTTCTCCGGGCTTAGGCATGGCCTTATCAGTGTCGCAGATCCAATCGGGTGACCTGGGGACTCGGTCGTGCGGGTGGCCGCCACCGGTCGTTCCCAGGTGTCGTGCCACCCCTCGGACGACCCGCGGACGACCCGCGGACGACCCGCGGACGGCCCACGGACGACCCGCGGACGGCCCACGGACGGCCCGGCCCGCCGAGGGCAGCGAGAGCGTCTTCGCAGGTTGAAGCTCTGCACGTCCGCCGGCCGACCGGATGCGGGCCGCCGCCGGGCCCGTGGTGTTCGTGACACCGACCCCCTAGAATCGAACGCGCGAACGAATCCATGCTGCCCCGTCCGGAGCTGGTGCGCTTCGCGCGTCGCGTCATGGCCCAGTGCCCATGGGCGACTGCTGGACCGTGGCGCACCGGCGCCCGGAAACGCATGACCGAAAGAGCGGTGATCCCATGGGCATGCCCCACAAGCGACCCGTGGTCGTACATCCACCGTCGCGGGGCGGTCGACGCCGCGTGACGGTGGCCGCGGAGTCCCTTGGTCTGGCAGGCGGCCCGGGGGACGTCGAGGAGTTCCTGAGACGGGCAGGACTCGACGACGTCGACCCTTCGACATCAGATCTGATCGAGTGGCGTGGAGGCGGACCGGACGTGTGGACGGCCGCGTAGGACTACGGCTACGGCTACGACTACGACTACGACTACGAACGAGGCGGAGACCGAGTGCGGGCGCTCGGCCGGGGTTCGCGCCGAGCGCCTGCGTGGGCGCTTGTGTGAGCGGTCGCCGAGTCGGGCGGCAGCCACGCCGAGGTCGTCCCCCCGCATACTTCGGTCCCTCCACGCCGGGGGCGTCCCCTCGCGCGCTATCGGGCGGTCGGTCACCAGGCGACCGGCAGCTCGGCAAGGCAGTGGAAGACGGGGTTCTCGCGGAAACGGAGGCGGGAGGCCTCACAGGCCAGGCGGAGGGTGGGCAGCCTGGAGAAGAGGGAGCCGAGGGCGAGTGTCACCTCCTGCCGGCCCAGCGACGCGCCGAGGCAGAAGTGGGGGCCGTGGCCCCACAGCAGATGGCCGGAGGCGTCGCGGTGGATGTCGAGACGCTCGGGATCGGGGAAGACGGCGGCGTCGTGGTTGGCGGCGACGAGACTGATCATCACCGACTCGCCCTCCTTGACCAGGGTCTCGCCGATCCGGAGGTCCTCGGTGGCCTGGCGCACGACGCCGTCCTGGATGATCGACCAGAACCGCATCGACTCCTCCACGAACTTCGGCAGGAGCGCCCCGTTGTCGGCGAGGACCTCGGCGCGCAGCCCGTCGTCGGTCAGCAGGCTCAGCGTGCTGACCGCGATCTGCGTGGCGGTCGACTCATGGCCGGCGATGAGCAGCAGCTTGAGGATTCCCAGGAGATCGGCGCGGTCGAGTTCGCCGGTGGCCATGTGGTGGACGACGAGACGGCTGACCAGGTCGTCACCCGGGTCGTGCTCCTTGGCGCGCGCGTTCTCGTCGAGGAAGCCGATGATCCGGTGGTGCGCCGCCAGGGAGAGGTCCGGGTCACCATCCGTGAGCAGGATCTGGGTCTGCTCCAGGAAGAACGCGGTGTGCTCGTCCGGGATCCCCATCAGCCGTGCGATGACCAGCGCCGACACCTTGGCCGCGAAGTCCCGTACCAGGTCGGCCGGTTGCGGGCCGGCGGCCAGCGCGTCGGCCGCCCGGTCGGTCAGCTCCTGGACCTGGGGCCGCAGGGCGCGCACCCGGCGCACGGTGAACTCCGGAGCGACCATCCTGCGCAGCCGGCCGTGCTCCGGGTCGTCCATGCGCAGGAATCCGCTCGGCCGGTCGTCGGCGGGCACCGGGATGCGCAGCGGAAATCCGGGCCGGGTCTCGTCGGCGCTCAGCCGGGGATCCTTGAGGGCGGCCTTCACCTCCTCGTAGCGGGTGATCAGCCAGACCAGCTGTTCCTCACCGGCGCCCGCCGGCAGACGGACCAGCGTCGGCGGGCCGTCCCGTACCGCACCGAGGGCCGGCGGCGGCGACATCGGACACACGCGGGCCAGCGGCCAGTCGAGCACGCTGGAGTAAGCACTGAGCATGCTCCTCCCCCTTCATCGCGTACGAACACCCGCGCCGGCCGGCATCCCTGGCGGCGGGGGCCCCAACCGGACCACACAAGCACCGGCCGCTGACACCCCGGTGACCCGCCGCTGACCCCCGCCACCGGTTCACGTGGGCCGCGCTCCGGCGGGGTGATCCCTCGGAACGCGAGGCGCCGGCCGACGTGCGCCGGGTGTCGGAAACCCGCTTGGCCGCGCCCTGCGGGCTCCCTACGCTGAGGCCATGCCTCCCGCGAAGACCTCGTACGTCTGCCTGTCCTGCCGGGTCTCGTACAAGCTGTGGCCCGACCCGTGGCGGGAGCGGAGGACCTGCCCACGCTGTGCGGGCGCGCTGAGGCACGCGGGATCCGCCTTCGCCGCGCCCCCGAGGCGGGACCGGGCCGCCTGGCGCACCCTCACGGTGCTGCTCCATGCGGGAGTGCACTTCCGCATGGGCTGCAGCGACGGCCCCGGCTACCGGCCGCGCACCCTGCGCGAGGTACGCGAGCGGCTGGTGTACGCCCGCCGTACCGGCGAGCCGGCCGCGACGGCCCTGTGCCGGGCCGACCTGCCGTGACGGGCCTGGGCTCCCTCACCCGAACCGTTCCCCCGCCGGCCGACCCGGTGGACGCCCAGGGGGACTGGACCGAGGCGGAGGAGCGGCTCGGGGTACGGCTGCCCGCGGACTACAGGCTGCTGGCCGCGGCGTACGGCTGGGGCGAGTTCTGCGACTACCTGTACCTGCGCACACCGTTCGGGACGAGTCCGTACAACGTCCTGGAGCGGTACGACGGCCTGCTGGTCTGGGGCGTCACGATGGACGCCGACCGGCTGTGCTGGCGCACCGACGGGGATCCCGACCAGTGGCCGGTGGTGGTCGTGGGCCGGGGCACCGGGCGGGAGGAGTTCGCGACCGGCGTGGCCGGGTTCATCGAGGAGTGGGTGACGGGGCGGCTGTCCACCACGGTGCTGGCCGGCATGGAGCCGGATCTGCAGCCCTGGTTCAACACCTTCCGGCCCCGCCTGCACCGCTGCCTGCGGCTCTCCGAGGGCTCACGGCCCTACGACGAGCGGCTGCGCATCCTTCGGGACGTACTGGCCCCGACCGTGGACCGGGGGTCGTGGCAGTCCGCGGACGGCGAGCAGGGCCAGGACCACTTCGCGACCGGCGACTCGGACTGGCATCTCACCTACGACCGTTCCCACCCGCACCAGATCCGTGTCTCCTTCCCGCCCGGGGACCGCACCCAGGTCCGCGACCGCCTCTTCGCTGCCGTCCGGCTCATGGGCTGCACCCTCCTGGAGATCACCGCACCCGACGGCCTGCCGCTGGCGGACTGGGACGCCGACGACGCCTGACCCCCCGGGCGCCGCTCCCCGCGCAGCGGGTGTACGACGACGGGCCCCGCCCTGTACTCAGGACGAGGCCCGAAAGCCGCACGCGGACGGTCCTCACGCGGAGCCGACGAAGACCACCATCAGCAGCCACACCACCGGAGCGGTGGGCAGCAGGGAGTCCAGGCGGTCCATGATGCCGCCGTGCCCGGGAAGCAAGGTGCCCATGTCCTTGATGCCCAGGTCACGCTTGATCATGGACTCGCCGAGGTCGCCGAGGGTGGCGCTGGCCGCGACCGCGAAGCCCAGCAGGAGACCCTGCCACCAGCTGCCGCCGTCGATCAGGAACTGCATGCACAGGGCGCCCGCGACCATGGCGAAGAGCACCGCGCCGAGCAGGCCCTCGCGGGTCTTGCCGGGGCTGATGCGCGGGGCGAGCTTGTGCTTGCCGAAGCGCCAGCCGACGGCGTAGGCACCCGTGTCGCTGACGACCGTCAGGAGCAGGAAGGTCAGCACCCGCCACGGGCCGTCGTCGGCGGTGAGCATGAGCGCGACGAACGTGGCCAGGAAGGGCACGTAGAACGCCGCGAAGACACCGGCCGTGACGTCCTTGAGGTAGCCCTCGGGCGGCTCGGTCATGCGCCAGACCAGAACCGCGAGCGCGGTCAGGGCCATGGCGACCCAGGCACCCTCGACTCCCCGCGCGTACCCCGCGACGACCATCGCCGCACCGCCGACCGCGAGCGGCACCAGCGGCGCCTTGATGCCCTTGCGCTCCTGAAGCCTGCTGGTCAGCTCCCACAGACCCACGACCACGGCGATGGCGACCACGCCGACGAACACGGCCTTGTAGACGAACAGCGACGCGATGATCACCACACCGAGCCCGACACCGACCCCTATGGCCGCGCTCAGGTCACGGCCCGCGCTCTTCTTCTGCGGCGCCGGCGCGGGCGCCGGCTGCGGGGCGTCGGGCATGGGCTCCGGATTCTGCGAGAGATTCTGCGCTGGACTCTGGTGATGGCGCTGGGGGTGGGTGTGGCTCTGCGGGTGCCCCCGGGTGGGGCTCGGCGCCGGATGCGGCACCGGATGCGACGTCTCGTCCCCGAACAAGGGGCCGCTCGGCCGAGCGGCCCCCCGGTCGCCGTCCTGGTCTCCCCCGTACTCGGATCCGTCGGGCACGATGGGCAGGGGGCGAGTCTGCTGCGCCACAGGCGCATCGTACGCGGGACCCGCCGGGGCAGCCCCCTGGACAGGCCCACGCTCAGTGGGCCCCCAGTACCCGGATGGTGGCGGCGCCCCCCAGGAAGAGTCGCTCATCAGACTTCGAGCAGCTCCGCTTCCTTGTGCTTGAGGAGCTCGTCCACCTGGGCGACGTACTTCGCCGTCAGTTCGTCGAGTTCCTTCTCCGCACGGCGGCCCTCGTCCTCGCCGATCTCGCCGTCCTTGATCGCCTTGTCGATGGCGTCCTTGGCCTTGCGGCGCACGGAGCGGATGGACACCTTGGAGTCCTCGGCCTTGCCCTTGGCGACCTTGACGTAGTCGCGGCGGCGCTCCTCGGTCAGCTCGGGGAACACCACTCGGATGATGTTGCCGTCGTTGCTGGGGTTGACGCCCAGGTCGGAGTCGCGGATCGCCTGCTCGATGTTGCGCAGCGCGGTCTTGTCGAACGGCGTCACGACCGCCATGCGCGGCTCCGGCACGGAGAACGAAGCCAGCTGGTTGATCGGGGTCAGCGCACCGTAGTAGTCGGCCACGATCTTGTTGAACATCGCCGGGTGGGCACGACCGGTGCGGATCGCGGCGAAGTCCTCCTTGGCGACCACGACGGCCTTCTCCATCTTCTCTTCGGCTTCGAGAAGGATCTCTTCGATCACCACTTGCTCCTGTGTGTCTTGAGTAAGGCCCGGCTGCTGTTCCTCGTCGGGGCGGCGGCCGGCTGCGTCGCGTCTTCTTCCTGCACGGTTCCCGACCGGCAGGACATTGTCCATCCCCCGGCCAGGGTGCGTCCCGTCCGTCCCCCGGACAGGTGTCGTACCCCGGGTGACGGGGGTGTGCCGGTCAGGCCCGGCTGCCCTGGTCACCCACCAGCGTGCCGATCTTCTCACCCTTGACGGCCCGCGCGATATTGCCCTCCGCGAGCAGCTCGAACACGAGGATCGGGAGCTTGTTGTCGCGGCACAGCGTGATCGCGGTGGCGTCGGCGACCTTGAGGTCGCGGGTGATGACCTCGCCGTAGCCGAGCGCGTCGAACTTGACGGCGTCGGGGTTGGTCTTGGGGTCGGAGTCGTAGACCCCGTCCACGCCGTTCTTGCCCATGAGCAGCGCCTCGGCGTCGATCTCCAGGGCGCGCTGGGCGGCGGTGGTGTCGGTGGAGAAGTACGGCATGCCCATACCGGCGCCGAAGATGACCACGCGGCCCTTCTCCAGGTGACGCACGGCGCGCAGCGGGATGTACGGCTCGGCGACCTGGCCCATGGTGATGGCGGTCTGCACCCGGCTGTCGATGCCCTCCTTCTCCAGGAAGTCCTGGAGGGCGAGGCAGTTCATCACGGTGCCGAGCATGCCCATGTAGTCGGAGCGGGCGCGGTCCATGCCGCGCTGCTGCAGTTCGGCGCCGCGGAAGAAGTTGCCGCCGCCGATCACGACCGCGACCTCTGCCCCGTCACGCACGACGGCCGCGATCTCGCGGGCGATCTTGTGTACCACGTCCGGGTCCACGCCCAGGCCGCCGCCGCCGGAGAAGGCCTCTCCGGACAGCTTCAGCAGAAACCGGCCGCGTACTTTGCCGTCGTCGCTCTTCTGGGCCTTGGTGGTCATGGAGATCCCGCCTCTTTCACGTGTTGCACATACGAAGAAGGCCATTGCCGGTGGGGTCGCTTTTCGCTCCCATGCGCGGCAATGGCCTCCTCGTCAGATCTGCTGCCGTCCGCCACATGCCTGGATGCGGCTGTGTGCGCGGACGACTGCTGTCGACCCTACCGAGAATTCTCTTCGGGTCGCGCGTCGATCGCGGTACGGACTCAGATGCCGACCTTGATGCGCGAGAAGCGCTTCAGGGTGACACCGGCCTCGTCCAGCACCTTCTGGACCGACTTCTTGTTGTCCAGCGCGTACGGCTGGCCGAGCAGCGTGGCGTCCTTGAAGAAGCCGCCCAGACGACCCTCGACGATCTTGGCGATCGCGGCCTCGGGCTTGCCCTCGGCGCGGGTGGTCTCCTCGGCGACACGACGCTCGGTCTCGACGACCTCGGCCGGCACGTCCTCCTTGGAGAGGTACTTCGGCGCGAAGGCGGCGATGTGCTGGGCGATGCCCTTGGCAACCTCGGCGTTCGGCTTGTCCAGCTCGACCAGGACACCGATCTGCGGGGGCAGGTCGGGCATGGTGCGGTGCATGTAGGCGGTGACGAAGCCGTCGGAGAACTGCGCGAAGCGGTCCAGGACGATCTTCTCGCCGAGGTTGGCGTTGGCCTCGTCCACGAACGCCTGGACGGTCTTGCCGGCCTCGATCTCGGAGGCGAGCAGGGCCTCGATGTCGGCGGGGTTCGTCTTGGCGACGTGCTCGGCGATGGCCTTGGCCACGGCCTGGAACTTGTCACCCTTGGCGACGAAGTCCGTCTCGCACTTCAGCTCGACGAGGACGCCGGAGGAGTTGTCGTCGGCGATGATGGAGACCACGGCGCCGTTCTCGGCGGAGCGGCCCTCGCGCTTGGCGACGCCCTTCTGGCCCTTGATACGCAGCGCCTCGACGGCCTTCTCGACGTTGCCCTCGGCCTCGTCCAGCGCCTTCTTGCAGTCCATCATGCCGGCGCCGGTGAGCTCACGGAGCTTCTTGACGTCGGCGGCGGTGTAGTTCGCCATGAGTCTGTGAGTCTTTCTCGGAGTCTTGGGAGATCGGAGATCTGCACGGTCTGCGAACCACATGTAGCCGCGGATCACGGACACCGTGCCGACCTACGGGTGAACAGCGGGGGCGGACTTCGTGTCGCCGCCCCCGCCGTCAACACTGACGTCAGGCCTGCTCGCCCTCGGCGGCCTTCTCGGCCTCGGCCGGGGCGGCCTCGGCGGCAGGGGCCTCGGCAGCAGGGGCCTCGGCGGCCGGAGCCTCAGCGGCCGGAGCCTCGGCGGCCGGGGCGGCCTCGGCAGCCGGAGCCTCGTCCTTCTTCTCACCCTCGAGCAGGTCGCGCTCCCACTCGGCGAGCGGCTCGCCCGCGGCCTTCTCGCCCTTGTCACCGGTGGCGACGCGAGAGCGGGAGATGAGGCCCTCGGCGACGGCGTCGGCGATCACACGGGTGAGCAGGGTGACGGAGCGGATCGCGTCGTCGTTGCCCGGGATCTTGTAGTCGACCTCGTCGGGGTCGCAGTTGGTGTCGAGGATCGCGACGACCGGGATGTTCAGCTTCCGGGCCTCACCAACGGCGATGTGCTCCTTCTTGGTGTCCACGATCCAGACGGCGCTGGGCACCTTCTGCATCTCGCGGATACCGCCGAGGGTCTTCTCCAGCTTGGCCTTCTCGCGGGAGAGGACCAGCAGCTCCTTCTTGGTCAGACCGGAGGACGCGACGTCCTCGAAGTCGATCTGCTCAAGCTCCTTCAGGCGCTGCAGACGCTTGTAGACGGTCGAGAAGTTGGTGAGCATGCCGCCCAGCCAGCGCTGGTTGACGTAGGGCATGCCGACGCGGGTGGCCTGCTCGGCGATGGCCTCCTGCGCCTGCTTCTTCGTGCCGACGAACATGACCGTGCCGCCGTGGGCGACGGTCTCCTTGACGAACTCGTAGGCGCGGTCGATGTACGACAGCGACTGGAGCAGGTCGATGATGTAGATGCCGTTGCGCTCGGTGAAGATGAAGCGCTTCATCTTCGGGTTCCAGCGACGGGTCTGGTGACCGAAGTGGACGCCGCTCTCCAGCAGCTCCCGCATCGTGACGACGGCCATGGCCGTATCTCCTTGAAACTCTCGGTTGTGCCGCGTCCGCCGGACGGCGGACGCGCCTGACGCCCACGACGCGCCGTGCCACAAAGGACCGAGGGGCGCTTGGTACGAACCGTTTCCGGGAGCCGTACCGGGGCGTGCGAAGTCGACCCGGTGGCCCGGGTCGCCAGAAGAAGTGTACGGGACCGGCGGAGCACCGGGTGACGCCGCTCTCCACAACCGGGGAGTTGTCCACAGATCCCGGCCATGATCCGAGAGGCTGCGGGAGGGTTCTCGCATGCGACGAGTGAGGCGATGCACGGCCCTGGCGGCGGCCTGGCTGCCGGCCGCGGCGGTGACGGTACTGGCCCCCCTGGCCTGGGCGGACACCCCTGCCCCGGCGCCCTGGCCGCTTCCCGCGGAGCGGGTTCCAGCCGTCGCCCGCGCCTGGCCGGTGGGCGTGCGGCCCGTGGTGCTGCGCGGCTGGGAGCCCCCGGCGACGGTGTACGGCCCCGGGCACCGCGGGGTGGACCTCGGCGCGTCCCCCGGTGCTCCGGTGCGAGCGGTTGCGGCCGGCCGGGTGACCTTCGCGGGCCGGGTGGCGGGCCGGGGCGTGGTCTCGGTCGAGCTGACGGGGACGAATCTGCGGACGACCTACGAACCGGTGAACCCGTCGGTGAAGAAGGGGGTCACCGTGGGACCGGGCGAGGTGCTGGGCACGGTCGAGGCCATGGGATCGCACTGCCCCGTCACCTGCGTGCACTGGGGCCTGCGCAGGGGTGAGACCTACCTCGACCCGCTGGCCCTGCTCCCCCCGGACCTGCTGCCCACGGGGCCGTCGCGCCTGCTGCCGGTCCTGGGTGTCCCGGCGCCCCCGTGACCCCGGGCAGCACCTGCCCGACCTTGCCGCACACAGTCGTGGCCCCACCGGCCTGCGAGCAGACGCGGCCCTGCCTTCCTGGGAGCAGTCGTGGCTCTACCTGGCTGCGGGCAGTCGTGGGCCAAGCCGGCTGCGGGCAGTCACCGCCCCGCCCGACCGCGGACGCCCGTGGCCCAGCTAGCCGCGGGCAGTCGTGGCCCCACCTGGCTGCGGGCAGTCGTGCCGCTGGGGCGGCAGGGGTGGGCGCAGCGGCAACTGCCAGCGCAGGCCAGCAACCCCCACACCCGGCACCCGCACGGACACCGGCGTCGGCACCGCGGCACCGCGGCCCCCGCACACCTCAGCCCTTCACACCCCGCAGAGCCATGACCACAGCCGCATCGGTGATCGCCCCAGGATCCTCCGCCGCCCCCAACTCGATCCTCCGCACAGCCGCGTCCACGACGCCCTGCAACAGCATCGCCGCCAGCCGGGGCTCCCCGTGCCCCATCTCCCCCAGCGCCTCGACGACCATCGCGACCAGCCCGCCGTGCGCGGCCCGGATCTTCTCCCGCGCCCCGGTATCCAGCTCGCTCGCCGAGATCGCCACCACGGCCCGGTGCCGCCGGTCCCCGACCAGCGCCAGCTGCTGCCTCACGTACGCCTCGACCTTGTCCTCGGCCGACGGCGCCCGCTCCATCGCCGCCGCGACCTCCGCCGCCCACACGGGGAAGTCGACCTCGCACAGCTCCTCGACCACGGCGGCCCGCGAGCGGAAGTACTCGTACACGGACGACCGCGCCAGCCCCGTACGCTCGGCCAGCGCGGGAAAGGTCAGCGCCTCCGTCCCGCCCTCGGACAGCAGGGACCGCGCCGCGTCCAGCAGGGCGGCTCGCTGCATCGACCGGTGCTCGGCCACGGAGGCCGCTCGAATCCTTGGCACGTCAACCACTCTACGGACGCGCCCCCGCGAACGGGAGCGACTCAACGTCCGAAGCTCGCCAGCTTGGCCCGCAGCTGCAGCACCGACTTGGTGTGGATCTGGCTGACCCGGCTCTCGGTGACCCCGAGCACATTGCCGATCTCGGCGAGGGTGAGCCCTTCGTAGTAGTAGAGCGTGACGACGGTCTTCTCCCGCTCGGGCAGCGTGTTGATCGCCCGTGCCAGGAACCGCCGCAGCTCCCGGTCCTCGGCCACCTCCACGGGATTGTCGGCGGCGGTGTCCTCCAGCGTGTCCATGAGGCTGAGCCGGTCCCCGCCCTCGCCGCCGACGTGCAGCAGTTCCTCCAGGGCGACCACGTTGGCCAGCGACAACTGACTGAACACGGCGTGCAGTTCATCGACCTCCATGCCCAGCTCGACGGCGACCTCCCCTTCCGACGGCGTCCGTCGCAGCCGTGCCTCCAGCGTGGCGTAGGCCCGCTCCACGTTCCGCGCCTTCTGCCGCACGGAGCGGGGGATCCAGTCCAGCGCTCGCAGCTCGTCGATCATCGCGCCGCGGATCCGGGTGATCGCGTACGTCTCGAACTTGATCTCCCGGTCGATGTCGAACTTCTCGATCGCGTCGATCAGCCCGAACACCCCCGAGGAGACGAAGTCGGCCTGCTCCACGTTGGGCGGCAGGCCGACGCTGACCCGGCCCGCCACGTATTTGACGAGCGGGGAGTAGTGCAGGATCAGCTGCTCCCGCAGCCGCTCGTCCCCCGTCGCCTTGTACGACCGCCACAGTTCGTCGAGTGTCGAGGGAGCCGGCGGCCGCACGCTGCCACCGTCGCGGGCGGCTGGGGGGATCGCCGCCCGGTCGGACCCGGAGGTGTGCTGGGGCATTCGTCGCCTTGTGCCGTTCTGCCGTGAAGTGCTGTGAAGTGCTGCGAAGTGCTGTGCGGTGAGGCAAGTGAGCGGGGGTAGGGGGTCGTGGGGGGAAGTAGGCCACCTGGGTGAGCTGTCGGTCTGATGTCGAGTTGGCGCGGTCTGCGCCCGGGCTTTCGTGAGCGTAGCGTGACTGAGGAGTCGCGGTGCGCGAACAGCGAGGCACCACCCGTGCGCGGGCCACTTCCGCGGTCCGCAGCATCACGCCCCGAGCCTCGCCGTGTGTGACCGGCCGAGGACGCCAACTCCGGGAAACCCCAAGGTCGTAGGCGCTTCCCCCGGACGGCCGAACACGCTCGGTCAACATGGACTGCGACCTCCGCGAACGGAGATCATCGCCTGGCGTGTCAACTTCCAGCCGTCGCCGTGTCGTTCCACGTAACCAAGTGCTCGGAGTTCGTACAGTCTCGCGATCGCCTCGTCCGGCGTGGTGCGGGCGCCGCACGCGATCTCCTCCGCGGAGGCCGCGCGGTTGCCGGGCAGCGCGGCCAGGACGGTCCTGGCGGCGGGTTCCAGAAGATCACGCGGGAGGACGGGACCGCGTCGGGGCGGGGCCAGCTCACCCATGTCGCCCACGAGTTCGACGACTTCCGCGGCGTCAGTGACGAGGGTGGCCTCACCGCGCAGCAGTTCGTGCACGCCTGCGGAGAGTGAGCTGGTGACGGGCCCGGGCACCCCCATCGTGAACCTGCCGAGGCGCTGGGCGGCCCGCGCGGTGACCAGCGAGCCACTGCGGCAGGCCGCCTCCACGACGACGGTGCCCCGGGTGAGCGCGGCGATCACGCGGTTGCGGAGGATGAAGCGGCTCGGGGTGGGGTGATCACCCGGCGGCAACTCGCCCACCACCAGCCCCTGTTCGGCGATTCTGCTGATCAGCGCGGTGTGGCCGCGGGGGTAGGGGCGGTCGACGCCGCAGGCCAGGACGGCGACGGTGGCTCCGCCGACGGCGAGGGCGCCGCGATGGGCGGCCCCGTCGATCCCGTAGGCGCCCCCGGACACCACGACCCATCCGCGCTCGGCGAGCCCCGAGGAGAGGGAGGCCGCCGTGTGCGCGCCGTACTCGGTGCATGCGCGGGCTCCCACGACGGCCACGGATCTGAGCGCCCACATCCGCAGACTGGGCACGCCACGCACCCACAGTCCGATGGGCCGGCCGTCCCCCAGATCGTCGAGCTGCCCCGGCCACTCGGCGTCCCCCGGGCACACGAACCGCATTCCGGCGGCGCCCGCGTCCTCAAGATCCTGGTCCGGATCGGCCCGTCCGGCCCGGGCCAGCAGACCGGCCCACCGGGACCCGCCGACCCCCGGCAGCGGCTCCCCGCCGCTGCGCAGCCGCCGCACCACCTCCCTCACTCCGCACTCCCGCAACCACCGGCCTGCGACCTCGTCCCCCGGCTCCACGACCCGAGCGAGAAAGACCCGCCCGACCAGCTCCTCGCCCCGGGCGTCTCCTGTGGTCTCATCGGGCGCGGGGGTACCGCTGCTGTCGTCCGTCATGCCCCATCCACCCCCAGGACCGCTTCGGCCCGGGCAGCGGCAGGCGGCCGGTGCGGTTCCGCGCCGCCGACCTGTGGCGCCACGCGCCCGTTCCCGTCACGGCGTCGGCCGTCCTCCGGGCGGCGGTCCGTGCCCGCCCTCCCACGGAGCCGGAGGACCCTCCGTTCACCGCCGCACCGCACATGCCGTCCGCTCAGGGGCGGAACCCGGCCGGCGCCCGAGGGCGACGCTGTCGAGGTTGCCCCCGGTGTCCCTGTCCCGGTGAGCGTGGCCACCGGTGTCCCTGCCGGCGTGGCCACCGGTGTCCCTGCCGGCGTGGCCGCGGGTGTCCTTGCCCGCGTCGCCGTCGGTGTCCCTGCCCGCGTCGCTGCGGGTGTCCTTGCCGGCGCCGCCGTCGGTGTCCCCGGGAGCATTGCCAACGGTGTCCCTGGTCGGCGTCGGCGCCGAACGCGGTCCCTCGCCCTCATCGGCCGATCCCTTCGAGGGTCGCGCCGCGCCGGACGCCGGTGCGAAGCTCCAGGGCCCAGTTCACGTCGTTCGCCGAGGGGCGGTCCCGGCCGCCGAGGTCGGCGAGCGTCCAGGCGACCCTGAGCACACGGTCGAGACCACGCGCCGTGAGCAGGCCGCGGTCCAGGTCGTCCTCCGCCTTGGTGAGCGCCCCGGGCTGCACATGCCAGCGGGTACGCAGTTCATGGCCGGGGACCTCGCTGTTCGTCCGCCAGGGCAGCTCCTCGTACCGCCGGGCTGCGCGCTCCCGGGCCAGCCTGACGCGGTCGGCGACGACGGCCGACGTCTCGGCGCCGGTGTGCAGCCGGAGCAGCTCGGCCTTGGCGACCGGCTCCACGGTCACCCGCAGGTCCACTCGGTCCATGAGGGGCCCGGACAGCCGGGCGCGGTACCTCTTGATCGAGGACGGCCGGCACTCGCAGACGTCCTCGCCCCTGCCGTGGCGGCCGCACGGGCACGGATTCGCGGCCAGAACCATCAGGAACCGGGCAGGCATCCGCAGCATGCCGGCGGCACGGGCGATCACCACGTGCCCCGACTCCAGCGGCTGGCGCAGGGCGTCGAGGACGCTGCTGTGGAACTCCGCGGCCTCGTCCAGGAAGAGAACCCCGTGATGAGCCAGGGACACCGCACCGGGGCGCGGCAGCCCGTTCCCGCCGCCGACCAGGGAGGCCATCGTCGCCGAGTGGTGCGGAGCGCAGTAGGGGGGTTTGTCGACCAGCGGGTGGCCCAAAGGCAGCATTCCGGCCACCGAATGCACCGCCGTGACCTCCAGGGACTCCCCCCGGCCGAGCACGGGCAGGAGACCCGGCAGCCGTTCGGCCAGCATCGTCTTGCCGGCACCGGGCGGTCCCTTGAAGAAGACGTGGTGCCGGCCGGCCGCGGCGACCTCCAGTGCCGCCCGGGCCAGGTGCTGGCCCGCCACATCGGCGAGGTCCGGCGCATGGGCTCCGCCGACCGCTCCGGTACCGAGCCCCGTCCCGGGGAGGGCCAGCCCTGCGAGGAAGGGGTCGGGACGGACCTCTCCCGGCACGGGCTCCTCCTCGGGCACCGGCTCCTCGGTGAGGACGGCGATCAGCTGCCGCAGGCTGCGCACGCCCAGGACCGAGACGCCCGGCACGAGCGAAGCCTCCGGCACCGCGCACTCCGGGACGACCACCTGTTCGTACCCCGCGTCGGCAGCGGCGAGGACCGCGGGCAGGATCCCCCGGACCGGCCGGACCCGGCCGTCCAGGCCCAGCTCGCCGATCATCACGATGTCCGCGAGCACACGCGGGTCGATCCGCTCGGCCGCACCGAGGACCGCCGCGGCCACGGCCAGGTCGAAGCCGCTGCCGCTCTTGGGCACGGACGCGGGGCTGAGGCCCACTGTGAGCTTCTTGGACGGCCAGGCGGCGCCCGAGTTCACCACCGCCGCCCGGACCCGGTCGCGGCTTTCCGTCAGGCTCTTGTCCGGGAGGCCCACCAGGGAGAAGGCGGCCACTCCGGGTTCCAGGTCGGCCTGGACCTCGACGACCACTCCCTCGACTCCGACCAGGGCCACCGAGCACGTGCGGGCGAATCCCATCTCAGGCCACCCCCCGCGCGTGCTCGACGGCCGGGGCGCCGCGGCGGGGCAGGAGGACGCCGACCAGGTCGATGCGCACGCCTCCCGGTGGCGCTCCTCCATGGGTCTGGATCCAGCGTTCGGCGAGACTCAGCAGGCGCCTGGCCTTCTCGGCCGTGACGGCGGCCATCGGGTGCTGGAAGGCGCCGCCGCGACGGGTCTTCACCTCGCAGACGACCAGCGTGTTCCCGTCCCGGGCCACGATGTCGATCTCGCCGGACCGTCCGCAGCGCCAGTTGCGCTCCAGGATCGTCATTCCGGCCTCGGTCAGCCGCCGAGCGGCCATATCCTCGCCGTACCTGCCCAGTCCACTGCGTGCCTTGCTCATGTCGGCACCACCTCCGGCGCCAACCGTCATGCATCACGCGAGATGAAGTGGATCTTGGTGGGTTACTCGGCGGTTGTGGAAAACTCCGTCACCCGGACAGGGATGTCACAGGAGAGCCGCGAGAGAGCCGGCCACACACGCGGCACGCGAGGCCGGGCCCGCACCGCACGCAAGGCCACGCACACACCGCACGCAAGGCCGGGCCCACACCGCACGCAGGCCGCGAGGAAGCCACGCAGAGGCCGCGGGGAAGCCTCGGCGCCCCGGCCCCGTGATCAGCCGCCCGGAAGCTCCAGGTCGCTCTTGTTCAGCTCCTCGATGTTCACGTCCTTGAACGTGAGGACGCGCACCTGCTTCACGAAGCGGGCCGGCCGGTACATGTCCCATACCCAGGCGTCCGCCATGGACACCTCAAAGAACACCTCACCCTGGACCGAGTGCACCTGCATCTCGTAGTCATTGGTGAGATAGAAGCGTCGCTCGGTCTCGATCACGTATTTGAACAGACCGACGACGTCTCGGTACTCCCGGTAGAGCTTGAGCTCCATCTCGGTCTCGTACTTTTCGAGGTCCTCGGCGCTCATGGCATGTTCCCCTTCAGCCGTGCGATCCCACCATTGTGCGCCAGTCCGACGAGCCCTCAGACGATTTCCGTGTCCAGGGTCACGGGCCTGGCGGGGGGACCTTCGTCGAGCAGCCTGCGCAGCAGCTCGGCGAGTCTGGTCGGATACACCGTCTCATGCGCCCGGGTCAGTTCCTGACACGTCCACCAGCGTGCTCCGGCGACGCTGCGCCGCTCCAGCTCGGTCAGGCCCGAGGGCGCCGTGGCCGTCTGGGCCGTACGGGCCAGGTAGTACCACTCGTCCTGGTCCCAGCGGCGGCCCGCGAACGGGAAGGAGCAGCGGCGACGCCACAGCACGGGGCCGAGTTCGACGTCGGTGATGCCGGTCTCCTCGGCGAGCTCCCTGAGCGCGGCCTCGGCGTGCGTCTCCGTACCCTCCAGGCCTCCGCCGGGGGTGAACCACCAGTCGTCGGCCGGATCGTCCGGTTCGTGGCCGTGCAACAGCAGGATGCGGTCCTCGGGGTCGAGCAGGATCACCCGGGCCACCTTGCGCAGGCCGCCCCGGTAGGTGTCCTCGCCCGTCCGCGTGGTCTCAGCGGGCACCGGCGGGCTCCGGGGTGCTGCGGGTGCGGGAGCGGCCCAGCCGCTTCGCGATCGGGCCGTACGCGCCGCCCACGAGGACCAGGACGCCACCGGCGGCGACCAGCAGCTCGATGGTCCGCAGCGGACCCGGCCGGGAGAGGGCTCCCAGGGCCTCGAAGCCGGTGGGGCGCTTGAGCATGCCGTTCATGGGCCAGACGACCGCGTCGACACGGGCGGAGACGGCGCCCCGGGACACCGTGCCCTTGGCGGCGTCGGTGAGATGGGCGGTGGAGTCCAGGGAGCCCTGGCGCTCGTCGCCGAGGAGGAAGAGCCGGTCCTTGGGGACGGTCACGCTCTGGAAGTTCTGGATCTCGGCCAGGCTGCCCGCGGGCAGGTACGGCTCGTCGATCTGCTTGCCGTTGACGGTGAGCTTGCCGTTCGTGCAGCAGGAGACCGTGTCGCCGCCGACCGCGACGACCCGCTTGACCACGTTGGCGTTGGTGACCCAGGTCTTGTCGCGGAAGACGACCACGTCACCGCGCCGGACGTCGCTGCCGTCGACGCGCTGGGCCAGCACCCGGTCGCCGACGTCGATCGTCGGGGTCATCGAGCTGGTGGGCACGGTGTACGGCCGGTAGATCAGTGCACCCCACACGAATCCGCCGAGGAACAGCACCAGGCCCAGGGCCACGGCCAGCCCGGACAGTCGCTGCCCGATCCGGCTGCCGCCGGCCTGTGCCGTGCCTGCGCCCGCGGTGCGCGGGGCCGTACGCGTCGTGCTCTCGCCGCTCATGGACCCGCACCCTACCCGGCGGTACCGGGCAGGGGCAGCCCCTCTTTCACGGCCTGGGCCACTGCTTACCGCTTCTTGGACTCCGGGCGGTCCGCCCGCCTGCGCCGCCGGGCCGCCAGCGGCAGCACCGGCAGGACCGCCGCGACGGCGACTCCTTCGGGGGCGACCGTCAGGGACGCGGCCGCGGAGGACTTCTGGTCCAGGCCCTGGTCGAAGGTGTCCGGGACGGGCAGCGTGCCCCAGCGGTTGATCGGCCAGGCCTTCACGATGGCGCGGCCGACGACCTTGTCGACGGGGACCATGCCGTGGTTCTTGTCGGACTGGTTGTAGCGGGAGTCACGGGAGTTCTGGCGGTGGTCGCCCATCACCCAGATGAAGCCCTTGGGGACCGTCACCTTGAACTGGCCGCCCTGGTCGTCCTGGGTGCACGGCGTGTTGCCGGGGTAGACGTACGGCTCGTTCAGCGCCTTGCCGTTGACCACGAGCGGGCCGGTGCCCTTGCACTGGACCGTGTCGCCGCCGACCCCGATGACCCGCTTGATCAGGTCCTTCTCCTCGGCGGACGGCATCAGGCCGATCCAGCTGAGCACCTTCTGCACCGGGTTCGGGGTGGGCGTCGGCTCGCCCGCCAGCCAGTCGTCCGGGTCGTGGAAGACGACGACCTCGCCGCGCTCGGGCTTGGAGCCGAACCACGGGGTCAGCTTGTCGACCAGGACGCGGTCACCCTGCTGAAGGGTGTTCTGCATCGAGTCGGACGGAATCGAGAACGCCTGCACCAGGAACGTCTTGATCAGCAGTGCCAGGACCAGCGCGATGACGACCAGGATCGGCAGCTCCTTCCAGAAGGAGCGCGGCTTCTTCGGCTGCCGGGTGTCCTCGCCCGTGTCCCCCGTTCCCTCTCCCTCCGCGCGGGGTTCCTGCCCGTCCTCGGGTGTCCCGTCGCCGCCCGCCGAGAAGTCGGAGTTCCCGGAGGTCACGGCGCCGTCCGCAGCGGGACCGCTCGCCTCCACGGGGTGCCCGCGGTGCTCCTCGCCGTCGTGTCCCGACCGTGCGCCAACCGCCACATCCCCCACGCCAACTCCTTACTCTCTGCCGCCGCCTGCCCCGGATGCGGTGCAGGCCCACCACTCCCATAACGAGCGGGAGTTCCGCAGGGATCGGGAGTCGGGTCGTTCCGTTCGGATCGTCGGGGGCAACCCTATGCGACGGCCGAGGGGCCGCGGTCGACCCCGACACGGTGTTCCCGACGCTTGCGAAGGTTTTAGGTTCATCCAGCATGGTCCAGTGGCCGAAGGGCCAGCCGATGGCCCGGGCCCGGCCGACCACCGAGTTCTCGGAGACCGTTCCGCCGTACGGGGTGTTCTGGTGGGCGCGGGAGTCCGCGGAGTCGTCCCGGTGGTCGCCCATCACCCACAGGCGTCCCTTGGGCACGGTGATGTCGAAGGGGGTCGAGGACGGGGCGTTCCCCGGATACAGGTAGTTCCCCTCGGTCAGCGGAGCGCCGTTCACGGTGACCCGGCCCTGCGCGTCACAGCACTTGACGTGGTCCCCGCCGACGCCGATGACCCGCTTGATGAGGTCCTTCTCGTTGTCCGAGGGCAGCAGGCCGATGAAGCTGAGGCCTTCCTTGACCTGCTTGACGCCGATGGGGTCGTTCTTCTTGGCGGTCTGCTCGTCGGCCAGCCAGCCGCCCGGGTCGTGGAAGACCACGACGTCCCCGCGCTGCGGCTTGGAGCCGAACCACGGGGTGAACTTGTCGACCAGGACACGGTCGCCGATCCGGATCGTCTGCTCCATGGAGCCCGAGGGGATCACGAAGGCCTGGACGAGGAAGGTCTTCAGGACCAGCGCTATGAGGACGGCGACACCGACGAGGAGCGGGATCTCCCGTACGGCCGACCGCCTGCGCTTGCGCTTCACCTTGCGCTGGAGCTTGCGCCGCTCCGCGCGCGTGCGGCCGCCGCTCGGCGCGGAGGTGCGGCGGGAGCCGGTGGGCAGCAGGTTGTCCGCGGGCGTGCTGGGCACCCCGCGCGGCTTGCCGCGGTTACCCATGCGCACCCTCCGGGGCCGGGACGCGCGCGTACGCGGAGGGCCGCGTCAGGTGCGTCCAGTGGGCGTACGGCCAGGCGATCCAGTCGGCCCGGCCGATGACGTCACCGACGGGGATCATGCCGCCGCCGGGTGAGCCGAGGTGGTCGCGGGAGTCGCTGGAGTCGCTGCGGTGGTCCCCGAGGACGAACAGACGGCCCGCGGGCACGACGACGTCGAAGGGGACGCTGGACGGGGTGTCCCCGGGATACAGGAACGCCGTCTCGTCGACCGGCCGGCCGTTCACCTTCAGCCTCCCCTCCTTGTCGCAGCAGACCACACGATCTCCCCCCACCCCTACAACGCGCTTGATGTAGTCGGCGTCCCCGAAATACCCGGTCCCGTCGAAGACAACCACGTCGCCGCGGCCCGGCCGGGCACCGAAACGGTACGCCAACTTATTTACGAGAACGCGGTCGCCGATCCTCAATCCCTGCTCCATCGATCCGCTGGGAATCTGGAACGGCTGGACGACGAAGGCGTTGAGGAGGAGCAGGAACGCCAGGCAGACGAAGAAGGTGAGGGTGATCCTGCCGCCCGGCAGCCACTCGGCGATCCGCGGCACCAACGCGAAACGCGACCGGCCCTCCCTGCCCGGAGCGGTACCGGGGTGGGACGAGCGGTCGCGTTCGGTCGGCTGTGCTTCGGTGTCCATCGGGGCAGGATGCTATCCCGCCCCGCTGTGACCTCCGCAGAGCGCTCAGTTCTCGCGCTTCTCCTTGATCTTCGCGGCCTTGCCGCGCAGGTCACGGAGGTAGTACAGCTTGGCGCGACGCACGTCACCGCGGGTGACGAGCTCGATCTTCTCGACGATCGGGGTGTGCACCGGGAAGGTGCGCTCGACGCCGACGGAGAACGAGACCTTGCGGACCGTGAAGGTCTCGCGGACACCGGAGCCCTGGCGGCGGATCACAACGCCCTTGAACTGCTGCACACGGGAGCGGTTGCCCTCGATGACGCGGACGTGGACGTTGACGGTGTCACCCGGGCGGAAGGCCGGGACGTCGCTGCGCAGCGACGCGGCGTCGACATTGTCGAGCAGGTGAGACATTTCGTCTGCTTTCTTCGCCGATGCCACAGGTCATCAACGGAAACTAGGTGTAAATGGGGTGTGCCGTGCGAGTCGGAACGGGCGTCGTGTCCCCCTGTGGCAGGGGCGCACGCCGGACGGACGCACAACAGCGGTCTATTCTTCCACGGCCTCGGTCCTGCGCCAAAATCGGCCGTACGGCTCGCCCGCCGGATCCGGGGCCCAGCCCAGGATGGAGAGCATCTCCCGGTCCTTCTTGTCGAAGGCCTCGGGGTCGCAGCGCTCGATCAGGTCGGGACGGTTGGCCGTCGTGCGCCGCAGGGCCTCGTCGCGGCGCCAGCGGGCGATCTTCCCGTGGTGGCCGCTGAGCAGCACCTCCGGGATGTCCCGGTCGCGCCACACGGGCGGCTTGGTGTAGACGGGGCCCTCCAGGAGGTTGGCCATCGCACCGGGCGCGAAGGAGTCGTCCCGGTGGGACTCCGCGTTGCCGAGGACGCCGGGCAGCAGCCGGGCGACCGCCTCCGTGATCACCAGTACGGCCGCCTCGCCGCCGGCGAGGACGTAGTCGCCGATGGACACCTCGTACACCGGCATCCGGGTGGCGTACTCGTCCATGACACGCCGGTCGATGCCCTCGTAGCGGGCCGGCGTGAAGATCAGCCAGGGGCGCTCGGAGAGTTCGACGGCCAGTTCCTGGGTGAAGGGACGGCCGCTCGGGGTGGGGACGATCAGCGCGGGGACCCGGGCGCCGGCCTCGTAGCCCTCGGCGAGCACCGTGTCCAGGGCGTCGCCCCACGGCTCCGTCTTCATGACCATGCCGGGGCCGCCGCCGTACGGCGTGTCGTCGACCGTGTTGTGCCGGTCGTACGTCCAGGTCCGCAGATCGTGCAGGTGGACGTCGAGCTGTCCGCGCGCACGCGCCTTGCCGACGAGGGAGACGTTCAGGGGGTCCAGGTACTCGGGGAAGATCGTGACGACGTCGAGCCTCATGCGCTGCTGTCTTCCCCGGACTCTTCCCCGGACTCTTCCTTGGGCTCTGCCCCGGACTTTTCCCTGGGCTCTCCCCCGGACTCGTCCCTGGACGAGGCGACCTCCGCGCGGTCGTCGATCAAACCCGGCGGGGGCGCGACGACCGCCCTCTGCTCCTGCAGGTCGATCTCGGTGACGATCTCCTCCACGAAGGGGATCATCACCTCGCTGCCGTCCGGGCGCTCCACGATGAAGAGGTCCTGGGAGGGCAGGTGCGAGATCTCCGTGATCCGGCCGACCTCCGTGCCGTCCTCGGTGACCACGTCGAGGTCGATGAGCTGGTGGTCGTAGTACTCGTCCTCGTCCTCGGGGAGTACCTCGGGGTCGATCTCGGCGATCAGCAGCGTGTTGCGCAGGGCCTCGGCGCCGTTGCGGTCGCCGACGCCCTCGAAGCGCAGGAGCAGGCGGCCGCTGTGCACACGGCCGGTGGCGATGGTGAGCGGCCCGGCGGAGGCCGGGTCGGTGGCCAGGACGGCGCCCGGGGCGAGCCTGAGCTCGGGCTCGTCGGTACGTACCTCGACGGTGACCTCGCCCTTGATGCCATGGGCGCGGCCGATCCGCGCGACTACCAGCTGCACGTGTACAGATCTCCTGTCATACGACTGCGGGCCGGGGACGGCCCAGTGGCCCTCCCCGGCCCGAGCCGGTTGCGATGAAGCGTCAGCGGACGTGGTCCACGTCGACGAGGTCGACGCGGACACCGCGGCCGCCGATGGCGCCCACGACGGTACGCAGAGCGCGCGCGGTACGACCGTTGCGGCCGATCACCTTGCCGAGGTCGTCGGGGTGGACCCGGACCTCCAGCACGCGCCCACGGCGCAGGTCGCGCGAGGCGACCTGCACATCGTCAGGGTTGTCGACGATGCCCTTCACGAGGTGCTCAAGCGCCTCTTCGAGCATGCTGCTCAGGCCTCGGTCGACTCGGACTCGGCAGCGGCCTCGTCCTTCTTCTCAGCCTTCTTCTTCTGGGTGATCGCCTCACCCTTGCCCTCGTCGTCACCGCCGAGAGCCTCGAACGTCGGACGCACGGCCTTCGGCTCGGCGACGAGCAGCGGCGCGGGAGCCGGCTCGCCCTTGAACTTCTGCCAGTCGCCGGTCTTCTTCAGGATGGCGAGGACGGGCTCGGTCGGCTGCGCGCCGACACCCAGCCAGTACGCCACACGGTCGGCGTCCACCTCGATGACCGACGGGTTGTAGGTCGGGTGGTACTTGCCGATCTCCTCGATGGCCCGGCCGTCACGGCGGGTACGGGAGTCGGCGATGACGATGCGGTAGTGAGGCGAACGGATCTTGCCCAGACGCTTCAGCTTGATCTTGACTGCCACGGGAGTGGGTTCTCCTGGATTTGACGTGGTTGGGCACGGCGAGAGAGCCGCGTGGGGTTGCGGTACCCGAGTGCCCGACGGACGCGTCAGCCGGAGGAGAGAGGGGTCCTGTGCGGCTGTCGAGTACAGCTAGCCATTGTGCCACACCCCGCGAGTCGCTTCCGGTCGAGGGGTGGACGGGCGTGGGCATGCCGAAGAGGCACCCGGCGCAGAGGTGAGGAAACGTCGGGTGCACGAGGCCCGGCGGGGGAGGCCGGGTACGGCTGCCACGAGCAGCCGTACCCCTAGCCCGCCGCCGCTCCCACGACCTCCGGGATGCGGAACGGCTTGCCACAGCCGCCGCACACGATGGGGGCCTGGGCCAGGACCGACGGAACCACCCGGACGTTGCGGCCGCAGTCGCAGACGGCCTTCACGCGTACGCCGCCGCCGGAGGAGCCGTGCCGGGCGGCCGGGCCCCGGAAGGTGCGGGAGGTGTCGGCGGAGGTGGCCACCGTGTGGGCCTTCAGGGCGCGCTGGAGACGCTCGATCGTCGGGCGGTAGCGCCGCTTGGCCTCGGGGTTGAGCGTGACCAGTGAGAAGCCGCTGCTGGGGTGCGGTTCCTCGGGGTGGTCCAGGCCCAGCTCCTCGGCGATCGCGAGGAACCTGCGGTTGTGATAGCGGCCGGCCCGGGAGGTGTCGCGTACACCTCGGGCGGCGGCGATGCCGTGGACTGCCTCATGGAGCAGCCGTTCGAAGGAGAGTTCGTGACCGCACGCGGACGACGACTCCCCGATCAGGGACTCTGGCGCGGCAAGGTCCGGCAGCTCGGGGTGGTACCGCTGAATGTCGGCCCACGCCTGTGCCAGCTCTGCGGCGAGAACAGGTGGTGTCTGTGTCGTGCTCACGTAATCACAACGAGCGGGGGTGCCGCTGTGTTCCTATTCCGGGCCATCCCAAATAATTTGCACGTACCCGTCAGTTGGCACTGATGCGTCCTGACGAGGGCGGGTGCGCTGATCTGCGGAGAAGCCTCACAGCTCACCACAAGCCGGTGCGTAGTCCCACGTACGGCACGGCACGTAGCCCCCGGTGCGGCAGTGGTCGGCGGAAGGCACAAGAGGCCTTTCGGCCGCTCTCGTGGATCGGGCCGCTGTCTCTCTCAGCGCCCGCGACGTCCGCGACGTTACCGGGTGCCTCACCGCGCCCCGGGCCGAGGCGGTCCCGGAGGTTGCCCGGATGTGAAATCTCGCCACAGTGGGCTGCCCTCGCCAAGCCGGGCGCCACGACCCCTGGACGGCATGGCGAGCCGGGAGTTACCTGACATACGTGGATGGTGCGAGCGCACGGCACGGGGGCCACGCAATCGGGCACAGCGACGAACTGTCGGCGGATTGGGGCGCTTACCTATGACACCTACGCTCGTGCGGGAACACCTGTCTCACGCGGGTTCCGTACCGGTCCGCGTGGACCAGAACGCACGCGCGCGTGACTGGTCCGAGATTCAGGAGCGGATGCTGGTCCCGCTCTACGAGGCCGTCTACGAGCGTCTTGAGGTGGGCCCGGCCACCCGGCTGCTCGGCCTGCGCTGCGGTACCGGGCTCGCCCTGCTGATGGCGGCCTCCAGAAGGGCCGCGGTCACGGGCGTCGACACCTGTCCCGAACGGCTCGCCCTCGCCCGCGAGCGCCTGCTGCCGGACTCCGCGCGCGCCACGCGCGCGCGTGCGGCCGCGACGCTCGTCGACGGCTCGCCCGCCGACGCGGCCGGCGCGCTGACGCCCGCGTACACCGTGGTGACCGTCTTCGAGCCGGTCGGCTGCCTGGCGGGCGACGCGGAGGGGCTCGACGAGCTGCTGGCCCAGGCGCTGCCGTCGGCCGGGCGCGGAGCGGCCGTGGTGCTGGCCGGATGGGGTCCGCCGGAGCGCTGCGCCACCTCGTCGGTCCTCAGGGTGGCGACGAAACTGGCCGATCCCCTGGGCAGCGCGGGCAGCTGGCGGCCGTCCCGCCGCGACGACCTGGAGGAGGTCGCCCAGCGGGCCGGGCTGAAGCCGGACGGCTCGGGTCGGGTGGCCTGCCCGTTCGGCTACGCCGACCTCGACAGCGCCGTACGCGGTCTGCTGTCGACGGGCCTGTTCGACGCGGCGATCGCGGCGACCGACCGCAAGCAGGTGGACAAGGAGCTCGCGGAGGCGCTGCACCCGCACCGCCGCCCCGACGGCACCGTGTGGATGCCGAACGTGTTCCGCTATCTGATCGCCCGCGTGCGCTGATTCGCCGGAGGCGTGGTGCCCGTGGGGTGGCCTCGGTGGGTGCGTCGTCCTCGGGGGCGTCGTCCGGGGGTGCCTCGTCGCAGGTGCTTTGCCTGCGGGTGCCTCGCGCAGGAGCCTCGCCTGCAGATCACTCGTTCGCGGGTGCGCCGTCCGCAGAAGCTTCGTCCGCGGGTGCGTCGTGGCTGGTCGCGCAGTTCCCCGCGCCCCTTTGGGGCGCGTGGATCGGGGCGCGTGGATCGGGGTGCGTAGGGGGGCTCAGGGCTCGGTTTCCTTGGTCAGGCGAGTAATTCCCGCGATGCGGTAGGCGTCCGCCTCCTCCAGGGTCTCGTTCTCCAGGAGCGCCTCGGCCAGGGCGTCCAGTTGGCCGCGGTGGTCGCGGAGCTTGCGCAGGGCCTCCTCGTAGCAGCCGTCGACGATGCGGCGCATCTCGCCGTCGATCACGTCGAGGGTGTGCGGGGCGGCCGACAGCCCGTAGGCCTGCTGGGCGTCGCTCGGGAGAGCGGAGAGCCGGCCGACGCGTTCGCTCATGCCCCAGCGGGCCACCATCCCGCGCGCGATGTTGGTGACCTGTTCGAGGTCGTTCTCCGCGCCCGTGGTGACCACTCCGTAGACGACGTCCTCGGCCGCCATGCCGCCCAGGGCGCCGATGATGCGGCCGCGCAGGTACTCCTCCGAGTGCGCGTACCGCTCCACCTCCGGCGTGGACATCGTCACGCCGAGCGCGCGGCCGCGGGGCACGATGGTGATCTTGCGGACGGGGTCGGCGCCGGGCTGCAGCATGCCGAGCAGGGCGTGGCCGCTCTCGTGGAACGCGGTGCGGCGGCGGTCCTCCTCGGGCATCACCAGCGTGCGCTCGGCGCCCAGCTGGACCTTCTCCAGCGCCTCGGACAGGTCCGAGCCGGTCACCTCGGACTGCTTGCGCTTGACCGCGAGGAGGGCGGCCTCGTTGGCGAGATTGGCCAGATCCGCACCCGTCATGCCCGGGGTCACCCGCGCCAGCTGGGTCAGGTCGACGTCGGAGGCGAGCGGGATCTCCCGGGTGTGGATGCGCAGGATCGACTCCCGCCCGCCGCGGTCCGGCGGGGCCACCGTCACCACCCGGTCGAAGCGGCCGGGCCGGGTCAGTGCCGGGTCCAGGATGTCCGCGCGGTTCGTCGCGGCGATGACGATCACGCCCTCCGAGCCCGAGAAGCCGTCCATCTCGGTGAGGATCTGGTTCAGCGTCTGCTCGCGCTCGTCGTGGCCGCTCATCGAGGCACCGCCGCCGCGCATCCGCCCGATGGTGTCGATCTCGTCGATGAAGATGATCGACGGCGCCACCTTGCGGGCCTCGGCGAACAGCTCACGGACGCGGGAGGCGCCGACGCCGACGATCATCTCGATGAACTCGGACGCCGAGGCCGAGAAGAAGGGCACACCGGCCTCGCCCGCCACCGCTCGGGCGAGCAGGGTCTTGCCGGTGCCGGGCGGCCCGGCGAGCAGCACCCCGCGCGGGAGCTTCGCGCCCATCCGGCGGTAGGCGTCGGGGTTCTCCAGGAAGTCGACGACGTCGTCCAGTTCGCCCTTGACCTCGTCGATACCGGCCACGTCCGCGAACGTCGTGCGCTCGGTCCCGGGCCGCAGCTCGACCGGTTTCGGCGGCGCCTTGCGGCCGAACATGCCGCCGGCGCCACCCAGGCCCGAGCCGATCCGCCGCGCGAAGAAGATCCACACCGCTACCAGGAGCACGATCGGGATCAGTGAGATCAGCAGATTGGACAGGAAGCCGCGCTCCTGCACGACCGGCCGGGCGGTCACCGTGACCCCGTGGCTGCTCAGGTTCTGCCACAGCTTGTCGTCCGCGAAGGCCGGGCGCTGCGTCTTGAACTTGGTGTACGAGCCACCGCCCTCGGGATTGGCCCGGGCGCTCTTCAGCTCGCCCTGGATCGCATCGCCCTTGGAGTAGATCTTGGCGACGTTGCCGTCGCCGACCTCCTTGCTGAACTCGGTGTACGAGACCGTCGGCTCGTTGCCCTGGCCGAGGTAGTTCAGCCCGACGTAGGCGAGCAGGAAGACGATCACCGCGGTGACGAGCAGGCCCCACCATTTGCCGCCCCTGAGTCCACCACCGGGCCGCCGGGGCGACTCGTCCGGGGTGCCCTCGGCGCGCCACGGCTGGTCAGGGGCCTTGCGTGGGGGCGCCGCATTGCTCATATCTGGACGTTACGGCACATGACGGCGCATGGCACATGCTGAGGGCGCCTCCCCGGCGGAGAGGCGCCCTGGGTGACGTTCGGCTTCGGTGGGCGTCAGCCCCTGCGCCGGGCCTTTCGGGTCTTTCGTCAGCCCATGAACTTCTTGAACTCGTCGGGCAGCTCGAAGTCCTGGCCGCCCTGCTGCGGCAGCCCGAAGGCACCGCCCTGCGCGGCCGCCTCGCGGCGCTGCGCCTCCTCCAGCTCCTGCTGCTTGCGCTTCATCGGGTTGCCGGAGCGCTGCTTGCCCTTGGCCTTCTTGGGCTGCTTCTTGGTGCGGCCGGGGCCGCCGCCCATGCCCGGGATCCCCGGCATGCCGGGCATGCCGCCGCCCTGGGCCATGCGGGACATCATCTTGCGGGCCTCGAAGAACCGCTCCACGAGGTTCTTCACGGCGCTGACCTCGACGCCGGAACCCTTGGCGATACGCGCACGGCGGGAGCCGTTGATGATCGTCGGCTCCTGGCGCTCGCCCGGGGTCATCGACTTGATGATCGCGGCGGTGCGGTCGACGTCCCGCTCGTCCAGGTTCTGGATCTGGTCCTTGATCTGGCCCATGCCCGGGAGCATGCCGAGGAGCTTGGAGATGGAGCCCATCTTGCGGACCTGCTCCATCTGGGAGAGGAAGTCGTCGAGGGTGAAGTCCTGGCCCTTCTTGGACGCCAGCTTCGAGGCCATCTTGGCGGCCTCTTCCTGGCTGAAGGTCTTCTCCGCCTGCTCGATCAGGGTGAGCAGGTCACCCATGTCGAGGATGCGGGAGGCCATCCGGTCCGGGTGGAACGCGTCGAAGTCGTCCAGCTTCTCGCCGTTCGACGCGAACATGATCGGCTTGCCGGTGATCTGGCGGATCGACAGGGCCGCACCACCGCGGGCGTCACCGTCGAGCTTGGAGAGCACCACGCCGTCGAAGCCGACGCCGTCGCGGAAGGCCTCGGCCGTGTTGACGGCGTCCTGACCGATCATCGCGTCGACGACGAACAGGATCTCGTCCGGGGAGACGGCGTCGCGGATGTCCGCGGCCTGCTGCATCATCTCCTGGTCGATGCCCAGGCGGCCGGCGGTGTCCACGATCACGATGTCGTGGACCTTGGACTTCGCGAAGTCGATGGAGTCCTTGGCGACCTTCACCGGGTCGCCGACGCCGTTGCCCGGCTCCGGGGCGTAGACCGCGACACCGGCGCGCTCGGCGACGACGCTCAGCTGGTTGACGGCGTTCGGGCGCTGGAGGTCACAGGCGACCAGCAGCGGCGAGTGGCCCTGCTCCCCCAGCCACCGGGCGAGCTTGCCCGCGAGGGTGGTCTTACCGGCACCCTGCAGACCCGCCAGCATGATCACGGTCGGGGGCTGCTTGGCGAAGCGCAGGCGCCGGGTCTCGCCACCGAGGATGGTGACGAGCTCGTCGTTGACGATCTTCAGGACCTGCTGGGCCGGGTTCAGCGCCTTGGAGACCTCGGCACCGAGCGCACGTTCCTTGACGTTCTTGATGAACGTGCGCACGACAGGGAGCGCCACGTCCGCCTCGAGGAGCGCGATGCGGATCTCACGTGCGGTGGCGTCGATGTCCGCCTCGGAGAGCCGTCCCTTGCCGCGCAGGTTCTTGAAAGTCGCTGACAGGCGATCGGAGAGAGTGTCGAACACGGCGCTCGCGGTCCTCGGGGTCGGGGATGGCTTCAGGGAATCGCCCTCCAGGGTATCCCGGCGGTGAACCCACCGGGGCAGGGTCATCCCCTCAGGGTCTCCTCCAGTACACGGGCCAGCGACGAGGCGTCCGGCAACGGCAGGGGTGCGCCGGTGCCGGTGGTGACGTAGAAGGCGTCGACGGCGTTCGAGCCCAGGGTGCTGACGTGCATGCTGCGGACCCGTACGGCCGCCTTCTCCAGGGCCGTCCCGATCCGGTGCAGCAGCCCGGGGGCGTCCTGCGTCCTGACCTCGATCACGGTGGCGTGACGGGAGGCCGCCGGGGCCACGGTCACGCGGGGCGGCGGGGCCGTCCAGCCGCGGCGGCGGGGGTAGGCCGCGTCCCGCTCGGCGAGGCGGCCCGCGATGTCCAGGGAGCCGTCGAGGGCACGGACGAGGTCGGCGCGCAGCCGCGCCGCCTGGGGCAGCGAGCCGTACTCGGCGGCGACCCGCCAGTTGAGCAGCAGCACCGAGCCGGCGTCGTCGACGTCGTCGGGCAGGCTCAGGATCCGCAGCTCGGCCGTCCGCACGGTCAGGCGGTGCACGGCGAGGACACCGGCGACCGCGGGGAGCACGGCGGGCTGGTCCGGTACGGCGATGAGCAGTTCCACGCCGAGCGGCTCGGGCCCGCCCGCGGGCTCCCCCTCCGGAGCCGGTTCGGGCTGCGCGCGCAGGGAGAGGACCGGGCTGCCGGTGCGGAAGGCCTCGATGGCGAGGCGCTCCTGCTCGGCCGTCGGGGCACCGGGCTCGGGTTCGTCGGGGGCGTCCCCGGCGAGGACGGCCGCCACGCGCCGCACCAGGTCGGCGACGAGGGAGCCGCGCCAGGAGGACCAGGCGGCCGGGCCGGTGGCGAGCGCGTCCGCCTCGGTGAGGGCGTGCAGCAGTTCCAGGGTGCTCTGTGTGCCGACGGCCTCGGCGACCGAGCGGACCGTCGCCGGGTCCTCCAGGTCGCGGCGGGTGGCCGTCTCGACGAGCAGCAGGTGGTGGCGGACGAGCGTGGCCAGCACCGTCACGTCCGCGCGCTCGAAGCCGATCCGCAGGGCCACGTCCCGGGCGATGATCTCGCCGGCCACGGAGTGGTCGCCGGGCCAGCCCTTGCCGATGTCGTGCAGCAGGGCGGCGACGAGGAGCAGGTCGGGGCGGCTGACGCGGCGGGTCAGCTCGGAGGCGCGGACCGCCGTCTCGATCAGGTGCCGGTCCACGGTCCAGATGTGGACGGCGTTGCGCTGCGGGCGGCAGCGGACCCGTTCCCAGTCCGGCAGGAGGCTGCTGACCAGGCCTTCCGCCTCCAGGGCCTCCCAGACGTCGACGGTGGGGCGGCCCGAGCCGAGCAGGGTGACCAGCTGCTCGCGGGCTTCGGCGGGCCAGGGCGTGGGCAGCGGGCGCACGGTGGCGGCCATGCGCCGTACGGCGTGCAGGGAGAGCGGGAGCCCTGCCTGTGCGGCGGCGGCCGCGGCGCGCAGCGGGAGCACGGGGTCGCGTTCGGGGCGTGCGGCCCGGGCGAGCACCACCTCGCCGTCCTGCTCCACCACGCCCTCGGCCAGCGGGGAGCGCTCGGCGACCGGCTTGCCGCCGCCCAGGATGGCGCGCAGGCGCGGCCGCACGGCACGCGAGCGCAGCACGCGCCCCACCTCGCGCCAGGTGACGTCACTGGCGTACGAGATCACCCGCGCCGCCTCGTACACCTGGCGCAGCAGGGTGTCGGCGTCCAGCAGGCCCAGCTCGGCCGCCACCTGGTCCTGTTCCTGGAGGGCGAGCCGGTCGGTGGCGCGGCCGGTGCCCAGATGGAGCGCGTCGCGGACGTCCAGCAGCCGCCGGCGTGCGTCCGCAAGGCCCTCGCGCGGGGCGTCGGCGAGCCAGGAGGCGGCCACGGCGCGCAGGGCGGTGGCGTCCCTGAGGCCGCCGCGGGCCTCCTTGAGGTCGGGTTCCAGGAGGTACTGCAGCTCGCCCTGGCGCCGGGCGCGGTCGGCGCAGAGTTCCTGGAGTTCGGGCAGGCGCCCGGGCGCCTGGTTGCGCCAGTCGGCGAGGACGGTGGTGCGCAGGGTGGCGGTGAGGCCGAGGTCGCCGGCGAGGTGGCGGGCGTCCAGGAGGCCGAGGTGGGCCTTCAGGTCCTCGCCGGCCGTCCTGCGGGCCTCGGCCGGGGTCCGCACGGAGTGGTCGAGGGCGAGGCCGAGGTCCCAGACGGGGTACCAGAGGCGGTCCGCGAGGGCGGCGACCGCGCTCGGGTCGCCGCCGTCGTGCAGCAGCAGGAGGTCCAGGTCACTGCGCGGGGACAGCTCGCCGCGGCCGTAGCCGCCGACCGCGACGAGGGATACGCCCGTGAGCCCCCGGGCTGCCGCCGTGAAGAGGCCGGCGAGCCAGTCGTCGGTCAGCTCGGCGAGGGCCGCACGGCGCGGCGGCCCGGACCGCGCTCCCTCGGTGAGGAGGCGCAGCCGGGCCGCCGCATAGCCGCTGGGTCCCGAGTCATCCGCTTCGTTCTGTACTTCCGTACCCGTCACCCAGCGACTCCTGTTCTTCTGTGCTGATCAGAGCGCGTCCGGGCCGCGCTCGCCGGTACGCACCCGTACGGCCGTCTCGACCGGCAGGGACCAGACCTTGCCGTCACCGATCTTGCCGGTACGGGCCGCCTTGACGACGACCTCGATCAGCTGCTCGGCGTCGTCGTCCTCCGCCAGCACCTCGATGCGGATCTTGGGGACCAGGTCGACGGTGTACTCGGCTCCGCGGTAGACCTCGGTGTGGCCCCGCTGCCGACCGTAGCCGCTGGCTTCGGTGACGGTCAGTCCGTGGACGCCGAAGGCCTGCAGTGCCTCCTTGATCTCGTCGAGCCGGTGGGGCTTGACGACGGCGGTGATGAGCTTCATGCGTCCACCTTCTTGGTCTGCGCGGCGGCCAGGGCCGAGGAGGCTGCGGATCCGATGACACCGCCGCCGGCGCCGCTGAAGTCGTAGGCGGTCTCGGCGTGCTCGGCCTGGTCGATGCCCGAGATCTCCTCGTCCTCGGAGACCCGCATGCCGATGGTCTTGTCGAGGAGGAAGGCGAGGACCGCGGAGACGATCAGCGAGTAGGCGAGGACCGCACCGACACCGGCGCACTGCTTCCACAGCTGGGTGAAGGTGTGGTCGCCGTAGAAGACGCCCGTCGCGGCGGACTGGCCCTTGCCGGTGGCGAAGAAGCCGATGAGCAGGGAGCCGATGATGCCGCCGACCATGTGGACACCGACGACGTCGAGCGAGTCGTCGTAGCCGAACCTGAACTTCAGGCCGACCGCGGCGGCGCAGGCGACACCGGCGATGGCGCCGACGGCGATCGCGCCGAGCGGGGAGACCGCGCCGCCGGACGGGGTGATCGCGACCAGGCCGGCGACCGCACCGGAGGCGGCGCCCAGCGTGGTGAACGCGCCGTGCCGGATCTTCTCGTAGGCGAGCCAGGCCAGCATGGCGGCGGCCGTCGCGACCTGCGTGTTGACGAACATCAGCGCGCCGACGCCGTCGTCGTTGCCGAGCCACGAGCCGGCGTTGAAGCCGAACCAGCCGAACCACAGCAGGCCGGCGCCGAGCATCACCCACGGGAGGCTGTGCGGGCGCATCGGGTCCTTCTTGAAGCCGACGCGCTTGCCGATGACCAGGATCACGCCCAGGGCCGCGGCACCGGCGTTGATGTGGACCGCCGTACCGCCGGCGAAGTCGATCACGCCGAGCTTGTAGGCCCAGCCGTCGGCACCCCAGACCCAGTGGGCGACCGGGACATAGACGATCGTGACCCACAGGGCGATGAAGAGCGACCACGCGGAGAACTTGACGCGGTCCGCGAGGGCGCCGCTTATCAGGGCCGGCGTGATGATCGCGAACATCATCTGGAAGACCATGAACACGAAGATCGGGATGGTGTAGCCGTCCCACAGCTCCGTCAGCCCGATGTTGCTGAGGCCGAACCAGTCGGAGTTCCAGCCGATGAGGCTGTTGTTCGTGCCGAAGGCGAGGGAGAAGCCGTAGAGCACCCACAAAATGGTGACGATGCCCATGCTGATGAAGCTCATCATGAGCATGTTGAGCGTGCTCTTGACGCGGACCATGCCTCCGTAGAAGAAGGCCAGGCCCGGGGTCATGAGCAGTACCAGGGCGGAACAGATGAGCATGAAGCCTGTGTTCGCGGAGGACAGTTTGGGTGCCTCCGCGGCAAGCATGATGGCTGGGGCCATCGGCGTCTCCTCGTCGGTTGGTACGGCCCCGTGCGGGCGGTGCCTGAGCGGTCCGGTCAGTGAGGGGTGGGCCGGTTATGCGCCATGAGAGTGGCGCAGCGCGGTTTCGGTGGAGGCCCCTCGTTGTTTCGCCGGGGTGACGAAGACGCCCTACGTGTTACACGTCCATGAACTGCCGGATGTCCGGCACGCCGATCGTTATCGTGGCGCAACCTTCTTCGGCAGAAGAAAAACCGGCCGCGGCGGGCCTCTCGATGACCTGGCATGGGGGAGCCGAGTCGGGCTGTTCGGGAGGACCGGCCGCGGCCGGAGCATGGGTCCTGCGGTGGTCAGACGGCCTCGGCGGTCTCCGGCAGGTCGACGGCGAGCTGGTCGGTGAGGTCGACGACGGAGCTGAGATCGCCGAAGTCGCGCGCGGCCGTGTCGACCGTCTTTCGGATACGGGTGTTCACACGCTCGGAGCGGACCTTCTTGGCGATCTCCATGGCCTGCGAGGCGTACTCCGTGCTCCGCTCGGGCTCGCGCTGGAGCAGGTGGACGGTGGCCATGCCGATCAGGTTCAGCGCATACGACCGCTGGTGTTCCCTGTCCTTGGCGAACAGCTCCACCGCCCGCTGCATCAGCGGCTCGGCCAGGGAGGCGTAGGCGGGGCTGCGTCCGGCGACGTAGGCGAGGTCGCGGAAGGAGTGGGAGTTCTCGCCGTACAGCTCGGCCTCGGAGAAGAAGCGGATCCAGTCGGGGTCCGGCTCGTCCCACTCGTCGGCCTCGGAGAAGGTGTCCTCGGCCATCCGGACCGCCCGCTTGCACTTGCCGGGCTGGCCCATGTTGGCGTAGGCGCGGGCCTCCATCGCATACAGCATGGACTGGGTGCGCGGGCTCGCGCAGTCGCGGCTGCCGTACTGCGCGAGGTGGATCAGCTCCAGGGCGTCGTCCGGCCGGCCGAGGTGGATCATCTGGCGGCTCATGCTGGACAGGACATAGGAGCCGAGCGGCCTGTCACCGGCCTCCTTCGCCGCGTGCAGGGCGAGGACGAAGTACTTCTGCGCGGTGGCCTGGAGCCCGATGTCGTACGACATCCAGCCGGCGAGTTCGGCGAGTTCGGCGGCGACCTTGAAGAGCTTGCGGGTGGTGGCCTCGGGCTGGGGCTCCTGGAGGAGGTCGGTGACCTCGTGGAGCTGGCCCACGACCGCCTTGCGGCGCAGGCCGCCGCCGCACTGGGCGTCCCACTGGCGGAACATCTGCGTGGTGGACTCCAGCAGGTCCAGCTCGGGCTTGGACAGCCGGCCGGGCCTGCGGGACTCCAGGGCCTGCTCGGGCTCGGGCGGGGCCGGCGAGGACGGCGTCGGCACGAGCCAGCGCTGCATGGGCTCGATGAGGGACGGGCCCGCCGACAGGGCCAGCGAAGTTCCGAGGAAGCCGCGCCGCGCCAGCATGAGGTCGCTGCGCGAGAACTCGCCGAGCAGGGCCACTGTCTGCGGGCCCGTCCAGGGCAGGTCGACACCGGACGCGGAGGGTGACTGGCGGGCGGCGCGCAGGCCGAGGTCCTCGATGGAGACGACGCAGCCGAAGCGCTCGGAGAACAGCTCGGACAGGATCCGCGGGATCGGCTCGCGCGGGTTCTCCCCGTCCAGCCAGCGGCGCACGCGCGAGGTGTCCGTGGAGATGTGGTTGGCGCCCAACTGACGTGCCCGGCGGTTCACTTGGCGGGCCAGCTCGCCCTTGGACCACCCGCTGCGCACGAACCACGAGCCGAGCAGCTCGTTGGGGCCCTTGTCAGCGTTCGTCACGCTTCCGTTACCGCCGCCCACTGGAACGCCCCCATCCCTGAGACCACTTGTCGCCGAATGCGCCAAGCCCTAACAGAATGCCGGTATATACGGCCTCTCGTCCCCCGGTTCTCACCGTTCGAACGAGATGACGACTTGCCTCCGGCATACCCACGGGTGCATGTGCCTTCAGGCCTCGCACACTCACAGTAATCCTACGATCACCGGTACAGCCATGGCGATCCCGGAAACGCCACCATTCGCCACCCCTTCGAATGAACTCACGGACGGCGCCTCGCGATTCACTTGACATAGGACGATCGGCAAGTGGGCGGAGTGAAGCGCGCAGGGGCGCACAGCCCTCGGTGCGCGACCCGTGACGCTGCAAGGCGCTGCCTTGCCCTCACGGCGACGAGGGAAGTCGGAGCCGTAGCGTCACGTTCCGTTTCCGTCTCACTCCGTGTCGTAACCACCGGCGCGTTGGACCCGTTGGAGGGGGCATGGGCTTCACGATCGGCGGCATTCGCGAGATCCGCTCCGGCACGCGTCGGCGCGGCCGCTCGTCGGAGTGCACCGCCGTCGCCGAGTTCACCGGACTGTGGGGCTGGGACGTGGTTCCCGGCGCCCGGGCCGCGGCGGGCGCCTGCTCCTGCGGTCACGCCGAGTGCCCGGCCCCGGGGGCACACCCGCTCGACTTCGCACCCCAGGTGCCGGCCGGGGCCACGCTCGACGACGTGACCAAGGCCTGGTCCGAGTTCCCCGGCGCCTCCGTGATGCTGCCCGTCGGCCGGGCGTTCGACGTCATCGAGGTCGCCGAGGCCGCCGGGCGCCGCGCCCTGGTCCGCCTGGAGCGCATGGGGCTCCCGCTCGGCCCGGTCACCGCGACCCCGGACGGCCGCGCCCACTTCTTCGTCGCCCCCGGCGCCGCCGCCGAGCTCCCCCGGCTGCTCTACCGCATGGGCTGGGACGACCCCTGCGCCCTGGACCTGCGCGGTCTCGGCCCGGACAGCCACATCACCGCGCCGCCCTCGGACCGGGGCGGCCTGGGCGCGGTGCGCTGGCTGCGCCCGCCGGCCCTGGACTCGGCGACGCGACCGCCGGCGGCCCGGCTGCTGCTGGGCACGCTGGCGTACGTGGCACACCGGTCGCGGGCGTGGGCGTGAGCGCACCGCAGGGCCCCGTACAAGCGAAGCGCCCGTCCTCAACACCGTGAGGCGGGCGCTTCCTCGAAGGGAGCGCATGCGTCTCCCCGCGATGGTTCAGTCACCGATAAGGGCATCCACGAACGCCTCCGGCTCGAACGGCGCCAGGTCGTCCGCGCCCTCGCCGAGACCGACCAGCTTGACCGGGACGCCGAGCTCGCGCTGGACCGCGACCACGATGCCGCCCTTCGCCGTACCGTCCAGCTTGGTCAGCACGATGCCGGTGATGTCCACGACCTCGGCGAACACCCGGGCCTGCACCAGGCCGTTCTGGCCGGTGGTGGCGTCCAGGACGAGCAGCACCTCGTCGAGCGGCGCGTGCTTCTCGACCACGCGCTTGACCTTGCCCAGCTCGTCCATGAGGCCGGTCTTGGTGTGCAGGCGGCCGGCGGTGTCGATGAGGACGACGTCGACCCCCATCTCCTTGCCCTCCTTGACCGCGTCGAAGGCGACGGAGGCGGGGTCGCCGGCCTCCGGCCCGCGCACGGTGTAGGCACCGACCCGCTCGCCCCAGGTCTGCAGCTGGTCGGCCGCGGCGGCCCGGAAGGTGTCGGCGGCGCCGAGGACGACGGTACGGCCGTCGGCGACCAGGACACGGGCGAGCTTGCCGGTGGTGGTGGTCTTGCCGGTGCCGTTGACGCCGACGACCATCACGATGCCGGGCTTGCGGTCCTCGGGCTCGGTCTTCACGGTGCGGTCGACATCGGTGTCGACCAGCTTGAGCAGCTCCTCGCGCAGGAGTGCGCGCAGCTCCTCGGGGGTGCGGGTGCCGAGCACCTTGACGCGCTCGCGCAGGTTCTCGACCAGCTCCTGGGTCGGCTGCACGCCGACGTCGGCGGTGAGAAGGGTGTCCTCGATCTCCTCCCAGGTGTCCTCGTCGAGGTGCTCGCGGGAGAGCAGCGTGAGCAGGCCCTTGCCGAGGGCGTTCTGCGAGCGGGACAGGCGGGTGCGCAGGCGGACCAGCCGTCCTGCGGTGGGCTCCGGGATCTCGATCTCGGGAGCCTCGACGGCCGGACCGGCAGGGGGTTCCTCCACGGCGACCGGTGCCGAGCCGCCCGGGAGATCCACCTCCTCGATGGTCCGGCGCGGTTCGTCGCGCGGCGTCTCGGCCTCGTCGCCGACGTGCGGCTCGGCCGGGGGCGCGGTGATGTCGGGCGTCGTGGGCGGCGGCGGGGGCAGCGGCTTGCGGCGTCGGCTGCCGACGATGAGCCCGCCGAGCGCGCCGAGCACGACCACGGCGATGACTACAGCAAGGATGACGGTTTCCATAACCCGACCAGTATCGGCCATACGTTCCGGCGAGACCCTGATTGTGGCTTCCTCTGAGGGACAAAGGCCCCTGCGCGGGATGAGTCGGATCAAAGTACGATGGCACCGAATCCCTCAACGCGCGTAGAGTCCCGACGTCCCCCTGTCCCCCATTCCGAGGCACCCCTCTTTCATGAGCAAGACAGCCGAGACCGAAGGCGCTCTCGAAACCCGCGGCATCGAGCAGGTACCCGACCACGAACGCACCGCGAGAACCCGCGAGCTGTTCCCCACCTGGGTCGGCGCGAACATCAGCGTGCTGCTGCTCACCATGGGCGCGAGCCTCGTGGTGGCCTACCACCTGAACATCTGGCAGGCGCTGGTCGTCGCGGCCGCCGCACCGATCCTGTCGTACGGCCTGGTCGGGCTGATCGGCATCGCGGGCAAGCGGGGCGGGGCGCCGGGCATGGCGCTGTCGCGCGCGGTCTTCGGGCAGCGCGGCAATCTGCTGCCCGGCTCGCTGATCTGGGTCGCCCGCTGGGGCTGGGAGACGATCAACGCGGTGACCGGCGCCTACGCGATGCTCACCATCCTGGACATCGTGCTCGGCATCAGGGCGAACAGCGTGCTGGACATGGTGATGCTGCTGATCTTCGTCGTCGCGACCTTCGCGATCTCCGGGCTCGGCATCAACGCCGTCCAGAAGTGCAACAAGTACGCGACGTACGTCTTCGGCGTCTTCTCGGTCCTCGTCCTCGTGTACCTGGCCGTGAACACCGACTGGTCGAAGGTCATGGACCACGGCGCGGGGTCCACGGCGGCGGTGATCACCGGGATCGGCATGATCGCGGCGGGCGGGGTCAGCTGGATCCCCTCCGCACCGGACTTCACCCGCTATCTGCCGCGCACCGCGTCGTCGAAGGCGATCGTGGGCACGGCGGTGGGCGGCGCCGGGATCGTCGTCCTGCCGATGGTGCTGATGGGCGCGGTGATGGCCGTGTCCACGCCGGACCTGGCCTCGGCCTCCGACCCGGTCTCCTTCCTCGGGGAGATCCTGCCGACCTGGATCGCGGTGCCGTACCTGCTGATCGCGCTGATCGGCATGCTGCTGATCAACTCGATGTCGATGTACTCGGCCGGCTTCACCGCGCAGACCCTCGGCTTCAAGGTGCCGCGCCACTGGGCGGTCTCGGTCAACGCGGTGATCTCGCTGATCTTCGGCGGTGTGCTGATGCTGGTGGCGACGAGCTTCATGGGCTCGTTCATCGCCTTCCTCTCGCTGCTCGCGGTGGCCTTCTCCGCCTGGGTCGGCGTCTTCGGCGCGGACATGCTGCGCCGGACCGAGTACGACGGCCGGGCCATGGCCGACACCACCCGCACCAGCGCCTACTGGTACCGGGGAGGCTTCTCCCCCGCCGCGGTGGCCGCCTGGGCGATCGGCCTGGCGGCGGGCCTGATGTTCACCACCTCGGACTGGTTCACCGGCCCGCTGGCGAAGAACAACGTCGTCGGCGAGTACGGCCTCGGCTGGGTCGCCACGATCGTGATCTCCGGCCTGCTGTACATGGCGCTGCCGAAGCCGGCGGTGGTGATCCCCGAGAAGGCCGCCGAGTCCGCCGAGCCCGCCGAGGAGCCCGCGACCGCCGGCGTCTGACCGGCCTCAGCCTGACAGGCCGCTCCTGTGCAGGGCCGCGTTCGCCCGGAAGCGGATGCGGAGACAGCGCTCCTTCTCCTCCTCCGGCGCGTCGTCCGGACAGCAGCAGTGACGGGCGAGCCGGTGCAGATCGTCCGGGTCGAGCCAGAGGGCGACCCGACCGCGCGCCGCCTCGGCCTGCGCATCCGTGGGTTCAGGATCGGTCATGTGGCGAGCCTACGGCCGGCCGTGCCGCACCCATGGCCATCTGACGTACTGTCAGCTACCGTCCCCCTCCACCGAGCAGCACCGGAGGGGGACTTCCCATGCCCGTCACGGTCGTACGTTTCAACCTCGTCGCACCCGGCGCCGCCCCCGCCTCCCTCGCCGCCCGCTACCGGGCCGCCCTGGAGATGGCCGCGTACGCGGACGAGCACGGGATCACCACCGTGCAGACCGAGGAGCACCACGGCGCCGACAACAACTGGCTGCCGTCGCCCTTCGCCTTCGCGGGTGCGGTGTTCGGGGCGACCCGGACCATCGCCGTCACGGTGTCGGCGGTGATCGGCCCGCTGCACGACCCGCTGCGGCTGGCCGAGGAGATCGCCGTGCTGGACCTGCTCAGCGGCGGGCGGCTGGTGACGGTGGCCGGGATCGGCTACCGGCCCGAGGAGTACGCCCTGTTCGACGTCGACTGGAGGCGGCGGGGCCGGCTCCAGGACGAGCTGCTGGAGACCCTGCTGAAGGCCTGGACCGGGGAGGAGTTCGCCTACCGGGGCCGCACGGTACGGCTCACCCCGCGCCCGTTCACCCAGCCGCACCCCCTGCTGCTGGTCGGCGGCTCGTCGAAGGCCGCGGCCCGCCGGGCGGCCCGGCTCGGCCTGCCGTTCTTCCCCAGCGCGCACCTGCCGGAGCTGGAGACGTACTACAAGGAGAAGCTCACGGAGTACGGCACCGAGGGCTGGACGATGATGCCCGCGGCCGAGACTCCGCTGCTGCACCTCGCCGAGGATCCGGACCGGGCCTGGTCCGAGTACGGCGGGCACTTCCTGCACGAGGCGCGCACCTACGCCTCCTGGCAGTCGCGGGACATCACGTCGGCGGTGAGATCGGCGGCGACGACCGTGGACGAGCTGCGCGCCGAGGGCGTCTACCGGATCCTCACCCCGGAGCAGTGCGTGGCCCAGGACCTGGACAGTCTCGTGCTGCATCCGCTGGCGGGCGGGATGCCGGTGGAGGAGGGATGGCGGAGCCTCAGGCTGTTCGCGGAGCGGGTGGTTCCGGCACTGGGCGGCTGAGCTGCGGCGACGAACGCCGGGATCCTCATCCGGTGAAGGGCCGGTACGAGACCGCCGCCCCCGGTCCGGGCAGTGGCCGGGCCGGGGGCGGCGGACGGTACGGGGAGAGGGGCAGCGGGGACTTGGCCCTTCTCCCCGAGTTCAGGGGGGCTGCTCAGCCCATCTCCTCCAGCGACTTGCCCTTCGTCTCCTTGACGAACTTCAGGACGAACGGCACGGAGAGCGCGGCGAAGACCGCGTAGATCACGTAGGTGCCGGACAGGTTCCAGTCGGCCAGCGACGGGAAGCTCGCGGTGATGGCCCAGTTGGCGATCCACTGCGCGGCGGCGGCCACGCCCAGGGCGGCGGCACGGATCTTGTTCGGGAACATCTCGCCGAGCATGACCCAGACGACCACACCCCAGGACAGGGCGAAGAAGAGGACGAACAGGTGGGCGGCCACCAGGGCGATCCAGCCCTGGGTGGCGGGCAGCTTGCCGTCCACGAGGTGGTGCGAGAACGCCCAGGCCTCCAGGGCCAGGCCGACGGCCATGCCGACCGAGCCGATGAGCGCGAGCGGCTTGCGGCCGACGCGGTCCACGAAGATCATCGCGATCACGGTGCCGAGGATGTTGATGATCGACGTCGTGAAGGAGTAGAAGAACGAGTCCGTCGGGTCGACACCGACCGACTGCCACAGCGTCGAGGAGTAGTAGAACGCGACGTTGATGCCGACGAACTGCTGGAAGACCGACAGGCCGATACCGATCCAGACGATCGGCTTGAAGAAGAAGCCGCCGCCGAGCAGATCCTTGAAGCCCGACTTGTGCTCGCTCTTCATCGCGTGCTCGATCTCGGCGACGCGGGCGTCCAGGTCGGTGCCCGTGCCCTCGACCTCGGCGAGGATCTCCTTGGCGCGCTCGCGCTTGCCGACCGAGAGCAGGAAGCGGGGGGACTCGGGGATGGCGAAGGAGAGCAGGCCGTACAGGACGGCCGGGACGACCATGACGCCGAGCATGACCTGCCAGGCCTCCAGGCCCATCAGCTTGCCGCGCTGGTCGCCGTCGGCGGCGTTCAGCAGACCCCAGTTGACCAGCTGCGAGATGGCGATGCCGATGACGATCGCGGCCTGCTGGAAGGAGCCGAGGCGGCCGCGGTAGGCGGGCGGGGCGACCTCCGCGATGTAGGCGGGGCCGATCACGGAGGCCATGCCGATGGCGAAGCCTCCGACGACGCGCCAGAGGGCGAAGTCCCACAGCGAGAAGGGCAGCGCCGAGCCGACGGCGCTGACCGTGAACAGCAGGGCGGCGATCTGCATGACCCGGATGCGGCCGATCCGGTCGGCTATGCGGCCGGCGGTCGCGGCGCCTATCGCACAGCCGATCAGGGCGATGGCGATGACCTGGGCCAGCGCTGCCGAGCCGATGTCGTAACGGCCCCGGATGGCCTCGACGGCGCCGTTGATCACGGAGCTGTCGTAGCCGAAGAGGAAACCGCCCATCGCGGCCGCCGCCGCGATGAAGATGACGTGCCCGAGATGCTCGGGCGGAGCCGTCCTGGCTCCTGACTTGGGTGCCTGCGCTGTGCTGGTCACGAAAAGCTCCTCGGGCCACGGCAACGCTGCCGGGTGGGGGGTCAGCCCTTACAGGTAAGACCTGAAGGTAAAAGCAACGTTGCAGAGACTATGCCTTCAAGTTTCGAAGTCAATAGTTCAAACCCTGTGAGTTTTTAGACGTGACCGACCTCCCCATGTTCAAGAAGTGAACATCGAGTTAGTTGATCTTGATGGGATGGCTAGCGAAGCCGCTGCGAAATGACCTTTGACACACCGTCGCCCTGCATGGAGACGCCGTACAGCGCGTCGGCGACCTCCATCGTGCGCTTCTGGTGCGTGATCACGATCAGCTGCGAGGCCTCCTGCAGCTCCTGCATGATCCGGATCAGCCGCTGCAGGTTGGTGTCGTCGAGGGCTGCCTCGACCTCGTCCATGACGTAGAAGGGGCTCGGCCGGGCCTTGAAGATCGACACCAGCAGCGCGACGGCGGTCAGCGACCGCTCGCCGCCGGAGAGGAGGGAGAGCCGCTTGACCTTCTTGCCCGGCGGGCGGGCCTCGACATCGACACCGGTGGTGAGCATGTTGTCGGGATCGGTCAGGATCAGCCGGCCCTCGCCGCCCGGGAACAGCCGGCTGAACACGCCCTCGAACTCGCGGGCCGTGTCCCGGTAGGCCTCGGTGAACACCTGCTCGACGCGCTCGTCCACCTCCTTCACCACCTGGAGGAGGTCGGCGCGGGTCTTCTTCAGGTCTTCGAGCTGCTCGCTGAGGAACTTGTGCCGCTCCTCCAGGGCCGAAAACTCCTCCAGCGCCAGCGGATTGACCTTGCCCAGCTGCTGGTAGGCACGCTCGGCGGCCTTGAGCCGCTTCTCCTGCTCGGCGCGCAGGAACGGCTTCGGCTGGTTGCGGGGATGCTCCGGGTCCTCCGGCAGCACCTCGCCCTCGGCGGGCGGGGAGGGCGGCACGAGCTGATGGGGGCCGTACTCGGACATGAGCCCGGCCGGTTCCACGCCCAGCTCCTCCAGCGCCTTGCTCTCCAGCTGCTCGATCCGCAGCCGCTTCTCGGCGCCCAGCACCTCGCCCCGGTGCACCGAATCGGTCAACTTGTCCAGCTCGGACTTGAGTTCGCGCCCCGCACTGCGCGCGGCGGTCAGTTCCTGCTCGCGTACGGCCTTGGCCGCCTCGGCGGCGGACCGCTCCTGGTCGGCACGGCCGAGGGACACCTCGACGTGGGCGAGCAGCTGCCGGGCGCCGGACGCGACGGCCTCCGCGACGGCGGCCTCGTGCCGCAACCGGGCCTGCCGCTGCTCGGCACGCGCGCGTGCCTCGCGTTCCGCGCGGGCGGCCCGATCCAGCGAGTCGGCCCGTCCGGCGAGCCCCTTGACCCGCTCCTCGTGCGTACGGACCTGAAGGCGGGCCTCCATCTCGGTCTGCCGGGCGTTGGCGCCGTCGGCGACGAGGCGGTCCCGTACGGAGGTGTCCGGCTCCTCCTCGACCGGCATCTCCTCGGCGACGGCCAGCCGCTCGGCCAGCTCCTCGGCCTCCTGGGCGGCCTTCTCCAGCGCCTGCTGCGCACGGTCGGCCGCCGCGGCCGACCGCTCGGCCTCCCCGGCCGCCCCGCGTGCCTGCCCGGCGAGCCGGCCCAGCTGCTGGGCCACGGCCGACTTCTCCCGGTCGGCGGCCCGGCGCCGCTCCCCCAGCTCCTCCACGAGCGCCGCGGCGCCGACGCGCCGCTCGGCCGCGGCGCGCTGCGCCTCGGTCAGCTCCTCGCAGCGCACGGCCAGCTCCTCCAGCTCCGCCGCGGCCTCGTCCACGGAGGCCTGCACCTCCAGCAGGCTGGGCGCCCCGGCCGACCCGCCGTGCGCGAAGTGCGCGCCGAGCAGGTCGCCTTCGGCGGTGACGGCGGTGAGGTCGGGGCGGGCGTGGACGAGGTCCTCGGCGTCCTCCAACGTGCCCACGACGACGATCCCGCGCAGCAGCCGCCGCACGGCGGGCATGAGTTCGGCGGGGCCGCGCACGAGGTCGGCGGCGAAGTACTCGGCGGCAGGGATCGTGCGCTCCGCGGGGAGGGCCGTGACGGCCGGCCCGGCGTCTGCGGGTTCGTCGTGGCTTGTCGCGCGGTGTCCCGCGCCCCTTCGGGGCGCTTCCTCCGGGGCTCCCGCCAGCAGCAGTGCCACCCGGCCTCCGTCCTGCTTGCGCAGCAGGCGCAGGGCCTCGGCGGCGGACACCGCGCTGGTCACGGCGACGGCGTCGGCGGCCGCGCCGAAAGCTGCGGCCAGTGCCGCCTCGTACCCGGGGGTCACCGTCAGCAGCTCCGCCGCCGGGCCCAGGACTCCGGCCAGGCGGTCGCGGGCGCCCAGCAGTATGCCGGTGCCGTCCTTGCGGCGAAGGCCGAGCGCCAGCGCCTCGCGGCGGGCCTGGGTCGCGGCGCGCCGGCGTTCGGCCGCGGTGGCCGCCTCGCGGGCCGAGCCGAGTGCGGCCTCTGCCTCCGCGAGCCGCCCCTTGGCCGCCTCGTGCTGCTCGGCGAGGTCCACGTCCTCGGCGTCGAGGCCGTCCACCTCCGCCTTCAGGGTCTCGTACTCCTCCTGGGCCGAGGCCGCGCGCTCCCGGGCCTCGTCCCGGGCCGCGGCCAGCCGGTCGATCTCGGCCTGCGCGGAGGCGGCGCGCGAGCGGGCCGCGTTGACCTGGCCGGACAGCCGGGCCAGGCCTTCGCGGCGGTCGGCGATGGCGCGGGCGGCGTCCTTGAGGCGGCGCTCCTCGGCCGCCAGCTCGCGCTCCAGTTCGGCGCGGTGCGCGACCGTGTCGTCCAGGGCGCGCTGGGCCGCCTCCAGGGCGGCCTCCAGCTCGGCCTCCTGCTCGCGGATGCGGGCGGCCTCGCGCTCCAGGTCCTCGGGGTCCCGGCCGCGCCGCTCCTCGGGGGGTGCCGAGGTGGCGCTCTTGACCCGGGCGTCGGCCAGCGAGACGGTACCGCGCACGCGTTCGGCCAGCTGGGACAGCTCGTACCAGGTCTGCTGGGCGCGCTGGAGGCGCGGCGTGAGCTGCCGTACCTCGTCCTCCAGCAGGGCCTCGCGCTGGAGCGCCTTCTTCAGTTCCTGCTCGGCGGCTTCCTTGCGTTCCTTGAGCGCGGCCTCGTCGGCGATCTCGGTCCTGAGCGCCTTGCGCAGTCGTACGAGGTCGTCGGCGAGCAGGCGCAGGCGGGCGTCACGGAGGTCCGCCTGGATGACGGCCGCCCGGCGCGCAACCGCCGCCTGGCGGCCGAGCGGCTTGAGCTGACGGCGCAGTTCGTCGGTGAGGTCCTGCACGCGCGCGAGGTTGGCCTGCATCGCGTCCAGCTTCCGCAGCGCCTTCTCCTTGCGCTTGCGGTGCTTGAGCACACCCGCGGCCTCCTCGATGAAGGCCCTTCGGCCCATCGGGTCCGCGTGCAGGACGGAGTCGAGCTGGCCCTGGCCGACGATGACGTGCATCTCGCGGCCGATGCCGGAGTCGGACAGCAGATCCTGGATGTCCAGGAGGCGGCAGGTGTCGCCGTTGATCTGGTACTCGCTGCCGCCGTTGCGGAACATGATCCGCGTGATGGTGACCTCGGCGTACTCGATGGGCAGCGCCCCGTCGGAGTTGTCGATGGTCAGGGACACCTCGGCGCGGCCCAGCGGCGGGCGGCCGGTGGTGCCGGCGAAGATGACGTCTTCCATCTTGCCGCCGCGCAGGGACTTGGCACCCTGCTCGCCCATGACCCAGCTGAGCGCGTCCACGACATTGGACTTGCCCGAGCCGTTCGGGCCGACGACGCACGTGATCCCCGGTTCGAACCGGAGCGTGGTCGCCGAGGCGAACGACTTGAACCCGCGCAGGGTCAGGGCCTTGAGGTGCACGCCGGTGGACTCTACCCGGCGCCGCTATCTCACTCCACGAACACTCGCAACCCGTTCCCGCAGACCGGGCGGCGGTCCGCGGACAGCATCCCCACGCCCACGGTTTCACCGTTGAACTTGCAGGGCACACCAAACGTTAAAGAGGGTGAAAGGATGCACGGGGGAAAGAAAGAAGGGACGCCGAAGCGTCCCTTGCAACTCTGACTTATCGGGAAACCCGGTGTCTGACAACTGTGCGGTTGATACGGGCAGCCCAACCGCTGCGACTGCTGTTGTGGAGCGATGCAGCGATCAGGTGAGCGCAGGCTCCGCCTGGTGTGCGTCGATGCTCTCCATGATCCTGTCCTGAGAGGCGGCAGCCGTCAGCTCGTCGTTTTCGGCCTGGATCCGTACCAGCTCGGACTCCAGGTCCTGGACGCGCTGCTGCAGCCGTCGCATCTCGGCGAGGAGTCGAGGGTCGGAGCCGCCGACGTAACCGAGAAGCGCCTTTGCCATGATGGATGGTCCTCCACACTGAGTGACCGACCGATGCGGTGTGGGTCGTGAGGGATTCGCACCCGGGGTGCTTGGCACACTCGAGTGTTGCTCTGCCGTTCTTACATGCCAAACAGCTAAGGTGCGCGGGGCTTTCAGCGTCTCACCAAAAAGTTTGACGGTCAACACGATCACGCCCCGTATTGACGGGCAAACCCGGGGCGCACGGCCTTCGAACGGCGGTGCTGCGTCTCCTGCGGGGCCCTCAGGGCGTGGCGATCAGTTGTACCAGCGGAGCCTGCCACGCCACGCCCTTCTTGGCAACCACCAGGACGTTTCTGCTGGGAGCATGTGCCCGCGGCAGCTCGCCGCGGGCCGGCCTGCAAGGCTTTACAGAAACGACTCAGCGGATGGCGAAGCCGTCGTAGCCGCCGCGGGGTGTGTCCCAGATCTCGGTGACACCGTCCACCCACCCGGGCGTGTCGCCGCCCTGGAGCCAGTCGAGCAGCCCTTCGCACCCCTCGCGCGCCCCCTCCGCAACCACCTGGACGCGACCATCGCCCAAATTGAGAGCAAAACCACTCAAGCCGCCGATCTCCAGCGCCTTGGCACGCGTGAACCAGCGGAAACCCACACCCTGAACGCGTCCGCGCACCCAGGCGACCAGCCGTACATCCTCACTCATGGGTGCAACCTAGCCGGGCGATGTCGCTTGGAACACTTCCTCCCCGAGCGCCATGGGGTACCGTCCCCACCCAATGCATCTCATATGAAACTCGCTCGATCGAGTGAGTCGGGTTGGCCAGAAGGAGTCACTCGCCAGCACGGCGTCGCCGGGTCGACCGCGAGGACCAGGAAGAGGGCAAGGACATGGGACGCCACCGTCGCTCCGACGCCGGCCGCGCCACCACCGGCCGCGCCACGGGGGTCACCCACCCGCACGGCCCGGTCACGGGCGGCGAGGACCCGAAGGACTCGTACGCGAGTGGGAGAGCGCCCAAGGGCATCGCGCCCTACCTGAACCCTGAGGCGTACGCCGAGACCACCGCCCGGAGCACCGCCTACCTCTACGCGATGGACGCCGAGCCGTCGCCGGACGCCCAGGGCGATGCCGGCTTCGCCCCGGACGGCGGCCCGTCCCGGGAGCACCGGCACACGAAGAAGGTGGCCAAGCCGGTGCGCACCGGCCTCCTCGGGGTCTCCGCGGCCGTCGCCCTCGGTACGGTCGCCGTGGTCACGGGCGTGGTGCCGGGCCTGGAGAACTACCAGCTCGGCGGCAGCACGCACACCACCGGCGGCGACCGTGTGCAGTCGGCGGCCGCCCCCAGCAACACGGCCAGCGAGCAGGGCGGCACCTCCGGCAAGGCGGACAGCCCGGCCGGCGGCGGCGCGCCCGCGAGCCGCGGCGCCGGGCGCACGGCCTCGCCGACCCCGCCCGCCTCTCCGTCGGCCTCCGCCTCCGCTTCCCCGTCGGCCTCCGCCTCCCCCTCGGCCTCGACTTCCCCGTCGGCCCCCGCCCCGGCCGCCCCCACGCACACACAAAAGCCCTCCCGGACGGCGGACCCGGACCGGAAGCCGACCCGCAGGGCGGTTCCGGCGGCCCCCGAGCCGTCGCGCACGGCGAGCAAGGCGCCGACGGCCTCCTCCGCGCCGGTGACGGTGTCGACGCAGGCCGCCGCCGAGGCGGAGGTGCTCAAGCTCGTCAACGAGGAGCGGGCGAAGGTCGGCTGCAGCGCGCTGGCGGCGAACTCCTCGCTGACCAGGCTGGCCGAGGCCTTCAGCGACGACATGGCCGCGCGGGACTTCTTCGACCACACCGACCCGGACGGGGCCACCCCGTGGGACCGGGCCGCGAAGGCGGGCATAGCCGACCTCGGCGGCGAGAACATAGCCCGCGGCCAGGCGGACGCGGCGGCCGTGATGACCGCCTGGATGAGCAGCCCCGGCCACCGCGCCAACATACTGAACTGCGACTTCAAGACGCTCGGCGTCGGCGTGCACCTCGGCCCGGACGGGCCCTGGTGGACGCAGGACTTCGGCTACTGAGACAACCGCAGGTCAGACATCTGAGCCTGGCCCTGGAGCGACCTGAACCTGGCACTGGGGCGACCTGAGCGTCGCTCCGGAGCGTCTCAGGGCCGTCATCCTCAGGCTCGTCACCCCGACGCGGTCGCCGACGGCCCGGGGGCGGGGCTCGCTCGGCCACCGGATGCGCCCATGAGAATGCCGAGCGGCCCGCTGAGCATCAGCGCAGCCCCGGCGAACAAGGACGCGCGGTCTATCGTTTCGCTGCTGTCGGGCCCTCCGTGCCGGGTCCTGTGCGGCATCGTTGCCATGGCCACAGCCTTCCTGTGCAGCGCGGCCACCGACGCACACTGCCCGTGCGAGGCAGGGCACGCTCCCCTGACAGGACCACTGCAATCCTTCGGCACCGCGACTGCAACCCGCGTCGCCATCACGCGGAGGGCGCTCGACGCCGACCACCACCGACGTCACGTCGCAGGTCGCAGCGTCGGTCGAGTGCAGGGCCGCAGGTGACGGACCCGGCCCTGCACTTCTTCGGCTACCGAGTCGGTCCGCACTTCGGCCACCGAGGCGGTCCGCCGGGCCTCGGGCCCGTCATGCGGCGGCGCGTCCCCGTGCGAACACCTGAGCGGTCTCCGTCACCCGGCGCCCCAGGTGCTCCGCCGTGGCTATGTCGGCCTTGTGCACGGCCTCCGGGCCCTGGTCCACATTGGTCTGGGCCGCCGCGCCCGCGAAGACGCCGAGGCGGTTGAGGTCGTGCTCGGTGCCCTCGCTGTTGTTCCAGCCGGGGTGCAGACCGAGGTTGACCCAGTGCATGCCGTGCTGGCCGGCGAGGATCTGGAAGAACTGCAGGGTGTGCAGCTTGTCGCCGCTCTTGGAGCCGGAGTTGGTGAAGCCGGCCGCCAGCTTGTCCTTCCAGTCCTGCCCGAACCAGCGCTTGGAGGACGCCTCGGCGAAGACGTGGAACGCGCCGGACGCGGTGCCCATGTAGGTGGGCGAGCCGAAGACGATCGCGTCGGAGCGGTCGAGCGTCTCCCACTGCTCGTCCGTGATCTCGTCGACCTTGATCAGGTGCACCTCGGCACCGGCCTCGGCGGCACCGGCGCGCACGGCCTCGGCGAGTACGGCGGTGTGGCCGTAGCCGGAGTGGTAGGCGATGGACACAACGGGGGTGGTCACGATGTTTGCTCCTCGAAGCAGATGAAGAACTCGAACGGGCAGCTCAAAAGCACTGACCTCAGGAAAGCACTAACCTTGAGTTAGTGCAAGCGGGTGGTAAGCGCTGTGCAGGCGTAGGCTGGTGTCATGAGCAGCCCCCAGGACCTGACCGACACTCCGGACACCTGCACCCAGGACCAGGACGACCTCGCCTACAACGTGTTCGCCAAGGCCTGCCCGTCGCGCGGCACGCTGGAGCACGTCACCGGGCGCTGGGGCGGACTGACGATCGGCGCGCTGTACGAGGGCTCACTGCGCTTCAACGAGCTGCGCCGCCGCGTCGACGGGGTGAGCGAGAAGATGCTGTCCCAGACCCTGCACGCGCTGGAGCGCGACGGCCTGGTCCACCGCGAGGCCCAGCCGACCAACCCGCCCCGCGTGGACTACGAACTGACACCGCTGGGCCGCGAGGTCGCCGAACGGCTGCTCGCCCTCATCCACTGCGTGGAGGGCGCCATGGACGACGTCCTCGCGTCCCGTGCGCACTACGACGAGACGCGCGGGACCCTCTGACACCTGGGGCAGAAGTAGCTGGACCGGTTCATCCAGGGGCGGCGGCGCATGGGGGTGCCGCAGCGCTTGCAGGGCAGCCCCTCGCGGCCGTAGGCGTCCAGGGACCGGTCGAAGTAGCCCGACTCGCCGTTGACGTTGACGTACAGGCTGTCGAAGCTGGTGCCGCCGACGGCGAGGGCCGCGTTCATGACGTCCCGGACGTGGCCCAGGAGTTCGGCGGTGCGCGGGCGGGTGAAGTTCGCCGTCGGACGCTCGTAGTGCACGCGGGCGCGCCACAGGGCCTCGTCCGCGTAGATGTTGCCGACGCCGCTGATCAGGGACTGGTCGAGCAGGGCACGTTTGATGGTGCTGCGCTTGCGGCGCAGGGCCTGGTGGAATGCCTCGTCGTCGAACAGCGGGTCGAGCGGGTCCCGTGCGATGTGCGCGATGACGTCCGGCAGGCCCTCGGGGGTGTTGTCGTGCAGGGAGAGACCGCCGAAGGTGCGCTGGTCGACGAAGCGCAGCTCGGTGTCCGGGCCGTCGGCGAAGCGGACGCGGATGCGCAGGTGCTTCTCGTCGGGCGCCTCGTGCGGCTGCACCAGCAGCTGGCCGCTCATGCCGAGGTGGGCGAGGACGGACTGGTTGGTCTCCTCCAGCGGCAGCCACAGGTACTTGCCGCGCCGGCTGGGCGTGCCGATGTGGTGGCCCTTGAGCCGGTGCGCGAAGTCGTCGGCGCCCGCGATGTGCCGCCGCACCGCGCGCGGGTGCAGCACTTCGACGTCGGCGACGGTGCGATGGGCGACCCAGCGCTCCAGACCGCGCCGGACGACCTCGACCTCGGGCAGCTCGGGCACAGGGCTCCTTGGGCAGTAGTGCGGGCAACGGCAGCGTAGCGCCGGTCGGGCCCGGTGCGTCGGCCGGGCCCGGCGGTCCGGCCGCCGGCGACCCAGGACCTCCGGAAACCTGGCCTCCCGGATACCCATGACCGCAGGGACCCATGATCGCCGAGGCCCATGACCGCCGGAGACAAGCCGAGCGCCCGCCCCCTGGGTCAGCGGGGCGGGCGCTCGGGTGGTGCTCGGGTCAGGCGGGCGTGGACGAGGTGTCGTCCGTGGCGGCCTTCTCGGCCGCCTTGGCCCGCTCGTCCGCCGCGGCCCGGATGGACCGCCAGGCGGACTCGGCGGCTTGCTGCTCCGCCTCCTTCTTGCTGCGGCCGGTGCCGGTGCCGTACGAGACGCCTCCGACGCGGGCAGCAGCAGTGAAGGTCTTCTCGTGGTCGGGGCCGGTCTCCGTGACCAGGTACTCGGGCACGCCGAGCCCCTCGATCGCGGTGAGCTCCTGGAGACTGGTCTTCCAGTCCAGGCCGGCTCCGAGGTTCGAGGACTTCTCGATCAGCGGGTCGAAGAGCCGGTGGACCAGCTCGGACGCCGCGTCGAGGCCCTGATCGAGATAGACCGCGCCGATCACCGCTTCGAGGGTGTCGGCAAGAATGGACGCCTTGTCCCGGCCGCCCGTGCCTTCTTCACCACGGCCGAGCCGGATGAAGGCGCCCAGGTCCAGGCCACGTCCGACCTCCGCCAGCGCACGAGAGTTGACCACCGCGGCCCGCAGCTTGGCCAGCTGGCCTTCGGGCAGGTCGGGGTGGGTGCGGTACAGCGTGTCCGTGACGACGAGGCCCAGCACGGAGTCCCCGAGGAACTCCAGGCGCTCGTTCGTCGGCAGACCGCCGTTCTCGTACGCGTAGGAACGGTGGGTCAGCGCGCGCACCAGAAGGGCGGACTCGAGCCGATAGCCGAGCCGCCCTTCCAGAAGCGTGTGGGACGAGGCCTGGTTGTCCGCCTTCTTCTTGGCGGGTGCGTCCGCCTTGGCGTCTTCCGCCTTCTTGGGACTGGACACAGTGCCTCTCACCAGCCCGCTCAGACTTCGAGGACCTGGCGCTTGTTGTAGGTGCCGCAAGACGGGCACGCAATGTGCTGCTGCTTGGGCTCGTGGCAGCGCTCGCACGCAACCAGGGTGGGGACCGCAGCCTTCCACTGCGACCGGCGGTGGCGCGTGTTGCTGCGCGACATCTTCCGCTTCGGAACAGCCACGGCTACTTCTCCTGCTTCTCGTCGACGCCCGCTTCGGCGCCGCTCATCTCGTCCTTCTCGCCGGGCTCAGACGAACCGGCGAGTCCCTTCAGTGCCGCCCAACGGATGTCGACGGCGTCGTGGTGGTGGTCCGGGTCGTCCGCGAGCCGCACTCCGCACTCGGAGCACAGGCCCGGGCAGTCGTCCTGGCACACCGGCTGCATCGGCAGTGCGAGCACCACCGCATCACGCAGCAGAGGTTCGAGGTCGAAGAGTCCGTCCTCGAGGAAGAACCTGTCCTCGTCGTCCTCGGCGTCGTCGCCCGGTTCCGCGATCACGCGGCCCCGGTCGTCGGCGTCAGGGTACGAGAACAGTTCCTGGAATTCCGCTTCGAGCTCCAGCCCGACCGGCTCCAGACACCTTACGCACTCCCCCTCGGCCTGTGCACGGGCGGTGCCTGTGACGAGCACCCCTTCCATGACCGACTCAAGTCGGAGTTCGAGCTCCACCGGGGCGCCTTGCGGCACTCCGACGACTCCCTGGATACCGAGATCCGCGGGGGCGTCGATCTCGCGGGTCAGGCGCTGCTGCGCGCCAGGACGCCGCCCCAGCTCGTGCGTGTCGAACACAAGAGGGTTGCGGTGGTCGAGGCGGGCGTTGGAAGCCATTCCTGCTTTCGATCTTCAAACTCGAAGGGACGCCGCCCATCGGTGTTCCGGGCAGCGTTGATCGCGGACGTACGCGCGACCGAACAGCCAGGATACTGGACCTTTGGCTCAGGGCCCAATCCGGTGGTGGCTACAGGCCCCGGCCCTGCTCGTAGGCCCGCAGCTGCTCCGCGCTGATCATGCCGGTGTCGAAGAGACTGGTCTCGTCGAGGGCGTAGCCCTGCTGCGGCTGGGGCTGCTGCTGGCCGTGCTGGGGGTCGTAGGCGGCCTGCTGGGGGTCGTAGGCCTGGAAGGGGGCGCCTGCCGCCGGGGCGTAGCCGGAGGCGGCGGCGTACGGATCGGCCTGCTGGTAGCCGTAGGGGTCCTGCTGCGTGTAGTCGACCTGCTCCTGCTGGGCGTAGTCGGCCTGCTGCGGGAAGCCCGCGTACGGGTCGGGCTGCTGGACCGGGGCGCCTGCCGCCGGGGCGTAGTCGGCGGCGGGGGCATAGGCGGGCTGCGGGTCGTACGACGGCTGCGTCGGCTGGGACTGGGGCTGCTGCGCCCCGGCCGGGCGCGCGGCCGGGGTGTCCGCGAGGCCCGCGAGGTCGGCGAGGTAGTCGGCGTCGCTGGAGTGCTGGAAGGTCGTGGCGTCGTCGGCGAGGGCGCCGAGGTCGTCGGTGGCGATCCGGCCGTGCAGCTTCTGCCGGCCGCGGCCGACGGCCTCCAGGGTCTTGGCGAGGACCGCCTCGAAGGCGCCGAGCTTGGCGTCCACGTAGGCGTCCGCGTTGTGCCGCAGGGTCTCCGGGTCCTGGCTGCGCTCGGGGGCGTCCTCGTCCTCGTAGCCGTTCTCGTCCAGGCCGGGTCCGGTGCCGAGCAGCTTCTCGCGGCCGCGGCCGACCGAGCCGAGGGTCTTGGTGAGGACGACCTCGAAGTTGGCGAGCTTGGAGTCGACGTAGTCGTCGGCCTCGGCGCGGATCTCCTCGGCGTCCTTCTGGGCCTCGGTGACGATCCGGTCGGCCTCGGTCTGGGAACGCCGGGCGATCTCGGTGTCCGAGATCAGCGAGCCGCGTTCGGCGTGCGCGTTCCCGATGATCCGCTCGGCCTCCTGGCGGGCCTGCTCGACCATCTGCTCACGGCCGCCGATCAGTTCCTGCGCCTGCGCGAGCGATCCGGGCAGGGCCTGGCGCACCTCTTCGAGCAGCGCGAGCAGCTCGGCGCGGTTGACCACGCACGAGGCCGACATGGGCATGGACCGGGCGCCGGAGACCGTGGAGACGATCTCGTCGAGCTTCTTCTGGACGTCCACCTGTGCTCGCCACTCTCTACAGCTGTGTTGGAGACGGACGGGACGACTGTAGCCCTTTCGGTCCTGGTGATCAGTCCCTGTGCTCAGTCCTTGCGCAGACGCTCGGCGAGGGCCTCCAGGACGGGCGCCGGGACCAGGTGGGAGACGTCGCCGCCCCAGGCCGCGACCTCCTTGACGAGGGAGGAGGACAGGAAGCTGTAGGTGGGGTTGGTCGGCACGAACAGCGTCTCGACTCCGGTGAGGCCGATGTTCATCTGGGCCATCTGGAGTTCGTAGTCGAAGTCGCTGACCGCGCGCAGGCCCTTGACGATGGCGGGGATGTCGCGCTGCTTGCAGAAGTCGACGAGGAGGCCGTGAAAGGCCTCGACCCGGACGTTGGCGCAGTCGGCGGTGACCTCGCGGATCAGCTCGATCCGCTCTTCGATCTCGAACAGGCCCTTCTTGGACTTGTTGATCATCACTGCGACGTAGACCTCGTCGTACAGACGGGAGGCGCGGGCAATGATGTCGAGGTGTCCGTTGGTGATCGGGTCGAACGACCCGGGACAGACGGCGCGGCGCACTTGAGATCCCTCGCTCTCCGGTCCGGTCATCGTGCGTCTTCGCACATAGAGGCGGCGCGACCGTACCAAAACGTTCCCTCGCCGTAGCGACGGGACCGGAGGGCCTCGAAGCCGTCCGGCCAGTGGAATTCGCCGCCTCTGGTGCTGCGCTCCACGGTGACGAGGGCTTCCCCGGCGAGCCAGCCTTCCGAGCGGAGTGTGAGGAGAATCTCTCGAAGATCGTCATCCCCGACGGCGTAGGGCGGGTCCAGGAAGACCACGTCGTACGGCTCGGTGGGGGGTGCGGTTCTGATGATCTGTTCCGCTTTGCCTGCTCTCACCTCGGCGCCGGGCAGGCCCAGGTTCTTCACGTTCTCCCGGACGATCCGCGCGGCGCGGGCGTCCGCCTCGACCAGCAGGGTGTGGCTCGCGCCCCGGGAGAGGGCCTCCAGCCCCACGGCTCCGGAGCCGGCGTAGAGGTCGAGGACCCGTTCGCCGTCCAGGGGGCCGCCGAGGAGGGACTGCCAGGTGGAGAAGAGGCCCTCACGTGCGCGGTCTGATGTCGGCCGGGTTCCGGTGCCGGGGGGTACTGACAGGCGCCGTCCGCCTGCCCTGCCGGCGATCACGCGGGTCATGGGAGGTCCTTCTGCGTTAGCGGCTTTCTGTGGTCATTTTGGCAGGCCCCATGGGGTGGTGCCCGACCACCGCCGGCAGTGCGGCAGCGTGGTGGCCCCTCGCGCCCGCGCGGTGGAGCCGCATGTCAGTGTCGCCCCGCGCCGCCCTGTCGGGCGGTCCGCTTCAGCCCTTCTCCAGATACTGCTCCCTCTCCTCGTCCACCAGGGCGTCCAGGGCCGTGCGCAGGCCGGGGAGGCCGGTCAGCTCCGGGTCGGCGGCCACCACCGCCGCCGCCTCCTGTCTCGCCTCCGCGATGACCTCCTCGTCCTCGATGACCGCAAGGACGCGCAGGCTGGAGCGGGCGCCGGACTGGGCCTGCCCGAGGACGTCGCCCTCGCGGCGCTGTTCCAGGTCGATGCGGGAGAGTTCGAAGCCGTCGAGGGTGGAGGCCACGGCGTTCAGGCGCTGGCGGGCGGGGCTCGCCTCGGGCATCTCCGTGACCAGGAGGCAGAGGCCGGGGGCGGATCCCCGGCCCACCCGGCCGCGGAGCTGGTGGAGCTGGGAGACACCGAAGCGGTCCGCGTCCATGATCACCATGGCGGTGGCGTTGGGGACGTTCACGCCGACCTCGATGACCGTGGTGGCCACCAGGACATCCGTCTCGCCTGCCGTGAAGCGGCGCATGACGGCGTCCTTGTCGTCGGGGTGCATCCTGCCGTGCAGGACCTCGACCACGAGGCCCTTGAGCGGGCCGCCGCCCAGCTGGTCGGCCACGTCGAGGACGGCCAGCGGGGGACGCTTCTCGGCCTCGTCCTCGGGGGACTTCTTCCCGGACTTCTTCGGATCGGCCGCCTCGTCGATGTCGTCGCCGATGCGGGGGCAGACCACGTAGGCCTGGTGGCCGCCCTCCACCTCCTCGCGGACGCGCTCCCAGGCCCGGGCGAGGAAGTGGGGCTTGTCGGCGGCGGGGACGACATGGCTGGCGATCGGGGAGCGGCCGGCCGGGAGCTGGTCCAGGACGGAGGTCTCCAGGTCGCCGAAGACGGTCATGGCGACCGTCCGCGGGATGGGGGTCGCCGTCATGACCAGCAGGTGCGGAGGCTGCTTGCCCTTGCCGCGCAGGGCGTCGCGCTGCTCGACGCCGAAGCGGTGCTGTTCGTCCACGACCACCAGCCCGAGGTCGTGGAACTGCACCTTGTCCTCGATGAGCGCGTGCGTGCCGATCACGATCCCCGCCTCACCGGTGGCGAGGTCCAGCAGGGCCCGGCGGCGGGCGGCCGCGCCCATCGAGCCGGTGAGCAGCACGACCTTGGTGGCGTGCTCGGCGCCGCCCAGCATGCCGCCCTCCCGTCGCCCACCACCGCCCTTCTGCGGAGGCGCTTCGCGCCACAGCCCCCAACTGGCCAGCTCGCCCATCATCTCGGTGACCGAGCGGTGGTGCTGCTGGGCGAGGACCTCGGTGGGCGCGAGCATGACGGCCTGGCCGCCGGCGTCGACCACGGCGAGCATGGCGCGCAGGGCCACCATGGTCTTGCCCGACCCCACTTCCCCCTGGAGCAGCCGGTGCATGGGGTGTTCGGTGGCGAGGTCGTCGAAGATCTCCCGGGAGACCTTCCGCTGGCCCTCGGTGAGGGTGAAGGGCAGGCGGTCGTCGAAGGCCGAGAGGAGGCCGTCCGGCTTCGGTGTGCGCGGCACGGCGGAGAGCTGGCTGTCGGCGTACCGGCGGCGGGCCAGGGCGATCTGGAGGACGAAGGCCTCGTCCCATTTCAGGCGGGCGCGGGCGTCGGCGACATCGGCCTTGGTGTGCGGGCGGTGGATCTTGAGCAGGGCCTCGGGGAGGGGGAGCAGACCGCGGCCCTCGCGCAGGGCGGGCGGCAGCGGGTCGAGGGCCTCCTGGGCGCTCGGCAGGACCGTCTGGACGGCCTTGCCGATCTTCCAGGACTCCAGCTTGGCGGTGGCAGGGTAGAGCGGGATCAGGGCTCCGGCCCAGGTCTCGACCGCCTCCTCACCGTCGCCGCGGAGCAACTCGTAGGCGGGGTGGGCCAGTTGGAGACGGCGGTTGAAGACGGAGACCTTGCCCGCGAACATCGCGCGCGTGCCCGGCAGCAGCTCCTTGTGCGGCTTGTGCACGCCGTTGCCGAAGAAGACCAGCTGGAGCCGGCCGCTGCCGTCCGTGATCGTGACCTCCAGCCGCTGGCCCTTGCCGCGCGGGGCCTTGGCGGAGGCGAAGGAGTGCAGGCGGGCGTCGGCGACCTGGGCGACCACGGTGACGTGCTCGTCCATGGGGAGGTCGGCGAGGTGCGTGAGCTGGCCGCGCTCCTCGTATCTGCGGGGGTAGTGGTGCAGGAGGTCGCCGACGGTGTGCAGGCCGAGGTGCTCGGCCATCACCTTCGCGGTGGCGGGGCCGAGCACTGACTTCAGTGGTTGCTTCAGTGGTTCTTCCAGTGCGGGCACGAGATCCATTGCACACCACACCACTGACAATGCCGTAGACGCTGCCCTGGGGATTCGCCGGACGCCGCGCCACGGATCGCCGGACGCCGCGCGCCACGCATCACCGGACACCGCGCCGTGGATGCCCACACACCGCGCCGCGGATCGCCACTCACCGCGCCGCGGATCGCCGGTCGCCGTCGTTCACGAGTGTCGGACGCTGCCCTGCGCATTCGTCGAATCAGGTCGTTTACGTCTGGGAAAGCCCTGGTCAGGTGGCCCGATCCGGCTCTAGGATGGCGCGTTCCGGCCATCCCCCGCGGTCACCGCCCCATCCGGGACCGCCCGACCCCGCGCCGAACGCCTGCTCCCCCCTCCGGCGCTGCGACGATGGACTCCCAGACCTCACAGTCATCCCAGGCATCCCAGTCACCTCACACGTTCCAGGTCGACCTGCGTGGTCTGGTGGACCTGCTTTCCCATCACCTCTACTCCAGCCCCAAGGTCTATCTGCGCGAGCTGCTGCAGAACGCCGTGGACGCCGTCACCGCCCGGCGGACCGAGGAGCCCGGCGCCCCGGCACGGGTGCGGCTGTATGCCGCGGACGGTGCCCTGCGAGTGGAGGACAGCGGCGTCGGGCTCACCGAGTCGGACGTGCACAGCCTGCTGGCGACCATCGGCCGCAGCTCCAAGCGGGCGGACGGCCTGCAGGAGGCCCGCTCGGACTTCCTCGGCCAGTTCGGGATCGGCCTGCTGGCCTGTTTCGTGGTCGCCGAGCGGATCCGGGTGGTCAGCCGCAGCGCCCGTACGCCCGAGGCCCCGCCGGTCGAGTGGACGGCGAGCGACGACGGCTCGTACACCGTGCGCACGCTGCCCGCCTCGGCGCGGCCCGAGCCGGGCACCACCGTGCATCTGACGGCGCGGGCCGGTGCGGCCGAGTGGCTGGCCGAGCCGCGGGTGCTCGCGCTCGCCCGGGAGTTCGGTTCGCTGCTGCCGTACGACATCCGGGTGGGCGAGGAGGCGGTCACGGATCTCCCCGCGCCCTGGGACCGCTCCTATCCGAGTCCCGCCACCCGCAGGGTGGCGCTGGCCCGGCACTGCCACGAGCTGTTCGGCTTCACCCCGCTGGACTCGATCGGTCTCGACGTGCCGCTGGCCGGGATCCGCGGGGTGGCGTACGTACTGCCCGCCGCGGTCAGCCCGGCCCAGCGGGCCACGCACCGTGTGCACCTCAAGGGCATGCTGCTGACCGAACGGGCCGAACAGCTGCTGCCCGACTGGGCCTTCTTCGTACGCTGCGTCCTGGACACCGACAGCCTGCGCCCCACCGCCTCGCGCGAGTCGCTGTACGAGGACGAGACGCTCTCGGCCGTGCGGGAAGCGCTCGGCGAACGGATCCGGTCCTGGCTCACGTCGCTCGCGGCCGGCGACCCCGAGCGGCTGGCCGCCTTCCTCGCCGTGCACCACCTCGGGGTGAAGTCCCTGGCCCGGCACGACCGGGAGATGCTGCGCACGATGCTGCCGTGGCTGCCCTTCGAGACGACCGACGGGCAGCTGTCCCTTGAGGAGTTCGCACAGCGGCACCCGGTGGTGCACTTCACGCGGACCGTCGAGGAGTACCGGCAGGTCGCGCCGATCGCCTCCGCCCAGGGCGTCGGTGTGGTCAACGGCGGCTACACGTACGACAGCGAGCTGGTCGAGGCGCTCCCCTCGGTGCGCGCGGGAACCGTGGTCGCCGAGCTGGACGCGGACACCGTGACCGCCCATCTGGACGCGGTGGACCCGGCCGAGGAACTGGCGCTGTCCGGTTTCCTGGCGGCCGCGCGTGCGAAGCTCGACCCGCTGGGCTGTGACGTCGTCCTGCGCGCCTTCCATCCGCTGTCGGTGCCCGCGCTGCACCTGGACGACCGGGCCGCCCGGCACGAGCAGGCGCGGGCGGAGGCCGAGGAACAGGCCGACGACCTGTGGGCGGGCATCCTGGGCTCGCTGCGCGGCAGCGCCCCGCGCGCGCGTCTGGTGCTCAACCATCTCAACCCGCTGATCCGCAGGATCAGTTCGCTCGGGGAGCCGGAACTGATCGGCACCGCGACCGAGTCGCTGTACGGGCAGGCACTGCTGATGGCGCAGCGGCCACTCCGGCCCGCCGACTCCGCACTGCTGAACCGCGCGTTCATCGGCCTCCTGGAGTGGGCCACGCACCGTGAGGACGGCCGCTGATGGATGAGATCACGGACTTCGACGCACTGCGCCGGGCGATGGCGGAGAACTCCGGGCAGCCGGAGGGCCCGGCCCGCAACGCGCGCGCGGAGGAGCTGCTCGCCGAGGCCGAGAAGCTGAACGTCCCGCTCGCCGTGATCGAGGCGCTCGGGCACCAGCTCAAGGTCTACAACTACAGCTCCGAGAAGGACCGGATGTTCGTCCCGTTCGCGCGGCTGCTGCGCCTGTGGGACGAACACCCGGAGGACTTCGACGAGTACGAGGCGCACTCCCTGCACTGGGTCTTCAAGTGGGTGTCGGCGGGCATGCTGGACCAGCCGCACATCCCGCTCGCCTCGATCGAGAAGTGGCTCGGCGAGATGGAGCACCGCTACCGGCTCGCCGGGCACTCCGAACGGGCTGTGCGCAGCGCCGAGTTCAGTGTGGCGGCGCACACCGGCGACCTGGAGCGGGCACAGCGGGCGTACACCGCCTGGCTGGCCGCGGACCGGGACCGGATGGCCGACTGCCACGCCTGCGAACTGCACGGGCAGGGCGTGTGGCAGGTCAGGAGCGGCCGGGACACCGAGGCGCTCCAGCTGTGGCGGCCGGTGCTGGAGGGCGAGTACAGCTGCGCCCACGAGCCGCACTCGGTGCTCGCCTCCTCGCTCACGCCGCTGCTGCGGCTGGGCCGCCTGGACGAGGCCCGCGCCCACCACCTGCGGGGCTTCCGCCTCGTGCGGTCCATGGAGAGCATGCGGGGCGCCTTCGCCGACCATGTGGAGTTCTGCGCGCTGACCGGGAACGAGGCGCGCGGTCTGGAACTGCTCGCCGAGCGGCCGGCGTACTTCACGGACACCGGGCACCCGCGCAGCCGGCTGGACTTCCTGGCCGTCGTCACGCTGCTGATGGACCGGCTGACCGGGCTGGGGCTGGGCGAGCGGCAGGTACCGGGCCCTGCCGGACGGTCCTGGACCGCACAGGGACTGGCCGCACACACGCGCGCCGAGGCCCTGGAACTGGCCGGACGGTTCGACACCCGCAACGGCACCTCGTACGTCGGCGACCGCGCCCGCGCGCGCATGGCGCAGCGCCCGCTGGTGGAGCGGCTGCCGCTGGGGGTGCGGACGGTGCGCTCCGCACCGGCGCCGGTGGCCGCGCCCCCGGCGCCCCGGGTCCCCTCCCCGTCCGGCCTGTCCGCGCTGATCGCCGAGGCCCGCCGGCTGTCCGACACCCTGCAGCCGCACGCCCTGGAGGCGTGGGCGGCGGTGGCGCAGGCCGCCGAGGGCGCCGGACTGGAGGCGCGCGACCGCGCGGAGATCGCCGATCACGAGGCGATGGCCCGCGGCCCCGAGGGCGTCCCCCTGTTCGAGCGGGCCGCCGAGCTGTACGCGGAGGCGGGCGACCCCGGCGAGGCGCTGGCGGCACGCGCGCGTGGCGCGTACATACGCGCGCTGACGGGCGAGGTCGACGCGGCCCTGACGGCGGTCGCCGGGCTCTACGACGAGGCGCTCGCGCTGTACGCCGAGGAGGCCACCGGCGTCCGGCAGACGGCGTCGGTGGTGATGAGCCGGGCGCGCATCCTGATGCGACGGGTGCACGAGGCGGCAGAGGTTCCGGGGGCCGCGGCGGAAGCGGGTGCGCACGGGCCGGGTCCCGCGGCCGGCGGCCCTGTCCAGGGCCCCCTCTCCGACGCCGAGCAGGCCGTGCGTGAGGTGCTGGCGCTCGTCGACGGACGGCTCGGGGACGACGTGCGGCTGGCGGCGCGGTCCGCCGAGGCGCGGGCGATGCTGGCCGAACTGGCCGAGCGGACCGGCGCGGCCGGGCGGGCAGCGCGCTTGCTGCGGCAGGCCGCCGCGGAGTACGTGGCCGCCGGGCTGCCGTGGTTCGCTCTGGAGCACGAGGTGCGCGCGGCGGCGCTGGCGCATCAGCTCGGCGACATGGGCGAGGCCGAGGGGGCACTGCGGGCCGCCCTGGAGCACGGCGGGCCGTACGTGGAGCCGATCGGGCGGGCCCAGCTGCATCTCCAGCTCGCCGAGGTGATCGGCGCCCGGCAGGAGCCCGTGGAAGCGGCGGAGCACGCGCTTGAGGCAGCTCACTGGGCCGACGAGGCGGGCGAGAGCGCCACGCTGGGCGCCTGGGCCCGGCACCAGCTGGGCGGCTTCCTGCTGCGCCAGGGCCGGTGGGCTGAGGCCGCCGAGGTGCTGGAGTCGGCGCTGCCCGACCTGTCCGCCGAGACGCACGGCGACGGGGCCGTGGTCCAGGCGCAGTGGTGGCTCGGGGACTGCCTGAGCGAGCTGGGCGAGCACCGGGCGGCCGCCGAGCGCCGGCTGCAGGCCGCCGAGATCGCCCGGCACTGGCCCGAGCAGCAGGACCACGCCACGCTCGCCCATCTCGCCGGCGAGTCCCTGAGCAGCGCCGGGCTGCTGGACGAGGCGGACCGGGCCTACGCGCGCGCGGGTGAGCTGTGGCGCTCGATCGGCAACCCGCACTTCCTCGTCCGCTCGCTGCGCGCCCGCGCCTGGCTGGCGCTGCGCTCGGAGGCCGGGGCGCAGGGCGCTCGGGACGCGATGGCGGACGCGGTGCGGGAGTGCGAGCACGCGCTGGAGACCGCCGGGGACCCGGCGGCCGGCGAACAGCTCACCGCGGAACTCGCCGACACGCACCTGCAGTTCGGTGACCTGCTGGCACGCTGGGCGGCCGAGGAGGCGGAGGTGACGGAGGAAGCCGAGGAGACGGAAGGGATGACGGAGGAAGCCGAGGGCGGGACGATCCGGGCCGCGTTCGAGGACGCACTGGCCCAGCTGGACCGCGCTGCGGCGCTGTTCGGCTCGCTCGGCACGGAGGGCCTGCACGAACGTACCGGCGCCGAACTGGCCGCGGGCCGGCTGGAGACCGAACTCGGCCGCCCCGCCGAGGCGGCGGCACGCGCGCGTGCCGTGCTCGCGGCCTACGCATCCGCCGACGAGCAGGACGAGACGACCGAGGCACGGCGGGCGGAGGCGGCCCGGATGCTCCGGCTCACCGAGACGGAGCGGTGAGCGGCGGGCGCCCGCTCACTCCACACCGATGAGCAACAGCGCTCCCTGACGGCCACCGGGATACACCGTCGTATCCACAGCGAGGTAGGACTCCCGGACGCGTGCCTCCAGGCGGTCGGCGGCACCCGCGGGCGCCTCGTCACCGACGACGAGGGTGACCAGCTCGCCGCCGGCCTGGAGCATGCGGTCCAGGACGGTCTCGGCGACGGCGGTGACGTCCGCGCCGATCACCGCCACGTCGCCGTCGATCAGGCCGAGGACGTCCCCGGCCTGGCAGATCCCGGCCGTCGTCCACGACTGGTGCTCGGCGACGAGGACCTCGGCGTAGCGCGTGGCGCCGGCCGCCGAGGTCATCTGGACGACGTCCTCGTCGAAGCGGCGCTCCGGCTCGTGCACGGCGAGCGCGGCGATGCCCTGCACCGCCGAGCGGGTCGGGATCAGGGCCACGCGGATGCCCTCGGTGCGGGCCTGCTCGGCGGCCGCCGCTGCCGTGTGGCGCAGTTCGGCGTCATTGGGCAGCAGCACCACCTCGCGCGCGTGGGCCCGTCGTACGGCCTGCACCAGCTCCCCGCTCGCGGGCGGCTCCCCTGGGCGCGCGAGGACGGCGGTCGCGCCGGCCTCGGTGTACAGCCCGGCCAGGCCCTCCCCGGGCACGACGGCGACGACGGCTCGCTGGACGCGCTCGCGCGGTGGCCGCTCGCCGCCGGTGTGCACGTCGCCGAGCCCGAAGTGCGTGATCCGGATCCGGTAGGGCCGCCCGGCCTCGACGCCGGCCTCCACCGCGGCACCCGCGTCGTCGACGTGCACATGGACGTTCCACAGCCCGTCGCCGCCGACCACGACGAGGGAGTCCCCGAGGACGTCGAGCCGCTCCCGCAGCCGGGCCACGGCCCCGTCGCCGGCTTCCAGGAGATAGATCACCTCGTAGGCGGGCCCGCCGTCCCCGATCCCCTCCGCGCACGGCTCCCCCTCGCCTGCGGCGTCCACGCGATCCACGCGCGCGTGCGGGTCGGAACCGGGTCCGGAACGGAAACCGGTGACAGATCCGGAAACGGAACCGGAGGCAGGTTCGAAACCGGAACCCGAGGCAGCTCCGCAGACCGCCTCGGAAACCGCCCGCGACGGCCCGACGGCGGCCTCGCGCACCACCCCGGCCTCCCGCGGCGCCCCGGCCCCGCGCGCCCCCTCGGCCTCCCGCACCGCCTCCCCCGTGCATGCCTCCACCAGTGCCCCCAGCACCGTCACGAGCCCCCTGCCGCCCGCGTCGACCACCCCGGCCCGCTGCAGCACGGCCAGCTGGCCCGGAGTCGCCGCCAGGGCCGCCCTGGCGCCGTCGTAAGCGGCCCGTGCGACCGTCCCGCAGTCCCCCTCGGCCCCTTCGGCGGCGTCGGCCGCGGCCGAGGCGACCGTCAGCACCGTGCCCTCGACCGGGTGGGCCACGGCCTCACGGGCGGAGTCCGCGGCGCGCCGCAGGGCCAGCCGCAGCCCGGCACCGTCGATGCGGGACGCCTCGCCCGCCTCCCGCGCCGCGAGCACCTGGGCCATGCCCCGCAGCAGCTGGGCGAGGATCGTCCCGGAGTTGCCGCGGGCCCCGATGAGCGCCCCGTGGGCCATCGCGCGCACGGTGTCCGCGAGCGACGGCTCCTGCGTGCCCGTCCCGTACCCGGCGAACACGGCCTCCACGGCGGTCGCCGCCGACTCCAGGGTCAGATACAGATTGGTTCCGGTGTCGCCGTCGGCCACCGGATAGACGTTGATCGCGTCGATCTCCTCGCGCGCCCTGCCGAGCGCACCCAGCGCCAGACCGCACCAGGTGCGCACCGCGAGAGCATCGAAGAATGTCTGCGGCACCTGCGCCACCTGCGCCTCCCTGAACTGGCTGGACGTGGACGCAGCGTAGACCCCGCAGGGGTGTGCTCCGGAAGAGGGCCGGGAGCGGACCCCTGAGCTGCCATGGTAGTTTCGTTGTGCTGGCGCAGTCGTTGTATGCTGCTCCGGTTGCCCGATACACATCGGGCCGTTCCCCTGGCAGCGCCACTCAGATCTCTGATCCTGCGATCTCGATCCCGGCATGCCGGGATTATCCGTAAGTGCATCTGAAGTCTTTGGAGTGACCCGTGGCTGCCAACTGCGACGTCTGCGGCAAGGGGCCGGGCTTCGGCAACAACATCTCGTTTTCGCACCGCCGTACGTCCCGTCGCTGGAACCCGAACATCCAGCGTGTGCGTACCGTGGTCGGCGGGACGCCGAAGCGCGTGAACGCTTGCACCTCGTGCATCAAGGCCGGCAAGGTCTCGCGCTGACGTTACATCCGCGCGCGGCCACTGTTCGGTTCGCTGCAAAAAGCCGGTCCACCTGAGGGTGGACCGGCTTTTTGCCGTGCCCTGCCACCGTGCCCTCTCACCGCGGCTTCCTGCACGGCCTTCTGCAAAGTGACCTGCCGAGCCCTCGGCGTCCCACCCGGTCCGGTCCGGGGGCGCCCCCGCCGCGCCGCCCGGTCCGGTTCCGGGCGCGCTCCCCGCCGTCCCACCCGGATCAGTCCCTGAAGCGCCACCCGTGGTCCACCGGCCCGATCCCCGCGCCCAGCGCGAACCCGGCCGCGATCGCCCCGGTGACGTACTCCTTGGCCTGGGTGACGGCCTCCGGCACCGCCAGCCCCTTCGCCAGCCCCGACGCGATCGCCGAGGCGAGCGTGCAGCCCGTGCCGTGGGTGTGCCGGTTGTCATGGCGGGGCGCGCGCAGGAAGTACTCGTCGCGGCCGTCCGTGAGCAGGTCCACGGCGTCCCCGGGCAGATGCCCGCCCTTGATCAGCACCCAGCGCGGACCGTGTTCCAGCACGGCCTGCGCAGCCCGTCGCAGATCGTCCTCGGACTCGACCCGCACCCCCGTGAGCCGGGCCACCTCGTCCAGGTTGGGGGTCGCCACGGTCGCCGCCGGCAGCAGCCTCGTGCGGACCGAGTCCAGCGCGGAGGCGGCCAGCAGCGGGTCTCCGTGCTTGGAGACGCCCACGGGGTCCACCACGGCCGGCGCGTCCGTACCGGAGATCAACTCGGCGACCGCCTCGACCAGTTCGGCCGAGGCCAGCATGCCGGTCTTCACGGCCTGGACGCCGATGTCGTCCACGACGCTGCGGTACTGCGCCCGCACCGCCTCCACGGGCAGTTCCCAGGCCCCCTGGACGCCCAGGGAGTTCTGCGCGGTCACGGCCGTGATCACGCTCATCCCGTGCACACCGAGCGCCAGCATCGTCTTCAGGTCGGCCTGGATGCCCGCCCCGCCGCCGGAGTCCGACCCCGCGACCGTGAGAACCCGGGGGATCACGACTCCATGTCCCCGAAGTGGTCCCAGCCGCCCTTGCTGGTCCAGGGCGCTCCGTCGACGGTCACCTGGGGCAGCGCCGAGGGGTTGAGGACCTCGCCGATGACCTTCCAGCGGGCCGGCAGCTTGGCGTCCGGCGGGAAGGTGGCCACGATCGCGTGGTCCTCTCCCCCGGTCAGCACCCACTGCAGCGGATCCACGCCGACGGCCTGCCCGATGTCGTTCATCTGCGTGGGGATGTCGATCGCGCCGGAGCGGATGTCGATGCGCACCTTGCTGGCCTCGGCGATGTGCCCGAGGTCGGCGATCAGCCCGTCGCTCACGTCGCACATGGCAGTCGCGCCGAGCGCCGCCGCGGCCGGGCCCGCGTGGTACGGCGGCTCGGGACGCCGGTGGGCCTCCACGAAGGCGCGCGGGGAGCGGAAGCCCCGGGCGAGCACCGCGTAGCCGGCCGCGGACCAGCCCAGCCAGCCCGTGACGGCCACGAGGTCGCCGGGCTGGGCGCCACCGCGGGTCACCGGCTCCTGGTTGCGCAGATCGCCGAGCGCGGTGATCGACACCATGATCGTGTCCCCGCGCACGACGTCCCCGCCGACCACGGAGGCACCCGCGACCTGGCACTCGTCACGCAGCCCGTCCATCAGCTCGCTCGGCCAGGTGACCGGGAGTTCGGCCGGGACGACCAGGCCGAGCAGCAGGGCCGTCGGTACGGCGCCCATCGCCGCGATGTCCGCGAGGTTCTGCGCGGCCGCCTTGCGTCCGACGTCGTACGCCGTGGACCAGTCGCGGCGGAAGTGCCGGCCCTCCAGCAGGATGTCGGTGCTCGCCACCACCCGGCGGTCGGGCGCGGCCACCACCGCGGCGTCGTCGCCGGGGCCGACCCGGACCGCCGGGGTGGTGGTGAGACGGGAGGTGAGCTCCCTGATGAGCCCGAACTCCCCGAGCTCACCAACAGTGCCCTTCATTACCCTTGCTCCCCTTCTGTCCCTTGCCGTGCCCGGTCGCGCTTCATCAGTGTCCCCGATACGGTCGAGGTCGAGGTGACCGTCAACTTCTGTCGTGCCTGCACCCTGGCGCGCAAGCCCGCATCCCATGGGTCTCCCCGCGGGGCCCGGCGACGCGATACCGTGGCGTTCCTTTTCCCCACATGATCCTCGTGGCCGCCCTGGAGGTTCCGTGGTACAGGCGTACATCCTGATCCAGACGGAGGTCGGCAAGGCGTCGACCGTCGCCGAGACGATCAGCAAGATCCCTGGAGTGATCCAGGCCGAGGACGTGACCGGCCCGTACGACGTCATCGTGCGCGCACAGGCCGACACGGTCGACGACCTCGGTCGCATGGTGGTCGCGAAGGTCCAGCAAGTGGACGGCATCACCCGCACCCTGACCTGTCCGGTCGTGCATCTGTAGCCCCCGTCTACCCTTGGCCGGTGAACATCTTCCGTCACCGGCCTCTCGGCCTGCTCGCACCCGCACTGCTGATCGCGGTCGCGGGCTGCTCCTCAGCAGACGACAGCGCCACGGTCGCGGTTCCCGGCCCCGACGCCCGTACGGCGCCGGTGTGCCGGAGTCTGCACCGGGCGCTGCCGGAGAAGCTCGACGGACGGAGCCGTAACGACCCCGCACCCCGGTCCGCCTACACGGCGGGCTGGGGAAGCCCGGCGATCATACTGCGCTGCGGTGTCGTACGGCCGCCGAAGATGGTCGACCCGAAGGTGGCCGAGGGCGGGGACGCCGACGCCGTCGCGGGCGGGGTCGACGGCGTGGACTGGCTGATGGAGAAGCAGAGCGACGGCACCTGGCGGTTCACCACGGCCGGCCGCGTCGCGTATGTGCAGGTGAGCCTGCCCGAGGGGATGTCCGGACAGGACGGCACGCCGGTGCTCACGGGACTGGCGGCCGCCGTGAAGAAGGCGATCCCGAAGGGGATCGCCTCCATGCGCTGACGATGCGACCGCGCCCCGATGGGGCGCGGGGAACTGCGCGGCCGGCCGCAACGGGCCCGCAGACGTGCGCCGGCCGCCCGGCGGAGCCCTAGCGCAGCCCGGTCGAGCGGCGCAGCGCGGCCTGCACCAGGCGGTCCACCAGGTCCGGGTAGCTGATGCCGGTGGCCTGCCACATCTGCGGGTACATCGAGATCGGCGTGAAGCCGGGCATGGTGTTGATCTCGTTGATCACGAACTCGCCGTCCTCGGTGAGGAAGAAGTCCGCGCGGACCAGGCCCTCGCAGGAGGCCGCCTCGAACGCCTCGACCGCGAGCCGCCGCACCTCGGCGGTCTCCTCGTCGGTGAGCGGGGCCGGGACGATGCCGGGCGTGGAGTCGATGTACTTGGCCTCGAAGTCGTAGTACGCGTGCACGTCCGGCGGCGGGATCTCGGCCGGGACGGAGGCGCGCGGCCCGTCCTCGAACTCCAGCACGCCGCACTCGATCTCGCGGCCGCGCAGCGTGGCCTCCACCAGGATCTTCGGGTCGTGCGCCTGCGCCTCGGCGATCGCCTCGTCCAGCCCGGAGAGGTCGTCGACCTTGGTGATGCCGATCGAGGAGCCCGCGCGCGCGGGCTTCACGAACAGCGGCCAGCCGTGCTCACCGGCGAAGTCGACGATCTTCTTGCGGGCGGCGGACTCGTCCCGCTCCCACTCGCGCGGCCGGATCACCACGTACGGGCCGACCTTGAGCCCGAAGGAGGTGAACACCCGCTTCATGTACTCCTTGTCCTGGCCGACGGCCGAGGCGAGGACACCCGAGCCCACGTAGGGCACGCCGGACAGCTCCAGGAGGCCCTGGAGGGTGCCGTCCTCGCCGTAGGGGCCGTGCAGCACCGGGAAGACCACGTCGACCTCGCCGAGGGCCTTGGGCACCGATCCGGGCTCGCTGTAGACGACCTCGCGGTTGCCGGGGTCGACGGGGAGCACCACGGCGCCCTCGCTCGACTCGGCCAGCTCCGACACCTCGGGGGTGCGACGGTCGGTGATGGCCATCCGCTCCGGCTCGTCGACCGTCAGGGCCCAGCGGCCGTCCGAGGTGATGCCGATCGGCAGGACGTCGTACTTGGTCCGGTCGATGGCCTTGAGGACGGCGCCGGCGGTGACCACGGAGATCCCGTGTTCGGAGCTGCGCCCGCCGAACACGACGGCCACGCGCGGCTTGCGGGACGGCTGCTCAGGGCTCTGGGAGAGGTTCTCGGTGCTCATATCGCGTTGAGAGTACCCGGTGGTAGGGCCCTGATACAGCGTCGACGGGCTGCCGGAGATGGGGCGTCGCTCAGCGTCGCCCGGGCATGGCGCTGCGCTACATCGGCCTCAGCGCCGCCCGGGTTCGGCGCTGCGCGACATCGGCCTCAACGCCGCTCGGACATGGCGCTGCGCGACATCGGCCTCAGCGCCGCTCGGGCTTGGCGCTGCGCGACATCAGCTCCTTGAGAGCGACCACCGGCGGCTTGCCCTCGTGAACGATGTCCACGACCGTCTCGGTGATGGGCATGTCGACGCCGTGCCGGCGGGCCAGATCCGCCACCGACTCGCACGACTTGACGCCCTCGGCGGTCTGCCTGGTGACCGCGATGGTCTCCTGCAGGGTCATGCCCTTGCCGAGGTTGGTGCCGAAGGTGTGGTTGCGGGACAGCGGCGAGGAGCAGGTGGCCACCAGGTCACCGAGGCCGGCGAGACCGGAGAAGGTCAGCGGGTCGGCGCCGAGCGCGACGCCGAGGCGGGCGGTCTCCGCCAGGCCGCGCGTGATGAGCGAGCCCTTGGCGTTGTCGCCGAGCCCCATGCCGTCCGCGATGCCGACGGCGAGGCCGATGACGTTCTTCACGGCACCGCCCAGCTCGCAGCCGACCACGTCGGTCTCCGTGTACGGCCGGAAGTACGGCGTGTGACAGGCGGCCTGGAGCCGCTGGGCGACCTGCTCGTCGGCGCAGGCGACGACGGCGGCGGCGGGCATGCGGGCGGCGATCTCGCGGGCCAGGTTGGGCCCGGTGACGACCGCGATGCGGTCGGCGCCGACCTTGGCGACGTCCTCGACGACCTCGCTCATCCGCATGGCGGAGCCGAGTTCGACGCCCTTCATCAGGGAGACGAGCACGGTGGCGGGCGCCAGCAGCGGGATCCACTCGGCGAGGTTGGCGCGCAGGGTCTGGGAGGGGACGGCGAGGACGGTGAAGTCGGCGTCCCGCAGGGCCTCGGCCGCGTCCGCGGTGGCGCGCAGGTTCTCCGGGAGCTCGACGCCGGGCAGGTAGTCGGGGTTGGTCCGCGTGGAGTTGACCGCCTCGGCCAGCTCGGGGCGGCGGGCCCACAGGGTCACCTCGCAGCCCGCGTCGGCGAGGACCATGCCGAAGGCGGTGCCCCAGGAGCCGGTACCCATCACGGCCGCCCGGACTGGCTTGCTCACTTGCCGCTCTCCTCTTCCGTGCCACTGCGCGAGACGTCCGCGGCGGCCTGGGCGGCCCCCGGACCGGTCACCGGGACCTCCTCGTCGGCCCGCTCCCCCGTGCCCGCCCGCGGGGCCCCGTCGCCGGTCCGCGCGGCCCCCCGCCCGGTCTGCGCATGGGTCTTGCGGCGCTGCTCGATCCGCTCGCGGCGCGGGTCGTAGGGAATCTCGGGGGCCTTCTCGCCGCGAATCTCCTCCAGCTGGCGGGTGATGGCCGCCATGATGACCTCGGTGGCCTCCTTCAGGAGGTCGGCGGTCATCTCCTGGTCGTAGAAGCGGGAGAGGTCCACGGGCGGGCCCGCGAGGACGCGGTGGGTCTTGCGCGGGAAGAGGTGGGGCTTCTTGGCGTAGGGCGGCAGCAGTTCGTTGCAGCCCCACTGGGCGACCGGGATGACCGGGCACTTGGTCTGCAGGGCCACGCGGGCGGCGCCGGTCTTGGCGATCATCGGCCAGCCGTCCGGGTCGCGAGTCAGGGTGCCCTCGGGGTAGAAGGCGACGCACTCACCGCGCTCCACGGCGTCGATGGCGGCCCGGAAGGCGCTCAGGGCGTCCGTGCTCTCGCGGTAGACGGGGATCTGCCCGGTGCCGCGCATCGCGGCGCCGACGAATCCCTTCTTGAAAAGCCCGCTCTTCGCCAGGAAACGCGGAACCCGTCCGGTGTTGTATTGATAGTGCGCATACGCGAAGGGGTCCACATGGGAATTGTGGTTCACCGCGGTGATAAATCCACCGTCGGCCGGAATGTGCTCCATTCCACGCCAGTCCCGCTTGATCAGAACCACCAGCGGCGGTTTGCAGAGGACCGCTGCGAAGCGGTACCAGAACCCGATTCTGCGGCGGGACACGCGGACACCTTCCTCTAGGACTTGCTCGGGGCCCGGGGGCCGCACAAGTGTCGCCCCAGGCCGCCGGTCTGTCGAGAACACCGTACGCCCGCCCGTCACCCGCCACCGTCCTCGGACGGGGCTTTGCGCCCTCCCCTGCCCCGGGCGCGCCGGAGGCCGCGGGGGACAATGAGCGCGACGAGAGAGGGACGGTACGCCGGTGCAGTGGAGCTTGGTCATCCCGCTGAAGCCTCTGGCGCGGGCCAAGAGCAGGCTGGCGGACACCGCCGCCGAGGGGGTGCGTCCGGGGCTGGCCCTCGCGTTCGCGCAGGACACGGTGGTCGCGGCGCTGGCCTGCCGGGCGGTGGCGGATGTGGCGGTCGTCACGGACGACGAGCTGGCGGGGCGGGAGCTGGCGGCGCTGGGCGCCCGGATCGTCCCGGATGCGCCGGGAAGCGGCCTGAACGCCGCTCTGGCGCACGGCGCGGCCGCCGTACGGGAAATGCACCCCCGTGCCGCCGTCGCGGCCCTGAACGCCGATCTGCCGGCCCTGCGCCCCCGGGAATTGTTCAGGGTGCTGGCCGCGGCGGCCGAATTCCCGCGGGCTTTCCTCGCCGACGCGGCCGAACTCGGCACCACCTTGCTGGCGGCTGCACCCGGCCATGCATTGCACCCGGTTTTCGGTGTCGATTCCCGCAGCCGGCACCGCGCCTCCGGGGCGACGGAACTCCGGCTCACCGGCGTCGATTCGGTACGGCAGGACGTGGACACCGGCGCGGACCTGCGCGCGGCGCTGGCGCTGGGGGTGGGCCCGCACACGGCGGCGGTGAGCGCACGGCTGCCGGCCGCCGGGCAGTAGGCTGCGGCCATGCAGGCGACCGCTTACACGTACGACCCCGAGACGCGCAGCGGCGAGGTGCTGCTCGACGACGGCACCCCGGTGCCCTTCGACGCGGCTGCGTTCGACGCGGGCGGACTGCGGCTGCTGCGGCCGGGGCAGCGGGTGCGGATCGAGACGCAGGGCGAGGGTGCGGCCGCGCGGATCACCCTCGTGACGCTCCAGACCTTCTAGCCACGGCTCCTGCGGTCATGGCTTCCGCGGCCATGACTCCTGCGTCGCGGCTGCTGCGGCCACGGACGCCGCCGCAGGGATCCTGCGGTCACCGGCCATGCGCCCCCGGGGCGCAAACGCCGCGGGCCGGGCTCCCGAGGGGAGTCCGGCCCGGCAATGAGTGCCCTGGTGACCTACAACGCCTTGCGGGCGGTGGTCTTCTTGGCGGTGGTCTTGCGCGCCGTCGACTTCTTGGCCGGGGCCTTCTTGGCGGTGGCCTTCTTCGCCGGAGCCTTCTGGGCCGCGGTCTTCTTCGTGGTGGCCGTGGCCTTCTTGGCCGCGGCCTTCTTCGTGGTGGCCGTGGCCTTCTTGGCCGTCGTCTTCTTCGCGGTGACCTTCTTCGCCGCGGCCGTGACCTTCTTCGCCGGCGCCGCCTTCTTGGCCGTGACCTTCTTCGCCGCGGCCTTGGTGGTCTTCTTGGCGGCGGCCTTCTTGACCGTCGCGGCAGCACCGCCGGTCAGGCTGCCCTTGGGCGCCTTCTTGACCGAGACCTCACCGCCGCGCGGGAGCTTCTTCGAGCCGCTCACCAGGTCCTTGAAGCCCTGACCGGCGCGGAAGCGCGGCACGGAGGTCTTCTTGACCCGAACCCGCTCGCCGGTCTGGGGGTTACGGGCGTAACGGGCGGGGCGGTCCACCTTCTCGAAGGACCCGAAGCCGGTGACCGAGACCCGCTCGCCCGCGACGACCGCGCGGACGATGGCGTCCAGGACATGATCGACAGCTTCGGCGGCCTGCTGGCGGCCGCCCACCTTGTCGGCAATCGCTTCTACGAGCTGCGCCTTGTTCACGTCTTCCCCTTCGGAGACATCGCCAGAACGAAAGTGTTCAAGCTTTTTCGCACGTTAGGCAGATATATACCGCAAATCAAACACGAAACGGGCTTATCACCCTTGTGCCGCAACGGACTCGGCTGTCTCGGACTGTTCAGCAGCCCTCTTCGGGGATCCGACCCTCGTCGAGGTCCGTCATGAACCGGTCGAGCCGCCTTGCCGCGTCGGCGAGATCGTGCTTGGCCGCGGCCGTAATGACCAGCAGCTTCCGGGTCAGCGCCATCCGTACGCCCTCCGGGACTTGCAGTGCGCGCACTCTTGTGTGCGCTTCCTTCAGTTGGTCCGCGACCGCCGCATAGAGCTCGAGTTGGCCGTCGTGTTCCATGCACAGATTGTGCCATCTGGGGCGAGTTGTCGCCTGCGCAGGGGGCAACTGCCGCCTCAAACGGCCTTCCGGGCACTTGCGGACGTCGCGTTCACGGCACTCGCTTACCCCATCAACCACCTTCGTAACGTGGGTAGTTGAGGTGACCTGCAAGAACGCCCGGGGCCGTTCGGGTGCCGACATGGCTGTACCCCCGATCGTGGCGATCGGGGGTACGGAGAAGGCGTTGCGGTGGCCGAATCCTGATGTGTTCGGCCCCCGGGATCAGCTCTGGAGCGTGCGCGGCTTGTGGGAGGGCCGCTTGCCCTCGTAGGCGGCGATGTCCGCCTCGCTCCGGAGGGTGATGGAGATGTCGTCCAGCCCGTTCAGCAGACGCCAGCGGGAGTTCTCGTCCAGCTCGAAGGAGGCGGTGATGCCCTCGGCGCGCACCTCGCGAGCCTGCAGGTCCACCGTGACCTCGGCCGTCGGGTCCTGCTCGGTCAGCTCCCACAGCGCGTCCACGACCTTCTGGTCGAGCACCACCGTGAGCAGGCCGTTCTTCAGCGAGTTGCCCCGGAAGATGTCCGCGAAGCGTGAGGAGATCACGGCCTTGAAGCCGTAGTTCTGCAGCGCCCAGACGGCGTGCTCGCGGGAGGAGCCGGTGCCGAAGTCGGGGCCGGCGACCAGGACGGAGGCTCCCTGCCGCTCGGGCCGGTTGAGCACGAAGGACCCGTCCTTGCGCCAGGCCTCGAACAGCCCGTCCTCGAACCCGTCCCGGGTCACCTTCTTGAGCCAGTGAGCAGGGATGATCTGGTCGGTGTCGACGTTGCTGCGGCGCAGCGGGACGGCCCGGCCGGTGTGGGTGGTGAAGGCTTCCATGATTCTCAGACTCCAGCGGGCGTACGGGTGTCGGCGTCGGACAGGTCGGCGGGGGACGCGAGGTGGCCCAGGACCGCGGTAGCGGCCGCGACCTGCGGCGACACCAGGTGCGTACGGCCGCCCTTGCCCTGCCGGCCCTCGAAGTTGCGGTTGGACGTGGAGGCGGAGCGCTCACCCGGAGCCAGCTGGTCGGGGTTCATGCCCAGGCACATCGAGCAGCCCGCGTGCCGCCATTCGGCGCCGGCCTCCTTGAAGACCGTGTCCAAGCCCTCGGAGACGGCCTGCAGACCCACCCGCACCGAGCCCGGCACGACCAGCATCCGTACGCCGTCGGCGACTTTGCGGCTCCGCAGGATCTCGGCGGCGGCGCGCAGGTCCTCGATGCGGCCGTTCGTGCAGGAGCCTACGAAGACGGTGTCCACCTCGATGGAGCGCAGCGACTGCCCGGCCTCCAACCCCATGTACTCCAGGGCCTTTTCGGCGGCGAGGCGCTCCGAAGCGTCTTCGTACGAAGCCGGGTCGGGGACGGACGCCGAAAGCGGCGAGCCCTGGCCCGGGTTGGTGCCCCAGGTGACGAACGGCGACAGCGACGCGGCGTCGATACGGACCTCGGCGTCGAAGACCGCGTCCTCGTCCGTCCTCAGGGTCTTCCAGTAGGCGACGGCGGCGTCCCAGTCCTCGCCCTCGGGAGCGTGGGCGCGGCCCTTGAGGTACGCGAACGTGGTCTCGTCGGGGGCGATCATGCCCGCGCGGGCACCGGCCTCGATCGACATGTTGCAGATGGTCATGCGGGCCTCCATCGAGAGCTTCTCGATGGCGGAGCCGCGGTACTCCAGGATGTAGCCCTGGCCGCCGCCGGTGCCGATCCTGGCGATGATCGCCAGGATCAGGTCCTTCGCGGTGACACCGTCGGGCAGCTCGCCGTCGACCGTGATCGCCATGGTCTTCGGGCGGGCCAGCGGCAGCGTCTGGGTGGCCAGGACGTGCTCCACCTGGGAGGTGCCGATACCGAACGCCAGCGCGCCGAAGGCGCCGTGCGTGGAGGTGTGCGAGTCGCCGCAGACGACGGTCGCTCCGGGCTGCGTCAGGCCGAGCTGGGGGCCGACGACGTGCACGACGCCCTGCTCGACGTCGCCCAGCGGGTGCAGACGCACACCGAACTCGGCGCAGTTCTTGCGCAGCGTCTCCAGCTGGGCGCGGGAGACGGGGTCGGCGATGGGCTTGTCGATGTCGAGGGTCGGGGTGTTGTGGTCCTCGGTCGCGATGGTGAGGTCGAGCCTGCGCACCTGGCGGCCGTTCTTGCGCAGCCCGTCGAAGGCCTGCGGGCTGGTCACCTCGTGCAGCAGGTGCAGATCGATGTAGAGGAGGTCGGGCTCGCCCTCGGCGCGCCGGACGACGTGGTCGTCCCAGACCTTCTCCGCGAGTGTCCTACCCATCGCTTTCCCTCCGGCCGGCAAATGGTCCACCGGCCCAACTAGAGATCTTGAGGAAGCGGCGCCCGCGCCCCGTGAAGTCGTGATTCCGGGCGTCCACCGCCGGGCCCGTTGGTCTGTGGGCCGCTGTGTGACTCCAGGGTGGCGCGTTCCACGGAAAATTGAACTTGCGTTTCACAGAGTGAGACGTGAGTATCGTTGCATGGACAACAGTAGCGGCGTCGGCGTTCTGGACAAGGCGGCCCTCGTCCTGAGCGCTCTGGAGTCCGGTCCGGCCACCCTCGCGGGTCTGGTCGGGGCCACCGGACTGGCACGACCCACGGCCCACCGCCTGGCCGTGGCCCTGGAACACCACCGCATGGTGGCACGCGACATGCAGGGCCGGTTCATCCTCGGCCCGCGCCTTGCGGAACTGGCGGCGGCGGCCGGCGAGGACCGCCTGCTCGCCACGGCGGGCCCCGTGCTCACCCACCTCCGCGATGTCACCGGCGAGAGCGCGCAGCTCTACCGGCGCCAGGGTGACATGCGGATCTGCGTGGCCGCGGCGGAACGCCTGTCCGGCCTTCGGGACACCGTCCCGGTGGGTTCCACACTCACGATGAAGGCCGGCTCCTCGGCGCAGATCCTCATGGCCTGGGAGGAGCCCGAGCGGCTGCACCGGGGCCTGCAGGGCGCCCGCTTCACGGCGACGGCCCTGTCGGGCGTGCGGCGGCGCGGCTGGGCCCAGTCCATCGGTGAGCGCGAGCCGGGCGTGGCGTCCGTCTCGGCGCCCGTCCGCGGACCGTCCAACCGCGTGGTGGCCGCCGTGTCGGTGTCCGGCCCCATCGAGCGCCTGACGCGCCACCCCGGCCGGATGCACGCCCAGGCCGTCATCGACGCGGCCGGCCGCCTGTCGGAGGCCCTGCGCCGCTCGGGCTGATCCTGCCCCCGGAACGCCGGCGAACGCCGAGGAGGGCCTGCCTCAACGCCGCGGCAGGCCCTCCTGGCCCCGTCCCCCCGTCCCCCCGTCCCCTCGTTCAGCCCGTCTTCTCGGCCGCCGGCGCCCCCTGCGACCGGTGGGCGAACCGGTCCTTCGCGTACCGGCCCCGCTTCTCCAGCGGGATCCGCCCGTGCGCCGCGGCCAGCCCGAACTCGGGCATGTCGCCGTAGATCGCCTCGTACGACCCCTCGGGCACGACATACGTCTCGTGCCAGATGCCGACCTGCCCGCGCAGCTTGCCGTCCCGCTCCTTGCGGTTGAGGCGCGCCCAGGCCTTGTGGTGGAAGGCGTCCGACGCGGTCGCGTAGGCGTACAACTTCTCCTTCGACTCCCAGTACTGCACGACGTAGTACGTCCGCGGCGAAGCCGTCAGCAGGACGTGGCTGAGCAGACCCCGTTCGGGCTCCTTGCGCAGATCCCGCAGCATGCGGAGCATCGCGAGCATCACCGGCAGCCACACGTGCGCCGCCCAGAAGCGGTTGATGCGCATGCCGATCAACAGGACGACGACCTCGCCCTTCGCGTCAGCAGTCGTACGGGTCACCATGACGACTCCCCCTCATTGGTGAGCGATGCTATCCAAGGTGTGATGCTTGGATAGTGCCGTTATCCGAGAAGGAGCGCAAGAGATGAGCAAGAGATGCGGCTTGCGGAGCTGAGCGAGCGCAGCGGTGTGTCCACGGCGACGATCAAGTACTACCTGCGCCAAGGGCTGTTGCCGCCGGGCCGCCAGATCAACGCCACGACGGCCGACTACGACGAGGAACATCTGCGCCGGCTCCGCCTGGTGCGCGCGATGATCCAGGTGGGCCGGGTGCCGGTGGCGAAGGTGCGCGAGGTGCTCGGGCACGTGGACGACGACTCCCTGCCCCGCACGATCCGCCTGGGCGCGGCGCTGTGGGCGCTGCCGCAGGTGCCGGAGCCGGACGCGGACGACGAGTACGTCCGGGCCGCGCACCAGGAGGTCGACAAGCTCCTGGACCAGCTCGGCTGGGAGAACGCCAAGCAGCTCGTCACCATCTCCCCCGCGTACCGCTCGCTGGTGGTGGCAGTGGCCGCGTTCCGCCGGATCGGCTACACCTTCGGGGCGGAACTGCTCGCACCGTACGCCGAGTTGATGTACCGGACAGCCGTCCTCGACCTGGACAACATGGAGGCGTACCCGTCGGAGGCGGAGAGGATCGAGTTTGCCATCCTGGGCGTGATCCTCAACGAGCCGGTGAAGCAAGCGCTGCACCGGCTGGCCCAGGAGGAGGAGACGGCGCGGCGGTACGGCTTCGAGTAGCCCGCGCCGGGCACGACAAAGGCCCTCCGCCGAAGCGGAGGGCCTTCCTCTTGTACCCCCGACCGGATTCGAACCGGCGCTACCGCCTTGAGAGGGCGGCGTGCTAGGCCGCTACACAACGGGGGCCTGGACACTGCGTTTCCGCAGGTCCGAGCTGGTCTACCTGGACTCGAACCAAGACTAACTGAACCAGAATCAGTCGTGCTGCCAATTACACCATAGACCAATGATGGTTTAGACCAGTCGTACCCCCGACCGGATTCGAACCGGCGCTACCGCCTTGAGAGGGCGGCGTGCTAGGCCGCTACACAACGGGGGCCCTAGCGATCCTGCATCGAAGACGGTGGGAGCTACCCTGGCCATCTTCGCGGGAAGGATCAGTACCCCCGACCGGATTCGAACCGGCGCTACTGCCTTGAGAGGGCAGCGTGCTAGGCCGCTACACAACGGGGGCTTTGCAGATGAGCTCTGCGAGCTGGCCTACCTGGACTCGAACCAAGACTAACTGAACCAGAATCAGTCGTGCTGCCAATTACACCATAGGCCACTGGAACTCAAGCCCCTGCGGGCCTCTCGTTCTAGTTTGCTCCTCCGGTTCCCGGCCTTTCGGCCCGCTCCCCGGCGGCGCAGGAAGAACATTACCTGAAGGTGGACGGGGCTCCAAAACGGGTATCCGAGCGGACGATCGCGGGGAGTTCGGTGAGGGTCGAGATCCGGTGCGCGACCACGGCGTCCGGGCCCTGCGCGTACGGCCCTCCGCGGTCGATCCACACGGACACCAGACCCGCCTCTGCCGCGCCCCGCCCGTCGATCTCCGGGTGGTCGCCGACGTAGGCCACCTGGGCCGGGGGCAGCCCCAACGCCTCGCAGGCCGCCAGGAAGGCTCCTGCCTGCGGCTTGGAGACACCCAGCTCGGCGGCGCACAGCACGCTCTCGAAGCGGTCGCGCAGGCCGAGGGTGCGCAGCTTGTGCTCCTGGACCGTGAGGCTGGAGTTGGACAGCACCGCGTGCCGGTGGCTGGCGGCGAGGGCGTCCAGGGCGGGCAGCACGTCCGGGAACAGGCTCCAGGCCGCCTCGTAGTGGGTGATGTACCGCCGGAACCAGGCATCCGCCTCGGCGTCCGTCAGCTCCTGGCCGAGGAAGACGCGCACGCGGTCGCGCCGCTGCCCCTCGAAGGAGATCTCCCCGGCCGAGAAACGCGCCCATTGCCGGTCGGTGGTCTCCCGCCACCGCCCGAGGGCCTCCTCCGGGGTGTCGTACCCGCCGAGCAGCCCCTCCGCGGCGAGATGGGCACGCATGCCCTCGCGGTCCGCGCTCGTGTAATCGAAGAGGGTGTCGTCCACGTCCCAGACCACAGCTCTGACCGTCATGACGCCGACGGTAACCGGCGTACCGCCGTCGTGTCCGGTGGGGGCGGGTACGGCGCAGGGGCGGCACGCCGGTGTTCCGGGTACCGCCCCTGTGTGACGTTGCTTACGCCGCGAGCCTCGCCAGGGCCGCGTCGATGCGGGCGAGGGCCTTCTCCTTGCCCAGGACCTCCAGCGACTCGAACAGCGGCAGGCCGACCGTGCGGCCGGTGACGGCCACGCGGACCGGGGCCTGCGCCTTGCCGAGCTTGAGGCCGTGGGCCTCGCCGGCGGCCAGGACGGCCTCCTTGAGGGACTCGGCCGAGGTCCAGTCGGCCGCCTCCAGCTTCTCGCGGGCCGTGCCGAGCAACGCGTCCGAGCCCTCCTTCATCGCCTTCGTCCAGCTCGCCTCGTCGAAGACGGGCTCGGCGAGGAAGAGGAAGTCGACGTTGTCGGTGATCTCCGACAGGACCTTGAGGCGGGTCTGGGCGTGCGGGGCGATCGCCTGCCACTTGGCCTCGTCGAAGTCCTCCGGCGCCCAGGGGGCGAACGGGGCCTTCAGCCACGGACCGCAGCGCTCGGTGAACTCCTTCGCGTCGAGCATGCGGATGTGGTCGGCGTTGATCGCCTCGCACTTCTTTAGGTCGAAGCGCGCCGGATTGGGGTTCACGTCGGAGATGTCGAAGGCGGCGACCATCTCGTCGATCGTGAAGATGTCCTGGTCGGCCGAGAGCGACCAGCCGAGCAGCGAGAGGTAGTTGAGCAGGCCCTCGGGCAGGAAGCCCCGCTCGCGGTAGAGGTTGAGCGACGCCTGCGGGTCACGCTTGGAGAGCTTCTTGTTGCCCTCGCCCATGACGTACGGCAGATGGCCGAAGGCCGGGGTCTGCTTGGCGATGCCCAGCTCGGTCAGCGCCTTGTAGAGGGCGACCTGCCGCGGGGTGGAGGAGAGCAGGTCCTCGCCGCGCAGGACGTGGGTGATCTCCATCAGAGCGTCGTCGACCGGGTTGACCAGCGTGTACAGCGGGGCGCCGTTGGCGCGGACGATGCCGTAGTCCGGGACGTTCTCCGGGGTGAAGGTCAGCTCGCCGCGGACCAGGTCCGTGAAGGTGATCGTCTCGTCGGGCATGCGGAAGCGGACGATCGGGGTGCGGCCCTGGGCCTGGTACGCCTCGACCTGCTCGGCGCTCAGCTCGCGGCAGTGGCCGTCGTAGCCGGAGGGCTTGCCGGCGGCGCGGGCGGCCTCGCGGCGGGTGTCCAGCTCCTCCTGCGAGCAGTAGCAGTGGTAGGCGTGGCCGGCGTCGAGGAGCTTGGCGGCGACGTCCTTGTAGATGTCCATGCGCTGCGACTGCCGGTACGGCGCGTGCGGGCCGCCGACCTCGGGGCCCTCGTCCCAGTCGAAGCCCAGCCAGCGCATCGCGTCGAGCAGCTGGTCGTACGACTCCTCCGAGTCGCGGGCCGCGTCGGTGTCCTCGATGCGGAAGACCAGGGTGCCCTGGTGGTGCCGCGCGAACGCCCAGTTGAACAGGGCGGTGCGGACCAGGCCCACGTGGGGGTTACCGGTGGGCGAGGGGCAGAAACGGACGCGTACGGGGGAGCCGGATGCGCTAGCCACGCTTGACAACCTTGTTGGTGAGAGTGCCGATGCCTTCGATGGTGACGGCGACCTCGTCGCCGACGTTCAGGGGGCCGACCCCTGCGGGGGTGCCGGTGAGGATGACATCGCCGGGGAGCAGGGTCATGGCCTCGGAGATGTTGACGACCAGGTCCTCGATGGAGTGGATCATCTCGCTCGTACGGCCGAGCTGGCGCTGTTCGCCGTTGACGGTGAGCTGGATGGTCAGGTCGCCCGCGCGGCCGAGGTCCAGGTCCGTCTCGACCCAGGGGCCGAGCGGGCAGGAGGTGTCGAAGCCCTTGGCCCGGGCCCACTGCTTCTCGCGCTTCTGCACGTCACGGGCGGTGACGTCGTTGGCGCAGGTGTAACCGAAGATCACGTCCTTGACGCGCTCGCGCGGGACCTCGCGGCACATCCGGCCGATGACGACGGCCAGCTCGGCCTCGTGGTGCAGTTCCTGCGAGAACGGCGGGTACTGGATCTCGTCGCCGGGGCCGATCACCGAGGTGGACGGCTTGAAGAAGGCGAACGGGGCGTCCGGCACCTCGTTGCCCAGCTCCCTGGCGTGCTCGCCGTAGTTGCGGCCGAAGGCCACGACCTTGTTGGGGAGCACCGGCGGGAGCAGTCTGACCTTGCTCAGCGGCACCTTCGTCCCGGACAGCTCGTAGTCCGTGAACGGGATGCCCTTGATGATGTCGAGGACGAGTTCGTCCTGCTTGTCGCCCTCGACCGCGCCGAAGGCGACGTTCCCGTCGATGGAGAACCTGGCGATGCGCACGGGATCCTTGCGCCCCTCACTGAGAACCGGCGTACTGACGCCCCAGGTTAACCGGTCGGGGCGGCCCGCGTTCGGGCAGCGCGGCGGCCGTGCCGGTGTTTTCCGGGTCCGGAAAACCGCCGGAGCGGTTTTTTTGAATTCCGGAGTTCCGGCGTGCGGGAATCACGCGGAAAAGCAGAACGCGGCCCGCAGGACCCTCGCGGATGTGTAAGGGTCCTGCGGGCCGCGCTCTGCGAACACGCCCGCCCTACGATGCGGGCGCGGGGCGCCCCTGGCTACTCGCCGACCGGGACCGCCATGGCGACGGGGGCATCCATCAGGATGGTGCGCCGGGGGTTCGCGGTCTGGGCGGGGAGGTCGACGGAGTGCTCCGGCAGCTCGGGCGTCTGCAGTTCCTCGGCGTCCGCGAGGTGCGCCAGAGTCGTGCGCCGCGGGTTGGCTATGTTGCGGAACATCATCGTCGTCTTCACCGTTGTCGTCCTGTGGCGTCGTGAGTGGGTTGGCAGGGCTGCGCATCTTGTAAAGCGTCAGGCTAAACATCCGATTCCCCGCCACAGACGTGAAGTGCCCATGATCTGCATGTGAGTTTGCTCACGAATCCATGGGCAAATCGGTCAATCCAGGCCCGCAACTCTCCGCTACGAATCGGACATTGGCCCCCTGAACCCACTATTCCGCTCCTGATCATGGCGACTGGGACACCCGGCACCGGGCGGCGAATCACACGGAAACGCCCGTTTTGCAGGGGATCGACTTCCACAGCTCGTGACACAGCCCTCACAAGACGTCACGGAGGTCACAGCTCGGGACACGGCTCTTGTTGGAGATCCGGCACTGTGCTGGAATTCCACGGACCGCCGCGGGATCGAGCCGGCGCGCAGGGCGCAACGCAGCGCCGAGTGGCGGCCGGATAGGGGGGAACCTGCGCCGGTCACTCCAGACCACTGGAGGGCGTAATTCAGGACGCTCTCCAATACGCCGACACCGTGTCCCTCCGTTCAACCGGAGGGGTGCCTGGTCCAGAGGTTGCGACGCTAGTGCAGGGACGTTTCAAGAGGGATGGCAGCGCTTCGGCGGAGCCCGAGGCGCACGGCGGGACCGACCGCGGTTCCTCGCCCCAGCACGCCCAGAATCCGGGCCAGGGCCCGGCCCCGTCCACAGACGGCGGCGGGCGCCCCGGCGCCTCGTCCCCCACCAACACCCCGATGGCCGACGGCTCCCCCGCCCCGGCCGTCAAGGCCCCCAAGAGCCAGACCGGCCCCGGTTCACGCGTGGCCCTGCGCAACTGGCGCATCTCCACGCGTCTGGTCTCGCTGCTCGCACTCCCCGTGGTCGCCGCGACCTCGCTGGGTGCGCTGCGCATCGACCAGAACATCACCGACATCCAGCAGCTCGACAACATGAAGCTGCTGACGGACATGACCAAGCAGGCCACCGAGCTGGCCGCCGCGCTCCAGGACGAGCGCGACGAGTCCGCCGGTCCGCTGGCCCACGGCCTCACGCCGAGCGACTACCAGGTCAAGGCGTACCAGGACAAGACCGACCGGGCCCGCGAGAACTTCCTCGACGCCTCCGAGCAGATCGACTCGGCGAGCAAGAACGGCAACCTCCAGGGAGTCCGCGACACCCTGGTGAGCCTCGCCAACCAGCTGGACGACCTCGCTCAGATCCGCAAGACCGCCTACCAGTCGAAGAACAACTCGACGCAGACGGTCGAGTCGTACCACCGGCTGATCACCCAGCTGGTCGACCTCTCCCAGTCGATGGCCGAGGCGTCCAGCAACCCGGAGATGATCACGCGCACCCGCGCCCTGGCGGCCTTCTCCACCGCCAAGGAGTACGCCTCCGTGCAGCGTGCCGTGATCGCCGCGGCGCTGACCTCCAGCGACACCTCCAAGGGCAACCTCTCCGAGAACGACCGCCTCTACGGCGAGTCGGCCTACGAGAGCGAAGGCTCCGAGATCGCGATCTTCCGGAAGATCTACAGCAACGAGAACCCGGACGAACTCCTCAAGCCGATCGAGGAGAACAACCCGACCATCCAGGCCGCGGACCTGTACGCCAAGCGCGCCTTCGCACCCCACGGCCTCGACGGTCTGCCGGCGCGGTCCTACAAGGACTGGGTCGACGACAGCTCGACCAAGATCGAGCAGATGAAGAAGATCGAGCACACGCTGCTCGAGGACATGGAGCAGAAGGCCCGCGAGCTGCGCAGCGCCTCCGAGCGCGACGCGATCATCTCCGGTGCGCTCATCCTGCTCGTGCTCGGCATCTCGCTCGTCGGCGCCTTCGTCGTGGCCCGGTCCATGATCCGCTCGCTGCGCCGCCTGCAGGAGACCGCCACCAAGGTCGCCCAGGACCGTCTGCCCGAGCTGGTCAAGCAGCTGTCCGAGTCCGACCCGCAGGACGTCGACACGTCCGTGGAGTCGGTCGGTGTGCACTCCCGGGACGAGATCGGCCAGGTGGCCGCGGCCTTCGACGACGTGCACCGCGAGGCGGTCCGCCTCGCCGCCGAGCAGGCCCTGCTGCGGGGCAACGTCAACGCGATGTTCACCAACCTCTCGCGCCGCTCCCAGGGTCTTATCCAGCGCCAGCTCTCGCTCATCTCCGAGCTGGAGTCCCGCGAGGCCGACCCGGACCAGCTGTCCTCCCTGTTCAAGCTCGACCACCTCGCGACGCGTATGCGCCGTAACGGTGAGAACCTCCTCGTCCTCGCGGGTGAAGAGCCCGGCCGCCGCTGGACCCGCCCGGTCCCGCTGGTCGACGTGCTCCGCGCCGCCGCGTCCGAGGTGGAGCAGTACGAGCGCATCGAGCTGGCCGCCGTGCCGACGACCGAGGTCGCCGGCCGCGTGGTCAACGACCTCGTGCACCTGCTCGCCGAGCTGCTGGAGAACGCGACCTCGTTCTCCTCGCCACAGACCAAGGTCAAGGTCACCGGTCACGCGCTGCCCGACGGCCGTGTGCTGATCGAGATCCACGACACCGGCATCGGCCTCTCCCCCGAGGACCTCGCGGCGATCAACGAGCGGCTCGCCTCCCCGCCCACCGTGGACGTGTCGGTCTCCCGCCGCATGGGTCTGTTCGTGGTCGGTCGTCTGTCCCAGCGTCACGGCATCCGCATCCAGCTGCGCCCGTCCGACTCCGGCGGTACGACCGCGCTGGTCATGCTGCCGGTCGACGTCGCCCAGGGCGGCAAGAAGCCCGCTCCGGGCAAGCCCGGCGCCCCGGCGCCGACCGGCGGTCCGGCCGCCGCGCAGGCCGCGGCCGGTGTGGCCGCCGCCCGTCGCAACAACGGCGGGGGCGGCCAGGGCGGTGCCCTCGGCGCTGCCCCCTCCGGCGGTGGACGTCTCGGTACCGGTCCCGGTCCGCGCGGCCAGGTCGGCTCCGCCCAGGGTCCCCGGGCCGCGCTGCCCGGCGCCGGCCAGGGCGGCCGTCCGGGTGCGCCCGGCGCGGCGCGCGGCCCGCAGGGTCCGGGTGCGGCGCAGCAGGGCCGTCCGGCTCCCGCCGGTGCGGGTCTGGGCGCCTTCGGCGGCGGCCAGAACCCGGGTGCCCCGCAGGGCCTGCAGGCCGCCGGCCAGGGCGGACCGGCGCAGGACGCCTTCGGCGGCCGCGGCCCCGCCCCGCAGCGCGGTGGCGTCGGCTCCGCCGACCAGGACCGTCAGCCCCAGCTGCCGCCGCGCGGCGGCTCGCGGGCCGAGCTGCCCGGCGCCAACCCGCCCTCACGCACCCAGGACTGGAGCGACAACGCCCAGGCCCCGGTGTCCCGTGCCTCGCTGGACGCCCCGCGCGGCCACGACGAGCAGGACCCGTCGCAGACCGCGCGCATGCCGCGCATCGACGACCGCCAGGGCCCGGGCTCGACCTCCGGGATACCGGCGATACCGAGGTCCGACGCGCAGAACCCGGCCGCCACGGGCGAGTTCCCCCGCCCGGACTTCGGCCTGGACGCCTCCACGGGCCAGTACCCGCGCCCGGACCTGAACGGCGCCGGCGCCTCCCAGAACACCGGCCAGTTCGCACGGCCCGGCACCCAGCAGGGCAACGACCAGTACGCCCCGCAGGGCGGCGGCCGGCCCGGCCAGCAGGGCGGCGACAGCCCCTACGTCCGCTCCGACATCTTCGGTACGTCGGGCGCCGGGCAGCAGGACTCGCAGAGCACCGGCCAGTTCGCGGCCCCGCAGGCCTACGACGCCGGTTTCGACAGCAGCTCCACCGGCCAGCACGCGCTGCCCGGCCGCCCGGGCCAGGGCCCGGCGAACGCCGGCCGGTCCGAGCGCCCGCAGCCGGGCGGCCGCGGCGACTTCGGCGACCGGCGCCCGCCGGCCGCGCAGCGTCCGGCCCGCCAGGAGCCCGAGGCCCTGCCTCCGGCCTCCGGCCCGGGTGACGGCCGTACCCCGCTGTACGACACGCTGGAGACCAACTGGTTCCACGGCAGTCAGCAGGGTCAGCCGGACAACGCCCCGGCCCCGGCCCCGCAGCAGCAGTCGGCTCCCGCGCCCGCTCCTCAGCGTCCGGCGTCCGCAACCAGTTCCTGGCGCACCTCGCCCAACGACGAGTTCGTCCGGCAGGCGGAGCGCGTACGGCAGCCGGCGGCAGGCGGCGTCACCACTTCCGGTCTGCCGCGCCGGGTGCCCCGTGCGAATCTCGTGCCGGGCACGGCTCAGCAGCAACAGCACCAAGCCGGTCCGCAGGTCTCGCGTGCGCCTGATGACGTACGCGGCCGGCTGACCAATCTCCGTCGGGGCATCGCGCAGGGTCGCCAGGCCGGCAACGGCCAGACCGGCAGCTACCCGAGCCCCACTCACCAGCAGGAGCGTTAGTTGAGTCCGATGAGCCAGGCGGCACAGAACCTGAACTGGTTGATCACCAACTTCGTGGACAACACCCCCGGGGTGTCGCACACGGTGGTGGTCTCCGCCGACGGCCTTCTGCTGGCGATGTCCGAAGGTTTCCCGCGGGACCGCGCCGACCAGCTGGCGGCCGTCGCGTCCGGGCTGACCTCCCTGACGGCCGGGGCCTCCCGGATCTTCGAGGGCGGCACCGTGGCACAGACGGTCGTCGAGATGGAACGCGGGTTCCTCTTCCTCATGTCCGTCTCGGACGGGTCGTCCCTCGCGGTCCTGGCCCATCCCGAGTGCGACATCGGTCTCGTCGGCTACGAGATGGCGCTGCTGGTCGACCGCGCGGGTGCGGTCCTCACCCCGGATCTGCGCGCCGAACTGCAAGGCAGTCTGCTCCACTGACCCGCCCCGGCACCACCCGTCACACCAAAACACCGTCCGGCCGCCACAATCCCCCCACGGCCCCGTCAGACGGCACGACTGACCGACTTGCTGTCCCGCCCGGAGGATTCATGACCCCGCCCACCGCCTCTCATGATCCGTACGCGGAGCCGTACGGGGACGAGGGCGACCAGCCGCTGGTACGTCCGTACGCGATGACCGGCGGCCGGACGCGGCCGCGCTATCAGCTCGCCATCGAGGCACTGATCAGCACCACGGCCGACCCGGCAGCACTCATGGGACTGCTCCCGGAGCACCAGCGCATCTGCCACCTGTGCCGGGAGGTCAAGTCGGTCGCGGAGGTCTCCGCGCTGCTGGCCATGCCGCTCGGCGTGGCCCGGATCCTGGTGGCCGACCTCGCCGAGGCCGGCCTGGTCGCCATCCACCAGCCGGGCGGCGACGAGAACAACGGTGGCGCTCCGGACGTGACGCTGCTCGAAAGGGTGCTCAGTGGACTTCGCAAGCTCTGACGCGGGCCGGGCCACCACCTCGGCGAAGATCGTGGTGGCGGGCGGCTTCGGCGTGGGCAAGACCACGTTCGTCGGCGCCGTCTCGGAGATCAACCCGCTGCGCACAGAGGCCGTCATGACGTCCGCGTCGGCGGGCATCGACGACCTCACCCACACCGGGGACAAGACGACCACCACGGTCGCCATGGACTTCGGCCGTATCACCCTCGACCAGGACCTGATCCTGTACCTCTTCGGTACGCCGGGCCAGGACCGCTTCTGGTTCATGTGGGACGACCTGGTGCGCGGCGCCATCGGCGCAGTGGTGCTCGTGGACACCCGGCGCCTGGCCGACTGCTTCCCCGCGGTCGACTACTTCGAGAACAGCGGTCTGCCCTTCGTCATCGCCCTCAACGGCTTCGACGGCCAGCAGCCCTACACTCCCGACGAAGTGCGCGAGGCGCTGCAGATCGGGTCCGACGCCCCGATCATCACGACCGACGCCCGCCACCGCGCGGACGCCAAGAGTGCCCTGATCACGCTGGTGGAACACGCCCTGATGGCGCGCCTGCGCTAGCACTCAAGTACGACGTGCCACAGGGCAGTTGTCGTAATGAGATCGGAGCCGACTGTGGCCTTTGACACGGTCGGCTCCGGTGTTCATAACAGTTCGGCAGAGGAATCGTCCGGCATCACCACGCGACGCGGTCGAGCGGTGCCGCTGTGCTCACAATCGCCCCGCCTTTTGGCGGGGCTCGCTCTTTATGACCGTTTTATCTGGTGCTTACAACGCCACCAGCCGGGGGTTTCCACTGTTTGGAAGTGCGCTGGTCCACGTGCTGGAATGCCTGAACTGCCCCTTAGTCAAAGACGTACTCACTGGTCGATGACGAACCGGGCTCTGAGAGACTGCGGCACGAGGTAGGTGCCGACCGCCGAGAGGTTGTTGGTCGAGTGAGGCGAAGCAAGAACGGTCCCGAGCCGTCGGCGCGGGGCAACTTCACCCCGCCGCCGCGCGCTGCGGCGCCCACCCCTGTGCCCGGTTCGGAGCCGGCGGCCACTCCCGCGCCCAGCGGCGGCCGCTTCTCCCCGCGCAACTGGCGCGTGCCGACCAGGCTGAACGCGATCCTGCTCATACCCGTGGGTGTCGGCCTGGTCATGGGCGGCTTCCAGGTGAAGAGCTCGATCGACACCTGGCAGGAAGCCCGGGACGCGGAGAGCACCGCACGCCTGGTGCGCGCCTCCCTGTCCTACGCCGACGCCCTCGAGAACGAGCGTGACGTCACCGCGGCCCCCTTGCTGCTGAACAAGAAGGACGCCGCCAGCAAGCAGACCGTCGACTCGGCCCGCAAGGCAACGGACCAGGCCGCCGCCGCGTTCACCCAGGCCGCGCAGGACATGCCGAACACGCCGGGCCTGGAGCGCCGGCTGAGGCTGTTCCGCAAGGCCGAGCCCGAGCTGGCGAAGCTGCGTCAGGTCGCGTACACCTCCAAGAAGCACGGCGTGGAGACCGAAGAGGGCTACGTCGACGTCAGCCACCCCCTGATGGAGTTCGCCAACGAGCTCGGTCTGGGCACCGGCAACATCACCTCCTACGGCCGTACCGTCTACGCCATCTCGCTGACCAAGGCCGCGCTGTCGCTGGAGCGGTCCATCGGCACGCACCTGCTGGTCAAGCCCGGCCCCGACGCCCCGAACCTGGCGACCCAGCGGGTCTCCCTGTCCTCGTACGCCTACCTGGAGCGGATCGCCCGGGAGGAGTACCTCGGCGGTGGCACCGACGCGGACGCGCAGAAGCTGAGCGACGCGGAAACGAAGATCAAGACGGACGCCGTCGCCATGGCCGAGCAGGCCAAGGGGGCGAACCCGCAGTACGTCCCCCCGCCGGCCGACCCGACCAAGCTGATCGGGGGGCTCGTCACCATGAAGGACACCAGCGCGCTCACCCGCCAGCAGCTGGCGCAGGGCGGCATCACGCCCGAAAACTGGTGGGCGCTCAACACCCTCAAGTACAAGGCCTACCGACAGATCGAGTCGGACCTCGCCGACAAGGCGGTGAACGAGGCCTCGAACATCGCCGACAACGCCAAGGCCTCGGCGATCACCACCGGTGCCGTCGTCGTGGTCGCGCTGCTCCTCGCGTTCATCCTGGCCGGTGCCGTGGCCCGCCAGATGAGCCGCTCGATGCGCCAGCTGCGCAACGCCGCCTTCGGCATCGCCGAGCAGCGCCTGCCGATGCTGGTCGACCAGCTCTCGCGCACCGACCCCGGCCGGGTCGACACCCGGGTCGCGCCGATCCCGATCACCACCAAGGACGAGATCGGCGAGGTCGCCCGCGCCTTCGACCAGGTCCACCGCGAGGCCGTTCGACTCGCCTCCGAGCAGGCCCTGCTCCGTGGCAACATCAACGCGATCTTCACCAACCTCTCGCGCCGCAACCAGTCGCTGATCGAGGGCCAGCTGACCCTGATCACCGACCTGGAGAACAACGAGGCCGACCCGGACCAGCTGGAGAACCTCTTCCGCCTGGACCACCTCGCCACCCGTATGCGCCGCAACGGCGAGAACCTCCTGGTCCTCGCCGGCGAGGAGCCCGGCCGCCGCTGGGACCAGCCGGTCCCGCTGGTCGACGTCCTGCGCGCCGCCTCCTCCGAGGTGGAGCAGTACGAGCGCATCGAGCTGTCGGGCGTCCCGGAGGCCGAGATCCACGGCCGCGCCGTGACCGACCTCGTGCACCTGCTGGCCGAGCTGCTGGAGAACGCGACGACGTTCTCCTCCCCGCAGACCAAGGTTCGCGTGACCGCCACCCGTCTCCCCGACGGTCGCGTCATGATCGAGATCCACGACAAGGGCATCGGCCTGACCGCCGAGGACTTCGCGGACATCAACCACAAGCTGGCCAACCCGCCGACCGTGGACGCCGCGATCTCCCAGCGCATGGGCCTGTTCGTGGTCGGCCGGCTGTCCGACCGGCACGGCATCCGCGTCCAGCTGCGTCCCTCGGGCGAGCAGGCCGGCACGACCTCCCTGGTCATGCTGCCGGACGCCATCACGCACGGCGGTGGCGCCGAGACGCCGCTGGACCACGATGAGTTCACGGTCTCCCAGATCATCCCGGACCAGCAGTTCCAGGGTGAGAGCTTCGGCCAGGTGGCGCCCATGCGCACCGCCGCCGAGCTGGGCTTCGACGACAGCCGGTACTCCGAGGTCCCCGACGACATCCGCGGGCTGGACCCCGTCGGCCGCTCGCTGGCACGCGAGGGGCGCCGTGCGGCCCTGGAGGCCCACAGCCACGAGCAGCCGCAGCAGGAGAACGCCGAGCAGTCCGGGTTCCGCGACGACTTCGACGCCCGGCAGGGCTTCGACGGCAGCAGCACGGGCTACACCGAGCAGCCGGGCTACCCGGAGCAGCCGCAGCAGGCCTACCAGGAGCAGACGTACGAGGAGCAGCAGCGCCCCGCGTACGAGGAGCCGTACGAGAAGTCGTACGACGACCAGTACTACGCGCCGAACGGCGGCCTGCCGCAGAACGACGGTTTCACCTCGAACGGCGGCTACCGCGACCCCGCGTCGTATGCGGAGCCTGCCCAGGAGGAGCCCGCGCCCACGCACGCTGCGGCGGCGGACGCCTTCGGGTCCTTCCAGACCCAGCCCTACCAGGACGACTGGCCCCAGCAGGACGGCTACCAGAACGGCTATCCGGCCCAGTACGCTCCGGAAACGGAATCGTCGCAGGCCGGTGACGCGAGTGAGCGGAACCGCGTAGGCTTCGACCGTCCGGGACCGGCCTCTCCCGCCTCCCACCAGCTGACCGACGCCGGGCTGCCCCGCCGGGGATCCACCGCGAGCGGATCCAACGGTGCGAGTGCCCCGAACGGCACGGCGCGCGTGCAGCGGGAAACGCCGGCTCCCGCGCAGGACAACACTCCGGCGGCGGGCGGCGACAACAGCTGGCGTTCGGCGAACGACGAGCGCTGGCAGCAGGCCTCCCAGCTCCGGAAGCCCAAGGCGGGCGGGGTCACCTCCTCCGGCCTGCCGCGGCGGGTGCCCAAGGCCAACCTGGTCGAGGGTGCCGCCGAGACAACCCCACAGGGAGGCCCCCAGGTCTCCCGCGCCCCGGAGGACGTCCGGGGCAGGCTGAGCAACCTGCGTCGAGGCGTCCAGCGCGGACGCAGCGCAGGCAGTGAAACGAACGGCCAGGGCTTCGGTCCTGACAGCACCTACAACCAGGAGCGTTAGTGTGAGCCCGATGAGCCAGGCGGCACAGAACCTGAACTGGTTGATCACCAACTTCGTGGACAACACCCCGGGGGTGTCCCACACGGTGGTGGTCTCCGCCGACGGACTCCTTCTGGCGATGTCCGAAGGCTTCCCCCGCGACCGCGCCGACCAGCTCGCGGCCGTCGCCTCCGGTCTGACGTCCCTGACGGCAGGCGCCTCCCGCATCTTCGAGGGAGGCCACGTGAACCAGACGGTTGTGGAGATGGAGCGGGGATTCCTCTTCCTCATGTCCATCTCCGACGGTTCGTCGCTCGCGGTTCTGGCCCACCCGGAGGCGGACATCGGCCTCATCGGGTACGAGATGGCCCTTCTGGTGGACCGCGCGGGCACGGTCCTCACCCCGGATCTTCGTGCAGAACTCCAGGGAAGCCTTCTCAACTAATAGTCAGACGGTGCGTATTCGCGTCCCGTGGCCGTAAGGTTTCGGGACGCGGCTCCACACGGATGGGTGCCCGGCGCAGTTCGGAGGAGGAGAGATAGTGGCAACACCCCCAGGCGGTTCGTCTTCGGGCAACTGGTCGTACGGCCCTGCCCAGGGCCAGGGCGACGGATCGGCGAACCGGTACAACTTCCCCTCCGCCCCGAGCCACCGGCAGCCGTACGCCCCGCAGGGCCCCGGCCCTTCGCCGTACGACCAGCCGTCGGCGCCGCGTATCCAGCCGGTTCAGCCGCAGCGCCGCCCCGAGCCGGCGCCGGCGACTGCTGCCAACAACCCCCTGGTGCGTCCGTACGCCATGACCGGCGGCCGGACTCGCCCGCGCTACCAGCTCGCCATCGAGGCACTGGTGCACACCACCGCCGCTCCGCACCAGATGCAAGGCCAGCTGCCCGAGCATCAGCGGATCTGCAACCTGTGCCGGGAGATCAAGTCGGTCGCCGAGGTCTCGGCGCTGCTGACCATCCCCCTCGGCGTGGCCAGGATCCTCGTCGCCGACTTGGCGGAAGCGGGCCTGGTCGCCATCCATCAGCCCGGCGGCGACGAGAACGCCGGTGGCCAGCCAGACGTGACACTGCTCGAAAGGGTGCTCAGTGGACTTCGCAAGCTCTAGCGGCGGTCCTTCCCGCTCCACCACCTCCGCGAAGATCGTGGTGGCGGGCGGCTTCGGCGTGGGCAAGACCACGTTCGTCGGCGCCGTCTCGGAGATCAACCCGCTGCGCACAGAGGCCGTCATGACGTCCGCGTCGGCCGGTATCGACGACCTCACCCACACCGGGGACAAGACGACCACCACGGTCGCCATGGACTTCGGCCGTATCACCCTCGACCAGGACCTGATCCTGTACCTCTTCGGTACGCCCGGTCAGGACCGCTTCTGGTTCATGTGGGACGACCTGGTGCGCGGCGCCATCGGCGCGATCGTCCTGGTGGACACCCGGCGCCTGGCCGACTGCTTCCCCGCGGTCGACTACTTCGAAAACTCGGGCCTGCCTTTCGTCATCGCCCTCAACGGCTTCGACGGCAACCAGCCGTACAACCCCGACGAGGTCCGCGAAGCACTGCAGATCGGCCCCGACACCCCGATCATCACGACCGACGCCCGTCACCGCGCGGACGCCAAGTCGGCGCTGATCACGCTGGTCGAGCACGCCCTGATGGCGCGCCTGCGCTAGCACCGCCGCTCCAGGACGCCCACGAAGCCCCTGCCCCTCCCCCTGGGAGAGACAGGGGCTTCGTGGTGCGTCACCGTCCTGGGTACACGCCGCCCTCGCCCTCGCCCTCGCCCTCGCCCTCGCCCTCGCCCTCGCCCTCGCCCTCGCCCTCGCCCTCGCCCTCGCCCTCCGCAGCGATACGCCCCGTGCACACCAAGAAGGGCCCCTCCGCAGTGGAGGGGCCCTTCAGGAACCAGTGGGCTCGGCGGCGCTGCCTAGCCGTGCCAGCTGTGCGGTGCACGGAAGCCGGGCTCGCGCTCCAGGCGGCGCCAGCCGGCCTTTGCGCGGCCTCGGTGCGTCTGGGCCGAGGGCTCGGTCCGGGCGGCGGCACGGGCCAGCAGGACTGCCGTGATGGCGGCGACTTCCTCCGGCTCGGCGTGGCCCTTCTCGACGCGGATGTCAGGCGTGTTCATGGGTGTCAGTCTCCGTGAGAGAGAGGTCCGCGGGGTTGCCGCGGCGGGTCCACTCGGTTACTGCGGGGGGTTGCCGTGCTTGCGGGACGGCAGGTCTGCGTGCTTGGAATGCAGCATCGCCAGGGACTTGACCAGGACCTCGCGGGTTTCGGCGGGGTCGATGACGTCGTCCACCAGGCCGCGCTCCGCCGCGTAGTACGGGTGCATCAGCTCGGCCTTGTACTCCTTGACCATCTTCTGCCGCATGGCCTCGGGGTCCTCGGCACCGGCGATCTGACGGCGGAAGATGACGTTGGCCGCGCCTTCCGCGCCCATCACGGCGATCTCGTTGGTGGGCCAGGCGTAGGTGAGGTCGGCGCCGATCGACTGGGAGTCCATGACGATGTAGGCACCTCCGTACGCCTTGCGCAGGATGAGCGAAATCCTCGGCACGGTCGCGTTGCAGTAGGCGTACAGCAGCTTCGCGCCGTGGCGGATGATTCCGCCGTGCTCCTGGTCCACACCGGGCAGGAACCCCGGTACGTCCAGGAAGGTCACGATCGGGACATTGAAAGCGTCACACATCTGGACAAAGCGCGCAGCTTTTTCGCTCGCCTCGATGTCCAGGACGCCCGCGAGGACCTGGGGCTGGTTGGCGATGATGCCGACGACCTGGCCGTCCAGGCGGGCCAGCGCGCAGATGATGTTGCGCGCCCAGCGCTCGTGGACCTCCAGGTACTCGCCGTCGTCGACGATCTCCTCGATGACCTTGGCCATGTCGTAGGGCCGGTTGCCGTCGGCCGGGACCAGGTCGAGCAGGACGTCGGAGCGGCGGTCCGCCGGGTCGGAGCACTCCACCCGCGGGGGGTTCTCGCGGTTGTTCATCGGGAGCAGGGAGACGAGGTAGCGCACCTCGGCGATGCACGTCTCCTCGTCGTCGTAGGCGAAGTGGCACACGCCCGAGGTCTCCGCGTGCACGTCCGCGCCGCCGAGCCCGTTCTGGGTGATCTCCTCGCCGGT
>NZ_JBIBJK010000017.1:0-217824 GCF_042958635.1 Streptomyces sp. NPDC007971
GGAGCTTGAGCTGCGTGTCCGGCACCGCGTGAGGCGCCAGCAGTTGGCCATCTCGTACGAGCTGGTGATCCATGAGGCAGCTCTGCGTATCAGGGTCAGCGACCGCGCCGCCTCCCGAGCCCAACTCGGCAAGCTGCTGGAGCGCTCCGAATCGGACAACATCACCGTGCGCGTCATCCCCTTCGACCTGGACGGCTTTGCCAGAGCCGCTGGCACCATGTCGTATGTGGGCGGACCCGTTCCCAAGCTGGACACGGTGGTGCGTGACGTACCTCATGGCTCGGCATTCATCGACTCCGAAGCACAGCTCAGCGCCTTTCGAACGCGCTTCCGTAAGGTGGAGGACGTGTCGCTCGATCCCGGACGGTCGCGCGACTTCATCCACAAGTTGGCGCAAGAGCTGTGAGGCATCCATGGACACGCCCGACAACTGGCGGAAGTCGTCCTACTCAGGCCCGGACGACGGCAACAACTGCGTGGAGATAGCCACCACCCCCACCCGCATCGCCGTCCGCGACTCCAAGGCCCCCGCCCGGGCCACCCTCACCTTCCCCGCCCCCGCTTTCGCCACCTTCCTCGAAGCTCTGAAGCCGGACCCGGGTCCCGCCCCTAGACCGTGACGGTGCGGCCCAGGGGCAGGAGGTACTGGATCGGCTCGTCGAGGTCGTCGAGGCCGAGGAGTTCGTGGGCCAGGTCGTCGTGGAGGCCGCCGAGCGGGAGGGTGGCCAGGCCGAACGCCGCCGAGGTGAGCAGTAGCGTCTGCGCGAGGTGGCCGGCCTCCAGCAGGCCCAGCCTGAGCGCCCGCAGGCCGTAGCGGCGGCGCAGCAGGCCGAGGTCGAGGTGGACCGCGAGCACCGCCGGGGCCTCGTCGATGCCCACCGCGTCCGGGTCGTCCGCCGGCCGGGAGAGGTACGAGGAGAGCGCCTTGAGTTCGGTGACGGCCGGTGCGGGGCCGATCGGGAGCAGGGCGCGGCGCTCCTGGACGCAGTGGTACGTGCCCGCGGCCAGCCCCGCGACGTCCAGTGCCACCAGGCGCACGCGCACGCTGTAGAGGGCCCCGGCGCTCGGATACGGGCGGTGCCGGAAGGTGCGTACGGTGCCGTCGGCGAGCGGCTGCTGCGTCGCGTGGCTCTCGGCGTACGCGGACCACAGCAGCCCGCCCAGGGTCCCCGCGTCCAGTGGCCCGTGCAGCGGCCCGCGCACGGAGCTGCGCCGGCGCAGGGCTTCGGCGAGGGACAGGTCCGGCAAGGGAGCGGCGGGCAAAGGGAGTTCGGCCGCCCGCTGGGCCGCCGAAGCGGCCGGCTGCGGAGGCAGGTCGCGCAGCGCGGTGTCCTCGGGCCGCCCGATCCGGAACTTGCTGCGCTCCAGGTACTGGTAGTCGGCCGCGCGGTGCCCGGCGGGGAAGAACCCCGGATCGTCCTCGGCCTCCAGCAGCGTGCGGGCCGCGAGGCGGCACACGGCCCGCTCCTCGTCGGGGGTCACACCGAGCCGGTTGAACAGCATGTGCAGCTGAGAGGCCCACACCCAGGGCACGCGGCGGGCGGCCTGCTCCGCGGGCACGGCGTCGCGCAACCGGGCGTCCGCGGCGCCGACCCGGCACGCCCACCGGGCCAGCCAGGGCGCGGCGGTGCCCGTGTCGAGGGCGGTGCGCAGGGCCCGGGCGCGCCGGACCAGGCCCGGCCGCTGGAGGGCGAACACCGAGTTCACACGGGAGTGGACGGCGGCCCCCGGCAACGGCTCCACCTCGGTGATCCAGCGCCAGGAGGCGGCGTGCCGGCGCAGCCAGCCCGCGGCCTGGAGTTCGTCGAGGCCGAGCGCGTGGGCGGTGGCGTGGGCGAGGTCGAGGGCGAGCGGGAGCCGGGCGGCGCGGTCCGGGGTCGCGCGCAGGGCGGCGACGGCCGCTCGGGTGGAGTGGACGAACACCTCCTCGGCGAGGGGCAGCGCGGCGGGGCCGCCGTACCGCTCGGTCTCGGGCACGTACGGCACCTCGCGCACCTCGCCGTGCCGGGACGGCCAGGGGCCGGTGAACTCCGCGGGCCGGGCGGCCGCCAGCTCCGCGAGGGCGGCGGGAAAACGCTCCGCCGCACCGGCGCGCAGCGGGCCCCGGAAGCGGATCCGCAGGTGGGGGCCGCCCTCGCCGTAGCGGATGAAGAACCAGTCGGCGCGCGGGTCGGCGGTCAGATCGTCCATCAGCGGGGCGAGGCCGTCGGTGACGAACGCGTCCGTCTGCGCACCACCGGTGTGCAGGGCGAGGTGCAGGCTGTGCCAGGGGTGCCCGGGTTCCTCGGACGCGCTGTGCCAGGGGTGCCCGGGGCCCTCGGACATGCTGTTCGAGGGGCGTCCGGGTTCCTCGGACGGGCCGTTCCAGGGGTGTCCGGGCTGCCCGGGCGCGGTCCCGGGGGCGGTCGGGCAGGGGCGGGGGCGGGCGGTCGTCATCGCGTCCTCACGGGAAGGGGTGGGGGTCGAGGGGCAGTTCGTCGCGGCGCGGCGGCCGGGCGGTACGGCCCAGCCGGTGGGGCACCTCCAGCAGCCGGTCCAGTCCCGCGGTGCGGCGGTTGACGTGCCCGAAGGTCATCGGAAGCGTGCCGGGGACGATCACCTTGGCGCAGTGCAGCCCCAGCCGCTCCCGTACGCCCGGCTCGTCCTGCGTGACCACGACGACCTCCAGGCCCTCGGCGGCCAGCCGCTCCACGGTCCGCTCCAGCAGCAGCGTCAGGTCGGCCACCGGCTCGGGCACCCCCGGCCACCGCTCGTACCACGGCGCCTCGGCGGTGTCGGCGGCGTCGGCGGTGTCGGCGAACAGGAAGTCCAGCCGGGGCTGCGCCTGGGGCAGGGTGTTGACGCCGACGTGGTCGTCGAGGTCCAGCACCAGCTCGGGGCGGTCCAGCATCGGGCGCAGCCGCTCCGGGTCCCGGGGACCGCCCGGGGCCGAACGGCGGGCGGCCTCCTGGACGTTGGTGACCACCTCGGCCACCGCCGAGCGGATCGCCACCCGGGGGTCGTGATGGGCACCGGCGGCCAGGAACGCGCGGGGCGCGCCGGGATGCGCGCCCTCGTAGCGGCAGAGCGAGATCACCGCCGGGACGCCCAGGTCGTTGGTGGCGTCCAGCAGGGTCAGGCGGTAACGCAGCAGCGCGGCGCGGTCGGCCAGGGCGGTGACCTCCGGGTCGTCGACGGGGGCGGCGACCCGGGGCAGCGGGGTGCGCGCGTACCAGGCCATCAGGAAGGCGTCGCGCTCGGCGACCTCGAACAGCCCGTACAGCGCGGCCTCCTGGGGGCTGTTGCCCAGTCCGCAGCCGTTGGAGGACTCGTACACCACCCGCGGCCGGTCCGGCCCCGGTACGTCCCAGTACGCCACGTGCTCGGGTACCGCCACCGCGCGGCGCCCGGTGAGCGACCAGCCGTACACCCAGTCGAGCGCGAGGTCCGGGGAGTACGGGACGGTCCGGCGGGCGGGGTGGCCGTCGAACTCGGGATCCGGCAGACCGAGCCGGACGGGGTCGAGCACGGCGTGTTCACCTGCGGCGACGAGGTCGGCGTACGAGGCGCGGAGCACGGTGCGGCGGCCGGTGGGCCGCATCCCGGCGAGCCGCTCCACGCTCTCGAAGAGGGCGACGCGTTCGCTGGAGCGGAAGTCGCCCGACCGGCCGTAGCCGCCGTCGTCGAGAGAGCGGCCGTCCGTCACCCAGGCGGTGGTCAGCGCGAACGCGGAGTCCTCGGTCCTGAAGAGCCGGTGCACCGGCCCGAACCGCTCGTCGTGCAGCTCGGCCCGCAGACCGGCGGGCGTGGTACGGGCGTTGGGGCCGCGCAGCACCGACGGGTCCGGCACCGGCCGGGGCCCGGCCGGCAACCGGGCGCCGGCGGGCGAGTCGTCCGGCAGCGGCCGGCAGACCGGGCAGCCGCCGACCGGCCGGACGCGGTGGGTGGACCAGGTGTACCGGTCGCCCTGGAGGATGTGGACGACGGCCCGCTCGCCGACCGCGTCCGGGCCGGGAGCGGCAGGGGCGTTGGGGGCGTTGGGGGTGTCGGGTCCGGCGAGGCCGGTGGCATCGGGGCTGGTGGCGTGCGGGGCGACTGCACGAGGGTCGGTTGCGCGCCGGGTGGTCGTCAGCAGGTCTGCCGCGAGCCGGAGTGCCGCCTCGGCCAGCGGCGGGGTCCCGGTGCCGCCGAGCGCCAGCCGCGGGCTCTGCCACGGCACCCGGCCGCCCGCGGTGGCCAGCCGCTGGTACTCCGTGCAGCCGACGCAGGCCCGCGCCCCGGGGTGGAGTACCGGCCCGATCACGGTCAGCGCCCCGTCCTCGCGCACCGGCACGAACCGCACCGGATGGGTCAGGGCGTGCCGGCTGAGCCGCTCGGCCAGTGCGAGATCCCAGCTGGTCAGCCGCACGACGGCGGTGCCCTCGACGGTCGCGAGCGCCGCCACCGGATCGAGGACGGGGACGGGGAGGGGCTCTGGGGCGGGGACGGGGAGGGGCTCCGGGGCGGGGACGGGGAGGGGCTCCGGGGCGGGGAGGCGGAGGGGCTCGGGGACGGAGAGGGGCACGGCGTTCTGGGCGGCGGTGTTCATCGGGGGCCTCCCGGCCCGGTCAGGACCGTGAATCCGGATGCGCTCAGGGCATCGGCGAGGGGGTGGTGGCCGGTGCCCCGCCAGGGTGTGGGGCGCAGGCCGGTCAGGCGGTGCAGGGCGGCGCGCAGGGCCGGTTCCCGGGCGGCGATCCCGGCCAGCCAGACGTCGGTCCAGCCCTCGTCCGCCCAGTCGGCCGGCTCGGCGCCGGCCACGGCGAGCGGAGCCGCGGCGCCGCTGAGCGCGGTGTGCCGCGCCAGGCCCGGTGCGTGCTGCGCCGCCATGGCGCGCGTGACCGCGTCGAGGGCGGCGAGGGCCACGGCGTCGGCCGCGGTGGCCTCGACGGCGCGGCTCACCGTGCCGGGGGCGGCTGCGGTACCGGTCGAGGCCGGTCGGACCCGGATGACGGCCGTATGGGCCTGCCCGGAGCAGAGCTGCCGGACCGACAGATCGGCGGACCGGCCCATGCGTTCGGTCAGCACGGTCCACCAGTGGCGGGCCTGAGGGTGCGTGCGCCGGACGTCGGCCCCGGTGCCGTCGGCGCGGGCGCCGGCGGCGACCGGCTCCGCCGTCGGCTCGGCGGAGGCGGCTTGCGGCCCGATGCGGTCGAGGACGGCGCGGCGCAGTGCCCGGCCGTGGGCGTGGCCGGGGCTGGTTCCGACGACCGGGGCCGACGGGCCGTCGGCGAGGGCGAGTTCGGCGGCCCGGCAGGCCGCTTCCAGCCGGGCCAGGTCCGCCCGTACCGCGCCGGCGACCAGCAGGCCCGCTGGAGTCCGGCAGGATGCGAGCGACGCGGGGAGCTGCGGCAGGTCCCCGGGCAGCGGTGCGTCGAGCACGCCGAGACGCGGGTCGCCCAGGGCGGTGATCCGGCGCAGGGCCTCGGCGAGGTCCGGCGCGGGCGGGGCCTCCGGCTCGCGGCGGGCGGCCCGAGGGGCTGCCGCCCAAGGGTGGTACGTCGCCTCCGGCGGCTCGGCCCGGGCGATCAGCACGGCCGGGTGTCCGGCCGTGGCCGTGCCGGAGGCGTCCTCGTGCGCGGCGGGGTCGGGCAGTCCGGCGACGGCTGAGAGCAGCCGCCCGGCCGCGGCACCGGCGAGCAGCGCGACATGCGCACGGGACGGCGTGTCGGGACCGCCGGGTGCCGACACCGATGCCGGCGGCGGTGCCCACAGCGATGTGCCGGTGCCGGTGCCGAGGCGGGTGGCGAGGGAAGCGGCGTCGGAGCGGGCGCGGTGCGGGGGCCCGGGCTCGGTGACGAAGCCGCCGTCGGCTTCGCAGGACACGGCCAGCGCCACGGCCCCGGACGGCGCGTAGGCCGTGACCACGGCCCGGCCGGCGGGCAGCCGGCCGTCGGCGGTGACCCGCGGGCTCGCCCCCGCGCGGCACAGCGCCCCTACGAGGCTCACGGCGAGAGGGCCCTCGGGATCCGGTGCGGCGACCACCGGTCGCGCGGTGTGGATCGCTTCGACCGCCTCGGCCGGGTGGGCGGCCGACGATCCCGGCCAGGGCGCGAGTTCGGCGCCGTCCGGGTGCTCGACCAGCAGGTCGTGCTCGCGCAGCCGGGCCTTGAGCGTGGCGAGCGCGGCTTCCACCCGAGGGCCGGCCCGATCGCTCGCGGCGGCGTCTGCCCGGGCGCCGGCCTGAACCAGGGCGCCGGCCCGGGCACCGGCGTCCGCCCAGGCGCCGTTACCGGCCTGGGTATCGCCGTCGGTCTGTGCCTCGGTACCGGCTTCCGTGTCGCCGTCCGCCCGAGCCCCGGCACTGGCCTCCGCGTCGCCGACCGCCTGTGCCCCTGTGCCGGTCTCCGTACCGCCGTCGCCCCGCACCGCGGGGTCCGGAGCGAGCCGGTCCGAGAGCAGCTGCCACAGGGCCGGCAGCGCGCGGCTGCCCTCCAGCGTGACGACGGTGCCGCGGCCACGCAGGTGCAGACCCGTGAGCAACGGGGTGACGGCCACGCCGGGCCGCAGCCGGAGCCGCGGCCGCACCTCCGGCCGTGGCGCGGTCGAAGCGGCGGCCTCGGGCGCCGGCGCGTCGGGGGCTCCGGGCGTCGGTGAACCGGAGGCTCCGGGCGTCGGCGCGGCAGGGGCTTCGGGCGTCCGCGCAAGGATGGCTCTGCGCGTCGGCGGGGTCGGCTCTCCGCCCTGAGCGGGGGTCGGCTCCGGGGCCGGGCCCGCCGCGGCGGCGGGGGCGGTGTTCATGACGAGCCCTCCACCGCTGCGATCACCTCGTCGATGCGGCCCTGCCAGGTGTGCCCGGTGAGTTCCGGCACCGTGCGCACGACCAGGTGCGCGGCGAGGTACCGCTCCACCGGCCGTACGTCGCAGATCGCGAACAGCCGGTAGAGCGCGTTCGTACACGCCCGGTAGATCAGGTAGTCCGGCCGGCTCCACATCGTCCCCTGCGGGTCCGAGCGGCGCAGCCGGCGGTGGAACTCGCTGTAGCGGGTGCGTACGTCCTGGTTCCAGCGGTCGGCCACCGTCGGGTCGCCGAGCACCGCCGCCCGGTCCCGGTACTGGAGGGGGTCGCCCGTGAAGTCCGCGCCCGCCGCGAACCGCTGCGCGGTCGTGCGCCACGCCTCGGCGGACCAGTCGGCCCAGGCGCGTTCCCAGCCGGCCGCCCCGCCGCCCGTGATCCGCCCGACCAGGGCGGTGACAGCCGGCCCGGTGGCCTCCCACCGGCGCTCGAAGGCCGCCCGCAGCCGCCCGTCCGGATCCTCGTAGACCAGGAAGTCCTCCAGGTGCGAGACGAACGAGTAGTGGCCGCCGATCAGCCCCTCCGGATGCGCCGCGGCGTGCGCGGCCAGCGCCGCGACCACGAGCTGCACGCGGGCGGCGGCCGCGTCGCCGTGCCCGCCCAGGAACGCGCACCCGGCGTCGAGCGCCGGCAGGCCCAGCGCCAGCAGGTCGTCGCGGAGCCGGACCCCGTCGGGTCCGATCAGGGCGTGCAGGGACGACTGGTCCACCGGCTCGACGCGGACCGTGCCGTCCGGTACGAGCGGGCCGTACGGCGGGGCGATCAGCTCGGCGCGGCCGGCCACCGCGGCCCGGGCGAGGAGTTCCTCCTCGGTGACGCGGGCGGCCGGGGGGTGACCGGCGGCCCAGGTCCGCAGCTCGGCCGCGGAGCGCTCGGCCGCCGTGGCCGCCCGGTGGGGCGCGCCGCGCAGCCGGAGCCGTACGTGCGGGCCGTACAGCCAGTGGCGCTCGACGTGCGCGGTCAGGCCCTCGGCCGCGGCCCGGCGGGCCAGCGGCAGTACCGCCTCGCGCAGCAGCGCGGCCTTGTCCTCGCGGTAGTCGTACAGGACGACGTCGAGGGCGGCGGCGGAACCGGGCGCGGTCGGGTCCGGCGGGGCGGGGGCGGGGCCGGCCGGGGCGTTCATCGGGTGCCTCCTCGGCGGGGTACGGGCGGGACGGAGGGCCGGGGCGCGGCCCGTTCGGGTGCGTGGCGGCGCGCAGGGCGGTAGGTCTCGACGACGGACTCGACGGCGTGGACGGGCCGGTCCCGGCCGCCGAAGGCGGGCAGGGCCTCCTCCAGGACGACGCCCTGGGGATGGCGCGCCAGCCAACTGGTCAGGCAGCGCAGGTGCAGCGCGTTGCCCAGGTCGAGCGCCTGCGGCTTGGGCGCCTGCAGCCGCGCGACGAAGTCGTCGACCGCGCGCCCGGCCGGGGGCCGCGCAGCCGGGTGCAGGAAGAGCTGCTCCGGCAGGTCGAGCAGGGCCCGCCAGCGGGCCACCGCGGCGGCCGGCACCTCCCGCTCCTCTGCGGCGAGGCCGGCGCGCAGCGCGTCGAGCGCGCCCGGGCCGAGGTGCCAGCGGCGCCGGGCCAGCACCAGGTGGCGGTGGCGCAGCCGCGGTGTGCGGACCACCTGACCGCCCGGCGCCGCCACGGCGTCCCGGGGCAGCAGCGGGCGGAAGTCCACGACCCCCTCGGGATGGTCGGAGAGGAACGGCCCGAGCCGCCCCGGAAGCATGATGGGGGCGAGGAAGCCCAGGTAGAGCACGTCCAGAGGGTCACCAGTCGCCCGTACGCGCAGCCGCAGCCGGTCGGTGGCCGGGTCGTGGACGAGATCGAGGTCGGACTCGGCGAGGGCGGTCCGGCCGCGGTCGGGCCCGATCTCCTCGGCGAGCAGCAGCGGGTGGAGGTTGGCGTTGAACCCGCCGACCGGCCGGACCTGGGCCGCCCGCGCGCCCGCACCGAGGCCGCGCCGGACGTGCTCGACGACCGCGGCCCGGGCGCTCGCCGGCAGGGAGTCCAGGAAGCGGCTGGTGAACCGGCCCCAGCCACCGTAGACATGGTTGACGCACAACAGGTCGGCGTCGTGGGCGCGTTGGACGAAGTGGGAGTAGCCGAGCGGCCGGGCGGCCGTCCAGTCGGGCAGTCGGCCGGCGAGGGCGCGGACGGGGCCGGCCGGCAGGACGATCTCGGGAGCCGTGTCCCCGGCCGGTCCTGCCGCCTGCCGTGCCAGTGCGGCGAACTCCTCGCGCAGCAGGGCGAGTCCGGCCAGATCGGCCGGCAGTCCGGGGTCGTCGGACGGCAGGCCCACGAGACGGCCGGACTCCTCCCAGGCAGCGGCGGTGTCGGCGCCGAAGTCCCAGGGCTCGCGACAGGTGCCGCCCTCCCCGTAGCGGGCCACGAAGCGGTCCCGGGCGACCCGGCTCATCACGTGTCCGAGGTCGAACAGCTCGGCCAGGGAGGTGAGTTCGGTGAGCGCTGTGCGGTCTGCGGGGGTGCACGGGTCGTACCCGGCGGGCCGGTCCCCGTACGGCGCTCCCGTGGTACGCCCGTCCGTGCCCCGTGGGGCCGGCGGGCGGCGCGGGGGCAGGGGAACGGGGGCGACGACGTCCTCGGTGAGGACCGTCAGCGGGGCCGCGTCCGGCGGGACGGCCCGGCCGGTGCCGGCGAGCAGTTCGTGCCAGCGGCCGGCCAGGGCGGCGAGCAGGGCGGGGCGTTCGGCGGCGGGCGTGTCCGCGAACCGCCGTGTGTCGTGGGCGAGCCGGGTGATCCGGTCCGCCAAGGCGGCGTCCGCGGGCCACTGGCGCAGCCAGTCGGCGAGCGCGAGGAGCGGGGCGGGATGCTGCGGGTCGACGGGCTCCGCGGGCACGAGCAGCCCGGAGTCGGCGAGCTGTTCCACGAAGCCCGCGACGGCGGGGTCGTCCGGCGTGCGGTCCAGGGCGGCGGCGAGCCGGGGGGTCAGCGTGCCGAGGGCGAGCGGGCCGCCGTCGAGGGCGGCGGCCAGTGTGTCCAGTGCCGGGCGGGCGGCCACCTCGACCTCGTCCTCGTGGGTCACCAGGTACCGGCCGCCCGCGAACAGCGCCTGCGCGCGGGCGAAACGGGCCCGCCCGTCGGCCACCCGCGCGGTGCTCGTCATGCGGTGGGGGAGGGCACGGCGGCGGCGCGGCTCGTCGAGCAGGGCCGCGGTGAGCGCGGCGACGAGAGTGCGGTTCTCCTTGACGACAGAGGCCAGTGGGGCGGTGGACCCGCCGACGAGGGCGAGTGGGGTGGTGGGCCCGCTGACGGAGGTGAGAGGGGTGGTGGACCGGCTGACGGAGGTGAGAGGGGTGGTGGACCGGCTGACGGAGGTGAGAGGGGTGGTGGATCCGCTGACGGAGGCCAGTGGGGCGGCGGATGCGGGCTCGGGCCGCGGCGCGGAGGTTTCCGTGGCAGCCGTGCCGGCGTCCGGCCCGGCCGCCCACCCGACGGCGGTGAACCACGACAGCGGACTGGTCTTCGTGCTGGCCCGCAGGGCGTGCCGCAGGACCGAGGCCTCCTCCTTGCGCGCCCGCCGCCCGGTCTCGCCCCGGCCGGCCCTGCCGACCGCCCGCAGCAGATCGTCGCTGGTCAGGGCGATGGCCCGGGCGAAGGCGGGGGAGCGGCACAGGCCCGCGAGCGCGGCGCGCTCGGCGGTCAGGGCGGGTGGGAGGGCGTCGCCGAGCTCGTCGAGCAGCCGGGCGCGCAGCTCGCGCAGGGCGAGCCAGTCGGCGAGCCGCGGCACCCGGTCGGGAAGGGCGCCGAGCCGGCCGAGAAGGGCGGGGCGTGGCTCGCGGCCGTTGTACAGGGCGCGCCGGAGCGGGAGGACCACCTGGCGGTGGAACTCCTCGTCGTGGCCGGCGCGCGCGGCGAAGAGGTCGTCGGGCAGGGCGGCCCGCAGGGCGGCGTCCTGTGCGGCCAGGGCGGTGAGCCGGGCGAGCAGGGCCCGTACTGCGGCGGCGGGGGCGGTCTCGGCGGGGTACGGGAGCACGGTCGTACGGACGAGGGCGTACGGCGCGGTCCGGCCGTACGGGTCCGCCGGGTCGCAGGGGCCTGCCGGGTCGGCCTGGCAGGCCTGGTCGGGCGGCGGCGCGGGCACCGGGGCTGCCGGCGGGGCGGAGTACGGCATGACGAGGCTCCCGGCGTACGGCTCGGAGGGGGCGGGATCGGCGGAACGGGGTGAGGGAGAGACCGGCGGAACGGGCGGGACCGGTGGAGCGGGTGGACCGGCGGAGCGGGCGGGAAGGTGCGGGCCGCTGGGCCGCTTCGGCGGACCGGGTGGAAACCGGCGGAACGCGCGGGACCGGAGGGGTGGGCGCGGGGTCGTGCGGCCGGCCGGCCGGACAGGACCGGACGAACCGGCCGGCCGCACGGGAGCCGCGGCCCACCGGCCTCGACGTACACGAGGCCGAGGACGCACTAGTAGGGCAGGTGGGGCAGTCCGGGCTGGGCGCACGAGGAGGAGCCGCACGAGCACGAGCTCGCTCCGCCGGAGGCGCCCGTCTCGGGCAGTGCGACGGTGTCCCGCAGGGCGGTGACGGTCAGTTCGCCGAGGTCGAGGTCCTCAAGGGCGAGGAGGTCCTCGCGGTGGTCGGGCATGGGGAGCCTGCCTCTCGGATGTGAAGGACGGTGTCCGGGACGGCGCGGGGTCACAGGACCACGGGCGTGTCCACCTGCGGCTGTGCGCACGAGGACGAGCCCTGGCACGAGCAGGAGCCCCACGAGGCGCCGTTCTCGGGCAGCGCGGCGGTGTCGCGCAGCGAGGTCACGGTCAGGTCCGTGAGGTCCAGGTCCGCGTCCAGGGCGAGGACCTGGAGCTCCGGGGCGACCTGCTGGTTCGGGGTACGGGACATGACGAACTCCCTTCGGAGGAAGGTGGAGAGCGGAACGCGCCGCTGGGACGGCGGCGCGGGACATGCCGGAAGAAGGGCATGTGAGGAGATTCCGTTCGAAGCGGGAGAAAGAGCCCGAACGGTCATTCGTCGTACAGCAGCGAGTCTGGGACCCGGGGAGGCCGGCAGCAAGGCCAATCCAGACATTGGCCTGTTGTGTTCATCCCGGTTCGATGCGTCTTGGGAGGTCGCGTCGAGGCGGCCCGGACGCGTTTGGACTGGTGCACGGTGAAGACGGTGTGGGGGTGTGTGTCCCTTGTGAGGGGAACCTTCCCGGGTTGTCCACGACTCGGGTCAGCGCCCTGACAGGGGGACGTCATGCCTCCGTCAGCCGGGTGTCAGGCCTCCGGGCGCCCTCGTGCCGGCCCGGCGCGCGGAGGTGACGTGCGTCGCGTCCGCGAGGGGTGCACAATCGGTCAACTTCCGCCCCGTGGGCCGGAGGAGTCCGGTGCGGCGGCGCGGTCGCCGCGGTCCCTCGGAGCCGGAACGCGGCGCCGCTGTCGGACCCCACCGGTACCGTCGGATCATGGCCAATGAGGCGGGGAACTCCACGGGCGAGCGGCGGCTGGCCGTCCTTGAGGGCGTGCTGGAGAGAATCACGTACGCGAACGAGGACAACGGCTACACGGTCGCGCGCGTCGACACCGGGAGAGGAGCGGGCGACCTCCTCACGGTGGTCGGCGCGCTGCTCGGCGCCCAGGTGGGGGAGTCGCTGCGGATGGAGGGCCGGTGGGGTTCCCACCCGCAGTACGGCAAGCAGTTCCACGTGGAGAACTACACGACCGTCCTGCCGGCCACCGTCCAGGGCATCCGCCGTTACCTCGGCTCCGGGCTGGTCAAGGGCATCGGCCCGGTCTTCGCCGACCGCATCACCCAGCACTTCGGCGTGGACACCCTGACGGTCATCGAGGAGGAGCCCAAGCGGCTCATCGAGGTGCCGGGCCTCGGCCCCAAGCGCACCAGGAAGATCGCCGACGCCTGGGAGGAGCAGAAGGCGATCAAGGAGGTCATGCTCTTCCTCCAGACCGTCGAGGTGTCGACGTCCATCGCGGTGCGGATCTACAAGAAGTACGGCGACGAGTCCATCTCCGTCGTCAAGGAGCGGCCGTACCGGCTGGCCGCCGACGTCTGGGGCATCGGCTTCCTGACCGCCGACCGGATCGCCCAGTCCGTCGGCATTCCGCACGACAGCCCCGAGCGCGTGAAGGCGGGCCTGCAGTACGCGCTGTCCCAGTCCGCCGACCAGGGGCACTGCTTCCTGCCCGAAGAGCGGCTGATCGCCGACGCCGTCAAACTGCTCCAGGTCGACACCGGTCTGGTCATCGAGTGCCTCGCCGAGCTGGCCGGGCCGGCCGAGGACGGTGACGACCCGGGGGTCGTACGGGAGAAGGTGCCCGGACCCGACGGCGACGCGGAGCCCGTGACCGCGGTCTATCTGGTGCCCTTCCACCGGGCCGAACTGTCCCTGTCCGCCCAGCTGTTGCGCCTGCTGCGCACGGACGAGGACCGGATGCCCGCCTTCCGGGACGTGCCCTGGGACAAGGCCCTCGGCTGGCTGAAGTCCCGGACCGGCGCCGACCTCGCCCCCGAGCAGGAGGCCGCCGTGAAGCTCGCCCTGACCGAGAAGGTCGCCGTGCTCACCGGCGGCCCCGGCTGCGGCAAGTCCTTCACGGTCCGCTCGATCGTGGAACTGGCCCGCGCCAGACGCGCCAAGGTGCTGCTCGCCGCTCCCACCGGCCGCGCCGCCAAGCGGCTCGCCGAGCTGACCGGCGCCGAGGCCTCCACGGTCCACCGGCTGCTGGAGCTGAAGCCCGGCGGGGACGCGGCCTACGACCGGGACCGCCCGCTGGATGCCGACCTGGTGGTCGTGGACGAGGCGTCCATGCTGGACCTGCTGCTCGCCAACAAGCTGGTCAAGGCGGTGCCGCCGGGCGCCCATCTGCTCTTCGTGGGCGACGTGGACCAGCTGCCCAGCGTCGGTGCGGGGGAGGTGCTGCGCGACCTGCTGGCCGACGGCGGACCGATCCCTGCGGTGCGGCTGACCCGGGTCTTCCGGCAGGCCCAGCAGTCCGGTGTGGTGACCAACGCGCACCGGATCAACGCGGGACAGCATCCGCTCACCGACGGCATGAAGGACTTCTTCCTCTTCGTCGAGGACGACACCGAGGAGGCCGGCCGGCTCACCGTGGACGTGGCCGCCCGGCGCATCCCGGCGAAGTTCGGCCTGGACCCGCGCCGGGACGTGCAGGTGCTCGCGCCCATGCACCGCGGTCCGGCCGGCGCCGGCGCGCTCAACGGCCTGCTCCAGCAGGCCATCACGCCCGGCCGGCCCGACCTCGCCGAGAAGAGGTTCGGCGGCCGCGTCTTCCGTGTCGGCGACAAGGTCACCCAGATCCGCAACAATTACGAGAAGGGGGAGAACGGTGTCTTCAACGGCACCGTGGGCGTCGTCACCTCGCTCGATCCGGTCGACCAGCGTCTGACGGTGCTGACGGACGAGGACGAGGAGGTCCCGTATGAATTCGACGAACTGGACGAACTGGCACACGCGTACGCGGTCACCATCCACCGTTCGCAGGGAAGTGAATATCCCGCGGTGGTGATCCCCGTCACCACCGGAGCATGGATGATGCTCCAGCGGAACCTGCTGTACACGGCGGTGACACGGGCCAAGCGGCTGGTCGTACTCGTCGGTTCACGCAAGGCGATCGGACAGGCGGTGCGCACGGTGTCCGCCGGACGGCGTTGCACAGCACTGGACTTCCGGCTGCACGGCTCCTGACCTGCCGCTGGGCGGAGGCAGCGATCTGCATCACAAAAAATGATCGATCAAATGAGTCGTGAAGGTCACAGAGCACTTCCAGATGCCGGTCAAAGGGGGCAGGATGAGCAGGTTGGCGGCACTGAGTGCCGCCACTAGGCCCAATGGCCGACCCCGAGTGCACTCTCCTGAGCCAAATGGGGGATGGTAGAGACAGTCAGGGCACCTCGAAGATGAGGCACTACGTCGGTGAGGGAAGACGTGAGCGACAACTCTGTAGTACTGCGGTTCGGCGACGGTGAGTACACCTACCCGGTGGTCGACAGCACCGTCGGCGACAAGGGCTTCGACATCGGGAAGCTCCGCGCCCAGACCGGTCTGGTGACTCTGGACAGCGGTTACGGCAACACCGCCGCCTATAAATCCGCTGTCACCTACCTGGACGGCGAGGGCGGCATCCTTCGCTACCGCGGCTACCCGATCGAGCAGCTCGCCGAGCGCTCCACCTTCCTCGAGGTGGCCTACCTGCTCATCAACGGTGAGCTCCCGACCGTCGACGAGCTGAGCACGTTCAAGAACGACATCACGCGGCACACCCTGCTGCACGAGGACGTCAAGAACTTCTACAAGGGCTTCCCGCGCGACGCTCACCCGATGGCCATGCTGTCCTCGGTCGTCTCGGCGCTGTCCACCTTCTACCAGGACAGCCACAACCCGTTCGACGAGAAGCAGCGCAACCTCTCCACCATCCGCCTGCTCGCCAAGCTTCCGACGATCGCGGCGTACGCGTACAAGAAGTCGATCGGCCACCCGTTCGTCTACCCGCGCAACGACCTCGGCTACGTCGAGAACTTCCTGCGCATGACCTTCTCGGTCCCGGCGGACGAGTACGAGCTGGACCCGGTCGTGGTGTCCGCGCTCGACAAGCTGCTGATCCTGCACGCCGACCACGAGCAGAACTGCTCGACCTCCACGGTGCGCCTGGTCGGCTCCTCGCAGGCCAACATGTTCGCGTCGATCTCGGCCGGCATCAGCGCACTGTGGGGCCCGCTGCACGGTGGCGCCAACCAGTCCGTGCTGGAGATGCTGGAGGGTATCCGCGACTCCGGCTCCGACGTCGACACCTTCATCCGCAAGGTGAAGAACAAGGAGGACGGCGTCCGCCTGATGGGCTTCGGCCACCGGGTCTACAAGAACTTCGACCCGCGCGCCAAGATCATCAAGGCCGCCGCGCACGACGTGCTCTCCGCGCTGGGCAAGGACGACGAGCTCCTCGACATCGCCCTGAAGCTGGAGGAGCACGCGCTCTCCGACGACTACTTCGTCGAGCGCAAGCTCTACCCGAACGTGGACTTCTACACCGGCCTGATCTACCGCGCCATGGGCTTCCCGACCGAGATGTTCACGGTCCTGTTCGCCCTCGGCCGGCTGCCGGGCTGGATCGCCCAGTGGACCGAGATGATCAAGGAGCCGGGTTCCCGTATCGGCCGCCCGCGCCAGATCTACACCGGTGTGGTCGAGCGCGACTTCGTGCCGGTCGAGGAGCGCTGACACCTGCCGGTGAGGGGCGCCGATCCCCGGCGCCCCGCCGACCGTCGGTGAGAGCCGGCCCGCGGCGAGAAGGCAAAGCAGAAGGCGCCCTGGAGCGCCGGTCCCCCCACGGGCCGACGACCAGGGCGCCTTCCCATGTCCCGGTACGGATTCCCCCCACGGGATCCGGCCGGGCGCTTGGAGAGGACAGCGCCTGAAACCGCTGTCTGAGCACAACGAGCAAAACCCGTCGCGCTCCAGTGATGCGGTGCGATCTGCCGGGACAAGCACGCTGGGAGGGCCGCTCAAAGCTCCCCGGTGTACGTGTCCCGGCAACGCATCTCTGAGGAAGTCCCCCAAGACATCCCCAGATGCCGGACAGCGCCCCCCAAGACGCTGGCCCGACATCGCCAACTTAGACCTTCGAACCCCTTCGATGGTTACGTTCGCATCACTGTGATCTGCGTCTCTTGCATATGTCCTTTAGGTACGCAAGAGCCCCGATCCCGCGATCGAGGCCCAAGCGTAAGGATGATGCGCGAGCCTTGTGAAGAGCTTATGTGAGGCTCGCGTCCGACTCTAGAGGGACTCTTACTTCGGCTGCGGTTGACCCCCGGTAACTCCGGGGGACTTCAGCGGAAGCTGCGCAGCCGCAGGCTGTTGGTCACCACGAACACCGAGGAAAACGCCATGGCGGCGCCCGCGATCATCGGGTTCAGCAGACCCGCGGCGGCCAGCGGCAGCGCGGCCACGTTGTAGCCGAAGGCCCACACCAGGTTGCCCTTGATGGTGGCGAGGGTGCGCCGGGAGAGCCGGATGGCGTCCGCGGCCACCCTGAGGTCGCCGCGCACCAGGGTCAGATCGCCGGCCTGGATCGCCGCGTCCGTACCGGTCCCCATGGCGAGCCCCAGATCGGCGGTGGCCAGCGCGGCCGCGTCGTTGACGCCGTCGCCGACCATGGCCACGGTCCGCCCCTCGCCCTGCAGCCGCCGTACGACGTCCACCTTGTCCTCGGGCAGCACCTCGGCGATCACCTCGTCGATGCCGACGGCCCGCGCGACCGCCTCGGCGACGGTCCGGTTGTCCCCGGTGAGCAGCACCGGGGTGAGCCCGAGGGCGCGCAGCTCGCGCACCGCCTCGGCGCTGGTCTCCTTGACCGCGTCGGCGACGGCGAGGACCCCGCGGGGCCGCCCGTCCCAGCCGACCGTGACGGCCGTACGGCCCTCCTGCTCGGCCTGGCGCCGGGCCCGGGCCAACTCCTCCGGCAGCGTGTCGAACAACCGCCCCACGGCCACCTCGCGGCCGTTCACGCGCCCGCGCACGCCCCGCCCGGGGACGTTCTCGAAGTGCTCGGCCCCCGGCAGGTCCCCGATGCGCTTCTCGGCGCCCGCGGCGATCGCCCGGGCGACGGGGTGCTCGGAGGCGTGCTCCAGGGCGCCCGCGAGCCGCAGCACCTCCTGCTCGTCCTCGCCGTCGGCGGCGTACACCTCCTGGAGGGTCATCCGGCCGCTGGTGACCGTGCCGGTCTTGTCGAGTACGACGGTGTCGACCCGCCGCGTGGACTCCAGCACCTCGGGGCCCTTGATCAGGATGCCGAGCTGGGCGCCCCGGCCGGTGCCGACCATCAGCGCGGTCGGCGTGGCCAGGCCCAGCGCGCACGGGCAGGCGATGATCAGGACGGCGACGGCGGCCGTGAACGCGGCGGCGGTGTCCCCGGTGAGGGCCAGCCAGGCGCCGAAGGTGGCGACGGCGACGAGGATGACCACGGGGACGAAGACGGCGGAGATCCGGTCCGCGAGGCGCTGCACCTCGGCCTTTCCGTTCTGCGCGTCCTCGACCAGCTTCGCCATCCGGGCCAGCTGCGTGTCGGCGCCGATCCGGCTCGCCTCCACCACCAGCCGGCCGCCCGCGTTGACCGTGGCACCGGTGACCCGGTCGCCGGGGCCGACGTCCACCGGCACCGACTCGCCGGTCAGCATGGACGCGTCCACCGCGGAGACGCCCTCGACGACGGTGCCGTCGGTGGCGATCTTCTCGCCGGGCCGTACGACGAACCGGTCGCCCACGGCAAGGGCGGACACCGGCACCCGCTCCTCGCGCCCGGCGCGCAGCACGGCGACGTCCTTGGCGCCCAGCTCCATCAGCGCCCTCAGGGCCGCACCCGCGCGCCGCTTGGAGCGGGCCTCCAGATAGCGGCCCAGCAGGATCAGGGCGACGACTCCGGCGGCCACCTCCAGGTAGATCACCGAGGCGCCGTCCATCCGCGAGACGGTGAACCGGAACTCGTCGTGCATGCCGGGCATGCCCGCGTCACCGAAGAACAGCGCCCACAGCGACCAGCCGAACGCGGCCAGCGTGCCGACCGAGACCAGGGTGTCCATGGTCGCCGCGCCGTGCCGGGCGTTGGTCCAGGCGGCCCGGTGGAACGGCCATCCGCCCCAGGCGACGACGGGCGCGGCCAGGGTGAGCGAGAGCCACTGCCAGTTGTCGAACTGCGCCGCGGGCACCATGGCGAGCAGCACGACCGGGACGGCGAGCAGCGCGGAGACGAGCAGACGGTGCCGGAGGGCGGCGAGCTCGGGGTCCTGCTCGGGGCTCTCCCCGGCCGCGATGTCCGGTTCGGGCTCGGGCGGCGGGGGCTCCTCGGCGGTGTACCCGGTCTTCACCACGGTCGCGATCAGATCCGCGACCTGGACGCTCTCCGCGTAGCTGACCTTCGCCTTCTGCGTCGCGAAGTTCACGGTGGCGCTCACCCCGTCCATGCGGTTGAGCTTCTTCTCCACCCGCGCGGCGCAGGAGGCGCAGGTCATGCCGCCGATGAGCAGCTCGACCTCCGGCGTGCTGCCTATCGCGCTCGCTGTCGCGGTCTCTGCGGTGGTGCTGGTCATGTCCGGACTCCAGACATCGGACCGGGCCGCACGGATCCAGTATCAGCTGGTCGGCACGGCCCGGTCGGGGAAAGGTTTCGGGGCCCGCGCGCAGGGGCGGGTCCGGTCACTCGGGTCCTGCTCCCGGCCTGCTTCTCGGACCATGGTCCTCAGGCCGCCGCATTCAGGCCTCCGTATACAGGCCTCAGCATGCAGGGCTGTGTGTGCGGGCCGCTGCGTTCGGGTCGGTGGGCCCGAGCCGCTGCGTTCGGACCGTCCTTGCTCGGCCCTGTGCTTTCGGACCGGTCCGCTCGGGCCTGCCGCTCGGGCGTCTGCTCGGGCGTCTGTTCCCGGCGGGGTGTTCTTAGGGCCGGCGGGATGCTCGTCAGGCCCGGCCGGCGAGCTCGAAGCCGGCCTCGTCCACGGCGGCGCGCACGGCTTCCTCGTCGAGCGGCGCCGCGGAGACGACGGTCACCTCGCCGGTCGACGCGACGGCCTGGACCGAGCCGACGCCGGGGATCTGGGAGATCTCGCCGGAGACGGACCCCTCGCAGTGGCCACAGCTCATGCCGGTCACCTTGTACACGGTGGTGACGGAGTCCGAAGTGTCGATCTGAGCGGTCATGTCCTTGCTCCTCGTCGTGGCGTGCGGGGCCGATGGGGCCCACGATCGGCCCCATGTTCTCCACACTATACCCCTAGGGGGTATTTCTCCAAGAGGAGCCCCGGTGTGCCAGCGACCGCATCCAGGCGAGGCCGAGCAGGGCCACGAGTGCCAGGCCGCCCACCGAGAACAGCGTGAACAGATGCTCCTGAGCGGCGCCGGACGGCGGGGGGTACCCCTGCGCGAACAGCTCCCGGCCCAGGCCGGCGCCGGACAGACGGGCCGCCAGCCAGATGGCGATGCCGTGCGTGGCGTCCCACAGAGCGTGCAGCAGACAGACGCCGAGGCAGGCGGCGACGACCGGCGTGGCGAGACGGAAGTGCCCGTTCGGACGGCGCCGGGCGAGCAGCACGCCACCCGCGATCGCCGTCCACAGGCCGTGCCCGAAGGAGGTGAGCGGCTCGTGCAGCAACTCCGTCTCCAGGAGTGTCCGCAGGCCGGTGCCGCCGTCCGAGGCGACCGCGTGGAAGGCGCGCCCGCAGCTCTCCAGGGCCGCGAAGCCGAAGCCGACGGCCGCGCCGAGCACCAGCCCGGCCCGGGTGCCGCGGATGGCCGGCTGCCGGCGCAGCGCGAACACGAGCCCGCCCAGCTTGGCCGCCTCCTCGATCAGGCCGACGGCCGTGGACGTTGCGAAGGAGGGGCGCAGCAGGGAGGGGTCCGCCAGCGCGGCGCCGACCACGCCGAGCGCGCCGCCGGTCAGGAAGCAGCCGAGGACCGCGCTGACGCCCAGGTCGCGGCCGTGCCGCTCGTAGGCCCACAGCACGAAGGCGACGGGGACCAGGAAGCCGCCCAGCAGGATGAGCGTGGGCAGCAGTGTGGTGTGTCGCGTCGTGTACGTCGCCAGGGCGGCCAGCGCCCACACGGCGAGTCCGCCGCCCAGGCAGCGCTTCCACAGGCCCGCGCCGATGCGCGGGTACGGAGGGGGAGGCTGCTGCGGGCCGGGAATGCGGGCCCGGGGCATGCCGGGCGGCGGAGAGTGGGTCACGGCGGGTCCCCTCGGGCTCCAGCTGGGCGATCTATCCGCACTGTAGGCAGATGCGCACCGTGCCGCAGTCCGGGGGGCTCCGTGGGGTCACGCGGGGCTGAGTCGGCCGCCCACCATGGGTTCGAGGTAGCGGATCAGTACGTTCTTGATCTCCTGGATGTAGGCCGCGCGCTCGGCGCCCTCGTGGGCGAGGACCAGTTCCAGGCCGGCCTTGTAGATGCCGAGGCTGACATGGGCCGTGCGGGTGACGTCGGCCGGGGAGACGTCGGGCATCAGGGAGGCGAGCAGGTCCTCGACGCGGCCGGTCAGGGTGGCGTGCAGCTGGTCGTGCGCCTCGGTGATGCCGCCGGGCATGTCGGGGCCGTGCATCAGGGCGAAGAACACCGGGTGCTCGGTGTTGAAGGCCATGAACCGGTCGACGGCCGCGCCGACCGCCTCCTCCAGCGGGGTGTCCGGGGCGACGGGGGCGAGTGCCTCGCCGTAGGTGTCCCGCATCTCGTGCACGAGCCGGTCGCCCAGCTCGATCGCGATCGCTTCCTTGTTCGGGAAGAACTGGTAGAGGGTGCCCGGCGAGACGCCCGCCTCGCGGGCGATGGCGTTGGTGCTGGCGGCGGTGTAGCCGGTGGTGCAGAAGACCTGGGCGGCGGCCGCGAGGAGCTGCGCGATGCGGCGTTCGCCGCGCGCCTGGCGGCGGCGCGGCTGCTCCTTCTGAGGCCGGTCCTTCGCGGGCCGGTCCTTCGCTGGTCGCCCCTTCTCCGAGGTGTCGGACATGCGTTATCCCCAGCTCTCCGAAGGCGATTGACAAACGCGAGCGGTCGCTCGCATTCTAGAGAAACGCGAGCGATCTCTCGTGTTTGCCAGTTTATGGCAATGACCGACCCGTGCTGCCTGGCCGACCGGACATGGGTCAAGGTGAAGGGGACACCCCACGATGACCCAAGTCAACAAGGCGCCGCACCCGGGGGACGGACCGCCCCGGCCCGGCGGCTGGACGCGATTCGTCACCGCCCGCCCGCGCCTGTCGCTGCTGGTGGCCCTGGTGCTCACCGCGCTCGCCGTGGTGGCCGGCAGCGGGGTCGCGGACCGTCTGGGCAGCGGCGGCTGGGAGGACCCGGCCGCCGAGTCGACGTACGCGACCAAGGCGCTGGAGCGGCAGTTCCCCGACTCCCAGCCCAATCTGCTGCTCCTGGTGGACTCCGGCCGCGCCTCGGTCGACACCCCGGCGGTCGCCGCCCGGGCCCGCGAGCTGACCCGGCAGCTGGCCGCGGAGCAGGGGGTGACCGGTGTCGGCTCCTACTGGCAGACCGCACCCTCGGCGGCGCCCGCCCTGCGCGCCAAGGACGGTCACGAAGCACTCATCGCCGCCCGCATCACCGGCGACGAGAACGCGATGGGCAGGACCCTGGACCGCATAGCCCCCCGCTACCGGGGCACGCACGGCCCGGTCCAGGTCAGGATCGGTGGCATCGTCGCGGTGCGGCACGAGATGCAGACGATCATCAAGGAGGATCTGACCCGCGCCGAGATGATCGCCCTGCCGATCACGCTGGTGCTGCTGGTGATGGTCTTCGGCAGCGCGGTCGCGGCCCTGCTGCCGCTGGGCATCGGCATCGTCGCCATCCTGGGCACCAACGCCGTGCTGCGCGGCCTGACGTCCTTCACCGACGTCTCGGTCTTCGCGCTGAACCTCACCACGGCCCTCGGTCTCGGCCTCGCCATCGACTACGCCCTGTTCATCGTGCGCCGCTACCGCGAGGAACTGTCCGCCGGAGCCGACCCGCTGACCGCCGTCGCCACGACGCTGCGCACGGCCGGCCGCACCGTCCTGTTCTCCGCCCTCACCGTCGCGGTCTCCCTGGCCGCCATGATGGTCTTCCCGCAGTACTTCCTGCGGTCCTTCGCCTACGCCGGCATCGCCGTGGTCCTGCTCGCCGCGGCGGCCGCCCTGATCCTGCTCCCGGCCGCCCTGATCCTCCTGGGCCACCGGGTCAACTCCCTCGACCTGCGCCGCCTCGTGCGCCGCGCCCCGAAGGCCGACGGCGCCGAGGGCACGGCATGGGCGCGCACCGCCTCGCTGGTGATGCGGCGCGCCCCGCTCTTCGCGCTGGGCACCACCGCCCTGCTGGTGCTCCTCGGACTTCCCTTCCTGGGCGTGAAGTTCGGCACCGCCGACGACCGTCAGCTGCCCTCGGGCGCCGAGTCGCACGTGGTGCAGCAGCACCTGCGCGACGGCTTCCCGGGCAGCCCCGGCGGCGGCCTGGAGATCCTCGCCGAGGGCAGGGCCACCGACGCCCAGTACGCCGCCTACAAGCAGCGGGTGGCCGCCCTGTCCGAGGTGGACCGGGTGGACGGTCCGCTGGTCAAGGGGGACTCGGCGTACTTCACCGTGCAGCCGAAGGGCGAGTCCGTGGACACCGCCGCCCAGAGCCTGGTCGGTGACCTGCGCTCCCTGAAGGCCCCCTTCGCCACCAAGGTGACCGGCACGGCCGCCGTCCTGGTCGACTCCAAGCACGCGATCGGCGAACGCCTGCCCTGGGCGGGGGCGTTCATCGTGATCGTCACCCTGCTGCTGGTCTTCCTGCTCACCGGCAGCGTGCTGATACCCCTGCAGGCCGTGGTGCTCAACGCGCTCAGCCTGACGGCGATGTTCGGCGCCGTGGTCTGGGTCTTCCAGGACGGCCACCTCTCGGGCGCGCTCGGCTTCACCAGCCCCGGCTCGATCGAGACCACGCTGCCCGTACTGATGTTCTGCGTGGCCTTCGGCCTCTCCATGGACTACGGCGTGTTCCTGCTCTCCCGCATCAAGGAGGAGTACGACCGCACCGGCGACCACAACGAGGCGGTCCGCCACGGCCTGCAGCGCACCGGCGGGCTGATCACCGCGGCCGCGGTGATCCTCGCGGTGGTGATGGTCGCCATCGGTACCTCGCGGGTGACCAACACCAAGATGCTGGGCCTCGGTATCGCCCTCGCGGTGCTGATGGACGCGATGGTCGTGCGCAGCCTCCTGGTTCCGGCGATCATGCGGCTCACGGGCCGTGCCACCTGGTGGGCCCCGGCCCCGCTGCGCCGCTTCCACCAGCGCTTCGGCCTGAGCGAGGGCGAGCCGGCCGCGCCCGCGGAGGTGAAGGAGACGGCGGGGGTGTGAGGCCACCGGCCGCCATGGCAGGGTGAGCCCATGAGAGCCGTGGTGTTCGAGCAGTTCGGGGAGCCGGCCGCGGTGCGGGAGGTGCCGGACCCGGAGCCCGCCGGGCATGGGGTGGTGGTCCGGGTCGAGGCGACCGGGCTGTGCCGCAGTGACTGGCACGGCTGGATGGGCCACGACCCGGACATCACACTGCCGCACGTGCCGGGGCACGAACTCGCCGGTGTCGTCGAGGCGGTGGGCGCCCGGGTGACCGGTTGGCGGCCCGGTGACCGGGTCACCGTGCCGTTCGTGTGCGCCTGCGGCAGCTGCCCGTCCTGCGCGGCCGGCGACCAGCAGGTGTGCGAGCGCCAGACCCAGCCCGGCTTCCACCACTGGGGCTCCTTCGCCCAGTACGTGGCGCTCGACCATGCCGACGTGAACCTGGTCGCGATCCCGGACGGGATGACGTACGCCACGGCCGCCGCCCTGGGCTGCCGCTTCGCCACCGCCTTCCGCGCGGTGGTGCAGCAGGGCCGGGTGGCGGCGGGGGAGTGGGTCGCGGCGGCCTCGGGGGCGCGCGTGGTCGCCGTCGACGTTGAGCCCCAGGCCCTTGAGCTGGCACGGGAGTTCGGGGCGGCACAGTGCCTGGACGCGTCGCGCACGCCGGACACGGCGCAAGCGCTCCGCGAGCTGACCGGCGGCGGCGCCCACCTCTCCCTCGACGCGCTCGGCTCGCCCGCCACCTGCGCGGCCTCCGTCGGCTGTCTGCGCCGTCGCGGCCGGCACGTCCAGGTGGGCCTGCTGCCCTCGCCGGACGGCACCACCCCCGTCCCGCTGGCCCGCGCCACGGCTTTGGAACTCGAACTCCTGGGCAGCCACGGCATGGCCGCGCACGCTTACCCCGGGATGCTGGAGCTGGTCGCCTCGGGCGTGCTGCGCCCGGACCGTCTCGTCACGCGCACGATCCCGCTCGACGCGGCCCCGCAGGCCCTGGCGGCGATGGGCACGGCGCCGGGTGCGGGAGTGACGGTCGTCGAGCCGTGGCGCTGAGGGCGCCCCGGCCCCGGCCCCGAACCAGGACCAGGGCCAGGACCGGGACCAGGACCGGGAGGGTCCCCCCGAGGGAGACCGCGGGCCGGCTCGCCGGGTGAGCGTGCCCCGGGAGGAAGGCGGGGCACAGCGGCCGCTCCGGCAGGCCGGACCGGGTCAGTCCTCTCTACGGGCGCGGTTGCCGGGGCGGGAGGCGACCCAGGCGCGGACGGTGTCCGCGTACCAGTACGGTTTGCCGCCCTCCACATGGTCGGGCGGCGGCAGCAGACCGTGCTTGCGGTAGGACCGTACGGTGTCGGGCTGCACCCGGATGTGCGCGGCGATCTCCCTGTAGGACCAGAGCCTTCGGTCGGTCATGAGGTGCACCTCCCTGCGCGCGCCGCGGCGGCGGCCGTGGGCGGCCGTCGGGGGAGCCGGGCGCTGCGCTGGCGATTACCAAGCCTGTGCCCGGTCAACGACACAGAGTGAGCATGGGAAAGGCCCTGTTGACCTGGTGTGACCGAGAAGCCACGTAGGTGCTACATCCGTAACAGGAAGAGGGCGTTTGTGACGCCCCCGCAGCAAAAGTACCCGCACGCCACCACCAGCTCCCTGGGGGGCGCGGGGAACTGCGCGACAAGCCACGAACAACCCGCACGCACACCACCACCGACCGTGCCCCTCCCGCCCGCACCCGTGCGACGAACGACCGGGCCAACTCCCCCAGGGCCGCGGGGAACTGCGCGACAAGCCACGAACAACCCGCACGCGCATTGCCACGGCACCCGGAACACGCGTCGGCGCTCCTGCGCAAGACGCGTCGGCGCTCCTACACCCCGCACGACCGCAGGAACGCCCGGGTGCGCTCGGCGATCGGCAACGGCGCATCCGGCTCGCACGGATACATGTCCTGCTCGACGATCGCGAACAGATCCACGTCCAGCTTCTGCGCCGCCTCCAGGACCGGCCCCAGCGCGGGCACCCCGGCGGGCGGCTCGCACATCACGCCCTGGGCGACCGCCGGGCCGAACGGTGTGCCCTTGGCGCGCACGTCGGCCAGGATCTCCGGGTCCACCTGCTTGAGATGCAGATACCCGATCCGCTCGCCGTAGGTCTCGATCAGTTTGACGCTGTCTCCGCCGCAGTAGGCGTAGTGCCCGGTGTCCAGGCACAGCGACACCAGCGAGGAGTCGGTGGCGTCGAGGAAGCGGGTGACGTTCTCCTCGCTGTCGATGTGGGTGTCCGCGTGCGGGTGGACGACGATCGTCAGGCCGTACCGCTCCCGCACCTCGTGCCCGAGCCGCTCGGTCAGTGAGGTGAGGTTCCGCCACTGCTCCGGCGTCAGCCCGGACGGCTCCAGTACCTTGCCGGTCTTGTCGTCGCGCCAGAAGGACGGGATGACGACCAGGTGGCGGGCGCCCATCGCCTGAGTCAGGGCGGCGATGTCACTGACATGCGCCCAGGTCTTGTCCCAGACGGCCGGGCCGTGGTGCAGGCCGGTGAAGACCGTGCCGGCCGACACCTTCAGCCCGCGCCGGCCCGTCTCCTCGGCGAGCACCGCCGGATCGGCGGGCAGATAGCCGTAGGGGCCCAGCTCGATCCACTCGTAGCCCGAGCCGGCGACCTCGTCGAGGAAGCGCTGCCAGGGGACCTGCTGCGGGTCGTCCGGGAACCACACGCCCCAGGAGTCGGGCGCCGATCCGATCCGGATCCGGGAAAGTGAGGAAGACGACGAAGGTGAGGAAGGTGAGGAAGACGAGGAAGGAGAGGAAAGCGAGAAAGGCGAGGTGGACGGCGAGGACGTCATGGCCGTCAGCGTGCGGGGCCGCGGAAAGCGGTGTCAAGCTCTAGTCCGAATGTCTGGACAAAACATTGACAGGGCGCGGCGGAGAGGACTAGAAAGCCGGGGAAGAGCCGTGACGAAGGGAAGCCGATGGCGTACGACCTGATCACCATGGGGCGGATCGGAGTGGACCTCTATCCGTTGCAAACCGGTGTCCCCCTCGCCCAGGTGTCATCCTTCGGCAAGTTCCTCGGCGGGTCGGCGACGAACGTGGCGGTCGCCGCGGCCCGGCTCGGCCGGCGGACCGCCGTGATCACCCGCACCGGCGACGACCCGTTCGGTGCCTATCTGCACGAGGCCCTGCGCGGCTTCGGTGTCGACGACCGCTGGGTCACCCCGGTGTCCGGGCTGTCCACGCCGGTCACCTTCTGCGAGGTCTTCCCCCCGGACGACTTCCCGCTCTACTTCTACCGCCGGCCCAAGGCGCCCGACCTGGAGATCGACACCCACGAGCTGGACCTGGACGCCGTCCGCGAGGCAGGCATCTTCTGGATGACCGGCACCGGCCTGAGCGAGGAGCCCAGCCGTACGGCCACCCTCGCGGCCCTCGCCCACCGCGCGAAGTCCGGCACGACGGTCTTCGACCTCGACTGGCGCCCGATGTTCTGGGGCAGTGACGGCAGTGGGCCACCCGGGCCGGCCGCCGCCCGCCCCTTCTACGCCGAGGCCCTGCGCCACGCCACGGTCGCCGTCGGCAACCTGGACGAGGTGGAGGTCGCCACGGGCGTGCGCGAACCCCATGCGGCGGCCCGCGCCCTGCTGGACGCGGGCGTCGAGATCGCCGTGGTCAAGCAGGGACCCAAGGGCGTCCTCGCCGTGAACAGCAAGGGCGAGTCGGCCGAGGTCCCGCCGCTGCCGGTCACCGTCCTCAACGGACTCGGCGCCGGGGACGCCTTCGGCGGCTCCCTGTGCCACGGCCTGCTGGAGGGCTGGGACCTGGAGACGATCATGCGGCACGCCAACGCGGCCGGCGCGATCGTCGCCTCCCGCCTGGAGTGCTCCTCCGCGATGCCCACCCCCGCCGAGGTGGCCGCCGCGCTCGAGGCCGGAGCGGTCCTGTGAGGGCGGGAAGGGTGACAGGCACCCACCGCGAGGGCGGGGACGGCACCCGGCGGGCGCGCGTCGACGTCGCCGAGCTGGTCCACACCCGCACCCACCACCCCGAGGCGATCGCCGAGGCCGCGCTCCGCCGGGCCCGCCGCCCGCTGCTCAACGAGAACGGCCGGCTGATGATCGTCGCCGCCGACCACCCGGCCCGCGGCGCGCTCGGTGTCGGCGACCGCAAGCTCGCCATGGCCAACCGGGCCGACCTGCTGGAACGGCTGTGCCTCGCACTGTCGAGGCCCGGCGTCGACGGTGTCCTCGCCACCGCCGACATCCTGGACGACCTGCTCCTGCTCGGCGCCCTCGACCACAAGGTGGTCATGGGCTCGATGAACCGCGGCGGCCTGCAGGGCGCCACCTTCGAGCTGGACGACCGTTTCACCGGCCACCGCCCCGAGGACATCCAGCGGCTCGGCTTCGACGCCGCCAAACTGCTGCTGCGCATCGACTACGACGACCCGGGCTCCCTGACCACGCTGGAGTCCACCGCGCGCGCCATCGACGCGATGGCCGCACACCGGCTGCCGGTCTTCGTGGAGCCGTTCATCAGCCGGCGCGGCCCCGACGGCCGGCTGCGCAACGACCTGAGCGCGGAGGCGGTCACCAGGTCCATCGCCATCGCCTCGGGCCTCGGCGGCTCCTCGGCCTACACCTGGCTGAAGGTGCCGGTCACCGAGAACCCCGACGACATGGCCCGGGTCATGGAGACCTCGACCCTGCCGGCCGTGCTGCTCGGCGGTGACATCGGTGACTCCCCCGAGGAGCAGGTCGCCGCCTACGAGAAGTGGCGCGGCGCGCTCCAACTGCCCACCGTGCGCGGCCTGGTGGTCGGCCGCTCGCTGCTGTACCCGGCGGACGGCGACGTGGCCGCCGCCGTGGACACCGCCGTAGGACTGCTGTGAGGGCCGCATGACCACCACCGACCTGCATCTGCCCCGGGGCGTCACCGCGAACGCCCAGTACGCCGTCGACATCGACCCCGAGCGGGCCGGCTGGGACCACAGCAGCCTGCGCATCGTGGAGTTGTCACCGGGCGGTACGCATACGTTCACCACCGGGGACAGTGAATGGATCGTGCTTCCGCTGGAAGGCGGATGTACCGTAAAAATTGCGGAAAACGAGTTTCAACTCCTGGGCCGGGAAAGCGTGTTCGCGTCGGCTTCCGACTTCGCGTACGCACCCCGGGACGCCCGGGTCCAGATCGCCTCCGGCGCGGGAGGCCGCTTCGCCCTGGCAGGAGCGAAGTGCGAGCGACAACTCCCCGCCCGCTACGGCCCCGCGCCGGAGGTACCCGTCGAAGAACGCGGCAGCGGCACCTGCGCCCGCAGGGTGCGCAACTTCGCCTCCGCGGACTCCTTCGACTGCGACAAGCTGATCGCCGTAGAGGTGATCACCCCTGGCGGCAACTGGTCGTCGTACCCGCCGCACAAGCACGACGAGCACCGGCCGGGCGAGGAGTCCGAGCTGGAGGAGATCTACTACTTCGAGATCGACGGGCCGAACGGCTTCGGCTATCAGCGCGTGTCCCCCTCGCGCGAGGGCGGATCGGACGTCCTCGCCGAGGTCCGCTCCGGCGACACCGTCCTCGTTCCCGACGGCTGGCACGGCCCGTCCGTCGCCCAGCCCGGGCACGACATGTACTACCTGAACGTCATGGCCGGACCCGGCGCCGTCCGGGAGTGGCGGATCTGCTTCCACCCGGCCCACACAGAAAGCACTGGGGGGTACCGATGACGACCTCGACGACGAGGCTCACGGTCGCACAGGCACTCGTACGCTTCCTCGCGGCCCAGTACACCGAGCGCGACGGGCAGCGGCGGCGGCTGATCGGCGCCACCTGGGGGATCTTCGGCCACGGCAATGTGGCCGGCCTCGGCCAGGCACTGATCGAGTACGCCGACGTGATGCCGTACCACCAGGGCCGCAACGAGCAGTCCATGGTGCACGCGGCGGTCGGCTACGCCCGCCAGTCGAACCGTCTGTCCACGCACGCGGTGACGACCTCCATCGGCCCGGGCGCGACCAACCTGGTCACCGGCGCCGCCCTCGCCACCATCAACCACCTGCCGGTCCTCCTGCTGCCCGGTGACGTCTTCGCCACCCGCCCGGCCGACCCGGTGCTCCAGCAGCTGGAGCTGCCGTACGCGGGCGACGTGTCGGTCAACGACACCCTGCGCCCGGTGTCGCGGTACTTCGACCGGATCACCCGGCCGGAGGCCCTGATCGCGAGCGCGCTGCAGGCCGTGCGGGTCCTCACCGACCCCGTGGAGACCGGCGCGGTCACCCTCGCCCTGCCGCAGGACGTGCAGGCCGAGGCGTACGACTGGCCCGAGGAGTTCTTCGCCGAGCGGGTGTGGACCGTACGGCGCCCGGGCGCGGACCCCGGCGAGCTGGCCGAGGCCGTCCGGGCGGTCCGGGCGGCGAAGCGTCCGCTGGTCGTCGCGGGCGGCGGAGTCCACCACAGCCGCGCCGAGGAGAGCCTGGCCGAGTTCGCCGGGGCCACCGGGATACCGGTCGCCTCCACCCAGGCCGGCAAGGGATCGCTGCGCCACGACCACCCGCAGGACGTCGGCGGCGTCGGCCACACCGGCACCGCGACCGCGAACGAACTGGCCCGCACCGCGGACCTGGTGATCGGCGTGGGCACCCGCTACACCGACTTCACCACGGCCTCCGGCACCCTCTTCGCGAACCCCGACGTCCGTTTCCTCAACCTCAACATCGCCCCCTTCGACGGCCACAAGCTGGCCGGGCTGCCGCTGATCGCGGACGCCCGCAGCGGCCTGGGCGAGCTGACCGAGGCGCTGGCGATGCACGGGCACCGGGCCGCCGCCCCCTACGTCGCCGAGTACACCGAGGACAAGGAGCGCTGGGAGCAGCGCGTCGACGCCTGCTTCGAGGCGGACGAACCGGACACCAGGCCGACCCAGCCCCAGGTGCTCGGCGCCCTCGACGCCCTGGTGGACGAGTCCGACATCATCATCAACGCGGCCGGCTCGCTCCCCGGCGACCTGCACAAGCTGTGGCGCACCCGGTCCCGGGACCAGTACCACCTGGAGTACGGCTACTCCTGCATGGGCTACGAGATCCCGGCCGCCATCGGCGTCAAGCTCGCCGCGCCCGAGCGGAACGTGTGGGCGCTGGTCGGTGACGGCACGTACCTGATGATGCCGACGGAGATCGTGACCGCCGTCCAGGAGGGCGTCGCGATCAAGATGCTGCTCGTGCAGAACCACGGGTACGCCTCGATCGGCGGCCTGTCGGAGTCGGTGGGCGGCGAGCGTTTCGGCACCGCCTACCGCTTCACCTCGGACGACGGCACCTTCAGCGGTGCCCCGCTGCCCGTCGACCTCGCCGCCAACGCGGCCAGTCTCGGCATGCGCGTGCTGCGCGCGAAGACCGTGGGTGACCTGCGCACGGCGCTCGCCGAGGCGCGGGCCGCCGACACTCCCACATGTGTCTACGTGGAGACCGAAACGTCCGACACTGTGTCGGGCGCGCCTCCGGCGCAGGCCTGGTGGGATGTTCCTGTGGCCGAGACCGCGACCCGATCGTCCGCGGTCAAGGCACGTGAGCTGTACGAACGGCACGTCTCGACCCGACGCCGCCATCTGTAATAAGGAGTCTCTGGGCATGACGAAGATCGTCAACCACTGGATCGGCGGCAAGACCGTCGAAGGCGCGTCGGGTACGTACGGGCCGGTCACGGACCCGGCGACCGGCGCGGTCACCACCAACGTCGCGTTCGCGTCGGTCGACGAGGTCGACGCGGCGGTCGCGGCGGCCAAGGACGCCTTCGCGACCTGGGGCCGGTCCTCGCTGGCCCAGCGCACGTCCGTCCTCTTCAGGTTCCGGGCGCTGCTGGACGCCAACCGGGACGCCATCGCGGAGCTGATCACCGCCGAGCACGGCAAGGTGCACTCCGACGCCCTCGGCGAGGTCGCGCGCGGCCTGGAGATCGTCGACCTGGCCTGCGGCATCAACGTCCAGCTCAAGGGCGAGCTGTCCACGCAGGTCGCCAGCAGCGTCGACGTGGCCGCGATCCGCCAGCCGCTCGGTGTCGTCGCGGGCATCACGCCGTTCAACTTCCCGGCGATGGTCCCGATGTGGATGTTCCCGATCGCCATCGCGACCGGCAACACCTTCGTGCTCAAGCCGAGCGAGAAGGACCCGTCGGCCGCCGTCAAGATCGCCGAGCTGCTGTCCGAGGCCGGTCTGCCCGACGGCGTCTTCAACGTCGTGCACGGCGACAAGGTGGCCGTCGACCGCCTCCTGGAGCACCCGGACGTCAAGGCCGTCTCCTTCGTCGGCTCGACCCCGATCGCCCGCTACATCCACACCACGGCCTCCGCGAACGGCAAGCGCGTCCAGGCTCTGGGCGGTGCCAAGAACCACATGCTGGTCCTGCCGGACGCCGACCTGGACGCGGCGGCGGACGCGGCCGTGAGCGCCGCCTACGGCTCCGCGGGCGAGCGCTGCATGGCCATCTCCGCCGTCGTCGCGGTCGGCTCCATCGGCGACGAGCTGGTCGAGAAGATCCGCGAGCGCGCCGAGAAGATCAAGATCGGCCCCGGCAACGACCCGGCCTCCGAGATGGGCCCGCTCATCACGAAGGTCCACCGCGACAAGGTGGCCTCCTACGTCGAGGGTGCGGCGGCCGAGGGCTCCGAGGTCGTGCTCGACGGCACCGGCTACACGGTCGAGGGCTACGAGGACGGCCACTGGATCGGCATCTCGCTGCTCGACAAGGTGCCCACGTCCGCCAAGGCCTACCAGGACGAGATCTTCGGCCCGGTGCTGTGCGTGCTGCGCGTCGACACCTACGAGGAGGGCCTGGCGCTCATCAACGCCTCGCCGTTCGGCAACGGCACCGCGATCTTCACCCGGGACGGCGGCGCGGCCCGCCGCTTCCAGCTGGAGGTCGAGGCCGGCATGGTCGGCGTGAACGTCCCGATCCCGGTCCCGGTCGGCTACCACTCCTTCGGTGGCTGGAAGGACTCGCTCTTCGGCGACCACCACATCTACGGCAACGACGGCACGCACTTCTACACCCGCGGCAAGGTCGTCACCACGCGCTGGCCCGACCCGGCCGATGCCCCCGCGGGCGTGGACCTGGGCTTCCCGCGCAACCACTGAGGGTGACCCCAGGGCCGTCCAGGCCCCCGTCAGGCCGTCCGGATTCCGGACGGCCTGACATTTTTTTGACGCCTCCGCTGCGATTCCCGTTCAGGTGGGATGAAACGGGTGGCAAAGGGTTTAGGGGTAAATGACCTTCAAAAGCAAGGTCACAGTCGGCCAGAGCTTGATGGATGCACCAACAGGGCCTTGCTGCCTGTGAAAGTGATGTCACGCAACTCCGCCCCGAAGTGCGGATTCCGAAGGTAAACAGCCATTGACGCGGCGGTTTTCGTCGGGGTTCTATGCAGCGCCGGGAGCGGACGAAACGAACGTACGACGAGCCGCCGGAGGCGATAGCGCTCCCGACCCCCCAACCCTCATCGCACGAGTCGATCGGAACCCGCCGCATGACCGACACGCTCCGCCCTGTCGAGACGGCCGTCGCAGAAGCTCCTGCGGCCGCCGACAGCCCTCAGAAGCTCAAGCGTTCCATCGGCGTCGTCGGCGGCACCCTGCTGACGCTCTCGTGCGTCACGCCCGCCTCCACGCTCTTCGTGGTCGTCCCCGACCTCTTCGGCTCCCTCGGCACCGCCACCGCCCTGACGATCGCCATCGGCTCCCTCCTCTGTATCGCCGTGGCCTTCTGCTACTCCGAGCTGGGCACCCTCATCCCCAGCGCGGGCGGCGAGTACGCCATGGTGTCGACGATGGCCGGACGGCTCGCGGGCTGGCTCGTCTTCGTACTGTCCCTGCTGGTGGTCATGATCGTGCCACCGGTGATCGCGATGGGCACGGCCGACTATCTGGCGCCCATCGTCCACCTCGACCCGGCGATGACCGGCGCCGGCGTGATGCTGCTCGCCACCCTCGCAGGCCTGCTCGACCTGCGCGCCAACGCCTGGATCACCGGCATCTTCCTGGTCCTGGAGGTCATCGCCGCCGGCGTCGTCGCGATGCTGGGCTTCACGCACAGCCACCGCGGCGTCGGCAGCCTGGTCTCCATGCAGGTGGCAGGCACCGGCGGCCACACCGACACCGTGACGGGAATGCTGGTCGTCTCCGGGCTCGCCATCGCCCTCTTCGTCACCCAGGGCTTCTCGACCGCCGTCTACCTCTCCGAGGAGCTGGAGCACCCGCGCCGCAACGTCGCCCGCACGGTGCTGGCCACCCTCGCCATCTCCACCGTGATCATCCTGGTCCCGGTCGCCGCCATCACCATGGGCGCCGGCGACCTCAAGGAGCTGACCGGCGGCGACATCAGCTCCATGGTCACCGCCTGGTCCAACTCCGCGGTCGGCACCTTCGTGAGCCTGTGCGTCGCCCTCGCGATCATCAACGCGGGCATCGTCATGGTCATCCAGAACTCCCGCGTCCTGTTCGCCTCCGCCCGGGACAAGGCCTGGCCCGGCCCGGTCAACACCGTCTTCTCCAAGCTCGGCCGCTTCGGCTCCCCGTGGGTCGCCACGCTCGCGGTCGGCGTCCCCGGCGCGCTGCTCTGCTTCGTCAACCTCGACACCCTGTACGGCGTCACGGGCGTCTCGGTGACCGGGATGTACCTGCTGGTCGCGGTCGCCGCCCTGCTGGCCCGCCGCGGCTCCCACAAGCACACGCAGGCCTGGCGGATGCCGCTGTGGCCCGCGATGCCGCTCCTGCTGGTCGCGGTCCTCGCCTACATCCTCACCCAGCAGGAGGCGAGCTACCTGCTGTGGACCGGCGGCATCACCGCCGTCGCCACCCTCTACTGGGTCTTCTACCTCCGCCCGCGCCGCGACACCCGCTGGCTGGTGTCCATCCCGGAGGACGCGCAGGACGCGCAGGACGCGCAGGCCTGAGGGTCAGCCGAAGTCCCACACCATCACCGTGCACGTCCCGTCGTCCTTGCCGCCCGCACTGCGATACGCGGCAAGGGGGACGTCGTTCCCGGCGTCGACCCCGACCCACATGCCGTAACAGCCCCGCTCCCGGGCCAGGGCGGCGAGGCGCAGCACCAGCGCCCGCCCGATGCCACGGCGCCGGCAGGACTCCGCGACCGCCAGCTCGTACAGGAACATCTCGGTGCCCTTGTCGGGGTGGACGGTCTCGACCCCGCTGACGAAGCCCACCGGGGTGCTGCCGCCGTCCTCGTACGCCAGGAACAGATGGTGCCCGGCGGTGGTGAGGAACCGCTCGGCCCACTCGGTGCGCATGGGGCGGTCGAAGAGATGGCCGGCGGCGGCGACCTCGGTGACGGCGGTGGCGCGGCGAATCTCCATACGGCTTCTCGTACCACGCCCGAAGTACGCGGCGACAGCCTCGTACTCCCCAAGGAGGGGCCGGGGTTCAGCCCGGCGGCCGCATCCGTTGTCGGCGGCGGCCCGTACCGTTGGGGCATGGATCTTCGCGCGCCCTTGCGGGGGCGACAGGGGCAGGGCGCGCCCGCGCTGCGAGGGGTGCTGAAGGGGCCGCGCCGGCTGCTGGCCGCCGCGGCCGCCGTCGTGGTGCTCGCCGGCGCCGGCACCTGGACGGCCGTCGCCTCCGACGGCACGCCGCCGGTGCACCGCAGCGACCGGGTCATGACCATGGCCGACGGGACGCGCATCGACACCTCCTACTTCACCGGCGCCGCCTCGGGCCGCCGCCCCGCCGTGCTGCTGGGGCACGGCTTCGGCGGCACCAAGGACGACGTGCGCGACGAGGCCGAGGACCTCGCCCGCGCCGGGTACGCGGTGCTGACCTGGTCGGCGCGCGGCTTCGGGCACTCCACCGGAAAGATCGGGCTGAACGACCCGCGGCACGAGGTCGCCGACGTCTCCCGGCTCATCGACTGGCTGGCGAAGCAGCCCCAGGTTCGCCTCGACAAGCCGGGCGACCCGCGCGTGGGCATGGCCGGCGGCTCCTACGGCGGCGCGATCTCCCTGCTCGCCGCCGGATACGACCACCGGGTCGACGCCATCGCCCCGGCCATCACCTACTGGAACCTGGCCGACGCGCTGTTCCCGAACGGCGTGTTCAAGAAGCTGTGGGCCGGCATCTTCTTCAACACCGGGGGCGGCTGCGCCAGGTTCGAGGCGGACCTGTGCCGGATGTACGACCGCGTCGCCGAGTCGGGCACGCCGGACGCCGCCGCGCGAAGGCTTCTGCAGGAGCGCTCCCCGTCCGCGGTCGCGGACCGCATCAAGGTGCCCACGCTGCTGGTGCAGGGCCAGACCGACTCCCTGTTCACCCTCGCCCAGGCCGACGCGGCCCAGAAGGCCGTCCGCGCGGGCGGCGCCCCGGTGGACGTCGACTGGATCGCCGGCGGGCACGACGGCGGGGACCTGGAGAGCGCCCGGGTGGAGGGCCGGGTGACGGCCTGGTTCGACCGCTACCTCAAGGGCGACAGATCCGCGGACACCGGGCCGGCCTTCCGGATCACCCGCACCGGAGGCGTCAACTCCACCACCGGCGCCGCCCAGCTGCGCGGCGCGAGCGCCACCGGCTATCCCGGCCTGCACGGCCACCGCCGGACCATCGCCCTGACCGGCCGTGAACAGCACTTCGCCAACCCGGCCGGCGCCAGCCCGCCCGCCCTCTCCGCCCTGCCCGGCCTCGGCGGCTCCGGCAGTCTCGCCCAGCTGTCCGCGCTCGGCGTCGGCGTCTCCCTCGACTTCCCCGGCCAGTACGCGAAGTTCGACTCGGCCCCGCTCGCCACCGGCCTCACGGTCACCGGCTCGCCGACCGTCACCGTCCGTGTCACCTCCACCGGCGACGACGCCGTCCTCTTCGGCAAGGTCTACGACGTCGGCCCCGGCGGCAGGCAGCAGGTGCTGCCCTCCCAGCTGGTCGCACCCCTGCGGGTGACCGGCGCCAGGGCCGGCAAGGACGTCACGATCACCCTCCCGGCGATCGACCACGAGGTCCAGAAGGGACACCGGCTCCGCCTGGTCCTCGCCTCCACCGACCTCGGCTACGCCTCACCGGCCGCCCCGGCGACCTACACCGTCTCCCTCCGGGGAGCCCTGAGCGTGCCCACCGCCCCCGCCGTCACCACTGCGGCCGCACCCCTGCCCGCCTGGGTGTGGTGGCTGCCCGCGGCCGGTGCCGCCCTCGCGCTCGCCCTGCTGCTGACCGCCCGCCGCCGCACGACCGCCCCCGCGCCGGATGCGGAGCTGGCCGAAGTCCCGCTGCAGATAACGGACCTGAGCAAGCGCTACGCCGGGTCCACCGACCGGTACGCGGTGCGCGAGCTGTCCTTCCGCGTGGAGAAGGGCCAGGTCCTCGGCCTGCTCGGGCCCAACGGCGCGGGCAAGACCACCACCCTGCGCATGCTGATGGGCCTGATCAAGCCGGACGGCGGCGAGATCCGCGTCTTCGGCCATGCCATCCGGCCCGGCGCGCCCGTGCTGTCGAGGGTCGGCGCCTTCGTGGAGGGCGCGGGCTTCCTGCCGCACCTGTCCGGCCGGGAGAACCTGGAGCTGTACTGGCGGGCCACCGGCCGCCCGCCCGAGGACGCCCACCTGGACGAGGCCCTGGAGATCGCCGGCCTCGGCGACGCCCTGGCCCGCGCGGTGCGCACCTACTCCCAGGGCATGCGCCAGCGCCTGGCCATCGCCCAGGCCATGCTCGGCCTGCCCGACCTGCTCATCCTGGACGAGCCCACCAACGGCCTCGACCCGCCGCAGATCCGCGAGATGCGCGAGGTGATGATCCGCTACGCGGCCGGCGGCCGCACCGTGATCGTCTCCAGCCATCTGCTCGCCGAGGTCGAGCAGTCCTGCACCCACCTGGTGGTCATGGACCGCGGGCGGCTCGTGCAGGCCGGACCGGTGCAGGAGATCGTGGGCTCCGGCGACACGCTGCTCGTCGGCACCGGCACGTCGGTGGAGGAGCCGGTCGTGGAGAAGGTCGCCGCGCTGCCCGGCATCGCCTCGGCGGTACGCACCGAGGACGGGCTGCTGGTCCGCCTCGAACCGGGCGGCACGGCCGAGCACCTGGTCGTGGAGCTGGTGCGCCTGGAGGTGCCGGTCGCCTCGGTCGGCCCCCACCGGCGCCTGGAAGACGCCTTCCTCACCCTGATCGGAGGTTCCGCATGAGCGCGCTCACCGAGCCCGTCGAGGTCGCCTTCGGCTACCGCGCGGGCCGGACCCTGCCCCTGCGGGTCGAGCTGGCCCGCCAGCTCAGGCGCAGGCGCACGCTGATCATGGGCGGCATCCTGGCCGCCCTGCCGTTCGTCCTGCTGATCGCCTTCGCGATCGGCGGTGACCCGGCGGGCCGCAACGGCCAGGTCACGCTGATGGACACGGCCACCGCGTCCGGCGCCAACTTCGCCGCGGTGAACCTGTTCGTCTCGGCGGGCTTCCTCCTGGTGATCCCGGTCGCCCTGTTCTGCGGGGACACGGTCGCCTCCGAGGCGAGCTGGTCCTCCCTGCGGTATCTGCTCGCCGCGCCCGTGCCCCGGGCCCGCCTGCTGTGGTCCAAGCTCGTCGTGGCGCTCGGGCTCAGTCTCGCCGCCATGGTGCTGCTGCCCGTGGTGGCCCTCGCGGCCGGTACGGCCGCCTACGGCTGGGGCCCGCTGCAGATCCCCACCGGCGGCGCCCTGGACCCGGGAACGGCGGCACAGCGGCTCGTGGTGGTCGTGGCCTACGTCTTCGTGTCCCAACTGGTCACCGCAGGGCTGGCTTTCTGGCTGTCGACCAGGACCGACGCGCCGCTGGGCGCGGTCGGCGGCGCCGTCGGCCTGACCATCGTCGGCAATGTCCTGGACGCCGTCACGGCACTCGGTCACTGGCGCGACTTCCTGCCCGCGCACTGGCAGTTCGCCTGGGCCGACGCGGTCCAGCCGCACCCCGAATGGTCCGGCATGATCCAGGGCACGGCGATCTCCCTCACCTATGCACTCGTGCTGATCGCCCTGGCCTTCCGCGGGTTCGCCCGCAAGGACGTGGTGTCGTAGATGCCCCGCGCACGTGCGGGCGGCAATTTCTCTTTCATTTGAGAATATTGCCGTCCCGTGCTTGACGCACGATACGATGAATTGATTCGCCGACCAGATGTGAATACCTCTGGAATAACCCTGGTAATGCCCTGTTTCACTCCTGTGGCATTCATGCGTATGGAGTAGTGCGCCGCTTTCTGCCGTCTGCGGACTGCTATGTTCTCCATCTGTCGGATCAGAGGTAACTTTCAAGTGAGGTGAATCATGAAGAAGGCAGTTTTCACAACTGCGGCTTTGGCCATCGGTGCGGGGCTTGTGGGTGGTTCCGCTGTGACCGCTTCGGCCGCCGCCCAGGCACCTGCCCATGAGACCGGTCCGCTCGGCCTCATGTCCCAGACCGAGGTGACCCCGGCGCTCGTGCCCGCGGCCGACACCGTGATGCGCGTGGCCCGCAACGGCAACGTCACCAAGGGCAGTGCGTTCGACCAGAACCAGTCGTCGACGGTCACCGGCACGAACAAGGCCGCGAAGATTTCCGGCGTTTACCTGGACGGTATGGGCCGCAACAGTGGCAAGAAGCCTGCAATTCCGGTGAAGAACCCCGTCGGAACCGGTGCCGTTCAGGTCCACCCGCTGAATGGGCCGACCAGTGCCGGGCTCGGCAGCCTGCTCAACCAGGCGTGACGCGTAATCCCCTGGAATTCTGAACTCTGATCCGGTTCTCGTCAGCCGGTGACCGACTGCGCGGTGCCGCGGGACGGTCCCCCCCGGTGGCGGCCCTGGTTCGACCCCCCGTCCGGCGCCCTCGGCGGCACATCCGCCAGAAGCTGGATCCGGACCGAAAAGCTTCGCACCCACTCGGCGCCCGATGCCGTGCCGGGAACCCGCCTTCAAGCCTGTCCGGCCCACTGGCCCCCTCCTTGCCAGTGGGCCGGACGCATGTCCGCATCCACCTCTTCGATCCTTTGTGACGGGGTGAAACGCGCCGCATTGATTGGGGTTCCCCGTATGTACGGGGCCATTCCGCCATCCGGTGGAATCCATCCCGTATGGGCGGTGTCCGCGTGACTTTTCACCGCATATTTCGGTTTCTTGCTATGTAAGCGTGGCCTACCGTGAATTTCAGGAAGGAACCGAGTTGCCCAGGAAGCTCGCGGTCATCACTGCACTCGCCCTTGGCGCTGTCTGCGGCAGCGCTGGCGTTGCCTCAGCCCACTCGAACACGACCAACGTCACCGGCGGTGGCGGCTTTTCGGAGTCCCCGGTCGTCGTGAACGCGCCCCAGCAGGGTGTCGTCGTCGTCAACGGCACGCTCGTCGATGGCCGCTGCATCGCGCCGTGGTCCAACGGTGCCGTCCTCGGCGGCGTCGTTCCGCCGAACTCGCACTACGCCGCCTGCAACACGGCCGCCGTCGACCAGTCGCAGAAGGCCGCATACGCGGGCGGCCTCCTCTTCTGACCCCCTGCTCCGAGTAGTTCCGAGCAGGTGAACCCCCCTAAACGCAGCCCCGGAAAGGCCATCTCATGCGTAACAAGGTTACGGCCCTCTCCGCCCTCGCCGCAGGCATCGTCCTGGCGGCCAGTGGCACCGCCGCAGCCGACAACTGCACGACCGTCAAGGGCGGCGACGGCTTTTCGTCGTCCCCGGTCGTGGTGAACGCTCCTCAGCAGGGCGTTCTCGTCGCAAACGGCGACGCCGTCGACCTCCGCTGCGTCGCGCCGTGGTCCAACGGTGCCGTCCTCGGTGGCGTCGCCGCCCCGAACTCGCACTACGCCGCCTGCAACACGGCCGCTGTCGACCAGTCGCAGAAGGCCGCGTACGTGGGCGGCCTGCTCTTCTGACCCCACGCCCTCCGATCCGTTCGGAGTAGAGCGGACGTCGCAGACGTCCGCTCGCAACCCGCCCTCCATCCGAAAGGCGCATCATGCGTAACAAGGTTACGGCTCTCTCTGCCCTGGCTGCGGGCATCGTCCTCGCGGCCGCCGGCACCGCTGCGGCCGACAACAACACCACCGTCACCGGTGGCAACGGCTTCTCGGAGTCCCCGGTCGTCGTGAACGCGCCCCAGCAGGGGATCGCCGTCGTCAACGGTGCGCTGGTCGATGGCCGTTGCATCGCGCCGTGGTCGAACGGTGCCGTCCTCGGTGGCGTCGTCGCCCCGAACTCGCACTACGCCGCCTGCAACACGGGCACCGTCGACCAGTCGCAGCTCGCCCCGTACGCGGGTGGTCTGCTGTTCTGAGCAGTTCCCCAGCCGGGCGGCCCGTCGAGTTTCGGCGGGCCGCCATCGGCGTTTCTGTGTGGCGAAACATTTCTGCCTCGCGGTACATCACCACATTCTCTGCGCTCCGCACGCCACTGGGTGCGCTCCGGGGAAAGCCCTGAACAATCCGTGTGCCACAGGGCGGGCCCGGAACAATCCGTGCGCTCCACGGAGGGGCGGGCCCGGAACTCCACGGCGGGGCGAGCCCGGAACAATCCGTGCGCTTCTCGACCGGTCCCGAACAATCCGGGTGCTTGTCGGCCGGTCCCGAACAGTCCGTGTGCTCCGCAGCGGGCCCTCAATACGCCAAAGGTCGGCTCCGAGAACTGCGCGGAGCCGACCCGAATCGCCCTGCCGGTAATGCGACTGCTACTTCTTCTTGCCGATCGGAAGTGCGGCGGCGGGCCTGCCGTTGAGGGGATTCGGCAGGGTGCCGCCGAAGACGGGGGTTTTCACGACGCCCGATCGCTTCACGCCCTCCGCCGTGGTCCTGACGTCCCCGGCCAGGGCGCCCGCCGGCAGCGACGTTGCACTGGGGAGGGTGTGGGCGATCGTCTTCCCGTCCTCCAGGATGCCCTGCGCCGGCATGTCCGATGCAAGGGCGGGCGCCGCCGTGCTCGCGATGGCCAGAGTACCGACAAGGACGGCGGCGGCCTTCAGCTTCTTCATCGTGTTCCTTTCAGCGTGGGACCTCGGTTCTTCCGGGCTAACGAGGCAGGGACACCACGGGAAACTCCGGTGAAGGCAAGTTCCCGGAACTCATACGAAAAGACCTGTTGACCAGGGAGGTGGCCGGGCGGGCCACTTATCGGGAATGGCGGCGCAGGAACTTTCATCGGATTATCTTCCCTTTTCTCCTCCATTGGTGTGGTGCACCTCCAAGTGGGTGATCTCCTGCGAGGAATGGCCGCGCTGTACAGGCGTCATTCCGACACAGTTGACGGCTCCGCGGATACATACGGATAAGCGGCTAGTGTTGTCTCCTGAATCCGACGCATTTCTTATCGAACCTACGACCGCACGCCCTGTGCTGGGTTCGGAATTTTTCTTCGGAAGGGAAGCCTCGGTCATGCGCGTCCCCTTTGGTCCCGTCCAGCACCATGCGACTCCGTTCCGTGCGCGAGAGCCGCACGTCCTTCACATCACCCAGCCGGTCGAGGGCGGTGTCGCCCGGTACGTGACGGACCTGGCGGCGGCACAGCTCGACGCGGGGCTGCGCGTCACCGTGGCCTGCCCGCAAGGCGGCACGCTCGCGGACGCCCTGCGCGCGGTGGGCTGCACCGTGCTCCCCTGGCAGGCGTCCCGCGCACCGGGGCCCTGGCTGCCGGGCGAGGTACGGCGGCTGATGCGGCTCGTGCACGACCTGCGTCCCGACGTGGTGCACGCGCACAGTGCGAAGGCGGGGCTCGCGGGGCGCCTCGCCGTGCGCGGTCGGATCCCGACCGTCTTCCAGCCGCACGCGTGGTCGTTCGAGGCCGTGGACGGGGCCATGGCCCGGGCGGCCGTGCGCTGGGAGCGGTTCGGGGCGCGCTGGACGGCGCGTGTCCTGTGCGTGAGCGAGGCGGAACGGCGTACCGGTGAGCAGCACGGCATCGTCGCCCCGTGCCATGTGGTGCCCAACGGCGTCGACACCTGCAGGTTCCGGCCCGAGGGCCCCAGCGCCCGGTCCGGACCGGGGCCGCTCGTCGTGTGCGTGGGACGGCTGTGCCGTCAGAAGGGCCAGGACGTGCTCCTGAGGGCCTGGACCGACGTCGTACGGCAGATGCCCGCGGCCCGGCTGGTGCTGGTCGGCGACGGTCCGGACGCGGGCCGGCTGTACTCCGGCGCGCCCGCGTCGGTGGAGTTCGCCGGTCCGGCGGCGGATGCCGCCCCCTGGTACCGGGCCGCCGACGTCGTGGTGCTCCCCTCGCGCTGGGAGGGCATGGCGCTCGTCCCGCTGGAGGCCATGGCCTGCGCCCGGCCGGTCCTGGTCACGGACGTGGACGGAGCGCGCGAGAGCCTGCCGCCCGGCCACCTGCCCAACTGCCTGGTGCCGCCTGAGGACCCCGACGCGCTGGCGCGGGCGCTGACGGCGCTGCTGCGCCGCGCACCCCTGCGCGCGGCGCTGGGCGCACAGGGCCGTGCCCATGTGCTCGCCGCCCATGACGTGCGCCATGCCGCGGATTCGGTGATCGGTGTGTACCGCGAACTGCTCGGCGTTGTCCCCAGGCCGTTGGCCGTCCCCAACCAGAGCAGGGAGTCCATCACCACATGAGCGCGGAAAGAGCGGAAAGAGCCGTTCCTCCTCCTGCCGGGCAGCCCCGGGTACCGGGGCACGCCGTCTCCGTCCTCGACCTGCCCGGCCCCGTCGCCGGGCGGGCGCCGTCCTTCGGACGGGGCTCCGGTCGTCCGCGGCTTAGCTCCTGGACCCCCCTGCTGCTCGTCGACTCCAGCGGCACCCTGCTGGGCGCGCTGGTCGTGCCCGGGGCTCCCCGCTACCCGCTGCTCATCGCCTTCCTGGCCCTGTGCGTGATCGGCCTGAACCGGCAGGCCTCGCTCTACGACACCTCCGCCGTCCGCGGTGTCCTCGACGAACTGCCCGCCGTCTGCGGGCGGGTCGTCGTCGGCTGGGCGGTGATCGCGGCGGTCTCCCCGCTGCGGCCGCTGCCGATGACGGTGCTCGTCACCGCGTGCGCGGTGCACTGCCTGGTGGCCTGCGTGGGCCGCGGGGCGGTGCACGGACACCGTCGCAGGGTGCTGCAGCACCGGCCCCGTCCCGCTCTGGTGGTCGGTCCGGTCCCGGTGGCCATGCGGGTCGCGACCGCGCTGCAGCGCTGCCCCGACTGCGGAGTGCGGCCGGTGGGCATCGTCGGCGACGCCCCGGAGACCGCCCTCGACACCGGCGAAGGGCCCGTGCTGCCGGTTCTCACCACGGGCGAGGAGGCGCATCGCGCGCTCATCCAGAACAGCGTGGAGACGGTGCTCGTCGTCGGGCCCGCCACCCGCGTGCAGAAGGCCTCCCTGCTCCGGGACCTCGCCGGGGCCGGATGTGCGCTGTGGGAGCTCGATGCCGACGCACCGTCGTTCGACGTCCCCGCTGTGCGGGCACGGGCGGGGCATCTCGCGGGTTTCTCCTCCAGGCTGCTGTGCGAGGGCGCCGGACGGCGGCGCGACAGCGTGGGCAAGCGGATGCTCGACGTGGTGCTCTCCGGCACGCTCCTGCTGCTCGCCGGCCCGGTGCTGCTGATGTGCGCCCTCGTGCTGAGAGCCGTGGAGGGGCCGGGCGTGGTGTTCCGGCAGGAGCGCATCGGCAAGGACGGACGGCCGTTCACGATGCTGAAGTTCCGCACCCACCGGCCCGCCAGCGCGCACGAGTCCGCGACCCGCTGGAGCGTGGCGGACGAGCAGCACATGAGCCGGTTCTGCCATTTTCTGCGCCGCACCTCGCTGGACGAGCTGCTCCAGCTGTGGAACGTCTTCCGCGGCGACATGAGCCTGGTCGGACCGCGGCCCGAACGGCCGTACTTCGTCGCCAAGTTCAGCCAGGCCCATCCCGGCTACCCGGCACGCCACCGGATGCGGACCGGCATCACCGGCCTGGCCCAGATCCACGGGCTGCGCGGCGACACCTCGATCGAGGACCGGTGCCGCTTCGACAACGCCTACATCGACAACTGGTCGCTGTGGCAGGACGTCTGCATTCTGGTGCGTACGGCAGCCCTCTTCCTGCGGCCCACGGGGAGCTGAGCGCCGGTGACCACTCCCACGGCAGCCTCGCCCCCGCGGCCGCTGCCGCTGCCGGTGCTGCGCCGGGCCGGCTCCGTCCTGCCCGTGGTGGCGGTCGTCGCCCTGCTGGGGCTGCCGGTCGCGCCGGACAGCAGGGTCACACCCGCCGACGCGGCCTCGGGCCTGCTCGTGCTGTGGGCCCTCGTCCACACCGTTCGGCAGGCGCGGCGCCCGCTGACGCGGACCGCCGCGGTCGTCCTCGGGCTGCCCGTGGTGGGCCTCGCGGTCGCCGCGAGCGGGGCCGCGACGCCCGGCGACGCCCTGACCGGACTGGCCCGCCATCTGCAGGTGTTCGTGCTCGTCCCGATCGCGGTGGTGCTGCTGGTGCGGGACCGGCGCGACGCCCGGCTGCTGCTGTGGTCCCTGGTCGGCCTCGCGCTGTGGCAGGGCACGGTCGGGGTGCACCAGTACCTCACCGGCACCGGTGCCTCGTACCAGGGCACCTACATCCGGGCGGTGGGCACCTTCGGGCCGGCCGACGTGATGGGGATGGCGACGGTCGTCGCGTTCGGAGTGGTGGTGGCGACCGGCCTGGCCCTCGGAACGAAAAGGCGCCGGCAGCAGGTCCTGGCGACCGGGTGCGCGCTGGCGCTGCTCGTGCCGCTCGCGCTGTCCTTCAGCCGGGGTGCCTGGATCGCCACGGCCGCCGGATGCGGGGCGCAGCTGCTGCTCGCCGGGGTGCGTCGGGCGGTGACGGTGTGCGCGGCGGCGGCCGCCGCAGCGCTGCTGCTGGTGGGCGGGTTCGGCGTCGGCAGCGCGGTGCTGCAGGAGCGGCTGACGAGCATCACCCAGGTCGCCGCGGCACCGGACCAGTCGGTCGTCGACCGCTACAGCCTGTGGGCGGCGGCCGTCGACATGTGGCGCGGGCACCCGGTGGCGGGCGTCGGGCTGAAGGCCTTCCCCCAGTACCGGGACGGGCACGCCTCGCTCGCGCTGTCGTCGGGCAGCGACATCGAGGGGGTGGGCTGGGTCTACCGGCGGCAGCCGCTGCTGTCCCCGCACAACATGTACCTGCTGGTCCTCAGCGAACAGGGGCTGCTGGGCGTGCTCACGACGGTGGGCAGCTGGCTCGCGCTGCTGGTCTGCGCGCTGCGGCGGCTGCGCCGGGCCGGGCGTGCCCGGGACTGTGCCATCGCGGCCTGTGGGCTGCTGCTGTGGCAGCTCGTGGACTTCCTCTATGCCGACATCGGGGGACCCTCCACCATCCTGACGGCGGTGGTCTTCGGCGTGTGCGCCTGGTGGGCGCTGGCCCGTGACGCGGCGCCGGCGCCCACGCCGACGGGCGCGCCTGCGGGTACGCCGACGGGCGCGCGGGCGACCGTGCAAGCGGGTGCGCGATGAGGCCCGCGTCCGCGGCGACCGGAGCCGCGTCCGGTCCGGCGACCGCTGCCGACGGGGCTTGTGCTGCCAAGAGCGCTTCTGCGGCTGACAGTGCTCCTGCTGCCGAGGGTGCTTCTGCGGCTGGCGGTGTTCCTGCTGCCGAGGGTGCTTCTGCGCCCGACGGTGCTCCTGCTGCCGACGGGCACCTGGATCCGGCCGCCGCCGACCGGACGGTGGCCGACCGGACCGGCGCCGACCGGACGGGCGCTTCCTCGGGCCGATTCCTCGCGCGGGCGACCCTGCTGTCCGCCCTGCTGTCCGTGGCCGGATCGCTGCTCGGGCTCGGGCGGGACCAGGCGCTCGCGCATCTCTTCGGTGCCGGTGCGGGCACCGACGCGTTCCTCGTGGCCTGGACCGTGCCGGAGATGGCGTCGACGCTGCTGATCGAGGACGGGATGGCGTTCGTGCTCGTACCCGCGTTCAGCGTCGCTCTGGCGCGGCGGGCGGCCGGGAGCGTCGCCCGCGACCCGGTGCGCGCGCTGGTCGCCGCCTCGCTGCCGCGGCTGTGCCTCGCCTTCGCCGCCATGGCCGTCCTGCTCGCGGCCGGGGCACCCGCCCTGGTCGGCGTCCTCGCGCCCGGACTGCCCGACCCGTCCCTCGCCGTGGCCTGTACCCGGCTGACCGCGACCTGTGTGTTCAGCTTCGGGCTGGCCGGGTACTGCAGTGCCGCGCTGCGCGCCCACCGCACGTTTCTCGCCCCGGGGGCGATCTACGTCGCCTACAACATCGCGATCATCGCCACGATGGTCGTTCTCGGCGACCGCTGGGGCGTGCGGTCGGCGGCCCTCGGTGTCGCCGTCGGCGGGTTCCTGATGGCCGCCGTGCAGGCTCCGTCCCTGTGGCGCCGGCTCGCCGAACGGCCCGAGCGGCCCGCCGCCGCGCGCGGCCAGGACGGCGAACGGCCGCTGACGCTCGCCCTCGTCTCCGCGGTCCTGCTCTTCGCCCTGTGCCGCCAGTCGCAGGTGCTCATCGAGCGCTACTTCGCCTCCGGGCTGCCCGTCGGCGCCATCTCGCACCTCAACTACGCGCAGAAGATCGGGCAGCTGCCCATGTCCCTGGCGCTGATGCTGTGCGTCGTCACCTTCCCCGTGCTGGCGCAGGCCCTCGCCCGGGGCGACACCCGGCGGGCCCGGGAGCGCATCGAACGGGATCTGGTGACGGTGACCTGCATCGCGCTGCTCGGCGCCGCGGTGATCACCGCATGCGCCCCGCAGATCGTCCAGCTCCTCTTCCAGCGCGGCGCCTTCACGGCCGGGGACACCGCCGCGACCGCCGCCGTGCTGCGCGTGTACACGCTGGGGCTGCTCGGCCACACCCTCGTGGGCGCGCTGGTGCGGTCGTACTTCTCGGCGGGCCGCACCACCTGGTACCCCACGGGCGTGATGGCCGTGGGCATGGTCACCAACGCCGTCGTCGGCGCCTGGGCCGTGGGGCCCTGGGGCGCGTGCGGCATCGCCGCGGCCAACTCGGTCGGCATCACCCTCACCGCACTGCTCCTGCTGCGCGGGCTGGGCAGGCACAGCGTCGCCGTCCGGGTCCGCCGCACCGTCGCCGAACTGGCCAAGCCGGTGGCCGCGGCCGTGGGCGCCGCCGGAGCCGGCTTCGTCTGCGCGGGGCGCCTCGCCTCGCCCCCGGCCGCCGTCGGCGCGGCCTGCCTGGTCGTCACCGCCGTCTATCTGCTGCTGGCCTGGGTCCTCGACGTGGCAGGTGCCCGCTCGACGGCCTCCTTCGTCCTTCTCTCCCTCCGACGCTCCCTCACACGATTGGACTCTCATGGTCGTTGATGCCTCCGAACATCCTTCTGCGGCCGTACACGACAGAGCACCGGTCGTACGGGAACGGCTGCGAAGGAGCCCCGCCGCCTGGGTGGCGATGTACCACTCCGTCTCGGACTGTCCCGAGGACCCGTTCAACGTCACGGTTTCCCCGGCCCGTCTCGACCGCCAGCTCGCCTGGCTCACAGGCCGGGGCCTGCGCGGTGTGAGCATGCGCGAGCTGCTCGCCGCCCGGGCCCGGGGAGAGGAGCGCGGGCTGGTAGGGCTCACCTTCGACGACGGGTACGCCGACTTCCGCACCGTCGCGCTGCCCGTGCTGCGCCGCTGGCACAGCGGAGCCACCGTGTTCCCGGTGGTCGGGCGGCTCGGCGCGGAGAACGACTGGGAGGAGTCCGGCCCGCGCAAGCGGCTGCTGGACGCGGACGACATCCGTCATCTGGTGGCCGAGGGCGTCGAGATCGCCTCGCACGGCCTCACGCACATCGACCTCACCCGGGCCCCGGACGACGTCCTGCACGCCGAGGTCCGTGACAGCCGCGCGTTACTCGCCCGGATCACCGGATGCGAGATCGAGGGATTCTGCTACCCGTACGGCATGTTCGACGCCCGCGTCTCGGCCGCCGTGCACAGCGCCGGCTACCGCTACGCCTGCGCCATCGCCCCCGGCCCCGGGAACGCCGGCGACCTGGCGCTGCCCCGCATCCACATCGGCCAGGCCGACACCGCCGTCCGGCTGGAGACGAAGCGCCGGCTGGCCCGTGCCTGGGGACGAGCCCTGGAGACCTCATGAGAGTGCTGCACATCATCACCGGACTCGGAGTGGGGGGAGCCGAGCAGCAACTGCGCCTGCTGCTGCGTCACCTGCCCGCGGAGTGCGACGTGATCACCCTGACCAACGCCGGCCCGGTCGCCGACGGGCTGGCAGCCGACGGCGTCCGCGTCACCGACCTCGGCATGGGCGGCAACCGCGACCTCGGCGCCCTCTTCCGTCTGGCCCGGCACATCCGCGCCGGCCGCTACGACGTGGTGCACACGCATCTGTACCGGGCCTGCGTGTACGGCCGGATCGCCGCGCGCCTCGCCGGGGTCCGGACCGTCGTGGCCACCGAACACTCGCTGTGCGGGACGCGGCTGGAGGGCAGGGCCCTGAACGCGGGCATCCGGGCCCTGTACCTGGCCACCGAGCGCCTCGGCCGTGCCACGGTGGCCGTCTCCCCGACGGTCGCCGCACTGCTCGGCCGCTGGGGCGTGCCCGACGAGCGCATCCACATCGTCCCGAACGGCATCGACGCCCACCGCTTCCGGTTCGACGAGGTGCGCCGCAAGGAGGCCCGCGCGTTCTACGGACTGCCCGAGGACGCCTACGTGGTGGGCGGCGTCGGCCGCCTCGTCACGGCCAAGCGCTTCGACGTGGCCGTACGCGCGGTGGCCCGGCTGCCCGGCGACGTACGGCTGCTGGTGGCCGGCGCCGGGCCCGAGGAGGAGGCGCTGCGGCGCACCGCGCGCGAGCTGGGCGTCGCCGACCGGGTCGTCCTCGCCGGGGAGCTGCCCTACCTGCCGGATCCGGGCAGGGACACGCCCGACCTCCCGGCGCTGCTGTCCGCGATGGACGTGCTCGTCGCGCCCGGCACGGACGAGACGTTCGGACTGGCCGTGCTGGAGGCGCTCGCGGCCGGCCTCCCCGTGCTGTACACGACCGCGCCCGCCCTCGCCGATCTGCCGCCGCACGCGGCTCCGGGCGCCCTGCGCCTGACGGGCGGCGCCGAGGCCTACGCGCGGGAACTGCTGCGGCTGCGCGCGGCAGGCCCCGGCGAACGCACCGTCCCGGACGCCGTGCGGCACTACGACATCGACCGCACCGCCCGGCAGCTGATGGACGTGTACACGGCCGCCCTGTCCGGAACCACCTGGAAGTGAGTCCCCGATGACCGACACCCCCACACCGCGCGTGCGCCTGCACCGCCGCATGCTCGCGCGCGCCGCGCGGCTGTCCACGCTGTGGCTGATCCCGGCCGGCGCACTGCTCGGCGCCGCGGCCGGAGGCGCGTACGGAGTGATGAGACCACCGCAGTACTCGGCGACCGGCTACGTCCTTGCCGTACCGGCCGAGAAGTCGGCGGCCGACCACGCGACCGCAGTCGGGTTCGCGCAGGCCTACGGCCGGGTCGTGACGCAGCTCGCCGTGCTGGGGCAGGCACAGGAGCGCGCGGGCGTGCCGGTGGCGAAGCTGCGCAGGAGCGTGCAGGCCGCCACCTCCCCCGACGCACCGATGATCGCGATCACGGCGACCTCCGGACGGCCCCGCCAGGCCGCCGCCATCGCCAACGCCGTGTCCGGCGCGGTGACCCAGCAGGCCAAGCAGTCCAAGAAGGCCACCGGCATCGAGCTGGTGCGCCTGTCCGCGGCCCTCACCCCCACCGAGCCGTCGTCCGCGTCCCCGGCGCTGACCACGCTCGTCGGCGCGAGCGCCGGAGGCCTGCTGGGCGGCCTCGCGGTGCTGGCCCGGCCCCGGCGCGCGGCGGCGGACGGCGACATGGGCCGGGCGCAACTGCCCGGCCCGGCCCCCGCCGCAGAGGCCCAGGGGGTGCGGTGACGACCGCGATCTGCCGTGCGCCGTCGGTCGAGGTCTGCACCGACGAACACGCCTTCGCGCAACTGGCGGGGGAGTGGAGGCGACTGCACCGGGCCTGCCGGTCGGCGACGCCCTTCCAGAGCCACGCCTGGCTGCACTCGTGGTGGCTGTCGTACGGGACGCGCGGCGGTCTCCGGCTGGTCCTGGTACGGGACCACGGTGAACTGGTGGCCGCCGCACCGCTGATGCGGGTGCACCACCCGCTGCCGGCACTGGTGCCGATCGGCGGTGCCATCTCCGACTTCTGCGACGTGCTCCTCGACGGGACGGCCGAGGCCCGCGGTGCCGAGGCACTGGCCGACGCCCTGGGCGACCTGGCCTGCACCGCCCTGGTCGACTTCCGCGAGGTGCGGCCGGGCGGCGCGGTCGAGCGGATCTACCGCAGCTGGCGCGGCCCGCGCCGGCGGGTGCCCGACTCCGAGTGCCTGGAGCTGCCCGCCCTCCCCATGGGCCAGCTCCTCGGGCGGCTGCCGTCGCAGCGCGCCCAGCGGATCCGCAACAAGATGAACAAACTCGACCGGCTCGGCGTCGAGTGGCGCCTGGTGGGCCACGACGAGACGGACGGTGCGCTACGCCGTCTGATCGAACTGCACCGGTTGCAGTGGCAGGGCCGGAAGGTGACGCCGGAGCATCTGCGGCCGCGGTTCCTGGAACACCTGGTCCGCTCGGCGGTCCCGATGGTCCGTACCGGTGAGGCCGTGGTGCGCGAGTTCGTGCTCGACGGCGCGGTGGTCGGGGTCGATCTGACACTGCTGTCGGAGAGCATGGCGGGCCTGTATCTGTACGGTGTCGACCCGCGGCTGCGGGAGCGCAAGGCCGACATGGCGTCGATGCTGCTGCGCGCCTCCACCGAGCATCTCGTGGCCGAGGGCGGAAGCCGGACCCTGAGCCTGCTGCGCGGCACCGAGCCGTACAAGTACCGCTGGGGCCCGCACAGCGTCGTCAACCAGCGCCTCCTGCTGGCCCGGCGCCGCACCGCGCCGCTGCTCGCTGCCGCCGTCGGCGAGGCCGCCGCGCGGGGCTGGGGCAAGAAGGTCCTGCGCCGGGGCACCACCGCCGGGCCCGCGGAGATCTCGTAGCGCCCGGCGTCGCGGAGATCTCGTCCCGCCCGGGCCTGCGGCGACCTCGCAACGCCCGGGCCCGCGGCGACCTCGCAACGCCCGGGCCCGCGGCGCCTCGTAGCGCCCGGCGTCGCCGCGTCCTCGTGGCGTCGGCGTCATCCGGGCCGAGGGCGCGCGTCTGCCGTCGGTCATGTGGTCGGCCTAGCGCGGGAGTCCGCTCGGCGTGCACGGGCAGTGGGGCGACTGGGCGGGCGTGGCCGGCGGCGTCGGATTCGCAGTCGGATTCGGCGTCGGCGTCGGATTCGGCGTCGGCTGCGGCGCCGGGGGAGACGTGGGTACGGGCGAGGCGGGGACCTGCGCCGGGTCCGTGTCCGGCGCCCGCCGGCCGGCCAGCGCCGCGCGGTAGAGGGCGGACGCCCGGGGATTGGCCGTGCACAGCCACACACCGTGCGGGCAGTAGTCGGTGATCGAGTTGTACAGCGGCGGGTGTTCGTCCATCCACGCGAGCATGCGCAGCATGTAACCCACGTTGTCGCCGTTGCGGTACAGGCCCCATTCGGGATACGAGGTCGGCTTGCCGTGGGCCTTCGCGAAGTCGACGTGGAACTGCAGGCCGTAGCGCTCGGACACCTGCCTGTCGAAGGTGATTCCCTGCGGTTGGTCGTAGGAGTCCATGCCGATGATGTCGACGACGTCGTCACCCGGGTAGCACAGCGGCCACGGAACCGCGTCCGCCCCCCGGTTCGGGGCGAAGTCTAACCTGAACTGCTGTCCGGGCACCGAGCGCATGACGGTGACGATGCGCCGCCAGTACCTCTTCCAGTCCTCGGGCTCGGGGCCGCACCGGTGGGAGTACGTGATGCCGTTCATCTCCCAGCCCAGCACGAGGATCGTGTCCGTCGCCCCCAGATCGACCAGGTGCTGGGCCAGGGCCCGGAAGTGCTGGTCGAACTCTCCGGCCGCCGCGCGCCGCAGCAGCCCCCGGACCTCCGGGTCGGACAGGTGCGCCTCGTTGCGCTCCATCATCGGGACGTTGAGCACCAGGAGCCGGTCGTCCTTGGCCCGCCGCCACTCGGCCCAGCTGTCCAGGAAGCCCGGCGCACCCTCGATGTTGCTCCACCGGTCGCCCGGCAGATACGTGCGCCCCACGCGCACCTCGGAGCCGTCCAGCCAGTCGCTGAGCCCCTGCATGCGTGCCACCCCGAGGGGCCCGTAGTGCAGAAACGCGCCGAACGCGGGCACCCGCGTCGCCTCTTTCGAGGAGGCGGGCGCCCCGCCCGCAGGGCAGGCCGAGGGGGTGGGGCCCGCCGGCCGCGGCGTGGCCGGGGCGCCGGGCGTCGCGGACCGTGCCGCGGGCACGCAGCGCGGCGCGCCCGGGTTCGCTGTCGCGTCCGCCTCGATGTCCGGGCCCGGTACGAGAGCCGCCGATGCCAGTACCCCGGCGGTGATGAACGCCAGTCGTCTGAGGGTGGACCGGCGACGCTCGGACGTCATTCCCACTCCTTCGGTGCGACCGCGCCTCAGGGCTGAGGCACAGCCATATATACGCTCATTGCACCAAATGAGTCGGACGGCTCGACGCCGATCGCCCGCACGGATGATCGGAAAAGAGCCGCAGGGTGCGGGACGCGAGGCGTCCCGCACCCTGCGGTCCGGTTCTGTGTCCTACCGGTGGGATCCGGCCCGGCCGCGCCGGAACAGGACGGTTCCGGCGGCCAGCAGCGCCGCGCTGGCGGCCACGCCGCCGAGCACGTCCCCTGCACCGGTCGAGGCCATCTGCGGAGGCGTGGACACCACAGGGGTCGGCGCCGCGGGCGGTGTCGACGGGGCGACGGGCGTCGGGGTGGCCGGCGGGGTGGTCTTCGGCGGAGCCGGCGTCTTGGTCGGCGGCGGGGTGGGCGACTCCTCGCCGTAGCTGGGCGGCTCGTCCTCGCCGTAGCTCGGGGGCTTGTCCTCGCCGTAGCTGGGCGGCTGGCTCTCGCCGTTGCACCCGCAGGAGGACCCGTCGGCCGGCTTCGAGGGGGTGGGGGTGGCCGTGGCGGTCGGCGCCGCCCGGTGTCCCTTCGTCGCCGTGCTCTGCGCGATCGCGGAGCTGGAGGCCGAGGCGACGCCGTGGGCCGACGAGTCGTCTCCGAACGTGGGCTCCAGGGCATCCGGCTTGCCCAGGGCGCCCAGCGCACCCAAGTCGCTCGCCATCAGGGCGGGCGCGCCCGCTGCCGCAGGCGAACCGGAGTCCGCGGACGCCCATGTGCCGGACAGGGACAGGGCGGTTGTCGCGGCGGCGGCCACGACCAATCCCTTGCTGAGGGTCTGTCGCACTCTCGTTGTCTTTCTCTCAGGGGGAACGGAAAGCCGGTCCCGGAGCCGGATGAAGGGGGCAGCTCCGGAGCCGGTGCGGTACAGGCCCCAGGTCCGTGCCGCTCCGTCGTCACTCGTCGATGCGATCTTGTCGATCACCGTGTTGCGCAGGGTCGTCGCCGGGACCGTGCTGCTGCACACTCACACGCGCCACGACTTGCAGACTGTGAACGACTTGTGGGCGTCCCAAGAAACCCGGACGCGTGAAATGCCGGATAATTCACCCGATCGCCCGCCCCGGCCCGACTTGATCACGCCCAGTGCGGCGTCCCGCCCGGAGGGGCCGTGCCCCGCGCGGCGTCTCGCCGAGGGGGCCATGCCACGCACAGCGTCTCGCCGACGGGGACGGGGACGGGGCCGTGCGGCGTCCCGCCCGGCCGGGTCACGCCCCGTACAGCGCCTCGACCTGCTCCGCGTACGCGGCCGTCACCGCGTGCCGCTTGACCTTCAGGGACGGGGTGAGCAGCCCGTTCTCCTCGCTGAACTCGCCCTCGACCAGGGCGAAGGCACGGATCGACTCGGCACGGGAGACGGCCTCGTTGGCGTAGTCCACGGCCCGCTGTACGTCGGCGCGCATCCGCGGGTCCCGGACCACCTCGGACATCGGTGTGTCCGGGGGCATCCTGCGGACCGACAGCCAGTGGGCGACCGCCTCGGGGTCGAGGGTGACGAGCGCGGCGACGAAGGGGCGCCGGTCGCCGACGACGAGGCACTGCCCGACGGGCGGGCGGCTGCGCAGACGGTCCTCCAGGACGGCCGGAGAGACGTTCTTGCCGCCGGAGGTGACGAGGATGTCCTTCTTGCGGCCGGTGATGGTGAGGTAGCCGTCGTCGTCGAGGGCGCCGAGGTCGCCGGTGGCGAACCAGCCCCCGCTGAGCACCGCGTCCGTGGCCGCCGGGTTGTTCCGGTACGCACCGAAGACCACTGCGCCCTCGATGAGGACCTCCCCGTCGTCGGCGATGCGCACCGCGGTCCCGGGGACCGGCAGGCCGACCGTGCCCGGACGCGGCTTCAGCGGCGGCACGATGGTGGCGGCGGCGCTGGTCTCGGTCAGGCCGTAGCCCTCGTAGACGATGATGCCGGCCGCGCAGAAGAAGAGGTTGAGGCTGCGGTCCAGCGGGGAGCCGCCGCTGATGGCGTAGCGCATCCGGCCGCCGAGTTCCCTGCGGACTCGCCGGTAGACGAGCAGGTCGTACAGCGCCCAGGCGGCGTACAGACCGATCCCGGGTCCCTTGCCCGTGCCGAGGAACCTGTTCAGGTACGCCTCCCCGAAGCGCACCCCGATGCGGTCCGCGCGGTCGAAGGACGCGCCCCGGCCGATCTTCTCGGCGGTGGCCCGCCCGGTGTCGTGGATCTTCTCGAAGAGGTACGGCACGCCGACCAGGAAGGTGGGCCGGAACTCCTTGAGCATCGGGCGCAGTTCACCCGGTTTGATGCTCGGGCAGTGGCCCAGCTCGATCCGGGCCAGCAGACAGGCGATCTGCAGGGTGCGGCCCAGGATGTGGGCGAGCGGAAGGAACAGGAGCGTCGAGGCGACCTGCCCGGTGACCTCCTTGAAGATCGGGTGGAGCAGCTCGACCGTGTTGGCGGCCTCGGCGTACAGGTTCGCGTGGGTGAGCACGCAGCCCTTGGGCCGTCCGGTGGTGCCGGAGGTGTAGCAGATCGTGGCCGCCGTCTCCGGCGCCAGGGCCCTGCGGCGCTCGGTGACCTCCTCGTCGGGCACGTCCCGGCCGAGGGCGGTCAGTTCGGGCAGCGCCTCGTCGTCCAGCCGCCAGACGCGCGGGGGCTCGGGATGGCCGGCCGTGCCGGCGGTGACCGTCGCGGCGTTCCCGGCCGACTCGGCGACGACGAAGCGCGCCCCGGAGTCGCGGACGATCCACTCCACCTGCTCGGCGGAGGAGGTGGCGTATATGGGGACGCTCTGGCCGCCGGCGGCCCAGATCGCGAAGTCCAGCACCGTCCACTCGTAGCGGGTGCGGGACATGACGGCGACCCGGCCGCCGGGTTCGAGGCCGGCGGCGATCAGCCCCTTGGCGGCGGCGGTGACCTCACGGGCGAAGACCGCGGCGGTCACCGGGCGCCAGGCGCCGTTCTCCCGGCGGCGCAGGACCACGGCGCCGGGCGCCTCCTCGGCGTTGGTGAACGGGATGTCGGCGGTGCCGCCGCCCGTGCCGCGGGGCGCCAGAGCAGCGGTGCGCACCTCGCGGACCGTGCCGGTCTCGTCCCTGATCAGCTCGACCCGCGTCCGCGCCGCCAGATCGCCGCGTTGCCGCGCCCGCTTCAGATCCCTGCGTACGCCCATGACGGCTCCCGGTCGCGGCTCGGCCGACGTGCTGCGGTCTCGTGCCCTGGCCCGCCGCGGTCTCATGCCCCGCGGCCCGCCGCGGCAACGGCTCGTCGGCCCACGTCTGCGAAGTCAACCTACTCACGCGTAGGAAATGGTCAATGGGTCCGGCACCGGCGCGTGGGGCGGCGGCGACCTGCGTTGCCCCGAATGGGCGGGCCGTTCACCGAGTCCCCGGGATGGCCGTGACGCATCGTCTGATCAGGGACGATCCAGCGTTCCTGAGGGACGGTCGGGCACGCGGTGCAGGTGATCGGTTGCAGATGGTGGTGGGTGATTTCACGGTGGGCACAAGATCCGACGCACCATCGAAGGGAACCCTCATGCGTGGTCTGTCCGTCCGGCGCATCGCGTCCACCGCACTCTGCGCCGGCCTCCTGGCCGGCGTCACCGGCCCGGCCGCCGTCGCGGCCGACTCCGCCCGCGAGCGCGTCCGTGCGGCGTCCCACGCGCCCGTCCCCGGCGCGGACGCGCTCCTCGTGCAGATCAAGGTCCTCGCCAACCTCGGGATCGTGCTCACCCCGGTCACCGACCTGCTCAACGCGGTGCTCAAGGCCGACAACGGCCAGCTCCCCACCGACCAGGCCACCCAGCTCGTCCAGGCCGCCAAGGACGCCATCGCCAAGGTGACCGCGGCGGCGCCGACGGCCTCGGCCTCGCCGTCCACCTCCGCCAAGGGCGCCGACGACGCCAAGGCGCGGGCGGACCTCGCGAGCGACGCGCTCGCCGCGCTCACCAAGGCGCTGGACACGCTCCTGAAGGCCATCACCTCCGGCGACGCCACCCAGGTCGTCCCGGCGGTCACCGGCGTGCTGACGGGTCTCGTGAACTACCTCGCCGCCCTCCTGCTCTCCGGCGGCCTGCCCGTCCCCAACCTGCCCGGACTCCCGACCCTCCCGACGCTGCCGGGCCTGCCGACGCTGCCCGGGTCGTCCGTCGCGACGTCCTAGCCGTCCGGGCCACGGCGGCGCGGACCGGGCCGAGCCGGATCCCGCAAAGCCGGATCCCGCCGACACGGACCCGCCCTGATGCACCCCACCCTTGCGCCTCGCGCCGTGACGCGTGGCGCCGAGCCGGACCGGGCCGCGTCCAGCCGTTGTGCCCGGCCCGCGTACAGCCGTTGTGCCCGGCCCGCCGCATCGGCTGCCGCAGAGGAAGGAATCGACGCAGGGAACGGCGAGAGAAACGACGGAGGGAACGACGGAGGGCACGACGGAAGGAACGGAACGGCGAGAGGAACACGGTGAAGTCCCTGAAGGCGCCTCAAGGGCGCCGCGAGCGCGTTGCCGGGTGTGACCGCCGCGGCACCGTCGCGCCCGGCCTGCCGGCCCGCGGCCCGGGCGCCTGATGGCGGCGCCGGCACCCCGGGCGGCGGGCGCGGGACGCGGCCTCGCGCTGCTCCTGGTGGTCACGGGCGCGGCCGGGCTGCTGGCCTCCTGGGTCATCACGCTCGACAAGTTCAAGCTGCTGGAGAACCCGAACTTCACGCCCGGCTGCAGCCTGAACCCGGTGGTGTCCTGCGGCAGCGTCATGAAGAGCCCGCAGGCCTCGGCCTTCGGATTCCCCAACCCGATGCTGGGCCTGGTGGCCTACGGCGTCGTGATCTGCGTCGGCGTGAGCCTGCTGGCCGGCGCGGTCTTCCCCCGCTGGTACTGGCTGGCCTTCGGCGCGGGGTGTCTGTTCGGGGTCGGGTTCGTCACCTGGCTGCAGCTCCAGTCGCTGTACCGGATCAACGCGCTGTGCCTGTGGTGCTGTCTGGCATGGGTCGCCACGATCCTGCTGTTCTGGTACGTGACGTCCTTCGCCGTCCAGCGGCGGTTCCTGCCCGCGCCGGCCGCGCTGCGGACCTTCTTCGCCGAGTTCACCTGGCTGCCCCCGCTGGTGCACATCGCGATCGTCGGCATGCTGGTCCTGACCCGCTGGTGGGACTTCTGGACCGCCTGACCCTCGCGGCTCCCCGGACATCCCGAACTTCCCTCGTCCACAAGCCCGTTGTCCGGTACACCCGCCGATCCGGCCGCGTCGCGGCATGCGCTCCTGTCACCGGTCCGGCCGCACGGCGGTGACCGGGAGGGCCGCCGGGCGGTTACCGCTGCGGACAACCGAACCGGACGAGGAGCGAACGATGGTCCAAGGAGTCGGCGGAGCGCCGGTCGGCCAACAGCGCGGCACACCGGTCGCGGGCAGAGCACGGTCCCTGGGCAGAACACGGCGGGACGTGACCCGCAGGCTGCTCTCCTCGGCCGTCGCGGCGGCGCTCGCCCCGGTGGCCGCGGCCTGCGCGCGGCCCGAGCCCGCCCCGGACGACGGCCGGCGGGCCACCGCCTTCGACGAGACCTACCGGGGCCGCCGCATCCGCGGCATCGAGGTCCGCACGGCACGGCGGGACGCCGGCGGCCGGTGGGAGGTCACGATCGACGGCCGGCCCCTGCATCTGATGCGCCGCGCCGACGGCAGCTGGCTGAGCATGATCGACCACTACGGCTCGTACCCGACGCCGCTCGCCGCGGCCCGCGGGGCGGTCGACGAGCTGAGTCCCGGAGAGCAACTGCGCGATCTGGCGCCGGGCCCGATGGGCGGGGGGCCGATGCACGGGGGTGGCGAGCATGGCGTACACGCGTAAGAACGTCACCACGCTGACGGCCGCCGAGCGACGACGGTTCGTGGACGCCCTGCTGGAGCTCAAACGGCGCGGCGAGTACGACGAGTTCGTACGGATCCACATCGCCTACAACAAGCCCGACGGCGAGCGCGGGCTGCGCACCGCCCACATGACACCCTCCTTCCTGCCCTGGCACCGCAAGTTCGTGCTGGAGCTGGAGGGGGCGCTGCGCCGGGTGGACCCCTCGGTGACGGTGCCGTACTGGGACTGGACCCGGGACCGCTCGCCCACCGCCGTGCCGTGGACCGACGACCTGCTCGGCGGCAACGGACGGCGTTCGGACCGGCAGGTGATGACCGGCCCGTTCGCCCACCGGGCGGGCCGCTGGAGGATCACGGAGGGCGTGACCACCGCGGAGTTCCTCACCCGCGACCTCGGCAACGCCCGCGCCCCGATCCAGTTGCCGACCCGCGCCGACCTGGACAGGGCGCTGGCCGACCCGGTCTACGACACGGCGCCCTGGGACTCGACGGTCACCAAGGGCTTCCGCAACAGGATGGAGGGCTGGGGAACGGGCCGCGGCAGCGGATCCTGGCACAACCACAACCGGGTGCACCGCTGGGTCGGCGGACTGATGCTCGGCGGCGCCTCCGCCAACGACCCCGTCTTCTGGCTCCACCACTCCTTCGTCGACCTGCAGTGGACCCTGTGGCGGCAGCGGCACGGCAACCCCCGCTACCTCCCGGCCGAGCCACCCGGTGCGCGCGACGCCCAGCACGGCCGGATCGTGTCGCGCCACGAGCGGCTGCCGCCGTGGAACGTGACGCCGGACGAACTGGAGGACACGAGCGCGATCTACCAGTACGTGTGAGGCAGATCCCGGGGGAGGAGCACGCGGGAAGTGCCCCGGCGGCCCCGCCCCCGGCACCACCACGCACCGCAGAGAGGACCAACTCGCCGACACACGCACCGACTTCGACCTCCTCGGCATCGACGACCCGATCACCGTCCGCTGATCGCTCCGCCGTTCGAGACGTCACGCATTCCGCTGAAAAGCCGGCGACACGGCGGCCACCGCTCGCGCGCACGGCACTCCCTTGATCGATTCTGTGCCTTCTGCGAACGGAGACGCCCGTGCGAATTTCTGACATCCAGCGCTGCGAGGTCCGGCCCGGACAACTCGTCGAGTGGACGTTCAGCCCGGCGACCCGCGCGGCGGCGGAAGCGCTGCCGACGGACTCGCGGCCACCGGCGTACATCCAGGAGGGCCACATCAGAACGGCGCGGTCGGTGCGCGAGGACGGCCTGTTCGTGCCGACCTGGCTCGGCGCGGCGTTCGACCTGCCGGGCCGGGCGGACCTCGACGCGCTGGAGGAGGCGCTGCGCGGCTGGACGCTCAGGCACGAGACGCTGCGCAGCGGCTTCCGCTGGGCCGGGGACGAGATGCACCGGTTCACCCTCGCCGGGGACGACGTCTCCCTGCGCCGCGAGGTGGTCGGCGACTTCACCGACACGGGCGCGCTGGTACGGCACTTGCAGGACCGATTCGACGTGGCGGCGGACGCGCTCGGCTGGCCGAACCTCATCTACACGGCGGTCGTCCGCTCCGACTCCACCAGCGTGTACATGGCCTTCGACCACACCAACGTCGACGCCTACTCCCTCCAGCGCATCCCGGACGAGATCCACGAGCTGTACACGGCGCAGCTCACGGGCCGCACCGTGACCCAGACGCCGGTCGGCAGCTACGTCGACTTCTGCGAGCAGGAGCGGGCCAACGCGGACGGCATCGACGACACGCACACGATCGTCGCCCGCTGGCGGGAGTTCATCCGCCGGTGCGACGGCAGGCTGCCGGACTTCCCCGTCGACCTCGGTGTGCGGCCCGGCGACCCGCTGCCCACCCAGAAGCTGATGCGCGAGCCGCTCGTGGACGCGGATGCCGCCGCCGCGTTCGAGACGTACTGCAGGCCCTACGGCGGCAGTCTGGTCGGCGTCCTGGCCGCGACCAGCCTGATCGTCCACCAGCTCGGCGGACAGCCGGTCTACCGCGCGGTGGTGCCGTTCCACACCCGGATGCGGTCCACCTGGGCGGACTCCGTGGGCTGGTACGTCGGCGGAGCCCCGATCGAGGTGCCCGCGGCCCGGGACTTCGACGAGGCGCTCGCGGCGGTGCGCGCCGAACTGCAGGCCAACCGCTCACTGGCGCGCATCCCGCTGGCCCGGGTACTGCGCCTGCTCGGCGCGGACTTCCGCCCGACCTCGCCCGACCTGTACTCGATCGTCTCGTACGTCGACGCGCGCGTCGTCCCCGGCTCGGCCCACTGGACCGAGCGGAAGGCGTACGGGCTGATCCGGGTGTCGTACGGCGACCAGGTGTGCGCCTGGGTCAACCGGCTGCACGAGGGCCTGTGGTTCGCCTGCCGCTACCCCGACACCGACGCCGCGTACAAGAACATGCGGCTGTACGTCGAAGGGCTGCGGGACCTGGTCGAGTCCGTCGCCGCACGCGTTCACGTCCGGGACGCGGAGCCGACCTTTTCGTGACACCGGGAGCGCCGGCATTCTGCGCCAAATCAACTTTCCTTATTTACAACGGTGTTGGCGTGGAGCACACAAAACGGTGATGCGGACCCGGATCACGAGCGGATCATCATCTCGGCAATGGCTCTTGCCGACGATCACAACCAGCTGAATTCTGCCGCCCTTTCATCAAGTAAGCCTTCCCGGGGCCGGGTTGCCCGGACACGGATATCCATCGATGTGGAATACGCCTTACCGCTACTGCTAGTGTTCATTCCGTCACGGTAGGCAATCAGCCTCGATGTGCAGGCAATGAAGAACCGAGGGTTCCATGCGTAAGCTTCAGCAAGTCGTGATCGCAGCAGTGGCGGCGGCCGGCGGTCTGTCCGCCGTCGGTGCCGGCGCCGGTACCGCCTACGCCCACGACAGCGGTCTCAAGGTGAACGATCTCTACCGCCCCTACCAGGAGTGCAGCCCGCAGACGGTCTCCGAGAACAACATCCCGCTCGGTGTGCTCGGCCTCGGCCAGACCCTGGACACCGCCTGCGGCCAGTTCAACAACGCCTTCACCGCCGGCAGCTGAATCCGGCGGCGTCATCGTGCGCGACGCGTGGTGCGAACCCTTCGGGGGCACCCCCGAAGGGGCCCGTCCATGCCGGCCCGCCCGGAGCGCGAGGCTGCTGCTCCGGTCCGTGAGCCGTCGCGTCGGCGCTGAAAGCCCGCGCACGGCGAGCGGTTGCCGGTGAACCGCTGAAAGACGACACACCCCATTCTCCGCGGTGGATGTCGCGGCAATCGCCTTCGGCAGCATCGCGTTTTCTCGGCTCGGCCACGGGCTGCAGCAACAGTGCGCCCCTCACAAAGGAAACGCTTCACATGTTCAGCAGGAAGAAGATCGCGGCCGTCTCGGGGCTGCTCGGCGGTCTCGCCGTGACCTGTACCGGTGTCGCCCAGGTGCATGCCGCGGGAGGTCCGGGCAGCTGCACGCGCGACATTCAGGGCAACGTCACCTGCGTCCAGCGGATCGAGGGCGAGCTGCCCGAGGACGGGGTCATGACCCGCCAGGACAACTGCCTGCCGACGCAGCCCCTGACGATCCCCGCGGCCCTGGGCAACGGGAAGATGCGGATCGGGCCCGAGATCACCTGTTCCAGCGCCTCTCCGGGGACCGACCGGGACTTCGACCTGCCCCACGTGCTCGGCTGAGGGCCGGGGCGCAACCTTCCGGCACCTTCCTCGCCCGCCCGCCGGGCGGCAAACGGCCCGGACCCGAATGATTCCGGACCGGTTATGCGCCGCTCGCTCCTCCTGATGCAAGCCGCCTTGTCATCACCCGACACGACCGAGCATCCATAGATCCCAAATTGCTACGAAACGTGTGTATATGCTCACACTAAGTAGTCAACACCAGGGCTTGAAAGCCCGGGTACGAAAGGGTCTGAACATGCGTAAGTTTCAGCGTGCTGCGGTCGTAGCAACGGCGGTTGCGGGGCTTTCCCTCCTCGGCGTCGGCGTCAGCTTCGCCGGTGGTTACGATGACCAGGATGTTCCGCGGCAGCTCAACGCGGTGGCCAACTCGCAGGCGAACGCCGTGGCCACGTGGGGCGGTTACTCGCAGCAGTGGGGCGTGCCGGGTGGCGACAAGGCCCAGGCGCCCGAAGAGGACGGCAAGTACCAGGCGCCCGAAGAGGGTTACGGTCCGGACAGCTCCAAGTAAGGAAGAAGCCGGGGGCTCGGTATGCGCGTTGCAGGCCGTCGCGGTGGCTTTCTCGCAGGCCGACGCCCTGGCCACGGGGCGCCGTAGGCCGTTGCCCGGGTGATCGCGCCGGGGTCCGCATCCTGGCCGGCCGGCGGCCGGCCGCCTGGCGGACCATCGCGTCCCCCATGGCCTCGGAGCGCCACGACAGACGCATCCACATCCATCAGGACCTCCTCTGTGCATCGCACGATCCGAACGTCCGAGCCCTTGATCAACTCGGTCCGTTCGACGGTGTGCTGAGCAATACAAACAAATGGCGAAGGCAGCCCGGACGCGCAACAGACCCGACAGGGTGCGCGCCCGGGCTGCAGCAACACCGGCGCCGGGCGCATCCGGTAACGCGTCCGGGTGCCGGCCCCTCTGTATCGATAGTTCACCAGGGCTCGGACGCGCGCCGGTCGACGGCGCAGGCGCCGGGCCCGGATGTGCAAAGGAGCGCAGGACATGTTCAGTCGGCAGAAGATGGCCACCGTCTCGGGGCTCGTCGGGAGTCTCGCGGTGGTCTGCGGCGGCGCCGCTCAGGCGCACGCCGGGGAGTACCCCAGTGACTGCAGGAGCACGGGTTTGTGGGAGACCGTCTGTGTGCGCAAGAGCGAGTCTCTGCACACCGACAAGGACGGCAAGCGTGTCGTCAAGCAGACGCAGGACTGCTCGACGGTCGACCGGCCGCGCGTGGTCTTTCCCGAGGACTCTCTGCTGGGCGGCGGGTCCCAGAAGGTCGGGGCGGTGGTGGACTGTTCCAACAGGGTGCCGCTGCCGAAGGGCGTCAAAGTGCCTCGTCCCAAGTTTTGAGGCGCGATCGGCAAATGCCGGACCGGGAACGTTCCCGGTCCGGCATTTCGGCTTTCTGGGCCCATGAGAAGCCCCCGGCTCCCGGCCGCGGGCCGGGAGCCGGGGAGGTCGACCTACTTGCCGACGCTGTTGTTGCAGCCCATGGACGAGCCCAGGGAGCTCTCCTGCGCGCCCGAGTTGCCCTCGCCGTTGAGCAGGTTGCCGCCCACGCCGTTGAGGATGCCGACCTCGCCCAGAACGTCGACGTTCGCGTCGTGCGACCTGCAGGTGGTGCTCTGGCCGATGTTGACACGGGTGCCGTCGTGGCCCCAGCCGCCGTGACCGTCGGCGTGGGCGGCGCCGGCGCCCAGGAGCCCGAGGCTCCCGAGAGCGGCGACCAGGACGGCGGCCTTGCGGAGCTTGTGCATGTCGTCTCCGGTGGAGTGAAGTGGATGCGATCTGTGGCAGATCTGCTTCGAACAGTTATGGAGGCTAATAAGAACTATCCGCAAGTAATCGGCGACGCGCCGAATTCGGCGAATTGTCTCCACCTGGTTGACGGTCTGGAATTCCGCTCCGTGAGTGAATTGCTATTTCAGCATATAATCCCAGCCGGGTTCGGCCGTCGTCGACAATGGTGATCCGGTGGTCGCCGGGGGGCGGGAATTCGGCACAAAAAAGGGGCCCCGGCGTCGAGCCTGGGGCTCGATGCCGGGACCGTTCTCCCGAGGTGGCCGCCCGTGCGGCCCTCGTGCGCTTAGAAGGCGCTGTTGTTGCAGCCCATGGACGAGCCGATGTGGGTGTCCTGCGCGCCCGGGTTGCCCTCGCCGTTGAGCGCGTTGCCCAGCAGGCCGTTGAGGATCCCGACCTCGCCCAGGACGTCGAGGTTCAGGTCGTGCGACTTGCAGTTGGAGCTCTGCAGGACGCTGAAGCGGTCGCCCTTGCCGCCGTCCTTGCCGCCGCCGTAGCCGCCCTCGCCGGCGGTGGCGGTGCCGGCGCCCACGAGCCCGACGGTACCGAGGGCAGCGACCAGGACGGCAGCCTTGCGAAGCTTGTGCATGTCTTCTCCGGTGGAGTGAAGTGGATGCGATCTGTGGCAGATCGACTTCTTACAGTCACGGGACATTAGTACCGAAATATCCTAAAAAGGACAGCGACGCGCCGAATTCTTGATCCGTTGGTCGCGGTAGGCACTCTGACGCCGCAGCACATGCGCACGGGCCCCTCGAGGAACGTCCTCGAAGGGCCCGTGCGGGGCGTCGGTGTCCGGCGCTGCGACTGCCTAGTGCGCGCTGGCGGCCGCGTTCGCCTGGCTGTTGGCCTGGGTGCAGCTGATGCCGCGCGTCTCGGAGGCGCCGAGCAGGGCGATCGGGAGATTCGCGTTGAGCAGGTTCTGCGGGCTGCACTCCTGGTACGGACGGAAGAGGTTGGTCTGATTCGACGGAGCACCTTCGGCCGGGGCCGCCTGCGGGGTCGCCTGGGGCGAGATCTGCGGGTTGATCTGCGGGCTCACCTGCGGGTTGACCTGCGGGGTGATCTCGGTGGGCCGCTGCGGGGCGGCCTGCGGGGCCGGCGTGCCGTACGTACTGGCGTTGGCCCGGGAGGCGGTGTACGCGCCGGCCTGGGTGTCCTGCTGCGCAATGGGGGGCGGGACGCTGCCGTTGTACGCAACGGGGGCGGCGGCGAGGCTGGAGCCGGTGCCGATGCCGGTCAGACCGCCGGCTGCTGCGACGACGAGAGCGACCTGGTGAAGTTTGCGCATGAAACCCTCGGCCCTTCATTGACCTGTGCGTGGAACGTATTGGAATGTTGATGAGCCAGTGCGGCTGTTGTTCTTGATGCCCTGGTGCGGCTGCGGTGGACCCTCGTTCTGGCCCTCTGCGGAACGAGATGAGTGTGGCGCCGGACACGGGAGCCGGGGTGTGGTCACTCATTTGCCTCAATGCCGTGTGGCATTGCCGCATTTGCTCGTGAGTGATGCATGCTCGCCGCGTCGGACGGCGCCGCGGACCGGGGCGGGTGAACGGCGAACCCGCCGATCGCCGCGCCATGTCGAGGAGTTGTGTACGGTGGCGCACCGCGCCTGACCATGGGATTCTGCCCGCTGCCCGAACTCGGCCGCACCGAAGCGGTGTTGACCGGACCGAATCGGTCGGGAACGGAACCGATAATACGGTCGATGGCAAATGGGTGACGAGTATATGGATCCCGTGACTGGGTCGGGGGAAATGTCGTTGCCAGCGGTGAGAGGGCAGCGACCATGGACTCGGAGAGGGGCAAGGGGATTCGCTGTCGGCTCCGGCGTGAAGTCCGTGGCAGCCCAGGATTCCCCGCGGTAAGGGCGCAGTACGAACATCAGACTGAGCGCACGCAAGACTGCACTGAATACAACGGATTTCCCTGTACAGGTATTGAAGGGCCGAGGGTTCCATGCGCAAGCTTCACAAGGCCGCGCTCGTCGTAGCAGCGGCAGGCGGCCTGTCCGCCATCGGCGTCGGCGTCAGCCATGCCGACACTCAAGTCGGGTACCCCGGCGCCGCTCCGGCGCCCGCTCCCGAGTACCCGGCTCCCCAGTACCAGGCTCCCCAGTACCAGGCTCCGCAGTACTCGGCTCCGCAGTACCAGGCTCCACCCCAGTACGCGCCGCCGCAGTATGCGGCTCCGCAGTACCAGGCTCCTCCCCAGTACGCGCCGCCCCAGTACCAGGCTCCCCAGTCGAACGGTGCGCAGGCCGCCGCGACCTCCGACTCCGCGGGCCGTGCGCAGGTGTCCGGTCCGCCGCAGTACGCCCCGCCGATGCAGCAGGCCGCTCCGCCGCCGCCCCCGCAGCAGCAGACGGGTTACGCCTCCGCCTCGGCCACCTCGGGGGGCTACGCGCAGGCCTCCAACTCGCCGTACGCCGCCCCGCAGGCCGCCCCGCAGCCTGCGCCCCAGGCCGCCCCCCAGCAGGCGCCCGCCCAGGTCGTACCGCAGGTCACCCCGCAGACGGCGCCCCAGGTCATGCCGCAGGTCGCCCCGCAGGTCGCCGTACCCCAGGCCTTCAACCCGGAGCCCGCGCCGCATGTCGCCCCGCAGGTGAACCCGCAGGTCAACCCTCAGGTGAACCCGCTCGTCAACCCGCTGATCGCGCCGCCCGGTGCGCCGGAGGTCTCCCCGCTCGGCCTCGGGCAGGTCGCGGCGCCTCCGGTCGGCCAGCTGGGTCTTCCCCGGCTCGGCTGACGACACCGCCGCGCCAGTCCGGCCTCGGCCTCCCCACTCGATCTGCTGCAGATCACATCCGCTCGACCAACGGAGAATCAATGCGCAAGCTTCACAAGTTCGCCGTCGTCGGCGCCGCCGTCCTCGGCACGGTCGGTTCCCTCGGCGTCGGCACGGCCATGGCACACGGCGAGCGGGGCCACGACGACTTCGACGTCACGCAGGGCATCGAGTGCCGCTCGCACGACATGAACATCAGCATCCTCGGCAGCGTCGGCGCCATCAACGGCGCACTGGGCAACGCGCTCAACGGTGAGGGCTCCCCGGGTGCCCAGCCCAGCCACCTCGGTTCGGACATGGGCTGCAACAGCCGGGCGTTCTGACCGGTCCCACGACCGCGTACGCCGCACAGCGCGTCAGCGGGGGCGCCTGCCCCCGCCGGCGCGCTGTTGCGTGATATCGCCGAATTCGCCGAGATCGCCGACACCGGGCAACTCCGTGCGGCTGGGGGAGCGTTGGTGCATGGCCCGTTGCTCACGGCTCACTGCCCGCTGCTCACGGCTCACGGCTCACGGCTCACTGCCCATTGCTCGTGGTGCATGACTCAGGGGTCGGAGTGTGATCGACGCCGGGAAGGTGTCCGTGCCGGGAAGGTGTCCGTCTGCCGGCCGTGAACGGTCCGCGCCCGCGGTCCGCCGCCGCGGCGCCGGGCCATCGCGCCGCCGGGCCATCGCGCCGCCGGGCCATCGCGCCGACGGACGGAACGCGTGCCGTGGCTGTCCCCGGGAAGCCCGGTCCAGTGGTGTGTCGGCCGTCGAGTGGCCACTGGTGAGTTTCCGCTGTCGAGCGCCGGCTGTCGGCGCGCCGCGCAGGGCCGTCGCCCGCGCCTGTGGCTTGTCACCCTTGATCGCGCCCTGAACGCCGCCGTGGTCCGCTCCGCGCGCCGTATGCGTGCCGTGCGAAGGCCAGAGGTTCAGTGGCGCCCCCGGCAGGACTCGAACCTGCGGCCAAGCGCTTAGAAGGCGCCTGCTCTATCCACTGAGCTACGGGGGCCTGGTGCGGGACAAGGATAAGGCTCCCCGTTCCTTGACCCGGTTGCTTCGCCTCCGTGGCTCGATGTGGAGGTTCGGTGAAGCGGTCCTGATAATCGCAGGCAGGTACGAATCGTGCACCGCTTTTGGCGCCCGAGGCACAGGGTGTTGTGCACTCGTTATGCCTGGACTGGGCCCGCGTCCCAGTCATCCCTTACGCCCGTTGTGTTCCATCGGCGCGCTGAGATGTCCATATGCTTCAGAAATCCCCTAAAATTGGGCATTCTTCGCATGTGGTGACCTTGGACGTTCGGCCTCAGCTGCTCGAGACACTCTCCGCCCTGCGCGACTGTGTCGCTGCCGCACGCTTTCCGCTGCCCCTGGCCGGGGCCCCACGCGCGCGTGCCAACCGCGACGAGCTGCTCGCCCAGCTCGACGACTATCTGGTGCCCCGGCTACGGGAACCCGGCGCACCGCTGCTGGCGGTCGTCGGCGGCTCCACCGGAGCCGGCAAGTCGACCCTCGTGAACTCCCTCGTGGGACGGCGGGTCAGCGAGGCCGGCGTGCTGCGGCCGACCACCCGCACCCCGGTGCTGGTCTGTCATCCGGACGACCATCACTGGTTCAGCGGCATGCGCGTGCTCCCCGACCTCACCCGTGTGTGGGTGCCCGACCAGGAGGAGGGTGACGAGCTCCTGGTGCCGGGCGAGAACCCGGCGCGCGTGCTGCGGCTGGAGACCGCCGACACGATCCCGCGCGGGCTCGCCCTGCTGGATGCCCCCGACATCGACTCCCTGGCCGCCGACAACCGCGTCCTGGCCGCGGAACTGATCTGCGCCGCCGACGTCTGGGTCATGGTCACCACGGCGGCCCGCTACGCCGACGCCATCCCCTGGCACCTGCTGCGCACCGCCAAGGAGTACGACGCCACCCTGGTGACCGTCCTCGACCGCGTGCCCCACCAGGTCGTCTCGGAGGTCTCCCGGCAGTACGGCGCCCTGCTCACCAAGGCCGGACTCGGTGACGTACCCCGTTTCACCGTGCCCGAGCTGCCCGAATCGGCCTGGGGCGGCGGTCTGCTGCCCGCCAGCGCCGTGGCGGCCCTGCGCACCTGGCTCGTCCACCACGCGCAGGACGCGGGGGCTCGCGAGCAGGTCGTGGCCCGCACGGCGTACGGCCTCCTCGACTCGCTGAAGTCGCGCGTGCCCGAGCTGGCCAGCGCTGCCGCCGCCCAGTACGCGGCCGCGCTGCGGCTCAACGCCGCCATCGACAGCGCGTACGACGCCGAGGACGCACGCGTGAGCTACCGGCTGCAGAACGGGGCCGTGCTCGCCGGGGACGCCCTCAAGCGCTGGCGGGCCTTCCCGCTCGACTGCACCGCGGGCGAACTGCTGGACGCGCTCGTGGAGAGTCTCGCCGCGCTGCTGCTGTGCTCCGTCACCGCGGCCGACGAACGCATCGAGGAGGCCTGGCGGCGCGAGCCCGCCGCCGACGCCCCCGAGCTGATGGGCCGGGACCCCTCGATGGAGAGTGCCGAGCACCGCATCGGGCTCGCGACGCGACGCTGGCGGCGCGAGCTGGAGGAGTACGCCGAGGACGAAGTGCGGGAACTGGAGCGCAACGGCGCCCCCGACTCCGACGCCGTCGCCGCGCTGGTCGCCACCGTGCTGCTGGGCGGCCGCCGGGCACGCACCGCGGGCGAGGGGCTCGCCCAGCGGATCGGTCCCCACGGGGCGCTGCGGATCCGTGACCGGGCCGGGCGCCTGCTGACCGAGCACGTCGACCGGGTCATGCACCGCGAGCGGGAACGGCGTCTGGCCCCGCTCGACACGCTGGGCGTCCACGTCGATCCCCAGACCGAACTCATCGCCGCGCTGTCCGTACTGCAGAAGGAGAGGTGACCGTGACCGCCGTCGCCGACCACGACCACACGGACCACACGGACCCCACCGATCACACCGATCACACCGATCACAAGGATCACCTGGACCACCTGAACAAACTGAATCAACTGAACCGCATGGGACACAGCGAGCAGGGCGACGGCTCCCCGGCAGCACAGCCCGGGGCTGCGGACGGCGCGAACGTACGGTCCGACGGTGGGGGCGAGGCCGGTGACCGTCACCGGCCTCGCCCGGACGCAGGCTCCGCCGAGGGCCGTGCCGGAAGCGGCCCGTTCCCCGACCGGGCTGCCGAGTCCGGCGCCGCCTCCGAGCCGGAGGGCCGGGGCGCACGGACGGACGGCGCCCGGCACGCGCGCGTGCCGGAGGAGCGGGCGGGACGGGCGGACCGGGTGGACCGGGTGGACCGGATGGAGCGGATGGAGCGGGCTGAACGGGCCGATGGCACGGACCGGGAAAGGCGTGTGGGTGTGTCCGAGGACCGGGACGCACGCACGGACGGCGTCCGCCACGCGCGTGTGCCCGAGGAACGGGCGGAACGCGCCGGCGGTGCGGACCGGGAGCGGCTCGGGCGCGTGGTGGCCCGGGACACCGACGCGAGCAGGGGCGCCGACGCGGGCAGGGGCGTGCGCGGCCGTCTCAAGGACGGCGCAGCGGCCGGGAACGGCGGAACCGCCGGCAGCGGCGGAGCGGCCGGCAGCAGCACGGCGGCCAGGAGCCTCGCAGCGACCGGGAACGGCGCAGTGGCCAGGAGCGGTGCGGCGGTCAGGAGCGTGGCAGCGACCGGGAACGGCGCAGTGGCCAGAAGCGGTGCGGCGGCCAGGAGCGTCGCAACAGCCGGGAACGGTGCAGCGGCCAAGGACGCGGGGGCGGGCGGGGACGCCAGGAAGGGCAGGAGCGCCCGGCAGAGCGAGGACGCGGGAAGGGCCGGGAACACGGCGGCGGCCGGCCTCGGCCCGGACGCGGAGGCCGACCCCACCGAGGTCTGGGACGACGGTCTCATCGCCCGGCGCGTGAACGAGAACGCCACGGCCGACGCGGCCGCCGGCCGCGGCTCCGTCCTCGACAAGCCGAGCCGCGGTCCGGGCAGCCGTACCCCCGCACGGCTGGCCTACGACGGCCCCCTCCGCTCCCGCCTGGACGCTCTGCGGGAACTCGTCGGCCTCTCCCGTACCCGCCTGGACAGCACCACCCTCGCCGAGGCGGGCCGTGTCCTGGACGAGGCGGCCACCCGGCGCAAGCTCTCCGGTCAGCACACCGTCGTCGCCATCGCGGGTGCCACCGGCAGCGGAAAGTCGCAGTTGTTCAACGCGCTCGCCGGGGTGGCCATTTCAGAGACGGGCGTACGGCGGCCGACCACCGCGTCCCCGATCGCGTGCAGCTGGAGCGACGGCGCGGCGGGCCTGATCGACCGGCTCGGCATCCCCGGCCGGCTGCGCCGCAGGCCCGTGCAGGGACCGGAGGGCGAGGGGCAGCTGAGCGGGCTGGTCCTGATCGACCTGCCCGACCACGACTCGGCGGCCGTGCAGCACCGCGAACAGGTCGACCGGATCCTGAAGCTCGTCGATGCGGTCATCTGGGTGGTCGACCCGGAGAAGTACGCCGACGCCGTCCTCCACGAGCGCTATCTGCGGCCCATGGCCGGCCACGCGGAGGTCATGTTCGTCGTCCTCAACCAGATCGACCGCCTGCCCGGTGAGGCCGCCGACCAGGTCCTGGACGATCTGCGCCGGCTGCTGGACGAGGACGGCGTGGCGCTCGGCGAGTACGGCGAAGCGGGCGCCACCGTGCTCGCGCTGTCCGCGCTCACCGGCGACGGCGTCGGTGAACTGCGCGAGTCGCTCGGTGAATTCGTGGCCGAGCGCGGTGCCCCGGCCCGCCGGGTCGCGGCCGACCTCGACGCGGCGGCGGACCGGCTGCGGCCCGTCTACGCCACCGGCCGGCCCGTCGGCCTCAGCGAGGAGGCACGGGAGGAGTTCGCCGCCCGTCTCGCCGACGCGGTGGGTGCCATCGCGGCCGGGGAGGCCGCCGAGCGCGCCTGGCTGCGCAACGCCAACCGGGCCTGCGGCACCCCCTGGCTGCGGCTGTGGCGCTGGTACCAGAACCGTGGCGAACACACGACCGGACGGATCGCGGTGCGGCCCCCCGACGAGGAGGCCACGGCCCGCCAGCGGGTGGAGCAGGCCGTCCGTACGGTGTCCGACCGGGCCTCGGACGGGCTGCCCGTGCCATGGGCACAGGCCGTGCGCGAGGCGGCCGCACGCGGTTCCCAGGGGCTGTCCGAGGCGCTGGACGACCTGGCGGCGCGGGCCGGTCTGCCGCCCGGACGACCGCCGCGGCCGGGATGGTGGCCGGTCGCGGTGCTGGTCCAGGCGGCCATGACGCTGCTGCAGATCGTGGGCGGTGCGTGGCTCGCGGGCCAGATCGCCGGGGTCATGGCGCCCAATCTCGGGGTGCCGGTGCTGCTGATGGTGTGCGGGATCGTCGGCGGCCCGATGGTGGAGTGGGGCTGCCGGATGGCGGCCCGGGGCCCGGCGCGACGGTACGGACAGGATGCCGAACGGCGGCTGCGGGAAGCGGCCGCGGGCTGCGGGCGGGCCCGGGTGCTCGATCCGCTGGCGTCTGAGCTGCTGCGGTACCGGGAGGTACGGGAGCAGTACGGGCGGGTGGCGCGGGCCGGGGTGGGGTGAGGCCGGGCGGCCGGCAGGGGTGGGTGAGGGGGCCGGGGGATGACCATCACTCGTTCGGGTGGCGGGGTTTTCCACAGGTGACCGGCCGTCCACAGCGCTCAGCGGGCCCGGCCCGGCGGAGGCAGTCTGATCCCACGGCGATCGCGTCGCACGCCCGGCGAGAGGCAGGGCGAGCGGCTCGTCGATCGGCGTGAAGTGCGACGGCGTACGCGGCACGCGTGCGCCGGGCACGGCAGACGCAGCCGTACGGGAGGGGCCCGTACGCGTGTCCGCCCGGCGGCAAGGGGCGGCCGGGCGAGGGAGGGGTTCGCGATGAACGAGACCGTGGTCTGTGTGGTGGGCAACGTGGCGACGCCGCCGGTGTACCGGGAGCTGGCGGCGGGCCCGTCGGCGCGGTTCCGGCTGGCGGTGACCTCGCGCTACTGGGACCGGGAGAAGAGCGCCTGGACGGACGGGCACACCAACTTCTTCACGGTGTGGGCCAACCGCCAGCTCGCCGTCAACGTGATGGCCTCGGTGGAGGTGGGGCAGCCCGTGGTCGTGCAGGGCCGGCTGAAGGTGCGTACGGACCAGCGCGAGGGGCAGCAGAGCCGGACGTCGGCCGACGTCGACGCGGTGGCCATCGGCCACGACCTGGCCCGGGGCACCGCGGCCTTCCGCCGCGCGGCCAAACCGGAGGCACCGACGGCGGTACGGCCGGAGCCCGACTGGGAGACTCCGCCCGCCGCTGCGCCCGACGGCGACCGGGCCCAACAGCATCCGGAGCCGGCGGCGGTGACGTGACATCACAGGCGTGACGTCACCCGAGCCACCGCTCCGCCCGCTCCGCCCACTCCACCGGACTCACCGGACTCACGGGTTCACCGGACCCACGGGCTGCGTCGACTCCAGCCGCTCCGCCGACTCCACCGGCGCCCTGATGGATCGGCGTTCCGCGACCCCGCGTTCCGTGACCGTGCTCCGCGACCCCGCGTTCCGTGACCGTGCTCCGCGACCCGCAGCCAGCAGGAGGATGCGGCCCCGGCGGCCCGGCACTTGCGCCCCCCCGGCACTCCAACGCCCCGCCAGGGCGGTGGATTTGTCGATATGCGCGGTTCGCGTTCGGTCCCGGCGATAACGATTCCGGATCGGATCGGCCATCAGACGATCTGACCGGCCGGGCGGGGTCCGCGTGATCCATAGGATGCCGGGCGTGCCCTTCGGGGCTGCCGATTCTGCTGGTGGGACCGTCCCCCACGTCCAACGGGTCCTGCTCGAAGGGGAATTCTGTGCTTGCTGCGTTGTCTGGGTTTCCTCGGTCCGTCACTGTGGCCCGCCTCGGCGCCGTGACGATGGTCTCCGGTGTGGTGGCAGCGGGTGTGCTGTCCGGCGCCGGTACGGCCGTGGCCGACGGGAGACCGCAGCCCGAGGGCGGCGCGGCGGCCACGATCAACGGCCTGAAGACCTATGGCCAGGCCGTCATCCACGAGGACGGCGTCGACCAGCAGGTGGCAGCCGGCCTGTTCGAGATGTCCGTGGACGGCGGCGGCACCCTGCAGACGTACTGCGTCGACATCCACAGCCCCACCCAGCGCGACGCCCGCTACCAGGAGACGCCCTGGAGCAGCACCTCGCTGGGCGCCAACAAGGACGCCGGCCGGATCCGCTGGATCCTGCAGAACTCCTACCCCCAGGTCAACGACCTCGCGGCGCTCGCCCGGCGGGCGGGAGCAGGCGGTCTGACCGAGCAGGATGCGGCGGCCGGCACCCAGGTGGCCATCTGGCGCTACTCGGACGGCGCGAAGGTCGACGCGGTGGATCCCCAGGCCGAGAAGCTCGCCGACTTCCTGGAGAAGAGCGCCCGGAACAGCGCCGAGCCGCAGGCCTCGCTGACGCTCGACCCGCCCGAGGTCTCCGGCCGCCCCGGTGCTGTGCTCGGGCCGGTGACCGTGCACACCAACGCGGGCGGCGTCACGGTGGTCCCGCCTGCGGACGCGGCCACCAGCGGGGTCCGGATCATCGACAAGACCGGCAAGGTGATCAAGTCGGCGACGGACGGGAGCCGGCTGTACTTCGCCGTCCCGAAGGACGCCCCGGCCGGTTCCGCCCAGCTGACCGTGCAGGCGTCGACCACCGTGCCGGTGGGCCGGGCGTTCGCCTCCGAGAGCCGTAGCCAGACGCAGATCCTGGCCGGTTCCAGCGAGTCGACGGTCTCCGCGACCGCGGGTGCGACCTGGGCGGCCAAGGGCGCCATACCGGCTGTGTCGGCCCGGAAGAACTGCGCCGCGCAAGGCGTGGACGTCACCGCGACCAACAAGGGGGACCAGCCCTTCACCTTCCGGCTGATGGGCGCCGAGCACACCATTGCGGCCGGGGCCTCCCGCACGGTGACGGTCCCGCTCCAGGAGGACCAGGCCTACGACTTCACGATCACCGGGCCCAACGGCTTCAGCCGGCGCTTCACGGGCATCCTCGACTGCAAGACCCAGGGTGCGCTGACCACGAAATCCGCCCAGACCCTCGGCGAGCCCAGCCCCGCCACGGTGGGCGGAAACACGAACACCACCACGACCGACACCGACCTCGCCGCGACGGGCGGCTCCGCGATCACCCCGATGATCGCGGGGGTGGCCATCGGGCTGGTGGTGATCGGAGGCGCGGTGCTGGTGGTGCTGCGCCGCAAGGAGACCCAGACGGAGGAGTGACCGCCTTCCGAGGAACGCGCGCTACTTTCGCGCGGCTTTCAGGAGCTGGTCGACCGAGGTCTCGGCCCACCGGGTCTTGGTGATCATCACGTACGGCTCAGCCGGCAGGGGCGTGGGCCGGGGCAAGCGTGGCGGTGGGACAGGGTTCGGCGGCCGGCTCCGGACGGTCCGAGGGCGCCGACTCCGGTCGGGTCTCCGCGGAGTCCAGGCGGAGCATGGCCGTCTCGTCCGGGGTGCCGGGTGCTGCCTGGTAGACCACCATCCGCTGGCCGCCCGTCCGGGCCAGCTGCATGACCTCGTAGGTCAGGGTCATCGGTCCGACCTTCGGGTGCTGGAAGGACTTCTGCCCGCCGCCGCGTTCGCAGACGTCGTACCGCTCCCAGAGCTGCGCGAACTCCGGTGATTTCAGCACCAGTTCGCCGACGAGCGTGGTCAGCTCGGGGTCGTCCGGGTCCGCTCCGGCGACCGCCCGCAGATGCGCCACCGAGAGCGCGACCGTCTCCTCCCACGGCTGGTAGAGCGTCCGGCCGACCGGGTGGAGGAAGAGATAGCGGGTCAGGTTGCGCTGGTCCTGCGGCCAGTCCCAGAGTCCGGGCAGCAGTCGCCGGCCGGGCGGATTCGCGGCCAGTATGCGGTTGTAGCGGCTCACCACGTAGGCGGGGAGCGGACGCACCGACTCCAGCATCCGCAGCACCGAGTCGCGGACGGTGTGATCGGAGGAGGCGGGCAGTTCACCGATCCGGCCGGAGGCCAACTCCACGAGCTCGTGCAGGCGTTCGTAGGCGTCGCCGCGCAGTCGCAGGGCGCGGCCGAGGGCGTCCACGACGGCGGGTGAGGGGTTGGTCTCCCGGCCGCGCTCCAGGCGGATGTAGTAGTCGACGCTCACTCCGGCCAGCGCGGCCAGCTCCTCCCTGCGCAGTCCGGGAGTGCGGCGCAGTCCCGCGCCGGCCGGGAGGCCGACCTCCTCCGGGCGGACCTGCGCCCTGCGGGCCTTCAGGTATCTGCCGAGTTCGGTGCCCCGTGCGTCTGCTGCTGCCATTCGGCCCATTGTGGCAGGTGGACCGGGAACGTGGGGGGCCCTGTCAGGGCCTGGAACGCCGCACCCCGGGAACAGCCCGGTCTGCCAGGCGGCCGTGCGGGGGCGGAGAGTTGTTCCCGCAGCGGGCGGCCCGGCCGCCGGGGCCCAGGGGGTGCGAGGCACAGGACCGCGGCCCCGGCAGGCCGGAGCCGCCCGCCGATTCCCTCCGGCTTTCAGTCGATTCGGATTGCTCACACAGGAGTTCACCATGCGACCCACCTCTGCCCTCTCCACGTCCGCGTCCACCGCGATCGCCCCTGGGCACGGTCAGCAGTCCCCGGCGTCCACGCTGCGGCGACGACAGCCGCACCGGTTCCGACCAGCCGGGCCGCCGGCCGGCGCCCCCACCGTGCCGCGGCGCGGCGGCGTCGCGCTGGTCGCCGCGCTGCTCGGCTTCACGGTGATCACCATCGACGTCTCGGCCGTCAACATCGCCCTGCCCGCGATAGGGAAGTCCCTCAGCGGCGGGATGACCGGACTGCAGTGGGTGGTGGACGCGTACACCCTGATGTTCGCGGCCTTGATGATCTCCGCCGGCGCCCTCGCCGATCGTGCGGGCGCACGCCGCGCCTACGCCTGGGGCGTGGCCCTGTTCACCCTCGCCTCCCTCGGCTGCGCACTGGCGCCCGACATAGGCGTGCTGGTCGGCGCGCGCGTGGCGCAGGGCGTGGCCGCCGCGGTCGTGATGCCGGCCTCGCTGGCGCTGGTCCGGCAGGCCTACGAGGACGCCCGGGCGCGTGCCCGCGCCATCGCGCTGTGGACGGTCGGTGGATCGGTGGCCATGGCCGCGGGTCCGGTGCTGGGCGGGCTGCTCACCGACTCGGCCGGCTGGCGGTCGGTCTTCCTGCTCAACCTCCCGGTGGGCGCGGTGATCCTGGGCCTGCTGGTCCGGGTACCGCGCTCCGCGCGCCGGTCCGCCGCGATGGACGGCGGAGGCCAGCTCACCGCCGTACTGGCCCTGGCCGGGCTTGCCTTCGCGGTGATCGAGGGCGGCCACCTGGGCTGGACCAGCGGCCCCGTGCTGGCCGCCGCCGCGCTCGCCGTCGCCTCCGGGTGCGCCTTCCGCCTGGTGGAGGCCCGGCACCGTCAGCCCATGGTCCCGCTGGGCATGCTGACGGACCGCAGGGTGGCCGTCCCGCTGGCGGTCGGTTTCGCCGTCAACGCGGCCTTCTACGGCGGGATCTTCCTCCTCGGGCTCTACTACCAGCAGCTGCGAGGAATGTCGGGGACCGCGGCCGGGCTGATGTTCGTCCCGATGTCCGCGGTGGTGACCACGACCAACCTGGTCTCGCCGCGGCTGGCGGAGCGGATCGGGCGGCGGCCGGTGATCGTCGCCGGGCAGCTGATCTTCACCGCAGCGATGCTGGCCATGCTGCCGATGGCCGCGCACACCCCGGTGTGGCTGGTGCTGGTCCTGCTGCTGCCACTGAGCGTCGGTGGGGCGCTCGTGGTGCCCGCGCTGACCGCGCTGCTGATGGACGCCGTCCCGGGAGAGCGCGCGGGGACAGCGTCGGGGCTGCTCAACTCGTTCCGCCAGACCGGTGGTGCGCTTGCCGTCGCCCTCTTCGGCAGCCTGCTCTCCGGCCCCGGCGGGGGCTTCTCCCTCCCGGGCATGCGTATCGGCCTCCTCGCCGTCGCCGCCCTCCTCCTCGCCACCGCCGCCCTGTCCCGCCTCCTGCTGCCCCGTGGCTGACGCCCTCACCCGGCTCCACTCGGAGTGCGGCGCGGGCGAGAACGCGGTCCGGCGGGCTCAGGAGCTGCTGATCTCCCACGGTGTGCTGGAGGGGCGGGCCGGATCGGCCATCGGCACGTACGTCGCCGAGCCCCCGGCAGCGGGTGCGGGCGCGGGTGGTCCGGCTCGTCCGCGCGGGAGCAGCCCGACGGGTCGCCGTTCCGGGCGGACGTGAAGGTCCGTGGGCAGGCAAGCGGACCGGGAGGACCGGACCGACGCCGCCGACCACCAGAACGACGACTCCCACGGGCCCGAAATGGATCCGCACGGGGGTGAGGCTCCTCCAGGGCGCCCCGGGTCGCCCCAGGCCGCGCCCCGAGCCGCCTCGGGGCCGTTCCTGGGCCGCCCCAAGGCCGTCCGAGGCTCCCCGGGGCTCCCCGTGGCCACCCGGCAGCGACCGACAGTGACGGCCGGGCTGCCGCCGCCACCCACGAAACCCCAGGTCACAGCCCCCGGACCAAACGGGTTAACACCCAAGCCTGGCGTTCAGGCAAGATGGGGTGTATCTGCCCACTGCCAGATTTCAAGCTGCCGGACGGTTTCTCTTGGCTGAGTTCATTTACACCATGCGCAAGGCGCGCAAAGCGCACGGCGACAAGGTGATCCTCGACGACGTCACCCTGAACTTCCTGCCGGGTGCCAAGATCGGCGTCGTCGGCCCGAACGGTGCCGGTAAGTCGACCGTGCTGAAGATCATGGCGGGGCTCGAGCAGCCGTCGAACGGCGACGCGTTCCTGTCGCCGGGCTACAGCGTGGGCATCCTGCTCCAGGAGCCGCCGCTCACCGAGGAGAAGACCGTCCTGGAGAACGTCCAGGAGGGTGTCGCCGAGACCAAGGGCAAGCTCGACCGGTTCAACGAGATCGCCGAGCTGATGGCGACCGACTACTCCGACGCGCTGCTCGACGAGATGGGCAAGCTGCAGGAGGAGCTGGACCACGCCAATGCCTGGGACCTCGACGCCCAGCTGGAGCAGGCCATGGACGCGCTGGGCTGCCCGCCCGGCGACTGGCCCGTCACCAACCTCTCCGGTGGTGAGAAGCGCCGCGTCGCGCTCTGCAAGCTGCTGCTGGAGGCCCCCGACCTGCTGCTCCTCGACGAGCCCACCAACCACCTCGACGCCGAGTCGGTGAACTGGCTGGAGCAGCACCTCGCCAAGTACGAGGGCACCGTCGTGGCCGTCACCCACGACCGGTACTTCCTGGACAACGTGGCCGGCTGGATCTGCGAGGTCGACCGCGGACGCCTGCACGGCTACGAGGGCAACTACTCCAAGTACCTGGAGACCAAGGCCACCCGCCTCAAGGTCGAGGGTGCGAAGGACGCCAAGCGGCAGAAGCGTCTGAAGGACGAGCTGGAGTGGGTGCGGTCGAACGCCAAGGGGCGCCAGGCCAAGTCCAAGGCCCGTCTCGCGCGCTACGAGGAGATGGCCGCCGAGGCCGACAAGATGCGGAAGCTGGACTTCGAGGAGATCCAGATCCCGCCGGGCCCGCGTCTGGGCAACGTGGTCGTCGAGGTCAACAACCTCAACAAGGCCTTCGGTGAGAAGGTCCTCATCGACGACCTCAGCTTCACGCTGCCGCGCAACGGCATCGTCGGTGTCATCGGCCCGAACGGCGCCGGCAAGACGACCCTCTTCAAGATGATCCAGGGCCTTGAGCAGCCCGACTCCGGCTCCATCAAGGTCGGCGAGACCGTCAAGATCTCGTACGTCGACCAGAGCCGCGAGAACATCGACCCGAAGAAGACGCTGTGGGCCGTCGTCTCCGACGAGCTGGACTACATCAACGTCGGCCAGGTGGAGATGCCCTCGCGCGCCTACGTCTCGGCCTTCGGTTTCAAGGGTCCGGACCAGCAGAAGCCCGCGGGTGTGCTCTCCGGCGGTGAGCGCAACCGGCTCAACCTGGCGCTGACCCTCAAGCAGGGCGGCAACCTGCTGCTCCTCGACGAGCCCACCAACGACCTGGACGTCGAGACCCTGTCCAGCCTGGAGAACGCGCTGCTGGAGTTCCCGGGCTGCGCCGTGGTCGTCTCCCACGACCGGTGGTTCCTCGACCGCGTCGCCACCCACATCCTCGCCTACGAGGGCGAGTCCAAGTGGTTCTGGTTCGAGGGCAACTTCGAGTCGTACGAGAAGAACAAGGTCGAGCGGCTCGGCGCGGACGCCGCCCGTCCGCACCGCGCCACCTACAAGAAGCTGACCCGGGGCTGATCGATCTTGCGGCACATCTACCGCTGTCCGCTGCGCTGGTCGGACATGGACGCCTACGGCCATGTCAACAACGCGATCTTCCTCCGCTATCTGGAGGAGGCGCGTATCGACTTCACGTCCCTCCGGGCCAAGGAGTCCCAGCAGGGGTCCGTGGTGGCGCGCCATGAGATCGACTACAAGCGGCAGCTCGTGCACCGGCCCCATCCGGTGGACATCGAGCTGTGGGTCACCGAGATCAGGGCCGCGTCCTTCACCGTCGCCTACGAGGTGAAGGACGACGACCTGGTCTACGTGCGAGCACGGACGGTCGTCGTGCCGTTCGACTTCGAGGCCGGACGGCCGCGCCGGATCACCGACGGTGAGCGCGCGTTCCTCCAGCAGTACACCGACGGGGCTCAGGCGGCCGAGGCGGGCGGCGACAAGGAGGCCGTCGCCGCATGACGGTGCTCCACCTGGCCGACGAGACGGAGGCGGGCGACCTCGCCGCCTTCCTCTCCCGGCTGCTCCACTACGACCGTGGAGCCGCGGTGCGCCTGCAGGCGGCCGGGACGGCGCTCGCCGTGTTCGGGCGGCCGCCGTCCTTCGAGGTGCTGGCGGTCCGCGCGGTGGGGCTCGCCAAGCCGTACGAGAACGGGCTCGACGTCACGCTCGACGTGACCGTCTCCGCCGGCGAGTTCCTGGAGTCCCTCGACGAGCGGGCGGCCACGGCCGCCGTGCCGGCCGCGGTCACCGGACCGCCGTGGGCCGGCGTCCTGCCGCCGCGTGGCGGCTGGCGGCCCGAGCCGGGGCTGCCCGCGCCGGAGACACTGCGCACGACGGTGGCCGACGCGGTCGCCGAATTCCGTTCCCGCACACAGGAGTTGACGCCCGAGCGGCGCACCCGTGCGGAGCTGGACGGAATCGGCCGGGACATCTGGTCCCGGGAGATCGGCCAGACCCGGCTTCCGGTGCGGGCCGTGCATGCCGCGCAGTCCCTGGGCTTCCTGCGGCCGGGTGCCGGCGCGGACGACACCGGGCTGTTCTCGTCCGGGGCATGGCTGCGGCTGCGGACGCCGTACGGGTCGGTCGCGGTGCGGCGTGCGGGCCTCGGAGCCCTCGGCGTCAGCGTGCGCTGAACGGCCTCACACGGACGTCAGGGTGCGGTGCCCCGGCCGCCACGGGCTTCAATGCACTGGCCCGCCTCACGGCTCAGGGGTGCCCTGGCCCGGCTCACACAGGTCTCAGGGTGCGCCGAGCGGCCTCACGCCGGTTTCCGCTTCTCCCCGGTGTCGTCCGGCCACACCCCGATGTGGTCCGGTTCCAGTTCCAGTGCGACGCGGTCGCGCATGTACAGCGCCTTGGTGTACTCGGCGGGCAGCTGGAGGCGGCCGGCGCGGTCGAGCATGGCGTACTCGCGGGCGACCACCGTCTCGTGACCGGTCGTGGCGTCCACCTCGCTGCGGCGCAGTACCTCGGTGGAGGTGCGGCCGTCACGGATGGCGACCGTGCGGCGGACCTCGCCGGCCACCGCCTGGTCGTGGGTGACGATCACGATCGTGGTGCCCAGGGACTCGTTCGCCGTGCGGAACGCCTCGAAGATCTGCGTGGCGGTGTGGGAGTCGAGTTCGCCGGTCGGCTCGTCGGCGAGGAGGACCGCGGGAGCGTTCGCGAGAGCCACCGCGATGGCGACGCGCTGCTGCTGGCCGCCGGACATCTCGTGCGGGCGGCGATCGCGGCAGTCGGCCACCTGGAGCAGCTCCAGCAGTTCCAGGGCGCGTTCGGCGCGGGCGCGGCGGCGGGAACGGGTGCCGGACAGCTGGAGGGGGAGGGCGACGTTCTGGGCCGCGGTCAGATAGGGCAGGAGGTTGCGGGAGGTCTGCTGCCAGACGAAGCCGACGGTCTCGCGGCGGTAGGCCAGGCGGTCGCGGGCCGTCATGGCGAGCAGGTCGCGGCCGGCCACCCGGGCCGCTCCCGCGGTGGGGGTGTCCAGGCCGGCGAGGATGTTCATCAGGGTGGACTTGCCGCTGCCCGAGGCCCCCACCAGGGCCATCAACTCGCCTTCACGGACGAGGAGATCGAGCCCCTGGAGGGCCTGTACCTCGATGCCGTCCGCGGAGAAGATGCGGACGAGCCGGTCGCAGGTGATGAGGGCGTCGTGACCGAAGGCGGGGGCGTTGCGGGTCTCGGCGACCCGCCCGGCGAGGTCGGCGAAGGTGGGGTCGGGACTGCCCTTGCGGTGGCGGTCGGTGGTCATGGGGTCTCCTGAGTGGGTGCCGGGTGCCGGGTGCCGGGTGCCGCGGCCGGGCCCGGGCTGGGATCGTTCCCCCGCGCCCGCCGGGCGCGGCCGGGCCGGAGTCGTTCATCGGCCGTCCCCCGCCCTCAGTTCCCCCACCGATCCCCGTCTCCCCGTCCACCACGCCTGGAGGCCCGCCACCCCGACCGCCACCACCAGGACCGTGATCGCGGGCAGGGTCAGGGACCAGGGGTCGGGGTGCAGTTCGGCTGCCGTGCGGGGGGAGGGGGCCGTGGGCAGGGCGATGGCGGTCAGGTCGATGCCGGGGGCAAGGAGGCGGATGGCCGCCCAGCCGGTCAGGGTGCCGCCGGCTGCCGCGAGGAGGGCCTGGGGGAGGGACTCCAGGACGAGGAGGCGACGGCCCTGGGCGCGGGTGAGGCCCATGGTGCGCAGGCGGGCGAGGAGCGCGGCGCGTTCGGGAGCCGCCCGCAGCAGGGCGAGGAGCAGGGCGAGGACGGCGAAGCCCGCGCCCGCGGCGACGCCCGCCGTGTAGACGTGCTCGGCGCCGGTCTGCAGGGGTGAGTCGGCGTAGCGTTCCCGCTGCTCGGCCCGTACCCGCACCGCGGCCGAGGCGGTGGCCGCCGCACGTCGCAGCGCCCCCGCCGCCAGGCGGTCGCCGGTCAGCAGCAGTGCCGTCGGGCGGGCGGCCGCCGCGGGGAGCCCGGCCCGGTCGACGACCAGGAAGTCGGCACCGGGCACCGCCGGGGTGCGGTCGCGGACGGCGGTGATCCGGACGCTGACCGAGCTGCCGTCCTCCAGGCGTACGGGGAAGGGGCGGCGGGTGCCGTACGCCCGTGCCACGGAGGGGGAGGCCACGGCAAAGACGGCGTGCGCGGCCTTCAACTGCCTTGCGGAGAAGGGGCCCAGAGCCGTGTGCGCCGACAACTCGGCGTACGCGGAGGGGTCCACGCCCACCAGGGGCACCGTCTCCTCGCCGTCCTCCGGTTTCGCGTCGTACGCGATGCTCACCGCCGTCACCGCGTGCACCCCGGGCAGCGTCCGCACCCGCCCGGCCAGGTTTGCGGGCAGCGGGGCGGCGGCGTCCACGCGGGCGTCGGCGCCCACGGTGAGCAGGGCCGCATGGTCCCGGGCGGCGGCCACCCCCGTGAGCACCGAACCGCCGAACGCCGCCGTGGTCAGCGCGGTCAGCAGGGCCAGCAGGGGCAGTACCGAGGAGGTCTGTGTGCGTGCCGCGCGGGCCAGGGAGAGGTGGCCCACGGCCCCGCGCAGCCGCCCGGCCGGGCGGCCCAGCCGGCGCAGCAGCGGGGGATGGAGGCGCAGCAGCAGCAAGGCCGCGACGACGCCGGTCAGCACGGGGGCCGCCGCGACCGGCTGACCGGCCGAGGTGCCGCTCCGGCGCAGGGTCGCCACCGCCCCGGCCGCCAGCACCAGCAGCGTCAGCTCGGCGACCGTGCGGCGCCGGGAGGGCCGTACGGCGGTCAGGTCCTCACGCGGCGCCGTCACCCGCACCGAGCGGTGGGCGAGCGCGGCGCGCAGCGGGAGGGCGGCGCAGGCGGTGGCGGTCACGGCCAGGGCGGCGGCGACGGAGGGGCCGATGCGGCCGCCGGGCACCAGGAGCAGCGCGCCCGCCAGGCCGAGTGCCCCCGCGGGTACGGCGACCACCGCGGTCTCGGCCAGCAGCCGGCCGGCCAGGCCGGGCAGGGAGACGCCCCGGGCGCGCAGCAGGGCGAGTTCGGTGCGGCGCCGGTCGGCGGCCAGGTTGCCCGCCATCAGCAGGACGACGACGGCGACCGTGCCGGTGCCGGTCGCGGCCACCGCCACCAGCGGGGAGATGCCGGAGCGCAGACGGGAGAAGGAGGCGATGACGCCGTCCAGGCCGGTGTCGACGTCGGCGTCCGGGTCGGTGAGGGCGCGGGCGCGCCGCAGGCCGGGGCCGGACTCCAGGGAGGCGACGGCGGACGTCAGACGGCCCAGGTCATGGGCGCGCAGACCGCCGAGGCCGGGCGCGAAGTACCAGTGGCGGGCGGGTTCTCCGCGGGTGCCGAGCAGAGCGGGGGCCGCTTTCTGGGGGAGCAGGAGCGCGCCGAGCCAGTACTTCTGCACCGGGCCGGGCACGGGCAGCGGGACGAGCGTGGGCGTGCGCAGCAGCGGCACGGTCGACCAGTACGCGCCGGCCGGGTCGCGAGGGTCGAGGATGCCGGTGACGCGGACGGCGAGCGGGGCACGGGCGACGCCGGGCACATGGACGACCGAACCGATCCTGATGTGCAGGGCCTTGGCGGTGGCGGCGGTGACGGCGGCCTCCACCCCGGGCGAATTGGCGTCCACCGGGCCCGAGACGCGGGGCAGGCGGCCCGCGCGGACGGCCGCGTGCTCGGCCAGGCCGCTCGGTGCGGCCAGCCGGACATGGGCGGGCAGGCCGCTCGGGCGCGGGATCCACGGGTCGGGCACGGCCGGGTCGGTGTCCGTGGCGACACCGTACGAGGACTGGGCAGCGTCGATGCGCAGGGGACCGCCGAGGACCGTGAGCAGCTTCTCGAACTGCCGCTTGAGCACGTCGGGGCGGAGCGTCGTGGCCGGGTCGCCCGAGGTGCTGCCCGGGACCGGCAGCGGCGCGCTGAGCTGCAGGGTGGTGCGCTCCGGGCGGGCCTGCCCGAGGGCGTGCCGCAGGCCCGCGTCCTCGTAGCGGTCGACCGCGCGCGGGAAGGCGGCGGCCAGGCAGGCGGTCAGCGCGACCAGCAGCGCGAGCGCCAGGGCGGCGCCGGGCGCGGCCCGCAGCCTGGTCCGCACCCAGGGTGCGACGGGCGGTACGGAACCCATGTCACTCACCCCCCTGTTCGCGCAGCGCCCGCGCGGGATCGGCCCGGCGCAGCGCCGCCACCGCCGAGACCACGATCGGGCCCGCGGCGACCGCCGCGAGCAGCAGCGCCGTACGGCCCGGCGGGAGCCGGACGAGCAGATCCGGTACGGGCCGGGAAGCCTCGCCGGTCAGCACGATCAACGGCAGTACGCCCCGGGCCAGTACGGTGCCCAGGGCGACCCCGACCACCAGCGCCAGGCCCACCAGGACGGCCTGCTCGGCGGCGATCGTCCGGGCCAGCCGGCGGCGCGGCGCGCCGAGAGCGCGCAGCACCGCGAACTCCGCGTCCCGCGCGCGCAGCGAACCGGCCGTGCCCACGGCGAAGCCCACCACGGCGAGGGCCGCCGCCACCACGGCCGCCGCGGCGAACGCGGCCGTGGGGCCCGCGCCGAAGGGGTCGCCGCGCAGCTCGGCGGCGATCTCGCCCCGCACCACCACCTGCCCGGGGTCCACGTCGGGCAGCGCCCGCACCGCGGCGGCCACCCGGGCCGCCTCGCCGGGCGCGGTGCGCAGCCACCACTCGGTGGGCGCGACGCTCTGCCCGTACCGAGCCTGCAGCGCGCGCTCGGCGGCGTGCAGATCGACCAGGACGGCACCGCCGTCGTGGGCGGCGGAGTTCACCGGGGCGCCGGTCGTGGGCAGCGCCCGCACCGACCGCACGATCCGCACCGGCAGGCTCTGGCCGTCGATCACCACGTCCACGCGCTGCCCGGGCCGGGCGCCCGCCGAGTCCAGGAAGCGGTCGGTCGCGACGGCCCTCACCTCGGGCGGTGCGGGCCGTGCCACCTGGAGCTGGACGGACAGGGTGGCGATCGTCCGGATGTCCGCGTCCGGGAGGTACCCGGTGCCGTAGGTGACGGTCAGCGGGCGGGTGGAGACGACGCGGGGGCGGGTGGGGCTGGTGGCCGGGGCCGTGACGGCGGCGCCGCCGGTCTGCGCGGCCGTCGTCCAGGAGGCCGGCAGCGCGAGCGGGCGCTCGGTCCCGTCGGCCGCGACGGCGGTCAGGTCCCGGACGGTGAGCCGGTGCCGCTCGGCGCGCCCGGCGGGCTGGGTCATGTCCAGCTGGAGTGCCGTGAGGGCCGCCGGGCCGGGGGAGGAGGTGAGGTCGAGGGCGAGGGTGTGCGGGCGGCCGTCGGCGGGGAGCTGCCCGAGCGGCAGCTGGTAGGGCACCCCGTGGCGGTCCTCCAGCGTGACCGTGACGTCCGCTGTCGTGCCGGGACCGGTGGAGCTGTGCAGGCTCGCCGTCAGCCGCAGTCGCGCGGTGTGCGCCGGCACCCCGGTCCCGGCCGGGGAGTCCTTCGGGGCGAGCCCGGCGATCAGCGTTTTCACCGGTACGTCCGCCAGGTCCGGCCGCATCAGCATCGTGTCTGCCGCGTACGCGGTGTCCATGGCCAGCACGGTGGCGGTGCGGTCACCGGACACCGCCTCGTCGGCCCGTACGGCGGGGACGGCCTCGCGCACCCGCGCCAGGGCCGCGTACCGGTCCGTGCCGCCCAGCCCGCCCCCGCCCCCGGACAGCACCCGCACCGGCGCCCCGGCGCGGAAGTCGGCCTGGTCGTCCTGCGAGCGGTCCCAGGAGGCCGCCTGCCCCAGGGCCAGCATGCCGAGGGCGACGGCGAGCACGAGCAGCAGCACCGGGCCCGCCTGCCGCGCGGTGCGGCGGCTGAACTGCCAGCCGGCCAGCGCCATCGGCAGTCCCCGCCCGGCCGCCGCCCCCCGCTCCGCGAGCCGGGCCACCGGCGGCAGCAGCCGCAGCGTCAGCACGGTCCCGGCGAGCAGCGCCAGCGCGGGCGCGGCCACCAGCAGCGGATCCACCCCGAGCGCCCCCGACCGGTCGGCCGCGACACCGCCCGAGTCCTGCTGCCGCACCTGCCAGTACGTCACCCCGGCCACGGCGAGCAGCCCGAGATCGGCGCCGGCGCGCAGGCCCGCTGCGCTCCCCCTCGCGGAAAGGAACCTGAGCCGCCTCGGGCGGGGCCGGTCCGTGCCGGCCCCCGTCGGTGCCGGTACCGCCACCAGCAGGGCGCAGCCCAGGGCCGTCACGGCTGCCGTCAGCCGGACGGCGGGGCTGCCGGCGGGCGGCAGGTGCAGATGGAGGCCGAGACGGCTCAGGGGGCCGTGGGCGGTCAGGAGGGTGGTGAGGGGGCCGGCGAGCAGGGGCGCGCAGACGGCCGCGGGCAGGGCCAGCAGCAGGGACTCGGCCAGGGCGAGGCCCGCGACCCGGGCGCGCGAGGCGCCGCGGGCTCTCAGCAGCCGGGTCTCGGCCGCCCGTTCGCCGCCCAGCAGCCGGGCCACCAGCAGCAGCGCGTACCCGGCGAGCAGCACCAGCAGGAGCGCGACGATCAGCAGGGTGGAGCGGGCGACGAGCAGCGAGCGGTCGGCCCGGTCCAGGACCTCCGGCAGCGAAGTCGTTGCCGCCGTCGCACCGCGCAGGTCGCCCGACGAGCGCAGCGCGCCGCTCCCCGCCCGTGCCGCCCCGCGCAGCGCGCCGATCCGCCCGGTCGTCACCGGGCGGAAGTCGGCCGACGCCAGCCAGGCCGTCGGACCGGCGCTCAGCCGCCCGCCGGTGAGGACCGACGGATCGGCGAGCAGCGGCCCGTACGTCGTGAAGCCGGAGGTCTTCACCCCCCGGCCGAGCAGGTCGTCCAGCTGCCAGTACGGCGCGTCCGCGGCGACGGGCCGGTACAGCCCGCTGACGCGCACCCGCACCGCGTGTCCGCCGAGCCGGTCGGCCAGGGTGAGGCGGTCGCCGGGGGCGAGCCCGAGCGGCCGGGCGGCGGCCCGGGGCAGAGCCACCTCGACATCGCCCGCGGCCGGGCGCGGGAGCCGGCCGGAGGCCGGCCGCACCTGCGTGCGGTCCAGCGCCGCGAAGTACGTCAGGTCCGGGTCGCCCGCTCGCTCGGCGGGCGGCTGCAGGGAGCGGGGCAGCGCGTACGGCCCCGAGCGGTGCAGCGTCCGCACGGTCACCGGCAGCCCGTCGAAGGTCCTGCGGGCGCCCCGCCGTACGGCGGTGTCGGCGGCGGCGCGCTGTCCGGCCGGCACGTCGGCCTTGACGACGAGCGCCGTGGCGGCCGCGTTGCGCGGGGCGTTCAGCACCTGGCGCAGCGCCGCGTCGCCGATCGCGCCCGAGTACGCCGTGAGCGTCGCCAGTACCGCGGTGGTCAGCCCCACCGTGAGCAGTGCGGCGGCGAGCAGCAGTCGGTGTGCCCGCGCGCGTGAGACGACCAACCCCGTCATCCGGCCCCCGTGTCGTCCGGGGTGCCGGAGACTTCTCCGGAGCCCCTTCCAGAATCTCTGCCAGATCTCCGGGCGATGCTGGCAGAGGAGGACGGCCACGGGTAAGCGGTTGTCGACCGGTCTATACCGGATCGTGACCGGATTCCGGCGCGATGCGACCGGAATCCGACGTTCAGTCCTTCGGCCGGGGACAGTCACCGCGTCACCGCCAAGGCGGTCCGTGCGGGGTGTTCACCCCGGGGCGGCCGTGCGGGGGTGAACACGGCGGGTGTTCGTCCCGGGGGCGGTCACCCCCCGGGCGGTCACTCGGGAGTCACTCGGGGGTGTTCACCATCGACTGGGCCGCGTACGTCAGGTAGTTCCACAGCGTCCGCTCGTGGTCCTCGGAGAGGCCCAGCTCGTCCACGGCCACCCGCATGTGCCTCAGCCAGGCGTCGTGCGCGGCCCGGTCCACGGTGAATGGGGCGTGCCGCATCCGCAGGCGGGGATGGCCGCGGTTGTCGCTGTAGGTGGTGGGGCCGCCCCAGTACTGGATGAGGAACAGGGTGAGCCGCTCCTCGGCCGGGCCCAGGTCCTCCTCCGGGTACATCGGCCGCAGGAGCGGGTCCTCGGCCACGCCCTCGTAGAAACGGTGGACGAGCCGACGGAAGGTCTCCTCCCCGCCGACCTGCTCGTAGAAGGTCTGCTCCTGAAGCGTGCCGCGCCGAATCTCTCTCACCCGTCCATGGTCTCAGACCGGGTGGCCCAGGAATCAAGGCTCAGGACCGTCCGACAGCCCGGTCCGGCCGGCCGGGTCCGACCCTAGTGTGGGTGTATGGGCCCCTACGACCCGGAGACCGAGTCGCTCGCCGCCGCGGCGCGCTCCGCGCTCGTGCGGGAGATCGACGCCGAGGGCATCTGGGACGAGGACCCGGTGTGGCGCGAGGCGTTCGCGCAGGTGCCCCGTCATCTGTTCGTGCCCACCTACTACGTCGGCGTCCAGGGCGGCTACGAACGCCGCCGGGCGCAGAGCCCCGATCCCCGGGCCCGGGAGCTCTGGCTGCACGGCGCCTACGCCGACACCCCGCTGGCCACCCTGCTGCGCGACGGCGAGCTGCTCTCCTCCGTCAGCCAGCCCTCGCTGATGGCGCGGATGCTGGTCGCCCTGCGGGTCGAGGACGGCAACCGGGTCCTGGAGGTGGGCGCCGGCAGCGGCTACAACGCGGCCCTGCTCGCCCACCGGCTCGGCGACGACGATCTCGTCACCACCGTCGACCTGGAACCGGAGATCACCGACGCGGCCCGGCAGCACCTGGCCGCGGCCGGGTACCACCCGGTCGTCGTCACCGGCGACGGCGCCCGTGGGGTGCCCGGCCGCGCCCCGTTCGACCGGATCATCGCCACCTGCACGCTGCCCACGGTGCCCCGGGTCTGGCTCGCCCAGTGCCGCCCGGGGGCCCGCGTCCTGACACCGATGGCCACCGGACTGCTCGTCCTCACCGTCCGCGACGCCGGGCACGCCGAGGGCCGGTTCCTGCCCTCGCCCGCCTACTTCGTGCCGCTGCGCGGCACGGGCCGGGCCGAACCCGGGTCGGTGTGCCTGGCCGGGCTGCCCGTCGACGCCCGCGGGCAGGAGACGTTCCGCTTCCTGCTGGCCCTGACCCGGGGCACCCTGGACCCGCAGGAGGCCTACGCGTTGTGGCAGGGCGAGGGAAGGCCGCGGCGTGAGCGGTACGGCGTCACCGCGAACGGCGAGCGGGCGTGGGCCTGGCTGGACGCCCCGGAGGGGCCGTACACCTGGCCCCTCCTCTAGTCCTCCAGGACGCCTCCAGGACCTGTCCGTCCTTGCCGGGTCAGCCCCGGTGGATGGTGATCGTCGTCCAGGCGCCGACGTGCACCCGGTCGCCGTCCTGCAGCGGCACCGGCACGAACGGCTGGATCGGCTCGTCCGAGCCGTTGACCGTGGTGCCGTTCGTCGAGTTCTGGTCGACGACCGCCCATGTGCCGTCCGGCTGCTGGACCAGTACGGCGTGCTGGTGCGAGACGCCCGGGTCCTCCGGCGGCACCGACAGGTCGATGTCGGGGGTGTCGCCGGTGGAGTGCCGGCGGCGACCGATGGTGACCTGGTTGCCGGTGAGCGTGCGCTGCTGCTCGGGCGAGTACGCGGGCAGGTTGAGGCCCGTCGCCTCGGGACCGGAGCGGTGCATCATCGCCATGAAGTACTCGCGGTCCGGGCCGACGGTCGCCGTCCAGGTGACCGGCCCCTGCGGGGCGGGCCGGAAGCCGGGGCCGGGAGGGGCCTGCGTGGCGCCGGGCTGCGGATAGCCGTAGCCACCGCCCTGGCCGCCACCGGGACCACCCGGGCCGCCGGCGGGACCGGCGGACGACGGCGGGGAGATCACCCAGTCGTCGTCACCGCCGCCGAAGGACGGGCCGCCGGCCGGGGGCCGGCCGGTCTCCTGCGGGAAGGCGGGCGGCGCGGGCGGGCCCGAGGACTGGAAAGCCTGCGGGGCACCGCCGGGACCGGCCGACGGGGTCGGCCCGGGCGGCGGAACGGGACGGGAGGGGTCGCCGCCGAAGCCGGAGGGGCCGCCGCCGTAACCGGAGGGGCCGCCGCCGTAGCCGGAGGGACCGCCGCCGTAGCCGGAGGGACCGGGACCGCCGGGACCGCCGGGACCACCGGGACCACCGGAACCGCCGGGACCACCGGGACCACCGGGGCCGGAGGGCTCACGGCCGAAGGGCGCCGGACCCGACGGGCCCTGTCCCTGGCCGCCGCCGAAGCCGGACGGGCCGCCGGGGCCGCCGGGGCCTTGTCCCTGGGCGCCGCCGAAGCCCGACGGAGGGGCGGGCGGACGCTGGCCGCCGAAGGCGCCCGGACCGCCCATGCCACCCGGGCCGCCCGAGGTGGGCGGCGGGCCGGACGGGCCGCGCTCGCCGGCGAACGGCGTCGGGCCCGACGGCTCGCTGCCGAAGGACGGGATCGGCTCGGCGGGCCGGTTCACCTGCGAGGGCCGCGAGCCGTGGTAGTCGAACGCGTCACCGTTGCCGTACGTCGAGCTCGGCGGCTCGAAGCGCGGCTGGGGTGGGCGCGGGGCGGCCGGCGTGTAGGAGGTGGCCGTGTTGGTCAGGAAGTTCCACCGGCACTCCTCGCAGAACGGTGCGCCGCCCTCGCGGGGCGTGCGGCACTGCGGGCACAGCTCCGGCTCGGGCGCACCGGCCGCCTGCGGGCGGCCGCCGGGCTGGGTGCCCTGCGGCGGCGGGAAGCCGTAGCCGCCGGCGGCCGGGGGCGGCGGCGGAGGGGGCGGAGGTACGGCACCGGCCATGCGGTGACCGCAGACCTCGCACCAGTCGTCGGAACCCGACTGGTGTCCGTTCGGGCAGGTCGGCATGTCGGCGCTTCCCCTTCTCCTGAGGTCCTCCGGAGGTCCGGATCTCTTCCTGGATGTCTTGCCGTGTCGTGCGGTGTCTCGCGGTGTCCTGCAGGTTTCCTGCGGTGTTCTGCAGGGTCACTTCTTTACACGAACAGTCTTTGTGGACCGGGTCTCGAGGGTCATCTCGTCGGCCTCCGCGACCTTCGTCTTCAACCGCACAGTACCTGTCGCGGCATCGACCACGTCCACCACCTTCGCAAGCAGTTTCGCAGTATCCGCGTTCCCCGAGGCACTGGCCAGCTGAACAGCGCGCCCCAGTTTGGCCGTTGCTCCATCGAAATCGCCCGCTTTGCGAAGGTCGATGCCCTGCTGGATGACCTGTGCCAGTTCGGCCTGCCCGGTGTAGTGGGCGACCTGCGGGTTGATCGAGGTCGAGGCCGTCATGTCGTCGGTCCACACGGCTCTCACCAGGCCCTGTGCACCGAGGTTCTGTGCCGCGCCTCCCCCGGGCTGCGGGACGACCAGCGACACCCGTGCCGCCAGCATCTCCTGGCCGATGCCTGCCGCGGGCACCTCGACGCACAGGTGGTAGTCGCGGGACTCGTCGCCCCAGGAACCGGTCGGGTAGTCCCCGGCGCGTGGCCCGGCCTCGGTCCGGCGTCCGGTCAACTCCTCGACGGTGGGCGCCACTTGCTTGACGAACCTGATGGTCGTGCCGACCGGTGTCCACACCCGCAGGGCGACGTCGGCGACCTCCTTGCCCATCGCCGTCTCCATCATCCGTGTGAAGTCCGCGGCAAGGCCGGTGGGATCGGCCACGATGTCGGCGCTGCCGAGCAGCGCGGAGGCGATCCCTGTGACTTCTTTCACTTCCCAGTCGGTGCCCACGCCGCGCGCGTCACAGGTGAACCGCCCGGCGCAGTCGTCCAGCGCGGCCCTGAGATCCTCCGGCGACTCGTGCTCGTTGCGGCCGTCGGTGAGCAGGATGCCGTGCCGGATGGCGACGTCCGCCGAGGACAGCAGGCGGTCGGCGAGCCGCAGCCAGGTGCCGATGGCCGTACCGCCGCCCGCGCTGAGCCGGCGCAGGGCCTGCTTGGCCTGCTCGCGGGTGCCGGCGTCGGCGACCGCGAGCCGCCCGCCGCCCGGGTAGACCTCCTTGGCGACGTGGGTGCCACCGATCACCGCGAAGTGCACGCCGTCGCGCAGGGTGTCGATCGCGGCGGCCGTGGCGTCGCGGGCGTTGCGCATCTTGGTCGGCGGGTAGTCCATGGAGCCCGAGCAGTCGACCATGATCGCCACCGCTGCGGAGGGGCCGTGGCCCGGCGCGTACACGGGTGACGTGACGGCGCTGCCGATCGTGCCGCCCCCGGTCGCCGTGACCGTGACGATCGCGTTGACCTCGCGGCCGCCGTCCGGCAGGTATGCGTTCTGGTAGACGTCCACCGAGAACTGCGGCACGTTCGGCTTCGAGAAATTGGCCATGCTTGCTCACATCCCCCTGAAACACCCCGGCGAAGCGGAGCGGCGACGATGACGGGCCGGTCCCCTCCGGTCCGTCGAGACTTCCCCGTGCTGTGCGGCCTCAGGCCGATCCTGCCCCCTGGGGCGGGGCCGGGAACGGCAGGACGGCCACTGTTACGTTGTCGTGGCCCCCACCGTCCAGGGCGTGCCCGACCAGGACCCGGGCGCTGTGCAGCGGCCGGTCGGCCGCGTCCGGCGGGACGGCCTCGCACATCTCCTCGGCCGTCTCGGCGTAGTTCCACAGGCCGTCGGTGCACACGATCACCACGCCGGGCCGGTCCGGCTTGAAGGAAGCGGTGTGCGGCTCCAGTTCGTAGGCGTCCGCGCCGAGCCAGCCGGTGATCGCGTGGGCGCGCTCGTCGGCGTACGCCTCGGCCTCGCTCATCAGGCCGGCCGCGACCATCTGCGCGGCCCAGGAGTCGTCCTCGGTCAGCCGGGCCGGGGGCGCGCTGCGGTCCACCGGCACCCAGTAGGCGCGGCTGTCGCCGACCCAGCCGACCACCAGCAGTCCCGAGGTGACCACGGCGCCGACGATGGTGCAGGCCGGCGCGTTCTGGTGCGGGGCGTGCTCGCCGGCCGAAACGGGCTCCCCGGCCAGGGCGTTGACGGCCTGGGAGGCGGCGACGATCGCCTCGTGCATCGCCGTCTGCGGATGCGTGCCCCGCTGCAGGGCGGCCAGCAGGGTGTCACCGGCCGCCTGCGAGGCGGCCGTCGAGGCCTCGTCGGGTCGGGTCGCCGAGGACACCCCGTCGCACACGATCGCGAGGGTGGCCGGCGATCCGTCGGGCAGGGCGGTGTCGCCGAGGGCGAAGGCGTCCTCGTTGCGGTGGTGGCGCAGACCGCGGTCGCTGACCGCGGCGACCGGACCCGACTCACGCTCCATGTGGTCGCGTTCGCGCGGCTGGGCGTGCCCGCAGTTCTCGCAGTAGCCGTCGCTGTCCACCCGGCCCGCCCGGCAGGCCACGCAGACCTTCGCGGGATCGGCCGGGCCGCCCGGACCGGCCGGTGCGCCAGGTGCGGCGGCAGCGGCCGGGTCGTCCAGTGCGCCAGGTGCGGCGGCAGCGGCCGGGTCGCCCGGTCCGGCGGGAGCGGCCGCCCGCGGGTCCGGTGCCTGCAGCGGGTAGTCGTCGGGCTCGTCGGGGCGGTCGAAGCGCACACCGCGCGCGGCCGGTTCCTCGGCGTGCAGGGGCTTGCCGCCCGAGTCGGTGCCCGGCAGGTCCGTCGGCAGATGCGCCGCCGGTGAAGTCCTGCCGGAGCCGCCGGGCTCGGCGGTGGGCCAGTCCACGCCGTCCCCGGGCGCCGGAGAGCCGGACATGGTGAGCGTCGGATGGTCCTGCGGCGGGGCGGGCACCACCGAGAGGTCGTAACCGCACGCGCCGCAGAAGAGGTCACCCGGCTCAAGCGGCTCCGCGCAGCTCGGGCACTTCGACCGTGCGGCCTGCTGGGGCATCTGCGACATCAACTACACCCACGTCCGGGGGCGGTAACGGTTCGCCCGTTCCACCAGTTCGATCCTCTCGTCGCCGCCGGGCGCCAGCCGGGCCAGCGTGCGGTACGCGCGCTCCAGGCCGAAGCGGAGACCCCGCTCGTCCAGACCGCTGCCGAGCAGCTCCCGTCCGCCGCCGGCGGGCCGGTCGCTGTCCCGGCCTCCGGAGAGTATCCAGTCCAGCGCGCTGCCGAGCACCTCCGCCGACAACTGCTCGCGCCGGGCCGGGTCCAGACCGTACGCCTGCAGCGCCTCGACCTGGACGGCGGCGGCGCTCAGGTCGTCCGCGAACGCCGTGTCACCGGCGGTCGGTGTGCGCTGTCTGAGCCGGGCCCGCACGGCGGCGACCCGGGCGGCCGTGTAGTGGATGGAGGACTCCGCCACCGACTCCAGCGTGCGCACGGCGGCCCGCCGGTTTCCGGCCGCGAGCTGCACCCGGGCGAGCCCGAAGGCGGCGCTCACGAAGCTCGGGTCGGTCGCCCGGACCAGTCCGTAGTACTCGGCCGCGTTGTCCAGCTGGCCGAGCACCTCCGCGCACAGGCCGAGCGCCAGCTTGGGCGCGGCCTCGCCCGGGAAAGCGTCGTAGATCGCGTCGAAGGAGAGCGCCGCGTTCTCGAAGTCGCCGGTGACCAGGGCGGCCACGCCCCGGTACCACACCACCCGCCAGTCGTCGGGCCGCTCCTCGTGCAGCTTGGTCAGCGACATCAGCGCGGCCTCGTGCTCGCCGCTCTCCAGCCGGGCGCGGATCTGCCGCAGCCGGGTCTCCACGGTCCGTACGGGCGCCGCGTCCAGCGCGCTGATCAGCTCGGCGGGCGCGGACGCCATCAGCCCGGCCAGGAAGCCCGCGTTGGGGTCGCCCGGGTCGACCAGCGGGACGGGCAGCGCGAGGGCCGCGGCCACCGTGTCGACGGGCCTGACGAGGGACGGCGGGGGAAGCGCGGGTGCGACGGGTGCGGTGGCGCGGGCCGTCCGTGCGCCCAGCCGCGACACGTCGCCCGCCGCCTTCGGGAACAACTCCGTGTCGGTGACCTTCACTTCGGGCCCGAACAGCGTCGACAGCGCGGGCCGCGCCTGTCCGGTCTGCAGCGAGACGACCTCCCGCAGCACACCGGTCAGCTGCTCGGACATCTCCTGCGCGGAGGCGAAGCGGCGGGCCGGGTCGGGGTCGGTGGCGCGGACCAGGAGCCGGTAGAACGACTCGTAGCGGCGGAATACCTCGATGGTCTCCGGGTCGGGCAGGGAGTCCACGAAGGCGTTGGTGTAGCCCTGGAAGTCGAAGGTGAGCACCGCGAGGGTACGGCCCACCGTGTACAGGTCGCTCGCCACCGACGGACCGGCCTCGGCGACCTCCGGCGACTGGTAGCCCACCGTGCCGTAGATCGCCGACTCGTCGTCGTCCATTCGGCGCACGGCGCCCATGTCGATCAGCTTGAGCTGGTCTTCGGTCTGGATGGCGTTGTCGACCTTGAAGTCGCAGTACAGCAGGTTGCGGCTGTGCAGGTGGCCGAGTGCCTCCAGGGCCTCGATGCCGTAGGCGCACGCCTGCTCCACCGGCAGCGGATCCCGGCGGCCGTCCGGGGCGCGGCGGTCGTTGGCGATCTCCTTCAGCGACTTGCCGCCGACGTACTCCATGACGATGTAGCCGTCGAGGGAGCCGGTGCGCTGGTCGAGGTGCTCCACGAAGTTGTAGATGCGCACGATGTTGGCGTGCTCGATCTCCGCGAGGAACCGCCGTTCGGAGATCGCCGCCGCCATGGCGTCCTGGTCGCCGGTGTCCAGCAGGCCCTTGAGCACCACCCAACGGTCCGAGACGGCACGGTCCACGGCGAGGTAGATCCAGCCCAGGCCGCCGTGCGCGAGGCAGCCCGCGACCTCGTACTGGCCGTGCACGACGTCCCCGGCCTTCAGCTTCGGCACGAAGGAGTACGGGTGCCCGCACTTGGTGCAGAACCCCTCGGTGCGGCCGGGCCGCTCGCCCCGGGCACGCCCGACCGGCGCCCCGCAGTCGGACCGCGAGCAGAACCGCTTCCGCTCGGGCACCTCCGGGTTCTCCAGCACCATCGCGCGCGGGTCGGGCCGCGGCACCTGCGGCACCGTGACCAGCCCGGCGCCGAGCCGGCCGCGCGTGGAGGCGCCGGAGGACGAACCGGAGCTGCGCACCGACACCGAGCGGCCGCTGGAGCTGCCCGACAGGGAGCGGGAGAGCCGTCCCGAGACCGAGCGCCGCGACCTGGACGACTGGGAGGACGTACCCGAACCGCGTGAACTGCCGCTGCTCGCGGAGCCCTTGCCGCCCCCGGTGATCCCGGTGGGCGGCGAGCCGACCATGCCTCCCCCAGAGGGGGGACCCCCAACGGAGACGACCGGCGCGAGCCCGCAGGTGTCGCAGTACAGCTCACCGCCGCCGACGTCCTCGTACGCCCCCTCGCAGCCCGGCCGCTGGCACGTCTGCTGTGCCTGACTCATGACGACTCACTCCTACGGTCCTCTGGCCCGCCCTGGTGGGGAACTCCCGGTGTGCCGAGCTGTTCGGCCGCCGCCTGCTGGTAGCGCAGCACGGCCTGCTCGGCCACCCGCAGGTCGCAGGGCGCGCTCCACAGCATGCGCCGGGCCGCGTCGTACCGCTCGACCAGCAGCGGGTCCTCGGCCATGCCGTGCCGGGCGACCTTCGCCTTGTACGCGTCGAGCCGGCCGCGCAGCTCGGCGCGGACCGCGAGCGGCGCGGTGACGGCCGTCAGCGACTCGCGGGCCCGCAGCAGTTCGTCCTCCGCCTTCTGCTCCAGGGACTCCAGCAGGGGGGAGAGCCGGTGCCACTGCGCCTGCCGCCGGTAGTCGGCCGCCGTCGCCAGCTGCTCCTGCAGGGCGGTCGGCGGCCCGCTGACCACCGGCACCTCGGTCGCCGCGATCTTCGCCAGCACCTCCCCGCGGGCGGTGCGGGCCTCGGCGAGGGTGCGGTCGGCGCGGGAGAGCACGTCACGCAGCCGGATCAGCCGCGCCTCCGCGTCCTGCCGGACCGTCAGCACGGCGTCGATCTCCCGCCGTACGTCCTCCAGGGCGCGCGCCTCGCGGTCGTACACCGTGGTGTCCGGCCGGCCGCCGCCGGGCGCCGAACTGCCCGCGGCCGGCACCCAGAAGGCGAGCGGGTCCAGGACCACGTCCTCGCGCAGCCGGGTCAGCGTGCGGGTGATGCGTTCCAGGTCGTCGCCCGCCGGGTGTTCGCCGGGGCGTACGCCCACGGAGTGCGCGAGCGTGCGGGTGCGCTGCAGCTCCGCGGCGAGCAGATCGATCCGTGCGGGCAGCGCCGACCAGACCGCGTCGGCGGTGACGACCAGGTCCAGCGAGGACGCGTACAGCTCGTTCATCCGGTCGACCAGGCCGCTCAGCGAGAAGGTCTCGCTGAGTCTGCCCGCGGATGCGGGGACGGCACCTCCGGGCACGGTGACGGACGCGCCGCGCAGCAGCCCGGTCAGCTCCACCAGGTCCTCGCGGCTGGACCAGCGGCGCCGGGCACGGATCTCGCGGGCGGAGCGCAGCGCGGCCGTGTAGGCGTCGAAGTACGCCCACAGCTGGGTGATCGACGCATCGGCGGCCGCCCAGCGCTCCCTGGTGACGCCGGCCAGGGTGGCGCCTTCGAGGAGTCTGCGGCCCGCGTGGTCCTGCAGGGCGAGCAGGGAGGTCTCGATCGCCTCGTGCTCCTGGCCGAGCCGCGCCAGCGCACGGTCCACCTCGTCCCGGTCCATCACCGGCCCGGCGGGGTCCGTGACGCCCATCGATCACCTCTCGCTGCTGTGTGGTTGGCCTGGGTCGGGGACGGGGGGTCAGCTCGTGCGCAGGTAGCGCGGGGCGGGCGGCTCGGACGGCCCCGAGTCCTTTCCCAGTGTGGCCGACAGCCAGGTGTCGTACGACGCCTGCCAGCCGTTCGAGCGGTATCCCACCAGGATGCGGTTGACCCGGCGTACCAGATCGGAGGCGTCCTTCTTCATCGCCACGCCGTAGTACTCGGTGGTGAACGCCTTGCCCTTCAGTTCGACCGTCGGGTCCTGGGCGGCCTGGCTCGCGGCGAGCGCGCCGTCCGTGACCACGGCGTCGGCCTCGCCGAGCTGGAGCCGTACCAGGCAGTCGAGTTGGTTCGGGACGGTGGTGGAGATGTCGGTCGAGGAGGGCAGGCTGCCCTTGTCCAGGTCCGCCTTCAGCTTGCCGTAGGCGGTGGAACCGGATGCCGTGCAGATCCTCTTGTGCGCGAGGGTGTCGTTGTACCCCGTGATGGGCGACGACTTGGGCGCGAGCACCTGCTGCCCGGTCTTGAAGTAGGGGGCGGAGAAGGCGACGTCGGCGAGCCGCTGGCAGGTGATGGTCATCGTGCGCACGACCATGTCGACGCGGCCGTCCTGGATCGCGGAGATGCGCTGGCTGGTCGGGATGGCCTTGAACTGCACCGCGTCCGGGTCGCCGAGGATGTCCTGGGCGATCCGGTGGACGAGGTCGATGTCGAAGCCCTCCAGCTGAGCGCCCTCGGTGTTCGGGTTGCGGTAGCCCCAGTGGTAGCTGTTCTGGTCGACGCCGACGACCAGCTTGCGCTTGGCGCCCGTGCGGGCCTTGATGGCGTCGATGGTGGGCCCGTCGGCGCCGGACGGTGACAGCGTCCGGTCCTGTGCGTCGGAGTCCTTGCAGGAGTCGGCGCGCACCTGGCTGCCGTTCGCCAGTCCCGGCCCGGAGGTGTTCCCGGCCTGCTGGACCGCCTGGGTGCGGGGCAGCAGCAGGACGAACGCGAGCGCCAGGGCGCACGCCACCGCCATCGCGCCGACGCCGCCCCAGCCTCTCAGGGAGGCCCGTGCACGTGCTGCGTACATCGTCCTGCCCCCTGTCACCGGTACTCCGAAAGCCTGCGCCCTATGCCGGCGACCGCGCCCGCGGCGCCGAGCACCGCCAGCACGGCGGCACCGACGGGCAGCCCGGTCATCGCGTCCCGCCCGTCCCCGGCGGCCTGCGTGAACTCGGCCTGCTCGTGGTCGATGGCCCGATGGAGATTGCGGTCCACGCTGTCGAAGCACTCACCGGTCGCGCCCTCGGTACCGATCACCATGTCCAGCGCCTGCTGGTAGTTGCCGTTCTCGTCCTCGGTGCGGGCCGCGGTGTGCCGGTGCTTCCAGACCGCCATGTTGCCCTCGGCCGCCTTGACCGGCTTGGCGCCCGACGGGTCGTCGGCGAGCTTCCCGGCCTCGGCCAGGCCCTTGCCGAGCGCGGCGATGTCCTTGTCGAAGGCGTAGTAGTACGCGTCGGACTGCCGGCCGCCGACCGTGACGGTCTCGGCGCCGCGCGCCACCAGGCTGAGGTTCTCGTTGCCACGGGCCTTCAGGGAGGCGATCCGGGCGTCGTGCAGGTAGTTCAGCGAACGGACGCCGTGCTGGTACGAGCCGTTGAGGCCGGAGCGCGCGACCGCATGGCCGACGACCAGCCACAGCAGGACCACCGCGGTGGCGGCGCTGGCGGCCACCAGGCCGTGGTTGAGGACGCGGTTGGTGTGCCGGTAGGTGCGGTGCTGGGCCCAGCCGAGCGCGGCCAGGGCGAGCACGCCGAGCGCGATGGCTGCCCAGGGATACGGCGTCGCGTCCCCGTAGTCGGCGTCCAGCCGCTGGTTCTCCTTGGTGTAGAGGTCCTCCGCGGCCGGGAGCATCTGCTTCTGCATCTTCTCGTTCGCGTACCGCAGATACGCGCCGCCGACCGGATATCCCTGCCGGTTGTAGGTGCGGGCGCGCTCGATGAGTCCCTTGTACTCGGGCAGCAGCCGGTTCAGCTTGGTGATCGTCGCCTCGGAGGGCGAGCCGGGAGCGGCGTTGGCGGCGGCCTTGACGAGCCCGGCGGCGGCCGTGCTGATGTCCTGTTCGTACCGGGTGCGCGAGGCCGCGCTCTCCTGTCCGCCGGCCAGGAAGCCGCTGGAGGCGGTCGTGTTGGCGTCCGCCAGGGAGCGGTAGATGTCGGCGGCGCCCGAGCTGAGCGGCTGGCTGCTGTGCAGCACGTCGTCGGCGGCGGCCGCCCGCTCGGAGGTCTGCCAGGCGGTGACCGCCCCGAACGCGACGACGAGCAGGGCGAGCACGGCCCCGATGATCCGCAGCCGTCCCGGCTCGGTGGTCGCGGCGGTGCGCAGCCGGTCGGCGCCCTCGGCGAAGGCGGAACGGCGGGTGGGCGCCACGGGGGAGGCGGCAGGGGAGAGGGGCGGCCGGCCGGGCTGCGCGGGGACCGCGGGCACGGCGGGGCCGACCGGTGGTGCCGCGCTGCTCTTCGGCGGGTGTGTCACTTGACCTCCCCCATGGTCATCCGTTCGCCGCCAAGTATCGCCGCCCGGACCGACATCCGCACCGGCCTTCACTCGATCTTGATCGGATCGCAGCGCAACCTACGGCGCTGGGGGCGTGGCGCACCACCCCCCGGTGATGAACACGCCGGTTGCGGGTGATCGGTTCCCCGGGGCGGCACACCGCGGGGGCCGGGCACCTACGGCGCCTCGGCCCCCGCAGACTACTCGGCCCCCCGCCGGGACCTCACCGGGCGGTCGCGCCGTCGGTGAAGTCGGCGCCGGCCGGGCGGGAAGGACGCCGGCGCCGGCGGCTCACGGCCTCTTCTCCCAGTGGCCGCGCACCCGTTCCCGGGCCTCGGCGCCGGCTCCCAGCCGGTCGAGGCCGAGCAGCGCCGCCCCCAGCACCGGCCCCGCGGACACCACCCGGACGTCCGCCTTCGGGGCGCGGGAGGCCAGCAACGCGCGGATGCCGTCGTCCAGCTGGGAGTGCCCCGCGGTCAGCACGCTGCCGCCCAGCAGGACCGGGGTCTGCTCACCGAGCAGGTCCAGCCGGGTCAGCGCCACCGTGGCCATCGTCGCCACCTCCTCGGCCAGCCGGTCCACGACCGAGCGCGCCACGGCGTCCCCCTGCGCGGCCGTCTCGAAGAGGACCGGGGCCAGTTCGTGCCGGCGCCCGTTCTCCACATGCTCCAGATGCAGTGCCTCGATCAGCGCGTACATGGACGGCAGGCCGAAGTGGGCGGGCAGCGTGCGGGCCAGTGCGCTCGGTTCGCCGCGGCCGTCCTCCGCGCGGGCCGCGTGCCACAGCGCCTCCTCCGCCAGGGCCCAGCCGCCGCCCCAGTCGCCGGAGATACGGCCGATCGCGGGGAAGCGGGCGGTGCGGCCGTCGGGGCGCATGCCGACGCAGTTGATGCCGGCACCGCAGACCACGGCGACGCCCCGGGGCTCGGCCACGCCCGCCCGCAGGATCGCGAAGGTGTCGTTGCGGACCTCCACCGACGCGCCCCAGGCGCGCGCGTGCAGCGCGGCCGCCAACTGCTCCTCCTCCACCGGAAGATCGGCGTTGGCCAGGCAGGCCGAGACGTGCGTGACCGAGCCCACGCCCGCGTCCGCGAAGGCCCGCGCCACCGGGGCGGCCAGGGCGTCCACGGCCGCCGCCACCCCCACCGCGGGCGGCCGGAAGCCGCCGCCGCGGGCCGTGGCCAGCACCTCCCCGGCGGCGGTGACCACGGCCACGTCGGTCTTGCTGTTGCCCGCGTCGATGGCGAGGACACGCGCGGTGTCGGATGCGGTCAGGCCCACGCGAGGTGCTCCCGGTTGTGCGCGATCAGTCGGTCGGTGAGGGCGTCGGCGTACGCGTACTGGCCGACCAGCGGATGGGCCAGCAGGGCCCGGAAGACCCGGTCCCGGCCGCCGCGCAGGGCCGCCTCCAGAGCCAGGTCCTCGTAGGTGGTCACGTTCGCCACCAGGCCCGCGTACAGGGGGTCGAGCTCGGGCACCGGCAGCGGCACGGTTCCCTTGGGACCCACGGCCGCCTGCACCTCGATCACCGCGTCGTCCGGCAGGAAGGGCAGCGTGCCCCTGTTCAGCGTGTTCACCACCTGGTACGGGCTTCCGGCTCCGCGCAGCAGGGCCGCGGCCAGGTCCACCGCCGCCTCCGAGTAGAAGGCGCCGCCCCGCTCGGCGAGCAGCTCCGGCTTCTCGTCCAGGGACGGATCGCCGTACATCGCCAGCAGTTGGCGCTCCATCGCCGCGACCTGGGCCGCCCGGGACGGCTTGGTGCGCAGCTCCCCGACGACCTCGTCGTGGGCGTAGTAGTAGCGCAGGTAGTACGAGGGGACCACGCCCAGGCGGTCCAGGAGGGGGCGCGGCAGGCGCAGGTCGTCGGCGATGGCGTCGCCGTGCCCGGCCAGCAGTTCGGGCAGGACGTTCGCGCCCTCGGGGCCGCCGAGGCGTACCCCCGTCTCCCAGGTGAGGTGGTTCAGGCCGACGTGGTCGAGGTGGACGTCCTTCGGGTCGGTGCCCAGCAGTGCCGCGAACTTGCGCTGCAGGCCGATCGCCACGTTGCACAGGCCCACCGCCCGGTGGCCCGCCTGGAGCAGGGCGCGGGTGACGATGCCGACCGGGTTGGTGAAGTCGATGATCCAGGCACGGGGGTTGGCACGGCGCACGCGTTCGGCGATGTCGAGGACGACGGGGACCGTGCGCAGCGCCTTGGCCAGGCCTCCCGCGCCGGTCGTCTCCTGTCCGATGCAGCCGCACTCCAGCGGCCAGGTCTCGTCCTGCTCGCGCGCCGCCTGTCCGCCGACACGCAGCTGGAGCAGTACGGCGTCGGCGCCGTCGACTCCCGCGTCCAGGTCGCCGGTCGTGACGATCCGGCCGGGGTGCGCCTGCCTGGCGAAGATACGGCGGGCCAGGCCGCCCACCAGCTCCAGGCGTTCGGCGGCCGGATCCACCAGCACCAGTTCCTCGATGGGCAGGGTGTCCCTGAGGCGTGCGAAGCCGTCGATGAGTTCGGGGGTGTAGGTCGATCCTCCGCCGACCACGGTGAGTTTCACTGGAGGTTCCCTCGCTTCCGGGTGCCGCGGATGGTGGTCATCGGCCGGGGGGCTGGGGGTTGTCCCCCGGGAAAGCACGGCATATGTGGTTAACCCTTCACTCCGGTGAGCGTGACGCCTTCCACGAACGCCTTCTGGGCGAAGAAGAACACGAGGATCACGGGGGCCATGACCAGCACGGTCGCGGCCATGGTGAGGTTCCAGTCGGTGTGGTGGGCGCCCTTGAAGGACTCCAGGCCGTACGACAGCGTCCAGGCGCCCGGGTTCTCGGACGCGTAGATCTGGGGGCCGAAGTAGTCGTTCCAGGCGTAGAAGAACTGGAAGAGGGCGACGGCGGCGATGCCCGGCTTCGCCATCGGCAGGACCACCCGCAGCAGGGTCCTGAGGTCGCCGCAGCCGTCCACCTTCGCCGCGTCCACGTACTCGTTCGGGATCGTCATCAGGAACTGGCGCAGCAGGAAGACGGAGAACGCGTCCCCGAACGCCATCGGGATGATCAGCGGCCACAGCGTGCCCGACAGGTCCAGCTGCTTCGCCCAGAACAGGTACATCGGGATGATGATCACCTGCGGTGGCAGCATCATCATCGAGATCACCAGCATGAGCGACAGACTGCGGCCCCGGAAGCGGAACTTGGCCAGCGCGTAGGCCACCGGGATCGACGACGCCACGGTCAGGACGGTGCCGAGACCGGCGTAGATCAGCGTGTTCTTCCACCAGGTCAGGAAGCCGGGGGTGTGGAGCACCGTCCTGTAGTTGCCCCACTCCCAGGTGTGCGGGATCAGGTCCCGGCTCAGGGCCTGGGAGTCGCTCATCAGCGAGGTCAGGAACACGAACACGAAGGGCAGCGTGAAGAACAGCGCGGCGGCGACGCCGAGGGAGTGGATCGCGATCCATTCGAGCAGCGCCCTGCGGCGGGCGGTCCGCTCGGCCCCGGACACCACCGGGGGCGCCGGCTTGACCGGCTGGTCCAGAACGTGGGTCATGGTCAGTCACCTGCCTGGATGAGACCGCCCCGGCGCCGCATCAGGAACGCGGTGAACACCATCGACAGCGCGAAGAGGACGAGGGCGACGACGCACGCGGAGCCGTAGTCGAAGCGCTGGAAGCCGAGGTTGTAGACGAGCTGGGGGAGGGTGAGCGTGGACTTGTCGGGGTAGCCGGGCTCGAACTGGGTGCCCGCGCCCTGGATGACGCCCGAGGCGACCTTCCCCGCGATCAGCGGCTGCGTGTAGTACTGCATCGTCTGGATCACGCCGGTGACCACGGCGAACATCACGATCGGCGAGATGTTCGGCAGGGTGACGTAACGGAACCGCTGCCAGGCCGACGCCCCGTCCAGCTCCGCCGCCTCGTACTGCTCGGCCGGTACGTCGAGCAGCGCGGCCATGAAGATGACCATCAGGTCGCCGATGCCCCACAGGGCCAGCAGGGTCAGGGCCGGCTTGGACCAGGCGGGGTCGTTGAACCAACCCGGCGCCGGGACGCCCGCCTTCTCCAGGATCGAGTTGACCGGGCCCGTACCGGGGTTGAGAAGGAAGGCGAAGGCCATGGTCGCCGCCACCGGCGGGGCGAGATAGGGCAGGTAGAAGAGGGTGCGGAAGACCCCCGCGCCCGTCTTGATCTTCGTGATGAGCAAGCCCACCCCGAGGCCGAAGACGACCCGGAGGCTCACCATGACGACGACCAGCCACAGGGTGTTGCGCAGGGCGGGCCAGAAGAGCGGGTAGTGCGCGAAGACGTACGTCCAGTTCTTGCCCCCGCTCCACGTCGGCGGCCGGAAGCCGTCGTAGTGCATGAAGGAGAAATAGACCGTCGAGATCAGCGGGTACGCGAAGAAGACCGCGAACCCGATCAGCCAGGGCGACATGAAGGCGGCCGTACGCAGTGCCTGCTTCCGCTGCTTGGCGGCGAGAGCGGGGCTGCGGCGCTTCGAGGCGGGCATGATCGCGCTCATGGCTACTTCGCCTGCGCGATGTCCGTGTCGATCTGCGCGGCCGCCTTCTTCAGGCCGGCCTTCAGATCGGTGACCTTGCCGCTCTCGTAGTCGTAGCCGAGCTGCTGGATCGTCACCAGGTACACCCCGCCGTTGATCGAGGCGGGAGTGGTGGTGGAGTCCGGGTTCGCGGCGATGTCCAGGAAGGTCCTGAACCGCGGGTCGTACTTCAGCTTCGGCGACTTCAGCGCGGCGAGCGTGGACGGCACGTTGTGGATGTCGTTGGCGAAGCCGACCACCGCGTCCGTGTTCGTGGTCATGTACTTCACCAGCTCCCAGGCCGCGTTCTGCTTGTGGCTGGAGGCGGCTATGCCCGCGATGGTGCCGGTGATGTAGCCCTTGCCGTACTCGCTCGCCCGGTCGTCCGGGACGGGCAGCGGGGCGACGCCGATCTCGAAGCCCGGCTTGGCCTCCTCGGCCATGCCCAGGCGCCACTCCCCGTCCATCTGCATGGCGACCTGACCGGTGTGGAACGGGTGCTTGGGGCCCCACTCGTCACCGAGGGTGGCCCGGAACTTCTCCAGTTTCCGGAATCCGCCGAGTTCGTCGACGAGCTTCTTCTGGAGCGTGAAGCCCTTCTCGAACGCCGGGTCCTTGGCCAGGGCGGACTTGCCGTCCTTGGCGAAGTACGTCGGGGAGAACTGCCCGAAGTAGTGCTCGGTGGTGGACTCCCAGCCGTGGTAGTCCGGCATGAAGCCCAGCTGCTTGTAGCCGTCGCCCTGCGGGATCGTCAGTTTCCTGGCGTCGGCCTCGAATTCCGACCAGGTCCTCGGCGGGGCGGTGATGCCCGCCTTCTTGAACGCCGTCTTGTTGTAGTAGAGGCCGTACGCGTCACCCAGCAGCGGCACCGTGCAGCGGTTGCCGTCGAACTGCGTGTACTCGTTCATCGTCTTCGGGAAGGTGGCCTCCGGGTCGATCCGCGACTTCTTGAAGAAGGGGTTCAGGTCCACCAGCGCGCCCGAGGAGCAGAACTTGCCCACGTTGTTGGTGGTGAAGGAGGAGATCACGTCCGGGGCCCGGTCGCCGCCGGAGCGCAGCGCCTGGTTGATCTTGTCGTCGGTCATGTTGCCGACGATGTTCACGTGGATGTTGGGGTGCGCCTTCTCGAAGCCGGCGACCAGGGACTTGACCGCCTTCACCTCGTTCGGCGCGCTCCAGGCGTGCCAGAAGTTGATCGTCGTGTCCTTGGAGGCGTCGTCGGTGGCGCCGGAGCTGGACTGGCCGGTACAGGCGGTGGTGAGCAGAGCCAGCGACGCGATCACGGCATATGCCGCTTTTCGGGCGAGAGAGGGTGCGACTTCGGGCATGGCGAGGTCTCCCGGGGCGGGGTGGGTGAGAGGGGAAGGGAGGAAAAGGGGGGAGAGGGAAGGGCGGGCTGCGGGGCTCAGCGCGAGGTGTCGAAGATCTCGTCGCGGGTGGTGGCGAGCGCGGACTCCAGCGCCCCGCGCAGCACGGGGTGCTCCCGGACGTCGCCGACGACGAGCCGGGGGCGGGCCGCCGCCAGCTCCTCCAGCTCGGCCTGGACGAGGGTGCGCAGCACCTCGCCGCCGGCCGTGAGGGCGGAGCCGCTGAGGACCACGAGTTCGGGGTCGAGGACGGAGACGAGCGAGGCGAGCCCGGTGGCCAGCCGGGTCGCGTAGGTCTGCAGCAGCTCCCGGTACGGCCCGCCCGCGTGGTCGGCGGCGCGGGCCACCAGCTCGGCGGCGGCCTCGGTGTACGGTCCCGGCGGCACGTCCTCGATGCCCAGGTGCCGGGCGAGCTTCGGCAGGGACTGGGAACCGGCCAGCTCCTGGTAGCCGCCGCTGTTGGCCCGGGTCACCTGGCGCACCAGCGGGGTGCCCGGCACCGGCAGGAAGCCGACCTCGCCGGCGCCGCCGGTCCAGCCGCGGTGCAGCCGGCCGCCGAGGACCAGGGCGGCGCCCAGGCCCTCCTGGTTCCACAGCAGCACGAAGTCCGCGTGGCCGCGGGCCGCGCCGAGCCGCTGTTCGGCGATGGCGGCGAGATTGACGTCGTTCTCGTACTCCACCGGCATCGGCAGCGCGGCGGCGAGTTCGTCGAGCAGGCTGGGGGTGTGCCAGCCGGGCAGGTGGGAGGCGTAACGCAGCCGCCCGGTGTTGGGGTCGAAGGCGCCGGGGGTGCCGATGACCAGCCGGTGGACGTCGCCCCGGGCCAGTCCCGCCGCCTTCACCGCGCCGTCGAGGGCCTCGGTGACCTGCTCGACGACCGGCTGGGCCGGGCGGCGGCCCGGAGTGGGCAGTTCGTGTTCGCCGACGGTACGGCCGGTGATGTCGGCGACGGCGGCGCGGATCCGGGTCGGGGTGACGTCGAGCCCGGCGGCGTGGGCGGCCGCGGGGTTGACCGCGTACAGCTGGGCGTTGGGGCCCGGCCGGCCCTCGCTGGTGCCGGTGAGCCGGACCAGTCCGGCCGCCTCCAGGCGGGCGAGGAGCTGGGAGGCGGTCGGTTTGGACAGGCCGGTGAGCTTGCCGATCCGGGTGCGGGACAGCGGCCCGTGCTCCAGCAGGAGGTCCAGGGCGGCGCGGTCGTTCATGGCGCGCAGGACGCGCGGGGTGCCCGGCGTACCGGCGGTTCCTGCCATGGGGGTCGACACCTGCCTTTCCGACTGTCCAGCTTTCCAGCGACCTGACCATGGCGTCCAGCCTTGATCACCGGCCGCCGGAAGATCACTGTTAGGAAAGTTTCCTATTCGGGTGGGAGGAACGTAAGCCCAGGACGAAGAGGGCGTCAATAGACAACGCCCCCGAGGCAACAGACTCGTTACCTCGGGGGCGGGAGGGAAGGTGTGGGGGCCGGCGCCCTACTTCGGCGCCGACCGCTGCTGCGGAGCGATCGGCGTCGTGGCCGCCGACTGCGGGGAGTCGGCGTTGGAGTACGCCGACAGTGCCGCCACCGCAGCCGTCGGGTCGGGGGCCGCCTCGACGTCCTCCGCGGCCGTCGCACCGCCCACGATGCGGATGCTCGCCGCGTCGAACGCCCGCTTGATGCGCCAGCGCAGCTCGCGCTCGACCGTCACCGACTTGCCGGGCATGGTCTTGGCCGAGACCCGGACCACCATCGAGTCGATCAGCACGCTGTCCAGGCCGAGCACCTCGATCGGCCCCCACAGCAGCTCGTTCCAGGGCTCTTCCTTGCTCATCTGCCCGGCCACCTCGTCCAGCGTGGCCCGCACCCGGTCCAGGTCCTCGTTCGCGCGCACGGTCACGTCGACCCCGGCGGTCGCCCAGCCCTGGGAGAGGTTGCCGATCCGCTTGACCTCGCCGTTGCGGACGTACCAGATCTCACCGCCCGCGCCCCGCAGCTTGGTCACCCGCAGCCCGACCTCGATCACCTCGCCGGAGGCCACCCCCGCGTCGATCGTGTCGCCGACGCCGTACTGGTCCTCCAGGATCATGAACACCCCGGAGAGGAAGTCCGTGACCAGGTTGCGCGCGCCGAAACCGATCGCCACACCGGCCACACCGGCGGACGCCAGCAGCGGCGCCAGGTTGATCCTGAAGGTCGACAGCACCATCAGCGCGGCCGTGCCGAGGATCAGGAAGCTCGCCACCGAGCGCAGCACCGAGCCGATCGCCTGCGAGCGCTGCCGGCGCCGCTCGGCGTTGACCAGCAGACCGCCGAGCGCGGTGCCGTCCACCGACTCCACGGTCCGGTTCATCCGGTCTATCAGCTTGGTTATCGCGCGGCGCACCGCTGCTCTGAGCACGAAGGCCACGACCAGGATCAGCAGGATCTGCAGACCCATCGCGAGCCAGGTCGACCAGTTCTGCTCCACCCAGCTCGCCGCGTTCGTCGCGCTCTCCTGGGCGTCCTGGAGCGTCGGCACGGCCGGGGCCGTCGACCCCGAGGGGGACGGCGACGGCGTCGCACCGGCGGCCGGTAGGACGACGGGCAAGGACACGGCAGGTACCTCCATGGTGCTGCGCGGTCCGCTCCGGCGGGGCGGTCAAGGTCACGAAAGGGTCACCGGACGGACAGAACCACCACACTAACGGGGCATTGTGTGCGCACCACGCCGATCCGCAAAGGAGAGGCACAGGAGAGACCGGGCTCACCCCGGCTTGAACAGGCCATGATCCTGGGGATGAATCGGGTGTGGTCGAAAACACTCCCAGCCCGTTACCGGGACATGGTGGCGCTTCCACCAGGCATGAGGGGAGACTGACTGCAGATCGTCCCGGCGCGAGCCACGCGCCGCCGACGCCCAAGGAGGCACCCGTGCCGCATGTCCTGGTCCTCAACGCGTCGTACGAGCCGCTCGGCGTCGTACCGCTCCGCCGCGCGCTCGTCCTCGTCCTGGAGAACAAGGCTGTCTCCCTCGAGGAATCCGGCGCCTATATGCACAGCGCAACCGTCACAGTCCCCGCACCCAGCGTGGTCCGGCTCAAGCGATTCGTCAGGGTTCCCTATCGCGGGCCCGTTCCTCTCACCCGCAGGGCACTGTTCGCCCGCGACGGGGGCCGGTGCATGTACTGCGGTGGCGTCGCAACCAGCGTCGACCACGTCATCCCGCGCAGCCGCGGGGGCAAACACGTCTGGGACAACGTGGTGGCCTCGTGCCGCCGCTGCAACCACGTGAAGGCCGACCGGCATCTCGTGGAGATCGGCTGGCGGCTGCGCCACAAACCCGCTCCGCCCACTGGTCTGGCCTGGCGCATCATCGGGACCGGACATAGGGACCCGCGCTGGCTGCCCTACCTGCAGCCGTTCGGCGCGGACGACGCCATGGCCCGGATCGACGGCATTTCCGCCTGACGATCCGGGCCTTCGCGTACCTGGGTCCCTGTCCGGGGCACGTGTGCGGTCCGGCCCCGGGGTCCCCCGTGCCCCGGGGCCGGACATCTCCTCGCGCCCTCACACGTAGCGCAGCTCCGCCGGGCGCACCGAGCGGCGCAGCAGGGGCAGCGAGCACGCCGCCGCCAGCAGGCAGCACCCGTAGACGCCCACCGGGACCAGCAGCCCGGCGTACGGCACGACAAGGGAGCCGTGTCCCTGGGTCAGCGAGGCGTACCCGATGCCGATCGCCATGCCGCCCGCGCCCGCCAGCGCGAGTGCGGGGGCCAGCGGCAGCGCGGTCTCCAGGAGCAGCGCCCGGCCGAGCACCGCGCGCGGCACCCCGGCGGCGACCTGTGCGGCCAGGCTGCGGCGGCGGTTCGCCAGCGACTCGGCGGTGCCGACCGCGAGGCCGGACAGGGTGATCGCGAAGGCGACGAGGATCGCGGCGCCGGTCAGGTCGATGCCGGTCGTGTAGAAGGACAGGGGCATGCCGAGCTGATGCTCGCGTCTCATCTCGTGCAGGCCGGCCAGGAGTGCCTGGCGGATGCCGACGAAGCCCGTGCCGACGATCGTGACCAGCAGGACGGACGCGTGCGTGCGGGCCGCGGCCCAGGGCTCGTCGCGCAGCCGCTCCGCCGCGATCAGTGTCGCCGCCGAACGCGCGCGCCCCGCCAGCACCCGCCCGGCCAGCGCGGCCGTCCCCCCGGTCAGCCACACCGTTCCCGCCCCGACCGCGACGATCAGCCCGAACACCATCAGCGGCACCCGGCCCCGGTCCGTGCCGGAGGTGTGGACGACGGCCGAGAGTGCCAGCAGCAGGACGGCCAGCACGGCACCGGTGAACAGCAGCCCCGGCCCTCGCCCGCTGCGGGGCCGCGTCCGGCGTACCCACCCGAGCGGCGAGGCCACCACCCGGCGCAGCGTCAGCGCGCCCGCCGCCGCCCCGAGCACCGGCACCCCGAGGGTGACCAGTACGAGGCCGGCCCAGGCCGCGGCCGTCGAGCCGGCCCACACGCTCAGCAGGACCGGTACCGCGGCGGCGGTGGCGAGCACCGAGCCCAGCAGACAGGCCAGCCCCGTCTCCAGGGCGGCGATCCGGCGCACCTGGGCCGGGCCGGCACCGGCCAGGCGCAGGGCGGCCAGCCGCCGGTCGCGGTGCACGGCGCCGATCCGGGCGCACTGCCCGAGGAAGCCCAGCACGGGCACCAGCAGAAGCAGCAGGCTGACGATCACCCCCGAGCGCTCACCGGGGTCGTTCAACAGGCCGCCGCCGAAGGACACCGAGTAATAGCCCCTGAGTGATGCCAGGGCGACGGCGGCGAGGGCGATCCCCGTCGCCGCCGCGGCACCGGCCGCGGTCAGCCCGACCCGCCACCACTCCTGCCGGCCGGAGCCCCGGGTGAGCTGCCAGGCGAGCCGTGCATCGGCGGTCAGTGCGCCGCCCCCACGCGTCGTCACGCCGCCACCTCCGCCGGTACCGCGGCGCCGTCGCTCAGCCGCACCTCGCGGTCCGCGTACGCGGCGACCTGGGCGTCGTGCGTGATCAGCAGCACCGCCGTGCCCGACTCGCGGGCCGTGTGCACCAGCGCCGTCATCACCTGCTCGGTCGCCAGCGAGTCCAGTGCCCCCGTCGGCTCGTCCGCGAAGACCACCCGGGGACCGGTCACCAGCGCTCGCGCCAGGGCGACCCGCTGCGCCTGGCCCCCGCTCATCTCACCCGGCCGCAGCCCCTCCTGGCCGCGCACCCCGAACCGCTCCAGCCATTCGCCGGCCCGTTCCCGGGCACCGGCCCGGTCGGTGCCCGCCAGCATCAGCGGCAGCGCGACGTTGTCGACGGCCGTCAGCTCGGGGATCAGCTGCCCGAACTGGAACACCACACCGAAGTCGGTACGGCGCAGCTCGCTCAGCCGCTTCTCCGGCAGCCGGTCGAGCCGCAGTCCGTCGTAGACCACCTCGCCCTCGTCCGGCCGTACGATCCCCGCCAGGCAGTGCAGCAGCGTCGACTTGCCGCTGCCGCTGGTCCCGGTCACGGCGAGGATCTCGCCCGCGCTCAGACCGAGCGAGGCGCCGCGCAGCGCCGGCGACGTGCCGTGCGCCTTGACCAGGTCGCGGCCCGCCAGAAGCGGGTCCGAGGAGTGGTCCCCCCTGTTGTTCATGATGCGTCGACCTCCGCGGTCAAAGTGGTCAGCCGGGCCGCCGTGGTGTTCATCCAGCGGAGGTCGGCGTCGAGGTGGTTGAGGGCGTAGTCCGCCGAGAGCACGGTCGCCGGCGGGGCGCCCGGGGCCGTCTTCACGGCCGTCAGCTCCCGCATCCGCTCCATGTGGGCGGCACGCTGGGCGCGCAGATAGAGGGCCGGGTCGCCGCCCGCCAGGATCGAGACGACGACCTTGGTGAAGATCTCGTTCGCCACGAAGGGCGCGGGCGCGGCGATCTCCCCGGCCCACCGGGCCAGTTCGCCTGCCCCCTCGTCCGTCGACCGGTACAGCGTCCGCTCCGGTCCGCCGTCGGCGTCGGTCCCCTCGACCTGGGCCAGACCGTCCCGGACCAGGCGCTGCAGGGTCGTGTAGACCTGCCCGTAGGCGAGCGGACGGGCCTGTGGAAAGCGTTCGTCGTGGCGCCGCTTGAGGTCGTAGCCATGGCTCGGCCCCGCCTCGAGCAGTCCCAGGATGATGTGCCGGGTGCTCATGGAGATCAGTATGCATCAGATACATGTACTGAGTGAATAGTGGCGGGGGGAGTGATTGGGGGGGCGGGCGGGAGGGAGCGAGAGCGTGGGAGTGGGCGGGAGTGCGGGAGAGGGCGGGCCGCGTCCGTGAGGTCCTGCGGCAGGTTCTTCCGCTGTCGAAGGCGCCGGCGCGGGCGCCATCGAAGCTGTCACCGCGGGCGCCATCGAAGGCGCCGGCACAGGGGTGGCTGGCCGAACGGGCGGCCGGAGGGGCGGTCGAGCGGGCGGTCGCAGGGTGGCCGGAATGCCGGAAGAAGCACGTTGTTCGCCCCGATGACGTCTGGCATCGCGCGCACTGGGTAGGGCTGCGGTAATCCGACACACGCCGCACCCGACAAGGAGGCCCCCGTGGCCGCACCGGCTCATCTCGTGATCCCGGCCCAGTGGAAACCCGTGGCGGAGCCGTCCGCCGAGACCCTCGACACACAGGCGTACATCTTCAGCGCGGAGAGCACCTACACCCAGGCGCCGCTGACCAGTGAACCGCCGCTGCCCGATGCCGAGCCCCTGACCAGCGAGCCACCGCTCGCAGACACCGCCCCGCTGACCAGCGAGTCCGACCCGGTCCCGGACTTCTTCGCCCCGGGGTCGTAGATGGCCGCGGCGCACGACGACGAGGAACTGTCCCGGCTCGCCGCACTCCACGGGGTCGCCACGTCCTACAGCCCGTCCCCGGACCGCACGGTCCGGGTCTCCGTCGCCGCCGTGACCGCCGCCCTGGCCGCCCTCGGCGTGGACGCGGGCACCCCGGACGCCGTCCGTGCCGCGCTCACCGCACGCGAGCGCGAACTGCGCGAACGGCTGCTGCCGCCGACCCTCGTGCACTGGACCGGCGGTGCACAGGACCGAGCCGCCCCCGCCGTCCTCGCCGCGCTGCCCGCCGGGACGCGCCTGAGCATCGAGACCGAGCAGGGGCAGACGCGGGACGCCGCCGAAGGACTGCCGGCCGGTGTGCACCGGGTGAGCGCCACCGCCCCCGACGGACGCACCGCACACGCCCACCTGATCGTCGCCCCGGACCGCCTGCCCACCCCCGCCACCCGCTCCTACGGCCTCCTCGTCCAGCTGTACTCGTTGCTGTCCCGGCGCTCCTGGGGCATGGGCGACCTCGGCGACCTCGCCGAGCTGGCCGATTGGGCCGGACACACCGCCGGAGCCGGGTTCGTGCAGGTCAACCCGTTGCACGCGGCCGTACCCGGGGCCCCGGCCGACCCGAGCCCCTACCGGCCGTCCTCGCGCCGCTTCCCCGACCCCGTCCACCTGCGGATCGAGGCCGTCCCCGAGTTCGCGTACGTGGAGGACCCCGCCGACCGTGCTCGGATCTCCGCACTGCTGGAAGGCGCCGCGCGGCTGCGCGCCGCCGTCCTCGACAAGGGCGCCCTCATCGACCGGGACGCGGTCTGGGAGCTGAAGCGCGAGGCCCTGGAGCTGGTGCTCCGCGTCCCCCTCGGCCCGGGACGGCAGGCCGCCTACGACGCCTTCCGCGCCGCCGAGGGCCAGGCCCTGCAGGACCACGCCACCTGGTGCGCGCTGGCCGAGACCCACGGCGCCGACTGGCACGGCTGGCCCGCGGGGCTGCGCGATCCGCGCTCGGCCGACACCGCCCGCGCCCGCGCCGAACTGGCCGGCCGCGTCGAGTTCCACACCCGGCTCGCCTGGCTCACCGACGGCCAGCTGCGCGCCGCCCAGCGCGCCGCCCGCGGGGCCGGGATGCCCGTCGGGATCGTGCACGACCTCGCCGTCGGCGTGCACCCCGGCGGGGCGGACGCCTGGGCGCAACAGGACCACTTCGCCGCCGGGATGTCGGTCGGCGCGCCGCCCGACGCGTTCAACGCGCGCGGCCAGGACTGGGGTCTGCCGCCCTGGCGCCCCGACCGCCTCGCCGCCTCCGGCCACGCCCCCTACCGCCGCCTCCTGCGCGCCCTGTTCCGCTACGCCGGCGCCCTGCGCATCGACCACGTGATGGGCCTGTTCCGGCTGTGGTGGGTGCCCCGGGGCAGCCCGCCCACCGAGGGCACCTACGTCCGCTACGACGCCGAGGCCATGCTCGCGCTGCTCGCCCTGGAGGCCTCCCGCGCCGGGGCGGTGGTCATCGGCGAGGACCTGGGCACCGTGGAGCCGGGCGTGCGCGACAGGCTCCAGCGGCACGGGGTGCTCGGCACCTCCGTGCTGTGGTTCGAACGGGACTGGGAGGGCGACGGCCGTCCGCTGCCGCCCGAGCGCTGGCGCGCCGACTGCCTGGCCACCGCGACCACCCACGACCTGCCGCCCACCGCCGCCCGGCTCACCGGTGAGCACGTCGACCTGCGCGAGAGCCTCGGCCTGCTGACCCGCCCGGCCGCCGAGGAGCGCACGGAGGCGACCGCGGACACCGCGGAGTGGCTCGCCCTGCTGGGCAGCCTCGGCCTGCTGGACACCCCGGCTGCCGGGCCCCCGGGAACCGCCGAGGAGGCGGAGATCCAGGGTGTCCACCGGTTCCTGCTGCGCACCCCGGCCCGGCTGATCGGCGTCTGGCTCCCGGACGGCGTCGGCGACCGCCGCCCGCAGAACCTCCCCGGCACCTGGGACCAGTACCCCAACTGGCGGCTGCCCGTCGCCGACGCCCAGGGCCGCCCGGTACCGCTGGAGGAGCTGGCGGCCTCGCCGCGGCTGCGGGCCCTGCTGGAGATCCTGCGGGAGGGAACCGGGGCGGGAACCGGGGGCGAGCCGCCGTAGGGCACCCCGCGCGCGCGGGCTTCCCGGCCGTTCGCTAACTTGAGAGCGTGGACAAGAAGAACGCCCTGCGCGCCGGCGCCCTGGCCGCCGGTACGACGCTGATGATGCTGCTCATGTCGTCCCCCGCCCTCGCGCTCACCCGCGACGACGGCGACGACCCCGGTACGGGTCTGAGCGTCATCCAGACGCTGGGCCTGTACGTGGTGGCCCCGGTGGTCCTGTTCGTGGTCATCGCCGGGCTGGTGATGGTCCTGGACAAGTCCAAGATCCGTGTGACCAAGCCGGGCCAGGGCAAGGCCAAGGCCTGAGCCGGACCTGAGTCTCCGCAGAGGGCGCCGGTCCTCCCGGGGTACGTGCACACCGCCGTGCCCGGGTGAGGACGGCGCCCTCGGTGTTTCTCCACGGCCGCCACGGTCCCCACGGTCCCGGCGCGCGGCGCCGACGGTCAGGGTGCGGCGCCGCCGGTCAGGGCGCGTGACGGCCTCGGCGTGGTGACGGAGCGGCGTGGTGACTGCCTCGGCGCGGTGACTTCCTCGGCGTGGTGACGGCACGGCCCCGGCATGGCTCAGGCACGGCCCCGGCATGGCTCAGGCACGGCTCCGGCACGGTGGCGCCGGCGGCCTCTCCGGCACGGTGGCGCCGGCGGCCTCTCCGGCACGGTGGCGCCGGCGGCCTCAGGGCGTGGTGAAGAAGGCGCTCATGCCGTCGACGTCCGACAGGTAGCTGTCGATGGCGGTGACGCGGCCCCGGTGCGTGGTCAGCACGGTCGCCAAGTGCTCGTCGAGCCTGCGGCCGTCGGCGGCGGTCGCCGTGTTGCGGAGCGAGAGCGCGGCACCGTGTGCGCCGACCAGCACGTGCAACAGCTCGGTGTGCAGGCCCCGGCTCGCGATGTGCCGCGCCCGCTCCACGACCGCGTCGGCGCCCCGGGCGGTGCCGGAGATGGCGCCGGCCCCCGGCATGGTCCAGGTGATGTCGTCCGCCAGCAGGCGGTGCAGCGCCTCCCAGTCCCGGGTCCGGAACGCGGCTAGGAAGCGTTCGGCGATCTCGGAGGCGGTGCTGCTGGTGTCGGCGCTGGTGGACATGGGGGCTCCGGTTCTTCGGCGTCTTTCGTCAACTCCCCTTCGAGCCTAGGTGGTTCGCCCCGGCGTCAGGCGCCGGCAGCCTGGTGCTCCCGCCACCCGGCAGTGCGCGGTCAGGGGCTGGGAGCCGTCAGGTAACGCTGCACCGTGGGGGCGAGCCAGGCCACGATCTCCCCGGTGCCGAGCGCCACCGTGGGCGGCAGGCGCAGCACGTAGCGGGTGAGGGCCAGGCCGAGCAGCTGGGAGGCGCAGAGCGCGGCCCGGGTGGGCACCTGCTCGGGGTCGGGACACACCTGGCGGGCCACCGGCAGCAGCTGGTCCCGGAAGATGCCCTGCATGCGCTCGGCCCCGGCCTGGTTGGTGGCGCCGACCCGCAGGACGGCCGTGAGCTCCTCGTTCTCCTCCCACAGGCCGAGGAAGTGCTGCACCAGCGCCCGGCCGACCTCGTCCCGGGGGACCTGCGCCAGATCGGGCAGCCGCAGGTCGAGCGCGACGGCCGCCGCGAACAGGCCCTCCTTGCTGCCGAAGTAGCGCATCACCATCGACGGGTCGATGCGCGCGTCCTTGGCGATGGCGCGGATGGTGGCCCGCTCGTAGCCGTCGGCGGCGAAGCGCTCACGGGCCGCGGCGAGGATCGCGCCGCGGGTGGTGTCGGAGCGGCGGGCCGCCGGTCCGGTTCCGGGATCTGTGCTTGTGCTGGGGCTGCCGTTCATGTCAACGAGCGTAGGCCAACACGCGTGGGCCAACAAGTGTTGACATCGCTCGATCGGGCGTTCTACGTTTGCCAACAAGCGTTGGTCAACAGTTGTTGGCCACCAGGCGTTGACCGGCGGCGGTCGACCGGCGGCGGTCGACCGGCGGCAGTGACCCGCCAACGGTTGGTCAACGGCAGTTGGTCAACAGCAGATGGCCCACGAGCGTTGGCACCCCAGGAGGCCTCCATGAACGGCACCACTGGAAACACCAGCACCAATGACACCACCGGCCCCACCACCGGCCCCACCACCGGCCCCGGCCCCACCACCGGCCCCACCACCGGCCCCGGCCCCACCACCGGCCCCGGCCCCACTGGCGGCGCCGGCCCCGCCCGGCGCGTCCTCGTCGTCGGCTCCGGCCCCACCGGCCTCCTGCTCGCCGGTGACCTCGCCGCCGCCGGCGTCCCGGTCACCGTCCTCGAAAAGCGCCCGCACGGGATCAGCAACCTCTCCCGCGCCTTCGTCCTGCACGCCCGCACCCTCGAACAGCTCGACGCCCGAGGACTCGCCGACGACCTGGAGGCCGCCGGCCGGCCTCTCGACCGGCTCCGGCTCTTCGGGCGGCTCACCCTTGACCTCGGCACCCTCCCCTCCCGCTTCAACCACCTCCTCGTCCTCCCGCAGTACGAGGTGGAGAAGGCGCTGGAGCGGCGTGCGGTCGAGGCGGGCGCCGACTTCCGGTACGAGACCGAGGTGACCGGTCTGGCCCAGGACGCGGACGGCGTGACCGTGCAGGCCCGCGGACCCGAAGGCCGCACGGAGAGCCTGCGGGCCGACTACGTGGTGGGCACCGACGGCATGCGCAGCGCCGTGCGGGAAGCGATCGGCCTGCCGTTCCCCGGCAGGTCGGTGATCCGCTCCGTCGTCCTCGCCGACGTGCGGCTCGCCGAGAAGCCCCCGAACCTGCTCACCGTCAACGCCGTCGGCGACGCCTTCGCCTTCCTCGCGCCCTTCGGCGACGGCTACTACCGGGTGATCGGCTGGCACCGCGGCCGCAACGTCCCCGACCGGGAGCCGCTCGGCCTCGCGGAGGTCCAGGAGATCACCCGCCTCGCGCTCGGCCGGGACTTCGGGATGCACGACGCCCGCTGGATGTCCCGCTTCCACAGCGACGAGCGTCAGGCGCCCGCCTACCGGGTCGGCCGGGTCTTCCTCGCCGGGGACGCCGCGCACGTGCACACCCCGGCGGGCGGCCAGGGCATGAACACCGGGCTGCAGGACGCCGCCAACCTCGGCTGGAAGCTCGCCGCGGCCGTCCACGGCCACGCGGACCCGGACCTTCTCGACAGCTACCAGGCCGAGCGGCACCCGGTCGGCAGGTCGGTGCTGCGCAGCAGCGGCGGCATCGTCCGCCTCGCCATGGCCAAACGTCCCTGGACGCTGGCGGCCCGCGCCGCGCTGACGGCCTTCCTCGGTGCCGTGGGACCGGCCCGCCGCAAGGCCGTCGGCCAGGTCACCGGCATCGGCTACCGCTACCCCGCACCCCGCGGCGCCCACCGTCTCACCGGCACCCGCGTCCCGGACGTGGCCCTGGCCGGCGGCGGCCGCCTCTACGAGGCCCTGCGCGGCGGCCGGTTCGTCCTGATCACCCCGGAGCCCTACGAGGGCGGACGCGCAGAGCGGCTCGCCGTGGCGCGCTGGGCGGGCGAGCGCCGTACGACCGTGCTGGTGCGCCCCGACGGATACGTGGCCTGGGCGGCGGACACCGCGGACACCGCACGCATCGAGACGGCGGTGACCGCACACGTCGGCGGCCGGGCGGTGCGGCCGGGCGTCTAGGCGGTGCGGCCGCCCGCCCGACGGTGCGGCTGTGTGCCCGGGGACAGATGCGTGTCCGGGCGGTGCGGCTGCGCGTCCGGGTGGGCAGCTGCGTTCCCGAGATGTGCGGCCGGGTGTCCGGGCGGGGCTAGTGTTCCGCCCGTTCCGTCCCTGTCAGCAACTCCCTGAGCAGACCGGCCAGTTGGCCGGTCTGTTCGTCGTCGAGGGAGGACAGGGCCTCCGTCTGGACGGCGAGGCCCGCGCCGACCGCCCGGTCGACGACGCCGAACCCCTTCTCGGTCAGCGTCACCTGGAGGCCGCGGCGGTCGTGGGGGTCGGGGGAGCGGCGCAGCAGGCCCGCGCGCTCCAGCTTGTCGAGGCGGCCGGTCATGCCGCCGGTGGTGAGCATCAGCGTCGCCGAGAGCTGGCGCGGGGAGAGGGTGTACGGCTCGCCGGAGCGGCGCAGGGCCGACAGCACGTCGAACTCGCCGCGCGAGATGCCGTAGGCGGCGTAGGCCTTCTCCACGCGGTCGCCCATGGCGCGCGAGAGGCGGTAGATCCGCCCGAAGACCTCCATCGCCTTCGTGTCGAGGTCGGGCCGCTCGGCCGCCCACTGGCCGATGATCGCGTCGACGGGGTCCCTGTGCTGCTGCCGGCCTTCCTTCATGCGCCGAGTATCGCCCGGTGGACGGTCGCCCGCAAGAAAGTAGCTTGCCAAAAAGTTGCTTAGCGCTAAGCTACTTTCCATCAAGTCACTTCAAGGGGGTCGGCATCGTGAAGAGAAAGAGCCGGGAGGGCGAGGGCCGGGAGGGCGCAGGGCGCGGGCGCCGGAAGGAGGGGCGCATACCGGGGGAGTGGGCCCTGCCCGTCGCCGCCGCCGTCAACGGCGTCGGCACCGGCATGTACATCCCGTTCACCCTGGTGTTCTTCCACTACGTCACCGGACTGTCCTTCACCGTCGTGGGCGCCGTGCTCACCGTCACCGGCCTCATGGGCATCGGCGCGCTCCCGCTCGCCGGGGCGGCGGTGGACCGGTACGGAGCCAAGCGCGTGCAGTACCTGCTCTACGGCGTCCGGGTCGTCGGCTTCGCCCTCTACCCCTTCGCCCACTCCCTCGCCGCCTTCACGCTCGTCGCCCTGGTCACGGCCGCCGCCGACCGGGCCTTCCCGGCCGCGCAGCAGTCCCTGATCGGCGAGGTGGCGCGCGGTGCCGGCCGGGACCGGCTGCAGGCGTCGACGCGTGCGCTGCAGAACGCCGGAAACGGCGCGGGCGCGCTGCTGGCCACGCTGGTCATCGCGGCCGCGGGAGGCACCGCCTACACCTACGCGGCCTGGGGCAACGCCCTCTCCTTCGCGCTGGCCGCGCTGCTGTTGCGTCCGCTGAAGCCGGTGCGCGCCACCGACGGGGACCCGGATGCGCCTCGTGCGGGCGCCGGTTACCGGCTCGTCCTCGCCGACCGCCCCTTCCTGGTCGTCACCGGCGCCAACTTCCTGAACGCGCTGAGCTATTCGGCCCTCTCGGTCCTCTTCCCGCTGTTCGTCGTGGAGTGGCTGCACGGACCCGCCGCGCTCAGCGGCGCCGCCTTCACCCTCAACACCGTGCTCTGCGCGCTGGCCGGTGTCGCCGTCGGCGCGCGGGTGAGGCGGACCGGCGCCCGGCGCACCCGGGCGGCGGCGATGGGCGCAGGCCTGTTCGCGGCCTCCTTCGCCGCGCAGATCGTCCTCGGCACCCTGCGGCCGGCCTCGGACACGGTCCTGGGCGGTGCCCTGGTCGGCGTGGTCGTCGTCTACACCCTCGGCGAGCTGATCCACAGCCCCGCCGCCCAGGTGCTCGCCGTGGCGGCGGCGCCCGAGGCGGTGCGCGGACGGTACCTGGCGGCGTACCAGATGTCCTGGTCGCTGGCGAAGGCGGTGGCTCCGTCGCTGTTCACGGCCCTGCTCGCGGTCGACGGCCGGGCGCCGTGGGCCGTGCTCGTCCTCACCTCGGCGGTGGCCGCCGTCCTGCTGATCCGGGCGGAGCGCCGCCTGCCGGAGGAGGCGGTACGGCCCCTTCCGGTGACCGTGACCCACGGTGGCGCCGCCCCTGCCGCGCCGCCCGCCCCTGCCGCCCGACCCGCCGCTGCCGCCCGACCCGTCCCTGCTGCCCAGCCCGCCTCTGTCGCCCAGCCCGCCTCCGCCGTTCGGCCCGCCCTTGCTGTTCGGGCCGCCCCTGCCGTCCGGCCCGCCTCTCTCGTCCGGCCCGGCGCGGGCGCCGCCTCCGCCGAAACCGAAGGGACCCGGTCATGAAACGACCCGCAACCGTCCTGCTCACCGCCCTCGCCCCCGTCTCCTGGGGCACCACCTACGCGGTCACCACCCAGTTCCTGCCGCCCGACCGCCCCCTGTTCACCGGCCTGATGCGGGCGTTGCCCGCCGGCCTGCTGCTGCTCGCCCTCACCCGGGTGCTGCCGCGCGGCGCCTGGTGGGGGAAGGCGGCGGTGCTGGGCGCGCTGAACATCGGCGCCTTCTTCCCGCTGTTGTTCTTGGCGGCGTACCGGCTGCCCGGCGGGACGGCCGCCGCCGTCGGCTCGCTGGGGCCCCTGTTCGTCGTAGGCCTCTCGGCGCTGCTGCTCGGGCAGCGGCCCGCGGCGCGCACGCTGGTCACCGGGGCCGTGGCCGCGTTCGGCGTCAGCCTCGTCGTCCTGCGGGGAGCCGGCGCCCTCGACGCGATCGGGGTCCTCGCATCCGTCGCCTCCACCGCGTCCATGGCGGCCGGGACCGTGCTGACCAAGCGGTGGGGCCGGCCGGACGGCGTCGGCCCGCTCGCGCTGACCGCCTGGCAGCTCACCGCGGGCGGTCTGCTCATCGCCCCGGTCGCGTTCCTGGCCGAGGGCGCGCCGCCCGCGCTCGACGGCCGCGCGGTCGGCGGATACCTCTACCTCGCGCTGGCCAACACGGCGGTCGCCTACTGGCTCTGGTTCCGCGGCATCGGCCGGCTCACCGCCTCCCAGGCCGGTTTCCTCGGCCCGCTCTCCCCGCTGACCGCGGCCGTCGTCGGTTGGGCGGCCCTCGGGCAGGCGCTGACGCCGGTGCAGACGGCGGGCATGGCGCTGGCCTTCGGGGCGACGCTGGCCGGGCAGCGGGGCAGGGGCGGGAGCGTCGGCAGGCGTGCGGGCGTGCGTCCACCGTTCAGGCCTGAATTGTTCAGTTCCACTGAAGTGAACGGTCGAAAAGATTCGATGGACCTGACAGGTCGGCCGCTGCGACGGTAGGCGCACACCGATCACCGAAAGGATCTCTGTGGCCACAGTCCCGCACCTGACCGCCACCCCCGTCACCCGCCCCCGCAAGGCCGCCGCCCCCGTGCTCGGCCTCGCCCTCGCCGCCCTCGCCACGGTCGTCTGGTCCGGCAGCTTCGTCGTCTCGCGCGCGCTGCACGACAGCGTCCCACCCGTGCAGCACGCCTTCTGGCGCTGGGTGATCGCGCTGGCCGCCGTCGCACCCTTCGGTGCCCGGCAGGCCTGGCGGCAGCGGAAGCCGATACGGCGCCACTTCCGCCACGTCCTGCTGGCCTCCCTGCTCGGCGTCGCCGTCTACAACACCCTCGTCAACCAGGCGGGACTCACGACCCCCGCCGCCACCATGGGCATGATCATGGCCGCCGCGCCGGTCCTGATGGCGGTGTTCGAGCGACTGGGCGGCGTACGGCTCGGAGCGCGGCGGACCACCGGGCTGCTGACGGCCTGCGCGGGCGTGGTGCTGCTCGTCGGCGGCGGGGCGCGCTTCGGCGCCGGTGACCTGTGGATGATCGCGGCGTGCTGCAGCTTCGCCGGCTACAGCGCCCTGCTGCGCCGCAGGCCCGCCGAGATCGACGGCACCGCCTTCCTGTTCACGACGTTCCTCGTCGGCACCGTCCTCCTGCTGCCCCCACAGGCCGTGAGCCTCGCCGTCCAGGGCGGCTTCCGCCCCGCCCCCGGCACGGTCCTGCCCCTCCTGTACGTCGGCGTGGCCTCCTCCGCGGTCGCCTTCTTCGCCTGGAGCAAGGCCATCGCCCTGATCGGCGCCGCCCGCGCCGGCATCGTCTACTACCTCCAGCCGGTCTGCGTGGCCCTGCTCTCCTGGGCCCTCCTCGGCGAAGCCACCACCGGGCCCCAACTCCTGTGCATGGCACTGATCCTGGGCGGGATTACGCTGGGCGCGGGGTCCCGCCGGTGACGGCGCCGTGATGACGGCGCGCGGCCGGGCACCTCTGCGAACGGTCGCGGCGGTGTGCCGCGGACGGACGTGTACCGTGCCGTCATGGCCGAGTGGGACCTGAGGAAACTGCAGATCCTGCGCACCCTGCGCGAGCGGGGCACCGTCACCGCTACGGCCGAGGCCCTGCACATGACCCCCTCGGCGGTCTCCCAGCAGCTCACCAACCTCGCCCGGCAGCTCGGCGTACCCCTCCTGGAGGCCCACGGCCGCCGGGTACGGCTCACCGACGCGGCCCGGCTCGTGCTGCGGCACGCGGAAGCCGTCTTCGAGCAACTGGAGCGCGCCGACGCGGCGCTCACGGCCTACACGCAGGGCGAGGCCGGCGAGGTGCGGGTCGGCGCCTTCTCCACGGCGGTGCCCGCCCTCGTCGTACCGGCCGTACGCGCTCTGCGGGCGAGCCACCCGGGAGTGACCGTACGGGTCCGCGAGGCCGAGGCCGCCGAGGCGTACGACCTGCTGGCCGCGGGCGAGGTCGACCTCGCCCTCTCCCTCGCCGCCGAGGCGCCGAGCGCGGCCGACCCCCGCTTCACCCGCTCTCCCCTCCTTGCCGACCCTCTGGACATCGCCCTGCCCCCGGACCACCCCCTGGCCTCGGCCCCCGCCCTACGGCTCACCGACCTCGCCGCCGAGCCCTGGATCTTCGGCGGCAGCGGCCCCTGGTCCGACATCACCCGCCGCGCCTGCGAGGCCGCCGGCTTCAGCCCCCACCAGGGCCACTCGGCCTCCGGCTGGACCGCGATCCTGGCCATGGTGGAGGCGGGCATGGGCGTCGCCCTGGTCCCGCGGACGGCGGCGGCCCGCCGCGACGGCGTGGTCATGCGGGAACTGGGGGACGACCGGCCGGTCCGGCACGTGGTGGCGGCGGTGAGGAAGGGCGGGGAGACCGGACGGGCGGTGTCCCGGGTGCTCCAGGCCCTGCGGGACACGGCCGCAGCCAGTGGTCACTCGGATGTGAACTCGTACTGAAGCTCGTAGAGATGGCCCGCCTTGACCATGACCGTGGCTTCGACGGGGCGATCGTCGTCGCTGTAGACCACACGCAGCGTACGGAGTACCGGAGGGTCGCTGGGCAGGCTCAGTGACGCGTCGAATCTCGCCTTGAGCCGAGCCGTGGAGGGCAGGCCGGCGCCCGGGGCCAGGTCGCCGCTCATGATTTCGTCGCGCAGGTCGGCCGCGATCCGCTCGTGCAGTGACCGCCGGTCCTCGGCGCCGGTGTCGGTGGTGGGCACGGTCATCCGATCCGCATCTCGTAACGCAGCTGCTGCATATGGGCGGGCATGACCATCATGTCGACGGATGGGCCGCGGCCTCACGGCCGCCGCACCTCGTACAGGAAGCAGCCGTACTCCACCGCCCTCACGTGTACGAGTGCCACCTCCGGGTCGGTGAACGCCTCGGCGAAGGCCGGTTCGAAGGCGGTGCCGTCCTCGACCAGGCGGCCGCCGAGGATGCGGCCGTCGGCGGAGTAGCGGCGCAGCGTGCGGTGGGCGTTCGCGAAGGGCAGGGCGTCGGTGTCCGGACCGGCGCAGTCGTCGGCGTGGACGAAGACGGGGCCCTGCTCGTCGTAGGCCCCCGGGTCGGCGCCCGTCCCGGCCGCCCAGCGGCGCAGGGGCGCGTACGAGACCAGGGCGATCCGCTCGCCCGGCTCGCTGCGGCGCAGGCAGCAGCGCAGGGGTGCGCCGCCCTCGTCGTCGGTGAAGGGGGCCATGGGGCGGCCCGCGTCGTCGCGGGTGCGCAGTTCCTTGAGCGTCAGGGGCGTCAGGGGGCGTGCGGTGTAGGTCGTCATGCAGCCAGCGTGGCGCGCCGCCGGGCCGCGGACCGGCGGGATCCGGACATGGCCCTGGAGAGCGGAAGGGCGCCCGGCTCGGTGCCGGGCGCCCTTCATCTGCGTACGAACGGCTACGCGGCCGCCGCGTCCGCCGCCTGGGCCTTCAGGGCCCGCTCGACGCCCGAGCGGGACTCCGAGACCAGGCGGCGCAGGGCCGCGTTCGGCTCGGCCGCGGACAGCCAGGTGTCCGTCTTCGCCAGGGTCTCCTCGAAGACCTGGACCGACGGGTACAGGCCGATCGCGATCTGCTGGGCGATCTCGTGCGAACGGGAGTCCCAGACGTCCTTGAGGACCTCGAAGTACTTGTCCGTGTACGACGCCAGCAGCTCACGCTGGTCCGTCTGGACGAAGCCGCCGATCACCGCCTCCTGGACGGCGTTCGGGAGCTTGTCGGACTCGATGACCGACGCCCACGCCTCCGCCTTGGCCTCGGCCGTCGGGCGGGCCGCCCGGGCGGTGGCCGCGTGGCGCTCGCCGGCGGCCGTCCTGTCCCGCTCGTACTCACCCGCGATCTCCGCCTCGTCGAACCGGCCGACCGCCGCGAGCCGCTCGACGAACGCCCAGCGCAGGTCGGTGTCGACGGCCAGACCCTCGACGGTGTGCGTGCCGTCCAGCAGGCCCTCCAGCAGGTCCAGCTGCTCGGGGGTGCGTGCGGTCGCCGCGAACGCCCGGGCCCAGGACAGCTGGTGGTCGCTGCCCGGCTCGGCCGACCGCAGGTGGGCCAGCGTGGCGTCGGTCCAGCGGGTCAGCAGGGCCTCGCGGGCGGCCGGGTCGGCGTAGAGGTCGATCGCCAGCTTCGCCTGCCGCTGCAGCGACTGCACCACGCCGATGTCCGACTCCTTGCCGACACCGGACAGCACCAGCGACAGGTAGTCGCGGGTGGCCAGCTCGCCGTCGCGGGTCATGTCCCAGGCGGACGCCCAGCACAGGGCACGCGGCAGGGACGCCTCGAAGTCGCCGAGGTGGTCGGTGACGACCTTCAGCGACTCCTCGTCCAGGCGGACCTTGGCGTAGGAGAGGTCGTCGTCGTTGAGCAGGATGACGGCCGGGCGGCGCTTGCCGGTCAGCTGCGGCACCGCGGTCAGCGGGCCGTCGACGTCCAGCTCGATCCGCTCGGTGCGCACCAGCCTGCCGCCGTCCGCCTGGAGGTCGTACAGGCCGATCGCGATGCGGTGCGGGCGCAGCACCGGCTCGCCCTTGGCGCCGGTGGGCAGGGCCGGGGCCTCCTGGCGGACGGCGAAGGAGGTGATGACGCCGTCGGCGTCGGTGGCGACCTCGGGGCGCAGGATGTTGATGCCGGCCGTCTCCAGCCACTTCGCCGACCAGGTCTTCAGGTCGCGCCCCGAGGTCTCCTCCAGGGCGCCCAGCAGGTCGGACAGGCGCGTGTTGCCGAACGCGTGCCGCTTGAAGTAGGCCTGCACGCCCTTGAAGAACTCGTCCTCGCCGACGTAGGCGACGAGCTGCTTGAGCACGCTCGCGCCCTTGGCGTAGGTGATGCCGTCGAAGTTGACCAGCACGTCGTCCAGGTCGCGGATGTCGGCCATGATCGGGTGCGTGGACGGCAGCTGGTCCTGGCGGTACGCCCAGGTCTTCATCGAGTTCGCGAACGTGGTCCACGAGTGCGGCCACCGCGAGCCGGGCGCGGAGGCCTGGCAGGCGATGGAGGTGTAGGTGGCGAACGACTCGTTCAGCCACAGGTCGTTCCACCACTCCATGGTGACCAGGTCGCCGAACCACATGTGGGCCAGCTCGTGCAGGATCGTCTCCGCGCGCACCTCGTACGACGCGTCCGTCACCTTGGACCGGAAGACGTACTGGTCACGGATGGTCACCGCGCCCGCGTTCTCCATCGCGCCCGCGTTGAACTCCGGCACGAAGAGCTGGTCGTACTTCTCGAACGGGTAGGCGAAGTCGAACTTCTCCTGGAACCAGTCGAAGCCCTGCCGGGTCACCTGGAAGATCGCGTCCGAGTCCAGGAACTCGGCGAGCGAGGGCCGGCAGTAGATGCCGAGCGGCACGCTCTGGCCGTCCTTCTCGTACACGCTGTGCACGGAGTGGTACGGGCCGACGATCAGCGCCGTGATGTACGACGAGATGCGCGGCGTCGGCGCGAAGGACCACACGTTGTCCTTCGGCTCCGGCGTCGGAGAGTTGGAGATGACGGTCCAGCCCTCGGGGGCCTTCACCGTGAACTGGAAGGTCGCCTTCAGGTCCGGCTGCTCGAAGGAGGCGAAGACGCGGCGGGCGTCCGGCACCTCGAACTGGGTGTACAGGTAGGCCTGGTCGTCGACCGGGTCCACGAAGCGGTGCAGGCCCTCGCCGGTGTTGGTGTAGGCGCAGTCGGCGACGACCCTGAGGACGTTGCGCCCCTCCAGCAGGCCGGGCAGCGCGATCCGGGAGTCCTCGAAGACCTCGGACGCATCCAGCGCGTCCCCGTTGAGCGTCACCTCGTGGACCGCCGGGGCCACGAGGTCGATGAAGGACGTCGCGCCGGTTTCGGCGACGTCGAAGCGCACCGTGGTCACGGACCGGTAGGTACCGCCCTCCTGCGCGCCGGAGAGGTCGAGATCGATCTCGTACGAGTCAACGGTGAGCAGCTTCGCCCGCTGCTGTGCCTCTTCGCGAGTCAGGTTTGTGCCAGGCACGCGGTCATCTCCTCGTTATGTGTCGGTTGCGCCATCCTTCCATGGGATCCGCGGGGAAAGCGATGTCCCCAGGCGTCCGCCCGGCGTCCCCGCCGGCACCCGAGCGAACCCCCTCACCACCTCCGTCCGCGCCCCGCGCCGCCACACCGGCCCCGAGGGGCGGGGCGGCCGAGCCGATCAGAGGAAGGGGCGGTCACGCGTGTGACCGCCCCTTCGGGAAGAACCGAGGACCCGCCCCTGTCCGTCATGCCCCGCGGCGCCCTGTTTCGCAGGGTTCACCGCGTCGTGCCGTGCCCTACTTCGCCGACAGCTCGGCCGCCACCAGCTCCGCGATCTGGACCGCGTTCAGCGCGGCGCCCTTGCGGAGGTTGTCGTTGGAGACGAACAGGGCCAGGCCGTTGTCCACGGTCTCGTCGCGGCGGATGCGGCCGACGTACGACGGGTCCTGGCCGGCCGCCTGGAGGGGCGTGGGGATGTCGGACAGGACGACACCCGGGGCCTTCGCGAGCAGCTCGGTCGCGCGCTCCGGGGAGATCGGGCGGGCGAAGCGGGCGTTGACCTGGAGGGAGTGGCCGGAGAAGACGGGCACGCGCACGCAGGTGCCGGAGACCTTCAGGTCCGGGATCTCCAGGATCTTGCGGGACTCGTTGCGCAGCTTCTGCTCCTCGTCGGTCTCGTGGAGACCGTCGTCGACGATCGAGCCCGCCAGCGGGAGCACGTTGAAGGCGATCGGCCGCTTGTAGACCTGCGGCTCGGGGAATTCCACCGCGCCGCCGTCGTGGGTCAGCCGGTCCGCGTCGGCGACCACCTTCTGCGCCTGGCCGTGCAGCTCGGCCACGCCCGCCAGACCGGAGCCGGACACCGCCTGGTAGGTGGCGACGACCAGCGCTTCGAGGCCCGCCTCCTCGTGCAGCGGCCGCAGCACCGGCATCGCGGCCATGGTGGTGCAGTTCGGGTTGGCGATGATGCCCTTGGGGCGGTCGGCGATCGCGTGCGGGTTCACCTCGGAGACCACCAGCGGGACCTCGGGGTCCTTGCGCCAGGCCGAGGAGTTGTCGATGACGACGGCACCCTGGGCGGCGACCTTCTCGGCCAGCGCCCGGGAGGTCGCGCCGCCCGCGGAGAAGAGCACGATGTCCAGGCCCGTGTAGTCGGCGCTCGTCGCGTCCTCGACCGTCACGCCGTCCAGCACCGTGCCGGCCGAGCGGGCCGAGGCGAACAGGCGCAGCTCGGTGACCGGGAAGTTCCGCTCCGCGAGGATCCTGCGCATGACCGTGCCGACCTGACCGGTGGCTCCGACGATTCCGACCCTCACGACGACTCCCTCTGTGTGTTGCTTTCCTGACCGGGGCTTTTCCATCATGCGGCCGACCCTGGTCCACCTGTCCAATTGTTTGCGACGCGTGCCCGAGGAGTGGGACACGATCACCCGGCGGACGGTTCCGTACCTCCGTCCGTCGCCCGCCGGGGCTGGAGATGTTCCCCCGCCCGGGGCCGCGCGCCGGAAGCTGTGCTGTCCCGCCCCTGCCCGTGCGGACCCCGGGCACACCGGGTGTGACGTACACCTCTGACCCCGTCCGAACGTTTCCGCCCCCTCCGGCGTCGTAGGGGCGGACGCAGGAGGGGGTGGCTTGTGCTGCGTGGAGGGGCGCGCCGTGACCGGAGGGCGTACGCCGGTGCCGACCGCACCGGCGAGGACCCGCTCGACGCGGCCCAGGAACGCCGGGTGCGGGCGGTGCTCGCGCTCGGCGGGGTGCCGCAGGCGGACCTGCTGGACGGGGTGCAGCAGGTCCGCCTGCGGCTGCTGGAGCGAGCCGCGAGCGGCCGCGAGGCGCCGCGGGACGTGTCGGCCTGGGCGGCGGTGGTCGCCTCCAACCTGGCCATGGACTGGCACCGGGCCAAGCGGCGCCAGGAGCGGCTGGGCGAGCGGCTGGCGTCGCTGCGCGAGCCCGCGCACCCCTCCGGCGAGGAGACCAGCCTGCTCTCCCTCGCCGTCGCCCAGGGGCTGGACGAGCTGCCCGACGCCCAGCGCCAGGTGGTGATCCTGCGTTTCTTCGCCGACCTGCCGGTGCGCGCGATCGCCGAGGAGCTGGGCGTTCCCGAGGGCACGGTCAAGAGCAGGCTGCACACGGCGGTCCGCGCGCTGCGCGAGAGGCTGCACGAGGACGAGGTGGTGTGACATGACCGCCCAGCACGAGGGCCCGGCGGGCGCCGGGGGCCGTGAGGAGGCCGGGGAGTACGGCGGCATGGACGCGCTGCTGGCCGCGATCACGGGCGACGCGCTGCCGCAGGAGGCCCGCCGGGACACCGCCTTCCTGGCCGCACACCGGTCGGCCGAGGCGGACGTGGCGGTGCTGCGCGAGCAGCTGACCTGGCTCGCGGAGGCACTGACCGGGGAGGCGCAGCCCGGGCCCGCAACGGCAGGGCAGGAAGCGGAGGAGCAGCAGGCAGGGGGGCCGGAGGCAGCGGAGCGGGACGCGGGACGGGAGGAAGCAGGAAGCCAGGGCGCGAAGGGGCAGGAGCCGGACGGGGCTCCGGGCTCTCGCGGGGCGTCGCCGTCCGCCGGGAGGCCGTCCGCCGGGAAGTCCGGGGGAGCGGGGGGAACCGGGGGGACCGGGCGAACCGCCCCCCGGCCGCGCAGTCTCACCCGTCCTGTCGGTCCGGCACGCCCCGCCCGCCCGCCGCGTCCGGGCCGTCCCTCCGGCCCGCGCCGGGCCCTGCGGATCGCCCTCGGGACGCTCGCGGCCGGCGCCGCGTTCGCGACGGCCGCGGGGTTCGGCTGGCTCGTCACGCACTCCGCCGGGGACGGATCGATGAGCGGGGGCTCCGCCGACCGTGCGAAAGGCGCGGCCAGGGGCGCGCAGAACACCCCGGCCGCGGTCTCCGGGGACGAAGGCCGGCCCGCCGACCCCGTACCGGTCCTGGCCTGCTACCGGCTGGTCGTGGAGGGCACCGTGGCCAGGGCGGAGCCGCAGCCCGACAGCCCCTGGACCCGGATCGTGCTGAGCGTGGACCGCTCCTACAAGCCCGCCCACGCAGCGGCCGAGGTCACCTTCGTCCTCGACAAGGGGGCCAGGCCCGCCCCGCGCAAGGGGCAGCACGTGCTCGTCGGGATCGGCCGGGGCCGGGACAACGCCGGACTGTGGGCCGTCGGTGACGCCCGCGTGGCCGTGAACCGGGCCTGGATCACCGAGACGCTGCCCGGCGCCCGGCACACTACGTGCCCGTCCGAGCAGGCGCCGACCGGCAGACCATGAGGGGCGGGGGTCCCCCCGGACCCCCGCCCCTCACTTCAGGTCACCGGGTCACGGGGTGACCTTCTCGATCTTCACGCTGCCGGTGCCCGCGACCGTGCCGCGCGCGTTCACCAGCTGGACCTGCCCGAAGAACTCACGGCCTGCCGGAGCCTCGGCGGCGGCCGTGACCTGGCCGCTCACTGTGGCCGAGTCGCCCGTGCCGAGCTTGACCGGGGCCGGGTCGCCGACCGTGACGGTGCCGAGCGTGGGGGAGAAGAACACGTCCCGGTAGTCGTACGCGGTCGAGCCGGACGGGACCGAGTAGCCCACGACCTTGATCGTGTAGGTGCCGGCGGCCGGGGACGGGACGGAGACCGCCTCCTCCGAGTCGCCGTCCGCGGACTGCGCGACCTGCTTGCCGCTCGCGTCGTAGACGGTCAGGTCGAGGTCGGCGGCCGCGTCGGAGACGCCGCCGATGGCCACGTCGAGGGACTTGGCGCCGGCCGGGACGTCCACCGTGGTGGTCTGCGTCTCGCCCTCCTTGAGCGAGGGGCGGGCCGTCTTCGCGGAGCCCAGCGGGCCGCCGGTCAGCTTGCCGTCGAGGGCCGCGTACCGGTTGGTCACCTTCCAGGAGGCGGTGGCCGGCGTGCCCACCTTGGCCTCGGGCACGGTCACGGTCTCCGGGTCGAAGGCCGCGCCGAGGACGGAGACGTCCAGCGTGTAGGGGTTGTCGAGCAGCGGCGAGGTGCGGCGCGCCTCGACCTCGACCTCCCAGACGCCGGGCTGCGGGTCGGCGTAGGACCGCACGTCGGGCTTGCAGCCGTTGCCGTCCAGGTAGTTGACGTAGCAGTACGGGGTGCCGGTGTTGTCGACCGGCGTGCCGTACGGGTGGATCGCGATGAACCGGGTCTGGCTCTTGTCCTTCAGCCCGCCGAGCGCGACCTCCAGGGACTTGGCGCCCTCGGGCACGGTCAGGAAGTACGACTGCGTGCTGTTGCGCTGCACCGAACCCGACGCCGCGTAGGTGTGGTGGACGGGGGCGGAGACCACGACCGTGGTGAGGACCTGCTTGTCGACGCCCTCGGTCCGCGGGTCGTCGACCTCCAGGATGGCGCTCTTGATGCCGGCCGACCGCGGGGCCGCCTGGACCCTGACGGTCACCGGCTGGTTCAGCGGCAGCTTCACGACGTCGTCACCGAGGATCCGGAAGGTCCCGCCGGCGTTGTTCTCGAAGTGCAGCTCGTGCCGGACCGCCTTGTCCGGGCCGGACGTGCGGGTGAGGGTGACGTCGTACGTCTTCTTCTGCCCGGCCTTCAGGCCGCCCTCGCGGTCGTACAGGCCGGTGCCGAAGCCCGGGGTCTTGAGCGCCTGGTCGAGCGCGGTGTCGACCGGGGCCTTGACGGTGTATTCGTGCGCGGTCGCCTCGTCGCGGATCGCGTCCCACGCGTCCACGACGTTGATGCGGCCCGCGCCCTCCTCGTAGGCCTGCGCGCCCTTGATGTGGTCGGCCGTCGAGGTCAGCGCCGTGCGCAGGTTCGCGGGCGTCAGGTCGATGCCCTTCTGCTTCGCGGCGCTCAGCAGCAGCGCGCTCGCGCCCGTGGCCTGCGGGGAGGCCATCGAGGTGCCCTGGAGCATCGAGTAGCCGGCCGGCAGCGAGTAGCCCGCCTCGGTGACCGGGGAGCCGGGCAGCCAGGTCTGGGTGGTGTTGATCGCGGCGCCGGGCGCCACCAGGGTCGGTGTGAAGCCGCCGTCCTCCCGCGGGCCGCGCGAGGAGAAGGGCATCATCTGGTACTGCTTGTCCACCTGCGAGCCGTAGTTGGCGGCCCAGGTCTGCCGGGAGATGCCCGCGCCGACCGAGATCACCTTGTCCGCGAGGCCGGGGTCGCCGATGGTGTTGGCGCCGGGCCCGGAGTTGCCCGCGGAGATGACCAGCTGGACGCCGTAGGTGTCGATGAGCCGGGTGTACAGCTCGGCGCGCGCGTTGTTGCCGTCGTTCAGGGCCGGCAGGCTGCCGATCGACATGTTGACGATGTCGACGCCCCGGTTCACGACCAGGTCGATCATGCCCTCGGTGAGGGCGACGTTGGTGCAGCCGCCGGTCCAGGTGCAGGCGCGGGAGGAGACGATCTTCGCGCCCGGGGCGGCACCGTTCATCTTCCCGCCGAACAGGCCGTTGGCGGAGGTGATGCCGGCCACGTGGGTGCCGTGCTCGGACTCGATGACGCCGATGTTGACGAAGTCGGCCTTCTTGCCGGTCCAGTCGCCGCCGTACGGGTCCATCGGCACGTCCTTGCGGATCTGCACGACGAACGGCACGCGCTCCACGACGTCGGTCTTCGGGTCGTCGGTGCCGAAGTAGCCGACCTGGTAGCCGTCCTTGTACGGCTTCATCGGGGTGTCGTCGGTGAAGTCGTGGTTGTTGTTCAGGTCCAGCGTGACCGTGCCGGCCGCCGGGTCGTAGAGCACGCCCCAGCTGTCGGTGGTGTCGCCGTCCCGGTCGAGGTCGCCCTTCTCGTCCCCGCCGGTGGTGGCGGACTCCTTGAAGGTGCTGATCTCGTACGAGCCGGCCGGTGCCGTCCAGGTCTGGCCGCCGTAGCCGAAGCTCGGGCCGGAGACCGCCGTGACCATGGGGCGCCAGGTGGCGTCGCCGTCCGCGATCGGGTCGGTCGAGGTCACCCAGTCGACGATCTTGCGCTCGCCGGTGGTGGTCCTCTGCAGTGCCGGGTGGCCGAGGTCGACGCCGGAGTCGAGGATGCCGATGGTGACGCCCCGGCCGTCCGCCTTCGGGTGCTCCTCGACGAAGTCGACGGCACCGGTCTCGAAGGACGGGTTGTACGGGTTCTCGGCGGGGGTGTTCCTGTCCGGCCCGCCGAAGGAGGTCTTGCCCGAGGGGGACTTCGTGCCGTTCGGCGTCGGGTCGTCCAGCTGGATCTCCTGGCGCAGGTCGATCGCGTGTACCGAGGAGAGCTTCGCGGCGGCGGCGATGGCCGAGTCCGCCTTGCCGGTGGGGACGGTGGCCCGGACATAGCCGAGCTTGTCGTAGGTCCGGCCCACCGAGCCGCCCCCGATCGCGTCCAGTTCCCTGGCGACCTGCTCGGTCCGGCCCGGAGCGGTCGCGATCATCATCGTGACGTTCTTGTCGCCGTCCGCCTTGGCCTCGGCGAGCAGATCGGCGTCGTCCGAACCCAGCTTGCTCCGGTCGGACTTGACGCCGGGGCCGGTGGCCGGGGCCGGTGGGGTTGCCTCCCGCGCGTGGAGGAGTGCGGGAGTGTCCGCGGCGAGGGCCAGGGGTATCGGCCCGGCCGCGGAGAGAGCGGCCACCACGCCCACGGCCACGGCTATGCGGGCCAGGCGTCTCGGACCGGGTATCGGGTCACGCTCGGGGGTCTGGGTCATCGGCATCCCTTGTAGGTGAAATGTGCTGTGCCGGACGAGGGCACAGCTTCACCCAACGGACGGGATTTTGGTGACCGTTGACCGAATCGATATCGATGTATGGGGAAAACCCGCGATGGGTTCTGACCGGATAAAGGCTGAACGATTGCGTATTCGCCGATTCGCTCAGCTCTCCTTGGAACGGGCGTAATGCCGGGACGCCTTGGCCCGGTTGCCGCACGCGGCCATGGAGCACCAGCGGCGGGTGCCGTTCCTGGACGTGTCGTAGAAGTGCAGGACGCATGCCTCGTGGGCGCAGGGGCGGATCCGGTCCGGGGCCTCGGCGAGCAGCTTCAGGTAGTTGCGGGCGGCCAGCCAGGCCGGCCCCCAGGACGGGTCGGCGAACTCGGGCTCCTCGGCCGCGCCCTCGGCGGTCAGCCGGGCCCGGATGCGCCCGTGCGCGAGGACGGCGTCGACGAGCGGCGCGCCCTCGGCCGGTGACCCGTCCACCGCGGCCCTGATCGCCTCACGGGACTCGCGCAGATGGCGCAGCGTGTCCTCGTCGGCCGCATGGGTGCCGTCCAGTCCGTTGGCGGCCAGCCATACGGCCAGCCCCTCGGTGTCGGTGAGCAGGTCCTGGGTGACGCCCTCGCGGTTCCACCGGGTGTTGAGCAGGTCGAGGGCGAGGGGCTCGCCGGTGAGCGGGCGGGGATCGCGGGCGGCGGACATGGGGCACTCCTTCGTGGCTAACCGTTAAAGAGTACGTGACCGGTTGACTCTCTCGCATCTAACCTTCTAGTGTTGATTACGACGGTTAGACAGCCCGACAGGGCGGCCCGAAGGGGAGAGCCATGACCTTGCGCACCGGCCACACCGGCCTGAACGTCACCGACCTCGAACGCTCGCTCGCCTTCTACCGGGACGTCCTGGGCTTCGCGCTGCTCGCCGAGGGCAAGGAGGACGGCCGCCGGTACGCCTTCCTCGGCGAGCGGGACGGCGAGGGCGGGCCCGTCCTCACCCTCTGGCAGCAGGCGCAGGAGTCCTACGACGGCCGCCGGGCCGGACTGCACCACCTGGCCTTCGCGGCCGGCTCGGCGGACCGCGTCCGGGAGTACGAGACGGCGCTGCGCGGTGCCGGGGTGGAGTTCCACCACGAGGGCGTGGTCGCCCACGGAGAGGGTGCCGCCTCGGGCGGGATCTTCTTCCACGACCCCGACGGCACCCGCCTGGAGATCTCCGCACCGCTCGGCGCCGAGCAGGCACCGGCCCCGCACGCCTCCGCTCCGACCTGCGGCTTCTTCTAGCCATGAGCGGGTATCACGCGGGCTCGCGCGCCCTGCAGGACCTGGCCGGGGTGCGCGAGCGTGCCGACCACGTCGGCCGCTCCCTCGGCCAGGACATCAAACCGGTCGCGGCGGCCTTCCTGGGCATCCAGCCCCTGCTGGTCGTGGGGGCGGCGGATCCCGGCACCGGCCGGGTGTGGGCCTCGCCGCTCGCCGGCGCACCCGGTTTCGCGCGGGCCACCGGGGCGCGGCAGATGTCCGTCGCGGGAGGGCCACCCCCGGCCGACCCTCTCGCGGCGGCCCTGGCCACCCCGGGCACGCGCGTCGGCACCATCGCCCTCGACCCCCGCACCCGCCGCCGCATGCGCCTCAACGGCCGGCTGCGGCCCACGGCCCGGGGCTTCGCCGTCACGGCGGACCAGGTGTTCTCCAACTGCCCGAAGTACATCCAGCGCAGGGCGGGCTACGAGACCGTGGACCGCACGCCGGGCAGGCCCCGGCGAGACGTCGAACTGACCTCCGAGCAGCGGGAGTTCATCGCCGCCGCCGACACCTTCTTCCTGGCCACGGTCCACGACCGCGGCGCCGACGCCAGCCACCGCGGCGGCAACCCCGGATTCGTCCGAGCCGTCTCACCGCGCGTGCTGACCTGGCCCGACTACCCCGGCAACGCCATGTTCCTCACCCTCGGCAACCTGCGCACCGACCCCCGCGCCGGTGTGCTCTTCCTGGACTGGACGAGCGGCACGGCCCTCCAGCTCACCGGAGAGGCGCACACCACGTTCGGCCCCGACGGCGGGCGGACGGTCCGCTTCACCGTCACGGAGGTGCTGGAGAGGGCCGCCGCAGTTCCGCTGCGCTGGTCCGCGCCCGAATATTCCCCCGCCAACCCGGAGCCCGCGCGCTAACGTCCGTCCATGCGACGGAAGCTGAGGGTGGCGGCCTACGCCGTGTGCGTCCGCGACGGACAGATCCTGCTCGCCCGTTCCCCGGGCCCCGACGGCGTTCCCGAGTGGGTCCTGCCGGGCGGCGGCATGGAGCACGGCGAGGACCCGTACGACACCGTCCGCCGCGAGGTGACCGAGGAGACCGGCTACCGCATCCGGGTGACCGGTCTGCTCGGCGTGGACTCCAGCCGGCGGGTCCTGCGCAGCGGACGCCTGCGCCGCCTCGGCGACCACCAGGGCCTGCGGATCCTCTACGAGGGCGGGATCACCGGCGGCGAACTGCGCCACGAGGTCGGCGGTTCCACCGACTTCGCCGCCTGGCAGGACCTGGACGCCGTGCCCGGCCTGAACCGGGTGCGCCTGGTCGACGTGGCGCTGCGGCTGTGGCGCGAGCGTCCGGCGGACGGACATCTCGCCCCGCAGACCCGTCCCCTACCCCAGGAGATGAACGGGGAGTAACCGGCCTTGGGCCGCTTGCAATCCACTCCATGGCCGCGCCCCTACCCCGAGATCCACGTACGGTGATCGGCGCTGCGCGTTGCTGTCGTGTTCACGCACAGGTCATCCCCGGTGCCAAGCATCCGAAGTGAGCGGGAAGTTCGCGAGAGCGATCGCCCGCGACCACAGTCGACGCGCTCGCACTCGGGGAGATCGCGCCATGTCGCGCATACGCTCTGTCGCCACCTCCGCTCTGGGGGTCCACCGTCGTACCGTCCTCGCCGCCGCCGGGGCGGTCTCGCTCTCCGCGGGCGTGGGCTACGCCCTGCGCCCCACCGACAGCGAGGCCGCCACCACCACCGAGGCGCCCGTCGCCCACTCCCGGCAGGCCGCGGCGGCGGGCCCGCTCGCCCCCTACACCAAGGGCACCACCCTCGCCTCCGTCGCCGCCCCCCGTAACAGCTCCGGCTACCGGCGCCTCGGCGACGGCCCCGGCTGGAAGCGGGTCGTGCGCAGCGAACTGGCCGCGCCGAATTCCGGCCGCGCGGGCCGCCGCACGACGCTCGCCGCGTTCGTGCAGTTCACCGACCTGCACCTGATGGACGTTCAGCACCCGCTGCGCCTGGAGTACCTGCGCTCCGCCGACCCGCACGCCTGGCGCCCGCACGAGGCGCTGACCGTGCCCGGCGCCATCTCGCTCGTCGAGCGGGTCAACGCGCTGCACGGCGCCCCCGTCACCGGCGCCCCGCTGCACTTCGTCATGACCACCGGCGACAACACCGACAACAACGCCCACTCCGAGCTGGAGTGGTTCATGAAGGTGATGAGCGGCGGCCGGATCACCCCCAGCAGCGGGGACCCGCGGCACTACGAGGGCGTGCAGAACAGCGGCCTCAAGCTGTACTGGCAGCCCGACTCCACCGCCCGCGACGGCGACAAGGCGCTCGGCTTCCCGCACCTGAAGGGCTTCCTGGCCGCCGCGACCCGCGAGGTGAAGAGCCCCGGACTCAACCTGCCCTGGTACTCCACCGTCGGCAACCACGACGCCCTCCCGCTCGGCTGCTACGGCTCCCACGGCGACCGCTACCTCGCCGAGGCGGCCATCGGCGGCAAGAAGCTGATGAACGTCTCCGCCGCCGAGGCCAAGAAGCTCCAGGACGCCATCAAGAACGCCACGGACCCCAAGGGCGTCGGCTACCGCGACTTCCTCAAGGCGCACGCCCGCTCGATGCACTCGGTCACCCCGGACGAGAAGCGGGCCCCGTATACCTCCGCGGACTATCTCAAGGCCCACCTGGACCCCGCCCACCAGGGCCACGGCCCGGTCGGCCACGGCTACTCCTCGGCGAACCTGGACGCGGGCACCCAGTACTACGCCTTCCGCATCTCCGACGACGTCATCGGCATCAGCCTCGACACCACCGACGCCGGCGGCCACTACGAGGGCTCCATCGGCACCGCCCAGCTGAACTGGCTCCAGAAGACGCTCAAGGACAACAAGGACTCCTACGCCGTCGTCTTCAGCCACCACACCAGCAAGACGATGACCAACACCCGCCCCGACCCGCACCGCCCGGGGGAGCGCCGCCACGACGGCGCCGAGGTGATCTCGGTCCTCGCCTCCCACAGCAACGTGCTGGCCTGGGTGAACGGGCACATCCACAAGAACGTCATCACCCCGCACAAGGCCTCCGGCGGCCGCTCCTTCTGGGAGATCTCCACCGCCTCGCACGTCGACTACCCGCAGCTCGCCCGCGTCATCGAGCTGGTGGACAACAAGGACGGCACGCTCTCCGTCTTCACCACCCTGATCGAGTCGGCGGCCCCGCACCGCACCGACTTCGCCGACCTCTCGCAGACCGGCCTCGCCGCCCTCTACCGCGAGCTGTCCTTCAACGCCCCCGGTGCCAGCAAGACCCTCGCGGGCAGCGCGGACGACCGGAACACCGAGCTGGTGCTGAAGAAGGGCTGAAAGTCACTCAACTGGCCTACAAAGGCGCAACCTTCGCACACCTCCACCAGTCCCTCCCCCCGACCGAACCGAACGGCACAGTTGGGGGAAGGCATGCGTGTACGAACGACTCTGGTGGGCGTGACCGCCCTGCTCGTCTCGGCCGCCGTGGCGGGCCCGGCCGTCGCGGCCGGACCGGCCACGGGCGGGCACCTCGGCGACGGCCACCCGGCCACCCGCCGCGCGATCGAGGCGGCGGTCCGGGCCGGCGTGCCCGGGGTGACCGCCACCGAGAAGGACGCCCACGGCACCTGGTCCGCGACCGCCGGCGTGGGCGACCTGCACACGGGCGCGCCGCGCTCGACGGCCGACCGCTACCGGGTCGGCAGCATCACCAAGACCTTCGTCTCCACCGTCCTGCTCCAGCTGGAGGCGGAGGGCAGGCTCTCCCTGGACGACACGGTGGACCACTGGCTGCCCGGAGTGGTGCGGGGTCACGGCCACGACGGCCGCCGGATCACCGTCCGCCAGGTCCTCAACCACACCAGCGGCATCTACGGATACACCGCCGACGACGGCTTCGCCCGCGACTACTTCACCAAGGACGGCTTCTTCGCGCACCGCTACGACACGCTCACCCCGCTCGGCCTGGTGGCGATCGCGATGAAGCACGAGCCCGACTTCGCACCGGGCACGTCCTGGAAGTACTCCAACACCAACTACGTCGTGGCCGGCATGGTGATCGAGAAGGTGACCGGGCACTCGTACGCCACGGAAATCACCCGCCGCATCATCGACCCCCTGCACCTCACGGCCACCTCCCTGCCCGGCACCCGGGTCACGGTCCCGCGGCCCAGCAGCCGCGCCTACTCGAAATTCACGGACCCGGCGGGCCCCACGTACGACGCCACGAACCTCAATCCGTCCATCGCCTCCTCGGCCGGCGAAATGATCTCGGATTCCGCGGACCTCGATCGTTTCTACGGCGCGCTGCTGCGTGGCGAACTCCTTCCGCCGAAGCAGCTGAAGGAAATGAAGACCACCGTGAAAACCGGCGGCTCCCCGGACATCGGCTACGGTCTCGGACTCATCGACACCACGCTGACCTGCGGTGTTCATGTCTGGGGTCATGACGGCGGGATCCACGGCTCCCAGTCCGCGGCGGTGGTGACGGCGGACGGCCGCCATGCGCTGGCCCTGAATTTCAACGGGGACTGGAGCGGAGACGCGCTCGCCGTGATCGAAGGGGAATTCTGTTAGGCAACGTTTCATGCGCGTAGTTCTGCGTTAACTCGTACGTAATGTCCGTACCGCCTCATATCGGCTAACCCGCGATGGACGGGGATGGCTCGATCTTCTCGATCATTTATGCAAGGCGGGTGGTCGTGTGCGTACGAGGCACGGACTGCGTGTGCTGTCGGTCTACGAGGGCTTCTTCTCCGGAGGTGCCCGGATCGTGCACAGCGACGTCGTACGGGGACTGGCCGAGGGCGGCCAGTCCCACCAGGTACTCAGCATCCACGGAGAGGTCCACCGCGAGGCCACCCGGCAGCGGATGGAGGACGATCCCTGCTACCGGTCGCTCACGGCCGGCGGCGTCGCGGTCACCTCGCTGGGGCGCACCGCGGGCCTGGTGGACGGATCGGTCGCGGCATCGGTTTTCAGCGGACCGGAGCTGGCCGAAACCGCACGGGCCATGGCCGCGGCCGATGTGATCCTCTCCCTCAAGGAACAGCCGCTCGCCCTCCTGAACCAGGGCGGCCTGCCGCGCCGCCCCGTCGTGGTCGGCCTGCACCGCTCCGACCCCGAGAACCAGGGTCCCGCCCTGGACGAGCTGAAGGCCGCGATCGCCGACGGCACGGTGGTGGCGTGCGTGTGCTGCGCCGAGTCGACCCGGGCGGCGTACGAGGCCGCCGGCATCCCCGGCGAGGTGCTGCACGTCATTCCCAACGGCGTGGACCTGCTCCGCTTCCGCCCGGACCCGGCGGCCCGCCTGGCGTTCCGCGCCTCCCTGGGCATCCCGGCCGCCGCACCGTTGATCGTCTTCGCGGCCCGCTACGCCACGATGAAGAACGTCCCGCTCCTCCTGAGGGCCGCCCGGGCCTTCCTCGCCCGCGAGCCCGAGGGCCACGTCCTGATGTGCGGCGCGGGCATGAACGAGGCGAACCCGGCCCTGTGGGCCGACATCGAGATCGCGTTCGGCGCGGACCGGCACCTTGCGGAAAGGATTCGTCTCCTCGGTGTGCGCCGCGACATGGAGACCGTCTACGCCGGCGCCGATGTCGTCGCGCTGACCTCGGCCTCCGGGGAGGCGGCGCCGCTGTGCCTGATCGAGGGCATGATGTGCGGCGCCGTACCCGTGACCACCGACGTGGGCGACAGCGCGGAGATCGTCCGGGGCCACGGCTTCGTGACCCCGCAGGACCCGGAGGCCATAGCCCTGGCCTGGACGGCGGCGGTGGCCGGCCGCGCCGGCCTCGCCCCGGCGCTGGCGGCCAGCCGCGAACGCTTCAGCCGTACGCGCATGATCGCGGCGTACGCCGCGCTGCTCGACGACGTCCACATGCAGGCCTCGCCGGTGCCGACGATGCCCGAGCCGCATTAGCGGTACCGGGCGGGAGGCACGGGCGGCGCGCTTCGGTACGGTGACCCCCGTGCCCCGGACCGGTCCTGGGGCGGCGTCGGAACGACGGGGGAGACCGAGTTGATCCTGCGATCAGGGAGAAGACGGGGCGCCGCTGCCGCGCTCTGGGCCGTTGCCGTGCTGTTCCTCGGGGCGTGCGGGAAACAGGTGGCCGGCGCGACGGACGGGGCCTCGCCGCTGCCCTGGACCACGGCGGAGCCCTCCGGTGTCACCGGAGCCCGCCTCGGCGCCGACGGCCGCACACTGAGCCTCGACACACAGGTACCGAGCGGTGCACGCGCCTGTGTGAAGGATCTCAAGGCCGTCGTCACGGACCGGGTCAACGGCGCCGTCTGGGTGCAGATCACCTTCGTCTCGCCGGAGGGGGACACGCGCTCCGGATGCACCACGCAGAAGCCGGCCACGGCGCGGGTGCGGCTGCCCGGGCCGCTCGGCAGGCAGGACCTGATCGTCGACCACGACACCCACTTCACCCTCGACGGCGCGAAGCCGCCCGCGCTGCGGCTGTGCGGGCGGCTCGGCTGCCACCCGCCGGCCACCGGCTGCACCACCCACTCCTACGAACAGGCCCTGGTGGCGGCCGACGCGCCCGAGCACGCGTACCGGGACGCGGAGCACTGCGACGGGAAGTGGCTGGTGCTGGACTTCTCCTGGCGCACGGGACCGGCCTGCGACGACACCTCGGATCCCGCCTGCTCGTCGGCGCTGGGCGACCGCTGGTTCTTCCGGGCCGGGAAGTCCGGGTGGGTGCCGTTCCTCGAAAGTGTGCGGGGAGGCTGCCGGGACGTGCAGCGCAGGCAGCCGAGGTTCCCGGCCGCGCTGTGCGGGTCGCTGGCCCCGCTGCCCGCCAGGCTGCACCCCAGCTACCCCCCGCCGTCCGCGTCGCCCTCCGTCCCGTCGTCCGCGTCGCCCTCCGCCTAGCCTTGTCCGTCCCGACCCGGGCGCGACCCGGGCACGCGGCGGGCTTCAGGACGCGCGGGTGAGGACCGGGAGGTAGCCGAGGGACTGCCCGGGTGCGTTGGGGTGGTACGACTCGGTGATAGCCAGCACGTCGACGCTGTGCAGCCAGGGGCTGGCGGAGCAGATCTCATGGCCCTCGAAGGCCGCGGTGACGTCGGCGAAGGTGAATCCGTGCGCGGCGGCGCGCCGGGCGATCACCTCGTTGAGGTGGTCCACGGCCCCGTTGACGGCGGCGCGCTCGGAGTCCGCGAGGCCCAGCGCACAGCTGCCCCTGAGCCGGTACAGATGCGGATAGCCGAGCACCACGACGTGCGCGGCGGGAGCCTTGTCCCTGATGGCCGAGTAGAGACGGTCGAGGTTGTCCCGCAGGGGCCCGTCCATCGTGGTGCGGGCGCCGGAGACGGCGGACAGGCACCGGGTGGCGCCGCCCAGCGCGCAGGTCGTCATGGCGCCGGAGAAGCCGGCGTCGGCACCGCCCGCGGTGAGGGTGACCAGGCCGGTGCGCGGGCCGAGGGTGCCGAGCTGGTCGTGCAGGATGTCGGTCGTGCCGGCGCCGTTGCAGGCGAGGAAGCTGAAGGACGACGGCGCATGGGCTTCGGCCCACAGGACGGGGTAGGCGTGGCTGCTGCGCTTGCAGCCCTTGTCCGGAGGCAGGTAGTCGCCGGCTCCGGCACCGGAGGAGTAGGAGTCACCGAGGGCCGCATAGGCCACGGCCGGGTCCGGGGACGCCACCTGTGCCGTCGCGGGGTCGGCGAAGGCGCAGGCGGCCGCGAGGAGGAGGGAAGCCGTGCCGGCCGCTGTTCGGGACTGTCTCATGTGTCTCCTGTACCGCGGCCCGCACCGGCCCCGCCCGCCGTGCTGCGCCGCCCGGGTGACTCCTCACCCGGGCGGCGCAGCAGAAGTTGCCGGGGCGCCGTACATGCACGAGGAGGGGCCGCCGGTGTCAGGCCCGGCGGCCCCTCCTCTCCCCTCCTGATGCTCCCCGGTCCGTCACTACCGGGGCAGCACCACGACGTACGCGGCCGGATCACGGTCGCCCGACGCCATCAGCGCCGTACGGACCACCGCCGCCTGCTGCTCCAGGGCCCCCCTGAGCTTCCTGGGGGTGATGTAGACGACGGTGATCCCGAGGCGTTCCAGGTTCTCCCGCTTGCGGGCGTACTCCGACCACAGCGCGTCCTCGTCCTGGCGCGGCGCCCGGGTGTCCAGTTCCACCGCCACGGCCTGCTCCGGCCAGTAGGCGTCCACGCCGCCCAGGTGGGGGCCGCCGGGCAGGCGCAGGTCCACGTTCCAGACCGGGTCGGGCAGGCCGTACTCGCGCACCATCCGGTACAGCCGGTCCTCCGCGATCGCCCGGCCCTCGGCGAGCAGCGAGTCCACCGCGTCCACCACGTGCGGCCGGGTCAGCAGCTTCGCCGCGGTCAACTCCCGCACCACCGAGGCGGGTTCGCAGTGCCCGGCGCGCACCGCCTCGGTCAGCAGGCGGCGCACCACGTCCGCGTCGCTCAGCTCCGCCACCGCGTCCGCCAGGGCGCGCGGCACCGGCGCCACCGGAAGTCCCGTCACCGCGCGGGGAGTCGGCAGGGAGGCGGTGCGCAGGACCCGCACGTACCCGGCCGAGCGCAGCCGGCGCATGCGCGGGACCAGGACGTCGACGTGGTCGAGCGACAGCAGGGGCGGGGCGGACGAGAAGCCGTGCAGGGTCAGGGCGGCCAGGCCCGTGATCACGGCCTCCGCGTACACCGGTCGGTGCGGGTCCTCGGCGCTGGGCTGCGAGGGGACGCCCGATGTCGTCTCGCGCGCCGCGTACAGCAGCGCCCCGTGCAGCCGCTCCTCGCTCGTCGGGGGGCCGGGGTGGAGCAGGACCACGTTCGGCAGGAGCACCTGCCAGGGGCCGCCGGGGCGGCACTGTTCGGTCAGGGCGGCGGAGGTCACGCCGTGGGTGTGGAGCTGGGCCGCCGTCAGGACGCGGCGGTGGACCTCGGAGAGGTGGCGCAGGGGGCGGGGGGAGAGCGGGGTGTTGTGCGTCATGGCGTCGAACTTTCCGCGCTTCGTCCCGCCTTTAACCGCTGTTACAGAGCCGTCGATGAATGCGGACAAGGTGGTACTAAAGGACGGATGTTCGGGTGTCGAGTAGGCAGCGAAAACCCCTGGTCCGATCGGGTGCGGACCAGGGGTTACGGCTCCTATTGCCTGAATTCCGTAACGGTCACCGGAGCAGCGACCTCAGGCCAAGGCTCAGGCGCGGGCTGCCGCCGCGTCGCACGTCTGTCCGCGCAGCGACCGCGCCAGGTCGTCCCGCGCCTCCAGCACGAGGCGGCGCAGCGCCGGAGCCGCGTCCGCGTGGGCCGTGAGCCACGCGTCCGTCGCGTCCAGCGTCTCCTGCCGGTCCTGGAAGGAGGGGAACAGGCCCCGCACCACATCCATGCCGATCTGGATCGACCGCTCCTGCCACAACCGCGCGATCGCGGCGAAGTACTTCTCGGCGTACGGCGCCGTCAGCTCCCGCTGCGAGGGCTGGTCGAAGCCCGCGATGGTGGCCTCCACCAGCGCGTTCGACAGGCTGTCGGACTCCACCAGCTGCGCCCAGGCCTGGGCCTTGACCGCCTGCGACGGGCGCGCGGCCAGACAGCGGACCTGGTGCCGCTTGCCGGACGCCGTGTCGTCGCGGGCCAGTTCGGCCGCGAGGACGGACTCGTCGGCCACCCCGTGGGCCGCCAGCGGCTCCAGGAAGGACCAGCGCAGCTCCTGGTCCACCTCCAGGCCCTCGATCGTCTCCGCGCCGTCCAGCAGGTCCTTCAGCAGCGCGAGGTCGGCCTCGGCGGAGGCGGCCGTCGCGAAGAAACGCGCCCAGGCCAGCTGGTGTTCGCTGCCCGCCCGAGCCGCCCGCAGCTCCCGCAGCGCACCCTCGGCGAGCAGTTCCCCGCCCGTCGCCCGCCAGGCGGGATCGGCGTAGTGCACCAGCGCCGAGTGCGCCCACGTGTGCAGCATCTGCAGCACACCGATGTCGGACTCGCGGCCCCCGAACCGCAGCACCAGGTCGACGAAGTCCCGGGCCGGCAGCAGCGCGTCCCGGGTCATGTTCCACAGCGCCGACCAGCACAGCGCGCGGGCCAGCGGGTCGGTCAGCGCGCCCAGGTGCCCGCGCAGGGTGGCCAGCGAGGTCTCGTCGAAGCGGATCTTGCAGTAGGTCAGGTCGTCGTCGTTGACCAGCACCAGCTCCGGGGCCTCGGCGCCGGCCAGGTCCGCCACGACCGTGCGCGGGCCCTCGATGTCGGTCTCCACGCGCGCGTACCGCGTAAGCGCGCCCTCGGGCGTCCGGCGGTACAGACCCACCGCGATCCGGTGCGGGCGCTCCTCGGGGTACGCCTCCGGCGCCTCCTGCACCACCGCCAGCTCGGCGACGCGGCCCTCGGCGTCCAGCAGCACCTGCGGGGTCAGTGAGTTCACGCCGGCCGTCTGCAGCCAGGAGTGCGCCCACGCCGTCATGTCCCGGCCGCTGGTCTCCGCCAGCACCGACAGCAGGTCGCCCAGGCGCGTGTTGCCGTACGCGTTGCGCTTGAAGTAGCGGCGGGCACCCTCCAGGAACGCGTCCTCGCCGACATACGCCACCAGCTGCTTGAGCACGGAGGCGCCCTTGGCGTAGGTGATGCCGTCGAAGTTCAGCTTGGCGTCCTGCAGGTCGCGGATGTCGGCCGTGACCGGGTGCGTGGAGGGCAGCTGGTCCGCGCGGTAGGCCCAGGCCTTGCGGCGGTTGGCGAAGGTGATCCAGGCGTCGGTGAAGCGGGTCGCGCCGACGTTCGCGAACGTGCCCATGAAGTCCGCGAAGGACTCCTTCAGCCACAGGTCGTCCCACCACTCCATGGTGACCAGGTCGCCGAACCACATGTGCGCCATCTCGTGCAGGACGACGTTCGCCCGTGCCTCGTACGACGCCTGCGTCACCTTGCCGCGGAAGATGTACTCCTCGCGGAAGGTGACCAGACCGGGGTTCTCCATCGCGCCCAGGTTGTACTCGGGCACGAACGCCTGGTCGTACTTCCCGAACGGGTACGGGTAGTCGAAGTGGTCGTGGAAGAAGTCCAGGCCCTGCTTGGTGACCAGGAAGACGTCGTCGGCGTCGAAGTAGGGCGAAAGACCCTTGCGGCACAGGGCGCCGAGCGGGATCTCCAGCTTCGTCCCGTCCTCGAAGGTCCGCTCGTAGGAGTCGGTCACGTAGTGGTACGGGCCCGCCACCACGCACGTGATGTACGTCGAGATCGGCTTCGTCTCCGCGAAGCGCCACACGCCCTCGGCGAGCTCGCCCGCCCCGTTGCTCCACACCGTCCAGCCCTCGGGCGCCTGCACCTCGAAGCGGTAGGGGGCCTTGAGGTCGGGCTGCTCGAAGTTCGCGAAGACACGGCGGGCGTCGGCCGGCTCGTACTGCGTGTAGAGGTAGACCTCGTCGTCCTCGGGGTCCACGAAGCGGTGCATGCCCTCGCCGGTGCGGGAGTAGGCGCACCGGGCGTCGACGGTCAGCTCGTTCTCCGCGGCCAGGTCCTCCAGGAGGATCCGGGAGCCGTCGAAGACCTCGCCGGGGTCCAGGTCCTTCCCGTTGAGCGTGACGGAGGTCACGTTCGGAGCGATCAGGTCGGCGAAGCTCGCCGCGCCGGGCTCGTTGCAGCGGAACCTGATCGTGGTCACCGAGCGGAACGTGCGTGGCTCCCCGCCGCCGTCGCCGACGGCGGAGCGCAGGTCCAGCGCCACCTCGTACCCGTCCACGGACAGCAGAGCGGCCCGCTCCCGGGCCTCCTCGCGGGTCAGATTCTCACCGGGCACGGGCGGCACTCCCTCGTGATCGCTTGAACGCCTGAACAGGACCGATCCTGCCACGTGCCCCTGACGCGGGGCACCAGGGAATGGGGATGCGCGAGGCGATGTTGACCGTTCAAAAGAACGCCTCGCCGAGGAGAGACATGTCCGAGACCGTGACCACCCCGTCCGGCAAGACCCCCGTGGACTTCTGGTTCGACCCGCTGTGCCCCTGGGCCTGGATGACCTCCCGCTGGGTGCTGGAGGTCGAGAAGGTCCGGGACATCGAGGTCCGCTGGCACATCATGAGCCTCGCCGTCCTCAACGAGGACAGGCTGGACGAGCTGCCCGAGGAGTACCGGGACATGCTCGCCACCAAGGCCTGGCAGCCGGTGCGCGTGGTGACCGCCGCCTGGCAGAAGCACGGCGAGGACGTCCTGGGCCCGCTGTACACCGCGCTCGGCACCCGCATCCACAACGACGGCGAGGGCCCGACCCTGGCGGCCGTCGCCGGTGCGCTCGCGGACGTCGGCCTGCCCGCCGAGCTGATCGACTACGCCGAGCAGAAGGACTTCGAGTTCGACGCCGAGCTGCGCGCCTCCCACAAGGAGGGCATCGAGAAGGTCGGCCAGGACGTCGGCACCCCCGTCATCGCGGTGCCGGGCCCCGACGGCGAGCAGATCGCCTTCTTCGGCCCGGTCGTCACCCCCGCCCCCAAGGGCGAGGAGGCGGCCCGCCTGTGGGACGGCACCCTCGCGGTCGCCTCCGTCCCGGGCTTCTACGAGATCAAGCGGACCCGCACCAAGGGCCCCGACTTCAGCAACCTGTAGGCGCCGGCTTCGGCAACCTGTGCAGGCCCCCGCTTCGGCAAGTGGCAGGCCCCCGCACGGCTGCGCATCTCCCCGGACGGGCCCGGTCAGCACCGGGCCCGTTCCCGTGCCGCGGCCAGCCGCTCCAGGTGCTCCTCGTACCCCTTCGCGTAGTACGCCGCCCGCGCAGCGTCCGGCTCCACCACTCGCGTCGGCCCGGTCCAGGCCGCCGTGTCCAGGGCGACCCCGAACCGCTCGGCCGCCGCCAGCACCGCGCCCCGGGCGCCCACCTCGCCCTCGGTCACCCGCAGCGGGCGGCCCAGGACATCGGCCAGCAGCCGCATCCAGGCGGGGCTGCGGGTACCGCCGCCGCACACGGCGAGGGAACCGCTCAGACCCGCCGCCGCCAGACAGTGCCGGGCCGCGTACCCGATGCCCTCGCAGGTGGCGCGGATCAGATCGGCGGGCGTCGACTCCAGGCAGACGCCCGTGAGTTCGGCACGCAGCCCGGGCTCCACGAAGGGGGCCCGCTCCCCGGAGGGCGCGAAGTACGGCAGCACCCGCACCCCGTGCGCGCCGGGCGGCGTGGCGGCCAGCAGCGCATCGACCTCCGGGTACCGCACGCCCGTGGTGCGCAGCACCCAGTCCAGGGCCGCCGTGCCGACCATCGCGGGCATCGCGCGCAGCCAGTGGCCGGGCCGGTCGGTGGAGATGTACAGCCCGGCCGGTTCACCCCCGAGGTCCAGCTCCGTGGTGGCGGCCAGGCCGGCCAGGCAGGTGCCGACGATCAGCAGGCCGTCCCCGGGCGCGGTGACGCCCGCGCCGAGCGCGCAGGCGGGCAGGTCGTACGGTCCGTTCGCCAGCCGGGTGCCGGCCGGCAGGCCCGCGCCGCATGTTTCGGCCGTCGCCACCGGGTCGGCCACCGCGGCGAGCAGCCCGCGGCGGTGGGTCAGCCCGAGCAGCTCCACGACCCCGTTGTCGTAGGACCGGGTGCGCGGGTCCAGGAACGGCATCGACGCGTCCGACACGTCCGTGACCGCACGGGCCCCGCCGGTCAGCCGCTGGAAGACCATGTCCTTGCAGTAGACGGCCGCGGCGGCCGCGTCCAGGGACGCCGGCTCGTGCCGGTCCAGCCAGGCCAGCAGCGGGCCCGGGCAGCCCGGGAACATGGCGCTGCCGGTGCGCCGGAAGACGGCCTCGAAGGTGCCGTCCGCGAGCCACTGGTCCACCAGGGCGTGGGCCCGGCCGTCCATCCAGGAGAGGGCGGGCCGTACCGGGTGGCCCGCCGCGTCCACCAGCCACACCCCGTCGCCCTGCCCGGTCAGCCCGGCCAGCTCCACCGGCTCCGGCACCCGCGCGCTCACCGCCTCCAGCACGGCGAGGACGGCCGCGTACACCTCCTCCATGTCCTGCTCCACGGCCCCGTCGCGCAGATCGAGCCCCACCGGCCGTGCCTCGACGGCCCGTTCACGGCCCGAGGCGTCGAAGGCGGCGGCCTTCACCATGGACGTGCCCACATCGATCCCGACGAACATGCGGCTCCCCACTTCCTGGCTCGTTCGCCCACGACGGCGCCTGGGCCGGTGCCCGGAGCGCGATCGTGCTCAGCCCTTCGGGCCGTTGCGCGTTCGCACCGCGGGCACCGGCGCGCACCCTTCGGCTCTCTGACCGCCGGGGTCCCGGCAGACGTGCCCCGCACGGCCCCTGCTGTCACGTCAGACAGTGCGCGAGCGGCTCCCCGCGCACCCAGCGCCCCACCTCCGCCGCGGCGATCCGCGCCGCCTTCTCGGCCACCGCGCGCGACGCCCCGCCCAGATGCGGGGTCAGGACGACACGGTCGGCAAGGGCGTGCAGGCGTGAGTGAGGGGGCAGCGGCTCCCGCGCGTAGGTGTCCAGCGCCGCTGCCGACAGCCGCCCGGACTCCAGCGCCTCGCACAGCGCGTCCTCGTCCAGCAGCGGGCCCCGGGCCGCGTTGACCACCACCGCGCCGGGCGGCAGCAGGGCCAGCTCGCGGGCGCCGATCAGACCCCGGGTCCCGTCGGTCAGCCGGGCGTGCAGGGTGAGCACCCGCGAGCGGCGCAGGAGGTCGTCGAGGGAGGTGAGACGCAACCCGTGGATCTCGCCGTGCACATGGGGGTCGTAGACCATCACCCGGGCCCCGAACGCGCACAGCACCCGCGCGACCCTGCTGCCCACCGCCCCGTACCCGACCAGCCCGACGGGCAGGTCCTCCAGTTCGAGGCCACTGTGCTCGTAGGTGTAGTACACCGACCCGGCCCAGCTCCCCTGCCGGGCCAGGAGCTCGTGGGCCTGCGGGATGCGGCGCAGGGCGGCCAGCAGCAGTCCGACGGTGAACTCGGCGGTGGAGGCCGCGTTGCGCCCCGGCGCGAAGCACACCCGCACGCCGTGCCGGCGCGCCGCCTGAAGGTTGACGTTGACCGGTCCGCCCCGGCACACGACGACCAGCCGCAGCCCCGGGCAGGCGCCGAGGACGCGTCCGGTGACCGGTCCCATCTGGGTCACCAGGACCTCGGCGTCCGCGAGCGCGGCGATCAGCTCGTCCTCCGCGTCGCTGGCCTCGCTCACCTCGGCGACCGGCCCGAAGGGTTCCAGCGGCCAGCCGAGGGTCAGCTCCTTCACGTCACAGGCGCCGTGCAGCTCGCGGCCGACCGCCTCGCCGATCAGCGAGGGCAGGACGAAGTGGTCGCCGGCGGCCACGACACGCGGCCGGTCCATGGAGGTCATGGAGGTCATGGAGGTCATCGCAGGCAGTCTCCCGTCTCGGCGTCGAAGACAAGGGCGGGTCCGGCCGCCACCCGCACGTGCGTGTCGTGCGTGAGGCGCACCTCGGGTCCGGTGAGGACCACCAGGTGCCGCTCCACCCCGTCGAGGGCGAGGGTGGCGATGCCGGACTCCAGCAGGGGCTCATGGGCCACGACCCGGGCCGGGATGCCGTCGGCGCCGGTGAGGCTCAGGTCCTCGGGGCGGACGCCGACCACCACCGGGCGGCCCTCGGCCACCGGTACCGGCAGCGCGATCCGCACCCCGGCGGACAGACGTGCGTGGCCGTCGCCGTCGGCGATGCCCGGCAGCAGGTTGATCGCGGGCTCGCCGACGAAGTCCGCCACGAAGGTGGTGGCGGGGCTGTCGTAGATCTCGTAGGGGGTGCCGAGCTGCTGGATCGCGCCGTCCCGCATGACGGCGATCCGGTCGGCCAGGGACAGGGCCTCCTCCTGGTCGTGCGTGACCAGGATGGTGGTGTGGCCCAGGTCCCGCTGGATGCGCTTGAGTTCGCGGCGGGTGGAGTCGCGCTGGGCGGCGTCCAGGTGGGAGAGCGGTTCGTCGAGGAGGAGGACGTCCGGTTCCCGGATCAGCGCGCGGGCCAGGGACACCCGCTGCTTCTGCCCGCTGGACAGGCCGGCCGGGCGGGCGTCCAGGACGTCGGTGAGGCCGACCCGCTCGGCGATCTCGGCGACCTTGCGCAGGACGTCCCCTCTGCGGGCCCTGCGGCGTGCCTTCAGTCCGAACGCCAGGTTCTCCGCGACCGTCAGCGGCGGATAGAGCGCGTAGTTCTCGAACGCCACCCCGATGTTGCGCTCCTGTGCCGGACGGCCGGTCACCGAGGCGCCACCGACCAGGATGTCCCCGCCGGTCACCGTCTCCAGGCCCGCGATCATCCGCAGCGTCGTGGACTTGCCGCAGCCCGACGGGCCGAGCAGCCCGAGGAGTTCGCCCGGCCTCAGGCTCAGGTCCAGGCCCCGGACCGCCTCCACCGCCGGCCGGCCCCGCGACCGGTAGGTCTTGCGCAGCTCACGTAACTCCAGTGCGGTCATCGCCCTCCCTCGGATCCGTGGCGCACACCTCGTAGCGCACCTGGTGCTCGTCCAGGTCGCGCAGTGCCTCGGGGGACGCCCCGTCGTCCACGAGCAGCAGGTCGAACCGGGAGAGCGGGGCCACCCGGTGCAGCGCGACCCGGCCCAGCTTGGTGTGGTCGACCAGCAGCACATTGCGGGCGGCCGCGTCCAGCATCGCCCGCTTCACCGAGACGATGTGCTGCTCCTGGTGGTAGGCGAAGCCGCCGTCCACGCCCGACGTGGAGGCGAAGCACACGTCCACCCGCAGCTGTTCGACCGCCTCCACGCAGGACACCCCGAGGAAGGAGGAGTGCAGCCGGTCGTAGTCGCCGCCGAGCGCCATCAGGTGGATGCCCCGCCGGTCGGCCAGGAGGTTGATCGCCTCCAGGAAGTTGGTGACCACCGTGAGCGGGGTGATCCCGCCGAGCCGGAGCAGGCGCGCTATCTCCAGGGTGGAGGTCGAGTCGTCGAGCAGGATCGCCATGCCGGGCTCGATGGACTTCAGCGCCCGCGCGGCGAGAGCGGCCTTGTGCGGGCGCATGCTCTTCAGCCGGTACTGCACGTTCGACTCGAACACCCCGGACGGCTGGGCGGTCACCCCGCCGCGGAACTTCCGCACGATGCCCTGCCGTTCCAGCTCGTCCAGGTCCCGGTGGATGGTCATCAGGCTCACCCCGAACCGCTCGGCCAGCTCGGCCGCGGTGGCCGAGCCCTCGGCCAGGACGAGTTCGGCCATGGCGGCCTGCCGGGCCGCCGGGCCCTGCTGGGTGTGTGCGCTGCTGCTCATCGTGTCCCGATCCGTCGTCCAGGCCGCCCGGGCCGGTCGGCCTCGAACACCAGCAGGCTCTCAGTCCGGACGGCCGGGCGGACCGGATCGTCGGGACACAGCCCGGCCGCCTCGCCGCGGGACGCGACGAGCGACAGCCGTTGCGCGCCGATCCGCACCGTGACCTCGACGGACCGTCCGAGCACCTCGGTGACGTACACGCTCCCGGTGAGCCGGTGGCCGTCCCCGGTCAGGGACACGTCCCGGGGGCGCACGCCGACCAGGACCTCGCTGCCGGCCGGGACCCGGACGGGCAGCGGCAGCCCGACCGCGCCGTCCGCCGACCGGAAGGCGCCCCGCTCCGTCACCGTCCCCGGCAGCAGATTGATCCGGGGCCGCCCGAAGGCCCGCGCGATCTCGGTGTCGTCGGGCCGGTACCAGATGTCCTCCCGGGTGCCGGTCTGCACGATCCGCCCGTCCCGGACGACCCCGATCCGGTCCCCGAGGGCCAGCGCCTCGACGGAGTCGTGGGTGACGTAGAGCGTGGTCGTGCGCCGCACGGCCCCGATCGCCTTCAGCTCGGCCCGCATCTGCTGGCGCAGCTTGGCGTCCAGATGGGAGAGGGGCTCGTCGAGGAGGAAGGCACGGGCCGGGCGGACCAGCACCCGGCCGAGGGCGACCCGCTGCCGCTGCCCGTTGGACAGCTGCCCCACGGACCGGTCCAGCAGGGCGCCGATGCCGAGCAGTCCGGCGACGGCGCCGACCCGGTCGCGGGCCTCGGCGGCGGGCAGCCGGTGCCTCGGGGAGCGCAGCGGCGAGACGAGGTTGTCGTACACCGAGCGGTGCGGGTAGAGGGCGTAGCTCTCGAAGCACATGGCCACGCCCCGGTCGTACGGCTCCACGTCCCGCATGTCCCGGCCGCCGATCTCGACGGTCCCGCTGTCGGGCCGCTCCAGACCGGCGACGGTCTTCAGCGTCGTCGTCTTGCCCGCCCCGGACGGCCCGAGCAGACAGAAGAACTCGCCCTCCTCCACCTGGAGCGAGATCCCGTCGAGGGCCCTCGTCCGCCCGTACGCCTTGTGCACGTCCCGCAGCGCGATGCTCACGACTTCACCGCCCCGAACGACAGCCCGCGCACCAGATACCGCTGGATGGTCAGGGCCAGCAGCAGCGGCGGTACGACGGAGACCAGCGCGGCCGCGGCCGTCAGGTTGTACCGGGGCCGGTCGCCGCCGAGGAAGGACAGCGCGCCCACGGTCACGGTCTGCGCCGAGTGGGAGGTGAGGATGAGCGGGAAGACGAAGTTGTTCCAGGCGAAGATGAACGCCAGCAGCGACACGGCCGCGATGCCCGGCTTCACCAGCGGCAGGGCCACCTTGAAGAAGGCCTGCGTGCGCGAGTAGCCGTCGAGCAGCGCGGCCTGTTCCAGCTCCGGGGTGAGATCGGCGAAGTACGACCGCATGATCCACACCACCAGCGGCAGCGTGACCAGTTGCAGCACCCACACCATGCCGACGTACGTGTCGAACAGCCCCAGCTTCTGGTACAGCACGAACAGCGGGATGATCACGGTGAGTTCGGGCGCGAACCGGAACGACAGCAGCGTGAACATCAGGTTCTCCGAGCCGCGGAACCGCCAGCGCGCCGAGGCGTACGCCGCGGGCAGCCCGACCACCAGCGAGAGCACGACCGCGCCCACCGACACCACCAGGCTGTTGACGAAGAACCGCACGAAGGGGATGCCCTCGCCGTCGCCCAGCACGGTCCGGTAGGAGCCCAGGGTCGGGGTGAAGGAGAAGTAGGTGCTGAAGAGCTGGTCGGCGGGCTTGAGGGAGAGGACCACCATCCAGGCGACGGGGAAGAGCGAGAAGAGGAAGTAGAGGACGAGGGCGGCATCGGCGAGCCACCCCAACAGCCGTTTCCTGTACGTCACGTGGCCTCGGCCGCCTTCCGCCGGATCCGCCCCAGATGCCGCACGAGCACCATCGCGGCCAGATACACCACGGCCCACAGCACGATCGTGTAGGTGATCCCGAAGGAGTACCGCTGGAAGCGGATCGCCTCCAGATAGGCCCGGATCTGCAGCACGACCGTGGAGTCGCCGGGACCGCCCTCCGTCAGGGCGTAGATGATGTCGAAGACCTTCAGCGAGTCCATGAACCGGAAGATCACCGCGACCAGCACGTACGGCCACAGCATCGGCAGGGTCAGCCGCCGGAGGGTGTACCACCGGCCGGCGCCGTCCACGGCCGCCGCCTCGAAGGGGGAGGTGGGCAGCGACCGCAGACCGGCCAGCGCCAGTATCGCCACGAACGGGGTGTAGACCCAGACGTCGACGGCGATCGACGACAACAGGGCGCCCGTCGGTGTGTCCGTCCACTGGACCCCGCCGAGCCCGAAGGGCTTCAGCAGGTGGTTGACCACGCCGACCGACGGCTGGAGCATCAGCTTCCACATGATCGCCGCGATCACCGGCGCGATCATCAGGGGCAGGATCAGGATCTTCTCCAGGACCCGGCCGAGAGGGGACGACCGGTGCAGCAGCAGGGCGACGGCGACCCCGAGCACGGTCTCCACGGCGGCCGCGCCGACCGCGTACAGCACGGTCACCCAGGCCGAGTTCCAGAACGCGTCCTCGGTGAAGACCGTCTCGTAGTTGTGCAGGCGGACCAGGTCCGGCTGCGGTCTGCTCGCCGAGAAGTCGAACAGCGTGTAGTACAGGCCGAGCCCGAAGGGATAGAGGATCCCGCAGGTCAGCAACAGCGCCGGGACGACGAGGAGGTACGGCCTGAGGGCGGTCCGCCGGCTCGCCACCGTCAGCTCGCCCTGGACCGGAGGTCGTCCGCCAGCCCGTTCAGCACGGACCCTGCGCTCCTGCCGCCGTAGATCTCCTGGAGGGCGGCGGCCCAGCTGGTGGTGGCGTCGAAGAACTGGGCCTGCGGGGTGAACTGGATCTTCGTCTCGCCGACGACGGTCTCGAAGGTCTCCAGGAAGCCCGGCAGATGCCTCATCCTGTCCTTGTACGCGCCGTCCTGGCTGATCGACCTGCGCACCGGGTCGATGTGGTCGTGGGCGAGGGCCCCCTTGCGCAGGTGCTCCTTCCCGGTGGCCCACTGCAGGAACAGCCACGCGGCGCTCTTGTGTCCGCTCCTGGCGCTCATGCCGAGCGACCAGATCCACATGTTCGTCGCGAGGGACCCGTCCGGCCCCTTCGGCCCCGGATGGAAGGCGATCCTCCCGGAGGCCGGACTCGCCCCCTTCACCGCCTGGAAGTAGGCGGCCGTGTCGGCGTCGAAGAGCATCGCGGCCTTCTTCGCGCCGAGGTCGCCGGAGCACTGGTACCAGGTGTACGACGTCCACGACGGCGGGCCGCCCTGCCGGACCATGCGGGCCCAGTCCTCGGTGAAGGCGACGGCCTTCGGGGTGTTCATGGCCGGGGTGAGCTTCCCGTTCTCGACGGTGAAGTCGTGCAGGCCGTTGCGGGCGTACATCGTCATGAAGCCGGGGTGGATGGTGGCCCAGCTCCGGGACCCGCGTACGGCGATCCCGTACATGCCGTCGAACCCGGCGCCGGGAGCCCTCTTGCTGATCACGCCCGCCAGCTCGCGCAGCTCGTCGAAGGACTCGGCCGGCTTCAGTCCCAGCCTGCCGAACACCTCGGTGTTGTAGGCGACCACGTTGGTCTCCCAGCCCCACGGCAGCGCGTACTGCCCGCCCCGGCCGAGCGGGGCGCCCGCCTTCAGCGACCACCGGTCGGCGCCGAGGAGGTTCGGGAAGAAGTCGTCCTGGTCCCATTCGGCACCCGTGGCCGAGGAGTTGCGCATCCAGGGCCCGAGGTCCTCCAGCCACCCCGGCGGCCCGTACTGCCACACCATGTAGGCACCGAGCATGAAGACGTCGTAGGAGGCGCGCCCGCTGGACAGGTCGACGGTGAGCTTGTCGAAGTAGTTGTCCTCGGGGAAGACGTCGTACTTCACCTCGATGCCGGTCTTCTGGGTGAAGGACTTCAGGTCGGCGATCAGGGCGTCCGTGTACGGGTGCTTGTTGAGCAGCGCCCTGACGGTCGTTCCCTTCTCCCGCTTCCAGTCGAAGGCGCCGGTGACCTCGTTCGCGGCCGAACCGCCCCTCTCGGGGCCGCCCGGGTTGCCGTTGCCGCCGAAGCCGGTGTCGCAGGCGGACAGCAGCGGGGCCGCGGCGGTGGCGGCGGCGAGGGATCCGGCGAGGGCGAGGAAGCGCCGGCGGTCGTGCACGTGCCTGTCCATCCATGACCTCCGGTGGGGCGGTGGGGTCGGGCGGGTTAACACGGTGAGTCGACTCGACAACAGAGGGTGTAACGGCCGTGGATGCGCGTCAATCCCTTGCGCGCGAGGAAAACAGCGGGAAATCTCGACAGGGCGTGGGAACTTCACAGGACCGGTCGCGATGTTCGGAGGTCTGCATGGGGTCGGCGTGGCTCGGGATCGATCTCGGCACACAAGGCGTGCGCGCACTGCTCGTGACGGCCGACGGCGACGTGCTCGGCAGCGGCGCGGCGCGGCTTCGGCGCGGGCGGCGGGAGGGGGTGCGGCACGAGCAGGACCCGCAGGAGTGGTGGGAGGCGGTGTGCGCGGCCTGCCGCGACGCGCTAGACGGCCTCGACGGGACGCGCGGGGGCGTCGCCGGGGTCGCCGTGTGCGGGACCTCCGGGACGGTGCTGCTCACGGACCGCGCCGGGCGCCCGGCCGGGCCCGCGCTGATGTACGACGACGGGCGGGCGGCGGCCGAGGCGGGCCGGCTGCGGTCGGCGGGGCTCGCGGTGCAGGACACCTGGGCGCTGCCGAAGGTGCGGTGGCTCGTCGACCGCCACGGCCCCGGCCGGGTGGCGCACCAGCCCGACGTGATCACCGCGCACCTGGTCGGCGGGCCCGTCCCCACCGACTCCAGCCACGCCCTGAAGACGGCCTACGACGTGGAACGCGACCGCTGGCCGGACCTCACCGGGCTGCCCGCGGGCACCCTCCCGGACGTGGTGCGGCCCGGCACCCGGCTCGGCGACGTCTGTCCGGCGGCCGCCGCGGCCACCGGCATCCCGGCCGGCACCCCGGTCCTCGCGGGCATGACGGACGGCTGCGCGGCGCAGATCGCCTCGGGCGCCCTGCGCGAGGGCGCCTGGAACTCGGTGCTGGGGACGACCCTCGTCCTGAAGGGAGCCGCCGCCGAACCGGTGCGCGACCCGGCCGGCGTGGTCTACAACCACCGCGCACCCGACGGCACCTGGCTGCCCGGCGGCGCCTCCAGCGTGGGCGCCGGGGTCCTCACCGCCCGTTTCGCGGGCGCCGACCCCGCCGTGCTGGACGCCCGCGCCGCCGCCTTCGAGCCCTCCCACGCGATCGCCTACCCCCTGGTCTCGCCGGGTGAGCGCTTCCCCTTCCGTGCCCCGCACGCCACCGCCCTGCTGCTCGGCGAGCCGGCTTCGGACGCCGACCTGTGGGCGGCCCTGCTGCAGGGCGTGGCCTTCACGGAACGCCTCTGCCTGGACTACCTGGACCACCTCGGCGCCCCCGTGGACGGCCCCCTCGCCTTCACCGGCGGCGCGGCCCGCAGCACGTACTGGAACCAGCTGCGCGCGGACGTCCTCGGCCGCCCGGCCCGGGTGCCACGGGAGACCGGACCCGCACTGGGCATGGCCGCCCTGGCCTGCTACGGCACCGGCGGCGCAGCCACGCTCGCGGACGTGGCCGCGAGCATGTCCCGCCGCGGTACGACCGTCGAACCCCGCCCCGCCCGCACCGCCCGGTTCGCGGAACCGTACGCCCGCCTGGTGGGAGAACTGGAGTCGCGGGGCTGGCTGCCGGCGAAGGTCGCCGCACATGCGCGGGAGCGGCTCGCAGAGGGGTAGGCGGAGAGGGGCAGGCGGACCGCCGTGCCCCGAGCGGGACGCGGCAGGGCGCGGTGCGTCCCGGCCGCGCATGCCGTACGGCGTCGTCGTGGCCGCCCGCCGTCGGGGCGCAGTCACGGGTGGCGCGCCCGCCGCTGCCCGCCGGGGCAGCGGAACCCGGGACACCGCTCGCCGGACACGGGGATACTGCTCCCCATGACCCCGCCGGCCAGCCTTCTCCTCGTACGTCACGGCCAGACCGTCTGGCACGCCGAGAACCGGTACGCCGGGGTGAGCGACGTCGCCCTCACCGACGCCGGGCTCGCCCAGGCCGAGGCGCTCGGGCGCTGGGCCGCCGCGCACCCGGTCGACGCCGTGTGGACCTCGCCCCTGTCCCGTGCCGTGACCACCGCCGAGCCCGCCTGCCGCGCCCTCGGCCTCACCCCGCAGCGCGAACCCGACCTGCGCGAATGCGACTTCGGGGTGGTGGAGGGCCGTACCCTCGCCGAGTTCGGGGCCGAGCACCCGCAGGCGGCCGAGGACTTCCGCGCCGACCCGGTGGCGCATCCCTTCCCCGGCGCCGAGGATCCGCGGGCCGCCGCCGCACGGGGCACGGCCGCCCTGCGCCGCGTCGCCGCCGCCCACCCCGGTGAACGCGTCCTCGTCGTCGCTCACAACACCCTGCTCCGCCTGGTGCTGTGCTCCCTGCTGCGCATCCCGCTCGCCGAGTACCGCCGGGTCTTCCCCCGGCTGCGCAACACGGCCGTGAGCGAGATCCGCGTCGGCGGGGAGCACACCGCGCTGCTGTCGCTCAACCTGCCCTGCACATGAGCGGTCACGGCCGCGGCAGCAGCCCGCGCTCCATGGCCACGACCACCGCCCGCGTCCGGTCGTTGACGTCCAGCTTGGCGAACAGACGCAGCAGATGCGTCTTGACGGTGGCCTCCGTGATGACGAGGCGGCGGCCGATCTCGGCGTTGGTGAGCCCGTCGGCCACCGCGTCCAGCACGTCGGTCTCGCGTGCGGTGAGCGGATCGTGGACGGGGCGCCGCATCCGGGCGACCAGTTTCTCCGCCACCCGGGGCGCGAGCACGGTCTCGCCGCGCGCGGCCGAGCGGATCGCGTCGGCCAGCTGCTCGCGGGTGGTGTCCTTGAGCAGGTAGCCGATGGCACCGGCCTCCACCCCGCGCTCGATGTCGGTGTCGGTGTCGTAGGTGGTGAGGATCAGCACGCGGGTGCGCGGGTGACGGGCGGAGATCTCGGTGGTCGTCGCGACCCCGTCCAGCACCGGCATCCGCAGGTCCACCAGGGCCACGTCCGGCTCGTGCCGGGCGACCAGGGCGAGGGCGGCGCGGCCGTCGCCCGCCTCGCCGACGACCTCGATGTCCGCCTCCCCGTCCAGCAGGGCGATCACCCCGGCCCGCATCACGGTGTGGTCGTCCACCACGACGACCCGGAGCCTTTCCCCGGTCATGCGCCCGCCTCCACCGGGATCACCGCGAGGATCCTGGTCCCGTCCCCGACCGAGCTGGTCACCGTGAGCCGACCGCCGAGTTCGGCGAGCCGTTTGCGCATCCCGTCGAGGCCGAAGCCCGTCGGCTCCCCGACCACGAACCCGGTGCCGTCGTCGGTGACCTCCAGCTCCACGCCGTACGGGCGCCGGGTCAGCACCACGCCGACCGTCGAGGCGCGGGCGTGCTTGCGCACATTGGCCAGGGACTCCTGGGTGCAGCGCAGCAGCGCGATCCGGGTCTGCTGGTCGCAGTCCAGGTCGGCCAGATCGGCGGCCACGCTCAGCCCGGTGTCCTCGGCGAACCGGTCCACGATCCGCTGCAGGGTCTGTGCCACCGACCCGGCGTGCGCGGGCGCGCCGCCCGGCAGCAGGCCCGAGCCGACCAGTTCCCTGGCCTCCGCCAGGTTCTCCCGGGCGGTCGACTCGATCGACACCAGCTGCCGGGCGGTGCGTCCGGGATCGCCCGCGAGCCCGGCCCGGGCGGCCTCGGCCAGGACGACGATCGACGCGAAGCCCTGCGCGAGCGTGTCGTGGATCTCCCGTGCCATCCGCTCCCGCTCCTCCGCCGCGCCCTGCCGCAGATGCGCCTCGGTCAGCTCCGCCTGGGTACGTTCCAGTTCGACGATCAGCCGGGCGCGTTCGCTGCTCTGCTCGACCACCGCACGGACCCACAGCCCGATCAGTACCCCCACCGCGACCACGATCAGCGTGCCCACGACCGTCTCGCCGAAGAACTTGCCGGACCAGCCCTGCCGGAGCCAGCCGCCCAGCAGCGTTCCACCGGTGGCCAGACCCAGGAAGGCGAGGGAGATCCTGGGGGTGCGGCCGAACATCCAGTAGTGCGGCAGCGTCACCATGAACAGGGCCGCGTAACTGGTCCGCAGGTAGGCAAGACCGGCCAGCGCGCACACCAGCACCGCGAGGTACCCGTGCGGCCGGACGACAGGATTGGCGGGGCGCCGGTCCAGCACGGCGAAGCACACGGCCACACTGCCCAGCAGGGCGAGGGCCGCATACCGGTCGGGGCCCCGGCTCAGGGCCGTGATCCCGACCGCCATCGCGGCGAACAGGACCCAGCACACCGCGTTCCAGCGGCGCAGCGAGGTCGCCCACAAGGCGTCGGCGGTCGGGGCGGCGGTTGCGGTCATACCCGTCAACCTACGTCCACCAGGGCGGGGTTCGGGCCGTCGGCCGCGGTCCGGGCCGGCCGCACGGGCCACCAGGTGCGCTCGCCGAGCAGCAGCAGGGCCGCCGGCAGGATCAGCACACGCACCACGAAGGCGTCCAGCAGGACGGCCGCGGCGAGCACGAATCCGATCTGCTTCATCTCGATGATGTGCAGGAAGACGAAGCTGACGAAGACGGTCGTCATGACCACGGCCGCGCTGGTGACCACGCTCGCCGAGCGCCGGATGCCGTCCACGACGGCCTGCCGGGTGGGCGTGCCGGCGAGCACCGCCTCCCGGATCCGGCTGACCACGAACACCTGGTAGTCCATCGACAGGCCGAAGAGGATCACGAAGAGGAACAGCGGCACCCGGGAACCGATCGACCCCGTGGAGCTGAAGTTCAGCAGCCCCTCGGCCCAGGTGTGCTGGAAGACCAGCACGAGCAGGCCGAGCGCGGCCGCCGCCGACAGCAGGTTCAGTGCGACACCGAGCACGCCCAGCACGACCGAGCGGAACGCGTACAGCGTCATCAGGAAGGTCACCAGCAGCAACGCGCCGAGGACCAGAGGCAGTTTGGAGTCCTGGTGCGCCGGATAGTCGGTGTAGCGGGCCACGTCACCGGTCACGCCGTACTGTGCGCCCGCGACCCTGCCGACGGTGGCGGGCAGGTAGTCGTGCCGCAGATGGTCCAGGGAGGCGTACGCCTGGGGGGAGTTGCCCAGGTACGGCACCCGCAGTTCCAGTGCGCTGGTGCGGCGGTCGGCGGAGGTGCGGATCGTGGAGGCACCGGTGAACAGCGGGTCGGCGGCGGCCCGGCGGGCGAGGGAGCGCAGCCGGCCGGTGACTTCGGCCGAGCGCGAGGCATCGGCGCGCACGACGACCTGGTGGGTGACCCGCCGGTCGGGGAATTCGGCGTTGAGACGGTCGTACACCCGCATCGCGGGGATCGCACGGGAGTGGGTGTCCCGGCTCATCTCCGTGATCTTCAGCCCGGAGACCGGCAGGGCGAGCCCGAGCAGGGCGAGCAGGGACAGGACGAGCGTGGCCGCCGGACGCCGGGTCGCGGGCCGCAGCAGCGCCGGCCAGAACCGGCCGCCGCTCCCCTCGCGGAGGCGACGGGCGGGCCTGCCGCGCCGGGCCCGGCGCAGCGCCCGGCGCTCGGCCCGCCGGCCCAGCAGGGTCAGCAGCGCGGGCAGTGCGGTCAGGGAGCTGGCCACCGCGGTCAGGACGACCACGATGGTGCCGGTGGCGAGCGAGGAGAAGATGACGTCCGAGGCCAGGTACAGCGTCGCCGTGGAGGCGACGACCGCGAGCCCGGAGACCACGACCGCCCGCCCGGAGGTGGCCGCCGCCAGCTCGACCAGTGCCTCGCTGCTCAGCCGGCCGCCGCTGCGGGCCCGTTCCTCCCGCTCCCGTTTGAGATGGAAGAGCGTGTAGTCGACGCCGACGGCGAGGCCGATCATCAGGATCACATTGGTGCCGACACCCGTGTCCGGGCTGAGGTGGGAGGCGACCATCGCCAGGCCGACGGCGGAGGCGATCGACGACAGTGCGAGCAGCAGCGGCACGGCGGCCATGGTGAGCGAGCCGAAGGCGACCAGCAGGGTGACCAGGGTGACCGGCAGGGTGATCTTCTCGGACAGGGCCAGGTCGTCGTCGCGCTGCTGGTCGACCCCCTTGCTGGTGGAGGGGGATCCGGTCTCCTGCACGAGCAGCGCGGGATGCCGCCGCTGCACGGCCTCGGTCTGCGCGACGAGCGCCCCGACCTTGTGCGTGGCGTCCAGTTCCTCGCCCTTGAGTGCCACCTCCACGAGCAGGACGCGGCCGTCCGCCGAACGGACCGGAGCGGCCACCCGGTCGACCTCGGGCAGCCGCTTCATCCGGGTGGTGAGGTCCTCGACGGCCGAGTGAGCGGCTCCGGCGTCCAGAGGACCCGACCGGGCCGAGACCAGGATCTGTTCGGTGGGCCTGCGCTCCAGACGGCCGTCGGCGGCGAGTGCCTCGGCCCGTCCCGCCTCGCCGACCCGGTAGTCGGCGGTCGTGGCTTTGTGGGTGCCGGCGGCGCTGCCCACGGCGAGGCACAGCGCCGTGAACAGCAGCCAGCCGACCAGCGCCCGCCAGGGGTGCCTGGCGCTCAGGCGTGCGATGCGCACGGTAGGTGAGTTCATGCCCGAAAGCCTTGCTGAACAGGGCGGTTGCGGGACACGGGTGCCCGGTGGAACCTGCCGTCGACCGATCGGTGGACCCCGAGGAGGGGGAAAACCCCCGCGAGTCACGTCCTCGCGGGGGTTCTCCTTCATCCGCCTGCCGACGTGAAGGGTGAGAAGACGATCACGAGGCAGGACGATCGGTGGGCGCCGTCAGGGGGCGAGCAGGAGGACGTCGGCGCGGGACTTCGCCGCCGCGTACCGGCGGGCCACGTCCTGCCAGTCGACGACCTTCCACATGGCCTCGATGAAGTCCACCTTCTGGTTGCGGTACTGGAGGTAGAAGGCGTGCTCCCAGGCGTCGAAGACCAGGACCGGGACCGCGCCCTGGCCCACGTTGCCCTGGTGGTCGTAGACCTGCTCCACGATCAGCCGGCCGCTGAGCGGCTCGTGGGCGAGGACGCCCCAGCCCGAACCCTGGGTGGTGGCCGCCGCCTTGGACAGCTGTGCCTTGAAGGCGGCGAAGGACCCGAAGGACTCGGTGATCGCATCGGCCAGCTCGCCCACGCCGTCCTGGGCCAGCGGCTCGCCGCCGCCCTCCTTCGGGCCGGTCATGTTCTGCCAGTAGATGCTGTGCAGGATGTGCCCGGAGAGGTGGAAGGCCAGGTTCTTCTCCAGCCCGTTGATCGAGCCCCACGACTCCGTCTCCCGCGCCTCGGCGAGTTGCTCCAGGGTGTCGTTGGCGCCCTTGACGTAGGCCGCGTGGTGCTTGTCGTGGTGCAGCTCGATGATCTCGGGGCTGATCACGGGGGCGAGCGCGGAGTAGTCGTAGGGCAGGTCGGGCAACGTGTAGACGGGCATGGATGGTCCCTTCCGAACCGCTTATTGCAAAGAGCTTGCAACTGCACGGTAGCAACAAAAAGACCCCCGCGGGTGCACCGCGGGGGTCTTTCGAAAGGGGAGCGCGAGGTCAGGACCTGGCGCGGACCCGCTGCCGGGCGTAGCCCACCGCGGCCAGCAGCAGGGTCATCCCGCCGGTCGAGCAGAGCTGGACGCGGGTGTCCGGCTCCCGGGCCATGAGGACGAAGATCGCCGCCATGCCGGCCAGCGCGACCCAGGTGAGGACCGGGAACGCCCACATCCGCACGACCAGCTTCTCGGGCGTCTCCCGCTCGATGCGGCGGCGCAGCAGCAGCTGGGAGACCGCGATGAAGATCCAGACGACCAGGATCACCGCGCCGATCATGTTCAGCAGCCACTTGAAGATGTCGTCGGGCCGCCAGTAGCTGAGCATCACGCAGACGAAGCCCAGCACGCAGGAGGTGAGCACGGCGACCCGCGGGACACCGCCGGAGACCTTCGCCAGCACCTTCGGGCCCTGGCCGCGCTCCACCAGCGAGTAGGCGATGCGCGAGGAGCCGTAGATGTTGGCGTTCATCGCGGACAGCAGGGCGACCAGGATGACCACGTTCATCAGCTGGTCGGCGCCCGGAATGCCGATCTGCTTCAGGGCGGCGACGTACGGACCGTCCGTCACGACCGACTTGTCGTCCCACGGGACCAGCGTCACGATGACCGCCATCGAGCCGATGTAGAACAGCGCGATCCGCCACATCGCGGTGCGCACCGCGATCGCCACGCCCTTGACCGGGTTCTCCGACTCCGCCGCCGCGATGGTGACCGTCTCCAGGCCGCCGTAGGCGAAGACCGAGGCCAGCAGGCCGATGACCAGGCCCTCGCTGCCGTTCGGGAGGAACCCTCCCTGGCCGGTGAGGTTCGAGGCGCCCGGGGAGTCGGTGCCGGGCAGGACACCGGCGATGGCCAGCCCGCCCAGGATCAGGAACAGGGAGATCGCACCGACCTTCAGCGCGGCGAACCAGAACTCGAACTCGCCGAAGTTCTTCACGGCGGCGAGGTTCGCACCGCAGAAGACCACCATGAACAGCGCGACCCACATCCACTGCGGGGTGCCCGGCAGCCAGCCCTGCACGATGCTCGCCGCGCCCATGCCCTCCAGGCCGACCGCCGTGCAGAGCAGGACCCAGAAGGACCAGCCCGCCGTGAAGCCCGCCCAGGGGCCCATCGCCCGCTCGGCGTGCGCGGAGAAGGAACCCGAGGAGGGGTAGGCGGCCGACATCTCGCCGAGCATCCGCATCACGAGCATCACCAGCAGCCCGGACACGGCGTAGGCGATCACGATGGACGGACCTGCCGCGGCGATACCCGCGCCGGAGCCGACGAACAGGCCCGCGCCGATCACACCGCCGAGGGCGATCATCGACAGGTGGCGCTGCTTGAGACCGTGGGAGAGGGAGGCGCTGTCCTGCTCGGGCGGCGTCTCGACAGTGGTGCTGGGCATGGGCGCGACTCGTCCAGTGCAATAGGAGGGCAAAATCGCCCACAGTCTGGGCGGCCCGTCCGCTCGCGCGAAGGAGCCGCCCAGTATCCGGACGCTCACTGTACCCAGGGTGAACCCCTGGTTACGCGGCCACGGGTGTGTAGTGCGAGGCGTCGCCCTCGATCGTGTAGCTCTCCTTGCCCTCGATGCCGGCCGGCACGTCACCGGCGACGGTCACCCGGTGCAGGCGGCGCGGCCGGCCGTCGTAGTTGTCGATGGCGTAGTGCTGGGTGATGCGGTTGTCGAAGAGGACCAGCTGCCGCTCCGACCAGCGCCAGCGCAGGACGTTCTCCGGGCGGGTGACATAGGCCTGGAGCAGGTCCAGGATCCGGCGGGACTCGCCCACCGACAGGCCCACGATCCGCTGCGCGAACCCGCCGATGAACAGCCCGCGCTCCCCGGTCAGCGGGTGCACCCGGACCACCGGGTGGGCGGTGCGGTACTTGATGGAGGTGAACTGCGTGCGCTGGGCGGCCTTCTCCTCGTCGATCTCCTCCTCCGGCACCGCGTAGTCGTAGTCGTTGGTGTGCTCCGCCCACAGGGTGTCGGCGAGGCGGCGCAGCGGCTCGGGCAGGTCGCGGTAGGCGGCCGCCGCGTTGGCGATCAGGGTCTCGCCGCCGTAGGGCGGGATGGTGATCGAGCGCAGGGTGCTGGCCTGCGGTGGGTTCAGGACGAAGGTGACGTCCGTGTGCCAGTGGTTGGCGCGGCCGCGTTCGCTGTCCACGGGCAGCACGTGCGGGGCGCCCTCGACGGCGCCGACCGTCGGATGGGCGGTGGTGAGGTCGCCGAAGTGACGGGCGAAGGCCTGCTGGCCCGCGTCGTCCAGATCCCCGGCCTCGAAGACGAGCGCCTTGTGGACGTTCAGGGCCTCGCGGATTGCGGCGACCTCCTCCGGCGCGAGCGGCTTGGTGATGTCGACGCCGGAGACCCGGGCGCCGATGCGTGCGGTGACCTTGGTGATGTCGAGGGACATGAGGGTTCCTTTCGGAAGGGGGTCAGACGAGGGCGGAGGCGGAGCCGAGGTACTGGTTGGCCGGGCGGGGGAGGTCGTAGCGCTCCCGGAGGGTCTGGCGGGGGCCGTATTCGGTGCGCAGCAGACCGCGGGTGCGCAGGAGCGGTACGACGTGCTCGACGAAGGCCGCGAGGCCGGAGGGCAGCACGGCGGGCATGATGTTGAAGCCGTCGGCGGCACCCTCGGTGAACCAGGTGCCGATCTGGTCGGCGACCTGCTCGGGCGTCCCGGCGAAGGTGAGGTGACCGCGTCCGCCGCCGAGCCGCCCGATCAGCTGCCGCACGGTCAGCCGCTCGCGCCGGGCCAGCTCCACGACGAGCGTGTAGCGGCTCTTGGCGCCCTCGATGGCGGACTCCGGCGGCAGGTCGTCGGGCAGCTGCCGGTCCAGGTCGAGCGTGCCGGGCGGCAGGTGCAGCAGGTTCTCCAGCCGGGTGCGGCCGTGCTCGGGCACGATGTGGTCCTCCAGCAGCTGCTCGCCGGCCCGCGCCTCGGCCTCGGTCGAGCCGAGCACGGGGACGATCCCGGGCAGCACCTTGAGGTGCTCGGGGTCGCGTCCGGCCTGCCGGGTGAGGGACTTGAGGCCGGCGTAGAAGGCCTGTGCGTCGGCGAGGGTCTGCTGGGCGGTGAACACCGCCTCCGCGTACCGGGCCGCGAACGCCTTGCCGTCGTCGGAGGAGCCCGCCTGCACCAGCAGCGGGTAGCCCTGCGGGGAACGGGGCACGTTGAGCGCGCCCTCGACCCGGAAGTACGTCCCGCGGTGCCGGGGCGGATGGATCTTGGTGTCGTCGCCCCAGACCCCGGCCGCCTTGTCGGCGACGATCGCGTCGTCCTCCCAGCTGTCCCACAGCTTGAGGGCCACGTCGAGGAACTCGGCGGCGCGGGCGTACCGCTCGGCGTGCGCGGGTTCGGCGTCCAGGCCGAAGTTGCGGGCGGCCTCGGCACCCGCGGTGGTCACGATGTTCCAGCCCGCCCGGCCGCCGCTGATGATGTCCAGCGAGGCGAACTTGCGGGCCAGGTTGTAAGGGGAGTTGTACGAGGTGGAAGCGGTGGCGATCAGCCCGATGTGCTCGGTGGCGGTCGCCAGCGCGGTCAGCAGGGTGAGCGGTTCCAGGGCACCGGCCGGACGCTGCGCGAGGTTGCTCCACAGCTGGGGACCGTCGGCGAGGAAGAGGGAGTCGAAGGTGCCGCGCTCGGCGATCCGCGCCAGCTCCACGTAGTGGGCGAGGTCGACGTGCGCGTACGGGTCGCTCTCCGGCAGCCGCCACGACGCCTCGTGGTGACCGGTGTTCATCAGGAACGCGTTGAGGTGGAGCCTGCGGGTCATGCGTGGTCCTCCGTGACACCGAGGGCTGCCAGCAGCCGCTCGCGGTACTCGCCCAGCAGCGGCTCGCGGTAGGAGCGCGGGTGGGGACGGTCGATGGTCAGGTCGAGGCCGATACGGCCCCGGTCCAGGACGAGGACCCGGTCGGCGAGCACGATCGCCTCGTCCACGTCGTGGGTGACGAGCAGCACGGAGGGCCGGTGGCGCTCCCACAGCTCGCGCAGCAGGTTGTGCATCTTGATCCGGGTGAGCGCGTCCAGCGCCCCGAACGGCTCGTCGGCCAGCAGCAGTTCGGGCTCGCGGACCAGGGAGCGGGCGAGCGCCGCACGCTGTGCCTCGCCGCCCGACAGCTCGCCCGGCCAGGCCCGCTCGCGGCCCCCCAGGCCGACCTCGGCCAGCGCGGCCCGGCCACGCTCCTCGGCGTCCCTGCCGGACAGGCCCAGCAGGACGTTGTCCAGCACCCGGCGCCAGGGCAGCAGCCGGGAGTCCTGGAACACCACCGACACCCGCTCGGGCGCGGTCAGCCGGCCGCTGCCGGCCACCCCGTGGTCGAGCCCGGCGACGGCCCGCAGCAGGGTGGACTTGCCGGAACCGCTGTGCCCGAGCAGGGCCGTGAACTGCCCCGCCGGCAGGTCGAGGTCGATGCCGTCGAGGACCGTGCGGTCCGCGAACGACCGGGTCAGGCCGCTGAGCCGGACGGCGGGCCGGGTCAGCTGCTCAGTGTGCGGCGCCATGACAGCACCCTCCGTTCGATCAGACGGACCGCGCTGTCGGAGACCAGGCCGAAGATGCCGTAGATCAGCAGGCCGACCAGGATGACGTCGCTCTGGCCGTAGTTCTGCGCCTGGAACATCAGGTAGCCGAGGCCGCTGGTGGCGTTGATCTGCTCCAGGACCACCAGGCCCAGCCAGGAGCCGGTGACGGCGAGCCGGAGTCCCACGAAGAATCCGGGCAGCGCCCCCGGGATCACGACCTGCCGGACGAACGCGAACCTGGACAGGCCCTGCACCTCGGCGAGTTCGACGTACCGGCTGTCGATGCCGGACAGGGCCGCGTGCGTGTTCAGGTAGAGCGGGATGTACACGACGATCGCGATGATGGCGATCTTGAAGGTCTCGCCGATGCCCAGCCAGAGGATGAACAGCGGGATCAGGCCGAGGGTCGGGATCGCCCGGTTGAGCTGCACGGTCCCGTCGATCAGCGCCTCCCCGGTCCGGCTGAGCCCGGAGACGAGCGCGAGGACGACCCCGGCGGCCAGGCCGATCACGAAGCCGTACCCGGCCCGCTCCACCGAGGTGAGGATGTCGGTGGGCAGCGTGCCGTCGCTCCACAGGCGGACGGCGGTGCGCGCCACGGTCCAGGGTGCCGGAATCGCACCCGGGTCGAGCCGTCCGGCTGCCGAGGCGGCGGCCCACAGGGCGAGGAGCAGCAGCGGTCCCGCCAGCCGGGCGGCCGGCAGGCGGCGGCCGGGGGAGAGGCGGCGGCGTCGGCGCACCGGGGGAAGTTCCGCGGCGGCCGCCGGCGCCACGGCGGTCGTCGTCGTGGTCACGGCGCTCACCTCCGGTACTCCGCCGGTACGGCCTTCGCGGCGAGGGACTCGAAGCGGTGGTCGAAGAGGGAGGAGACGTCGAACTTCTTCACGAAGCCGCCCTCGGCGAGCAGATCGGCGGTCTCCTGCTCCCACGTGACCGCCTCGTCCCAGCTGGGTGGGAAGAGGGGCTTGTTGGCGAGCCTGCTGATGCTCCGGGCCTGGTCGAGGGTCAGGTTCTGCGTCTTGACGTAGAACTCCTCGTTCCACACGTCCGGGTGCTCGTACTGCCACACCAGGCCCCTGGCCCACTGCGGGATGTACGCCGCGATCGCCGCGGCCTTCGCCGGGTCGTTCAGCACGGACTGCGGCGCCCACAGCAGGTTGAGCAGGTCGACGACGTCGGTGGTGACGGTCCGGGCGCCCTTGCCCGCGTACTGCTTGAGATAGGCGGGTGCCTGGCTGTTGGCGAGCGGCGCGACGTCCACCTGGCCCGACTGCAGGGCGGTCAGGAACTGGTTGCTGGTCAGCGGGACCAGCGTCACGTCGTCGTACTTCAGCCCCGCCTGCTTCAGCGCCCGCAGCAGGACGACGCCCTGGGCCTGGCCCTGCGAGAAGGCGAGCCTCTTGCCCTTGAAGTCCCCGACCGTGCGGATGTCGCTGCCGGGTTTGGTGGCGAAGAGGTAGTTGGGCTTGCGGGTGACGTCGATCGCCACGATCTTCGCGGCGAAGCCCTGGTAGTGCGCCTGTATCGGCGGGATGCCCGCGTTGTTGGCGAGGTCCAGGGACTTGGCCCGGAAGGCGTTGATGACGTCCGGGCCGGCCCCGATGTTCAGCCAGCTCGACACCGTGAACGGGAGCGCGGGCAGCTTGGCCAGCCTGAACTGGAGCTGCTGCACGTTCTGGTACGAGGCGATCTTCAGGCTGGTGCCGGCCGGGACCTTGCCGGCGAGCGGCTCGGTGGAGGCGCCCTCGGTGTCGGCGGCGGCGCTGCCGCCCGCGCAGCCGCTGAGGCCCGCCACGGCGGCGGACGCGCCCAGCAGGGAGGTGAGAAAGACACGACGGTGCATGGGAGAACTCCCGGGAGAAAGGACGGGGAAGGCAGGAAGAATTCCGGGAAGGCGAGCCGGATCAAGAGAAAACACGCAGGGGAAGCCGGCGCAGGGGAAGCCCGCGCAGTGCGAAACCGTGCAATGCGAACTCACGCAGAAGGAAACACGCGCAACACGAACTCACGTAGAGGAAACACGCGCTTCATGCGCGGCAACGTGTCAGCAACAGAGGGTGCGACAGCTCGTGAGAGGGCCCATGACCAGTATGTTCCCGGCCATGGGTACCCCCTGTCAACATTCCGAGTTTCTGAATTAAATAGCCTCTGACGACACACCCAGAGGGTCCCGGAACAACGCGTCCAGCAGCACCGATCCGCCCGCCACCGCCAGTACGGAATCCGGGAAGCTCGTCGGCAGCACGGTGGTGGACCGGCTTTTTCCGGCCGCTTCGCGCAGCGCGTCCAGGCAGTCCTCGAAGTGCAGGACACCGACCTCGGTGACGACGACCGTCTCGGGATTGAGCACATCGAGCAGCAGCGCGGCCGCCCGCCCGGTCGTCCGGGCCCGCTCCACCAGCAGCCGCCGGGCCACCGCGTCCCCGGCCGCTGCCGCGGCCACCACGTGCACCGGATCGGCCGACTCGATCACCCCGGCCGCCCGGGCCCGGCGGCACAGCGTCCGCTCGCTCACCTCGGCCTGCAGACAGCCCGTACGGCCGCACGTGCACGGCTCGGTGCCGCCCGGCACCGGAAGGTGGGCGATCGCGCCCGCCTGCGAACGAGGTCCGTGATGCACCTCGTCGTTGGTGGCGAAGGCCGCGTCGACCACGTTGCCGACGAACAGGTGCAGCACGCTGCGGCTTCCCCGGGCCCGCCCGAAGAGCCGCTCGCCGCCCACCAGCGCCCGTGCGTGTCCGTCCACACGGACCGGCAGTCCGGTGCGGTCGCGGAGCAGCTCGCGCACCGGCACCTCGCGCCAGCCCAGCAGTTCGTGCTCGACCACGGTGCCCGTCTCCCGGTCCACCCAGCCGCCGGCGGCGACCCCGACACCCAGCGGCCGGCGGCCCGGATGCTCGGCGAGCAGCGCCGCGAGGCCCTCGGCGGCCCGGGTGAGCACCCGCCCCGGATCGGTCCGCTCGTGCTCCAGCCGTCGCTCGGCCATCACCCGGCCACGCAGATCGAGCAGTGCGACCGTGGTGTACGGCACGGCCACGTGCACGCCGCCGACCAGGAACCGCTCGCCGTCGAGGTCCACCGGGACGTGCGGCCGGCCGACCCCGTTCGAACGGCGCGGCGCCGCCTCCTCGCGGATCAGCCCGAGTCCGGCCAGCCGGGCACAGTGCTCGGTCACCGACGCGGGTGACAGCCCGGTCAGCCGGGCGACGGTGCTGCGCGCCACCGGCCCGTGCTCCAGCACGGATCGCAGCACGACGCTGGCGCTGGTGCGTCGCCGGTCGCGGTCGGCGGCACGGGGAACGGGGGAGGCAAGCGGGGATGCCGCGGTACGGGGCATGGAGAACCGTCCTCGGGAACGGGGCCGACACGACTCGGAAGCCGGAAGGGAGAGACGCCCCGAAGGCCGCCCCTACCCGGGGCGGCGACAGGTGGCCGTGCCCTGGCGTCGCAGGTCGACATGGCGACGCGACGTGAAGTACCGGGCCTGGGCAACCATGCGCCCGAAGCTAGCAAAACGTCCCCGCACTGCCCAGACGGTGACCGGCGTGCGAGACGGCGTGCGAGACGGCGGGCGAGAGGGTGGCCGAGACGGCCGACGGGTGACCGACGGGCGGTCGAGTGCGGTCGACGGGGGGTGGGCGGGTGGCCGACGGACGATGGGTGTGCGGTTGGCGGGCGGCCGACGGGCGGTCGGGTGCGGTCGGGGTGCGGTTGGCGTGCGACCGGTGGGCGATCGGCGGTTGGCGCGCGCTTGGCGGAACCCTACAGACGGGCCCACCCCGTCCTCGCGTACGACGGACCACCCCACCTCAGTGACCGGCATCACGTCGTACCGGGTGTAACCCACACCCTTTGTACGGAGCCCACCAAGAGCCCGTTCCCGCCTTTGTCGAGCGCTGACGGTGATCACCGCACGGGCACCGGTATAGCGTCGCGGTGTTCCCCCGTGCCCACACCAACCGCGGAGTCCCCATGAGCACCGCCACCGTCACCGCTCGCCCCGGCGCAGTCCTCGCCGACCTGCTTCCCGCCTCCCGCGTGCGCGACGCCGCCCTCGTGCTCGGCGGTGCCGTTCTCACCGGTCTCGCGGCCCAGTTGTCGGTCCCGGTGCCCGGCTCTCCCGTTCCGGTGACCGGCCAGACCTTCGCCGCGCTGCTCGTCGGCACCGCGCTCGGTGCCCGCCGCGGCTTCCTCTCGCTCGCCCTGTACGCGCTCGCCGGTGTGGCCGGCCTGCCGTGGTTCGCGGGTGGTGGCTCCGGTGCGGGCGCCGTCTCCTTCGGCTACGTCCTCGGCATGCTGCTCGCCTCCGCGGCCGTGGGCGCGCTGGCCCGCCGCGGCGCCGACCGCTCCCCGCTGCGCATGGCGGGCGCGATGCTCGTCGGCGAGGCCGTCATCTACGCCGTGGGCGTCCCCTACCTGGCCCTGGCCGCCCACATGTCCGCGTCCCAGGCGATCGCGAACGGCCTCACCCCGTTCCTCGTCGGCGATGCCCTCAAGGCCGCCCTGGCGATGGGCGTGCTGCCCGCCGCCTGGAAGTTCGTCAGCAAGCGCTGACGCCGTAGTTCCCGCGGAAGAGGTTCGCCGGGCCGTACTGCTCCTTCGGCCCGGCGAGCCTCTTCCGTTTTCCCCGGTCGTCCACCCCGCACTCCGGTCCCCGGCCCCGAAGGGGTGCTCCCGGCCTTCGCGTTCAGGCCTCCTGCCGCCGCCTGCGCTGCGACCACCACACTCCCGCGGCGCCGACCGCGATCAGCGCGACGCCCGCCGCGCCCAGCGGCAGCACCTCACGTCCCACACCGGTCTTCGGCAACTCGTCGCCGCCCGGCGCGACCGGCTTGTTGTCGGTCCCCAGCAGCAGCGGCGTGGCCGGGGCGTTCGGCGACGGGTTCGTCGTGCCGAAGGGCACCGGGCCCTGCTGCCAGAAGGTCGCCTTCCCGTCCTCGCTCTTCACGGGCAGACAGATCTTCCCGGCTTTGCTCAGGTCGTATGTGGCCTGCACCGCGTACGACTTGGACTTCCCCGCCGCAAGCGAACCGACCGGGCAACTGAAACCGCTGTTCGAGCCTTTCGGCAGGTCCTTTTCGGCGATCGGTGAACAGCCCTGGACACCAGTGATCCTGAGTGCGTCGAATCCGGTGACCCACAGCTTGATGGCGCCGCTGTCCTTGGATCCCTCGTTCTTCACGGTGGCGGTGAGTGTCGTTTTCTTCGAACTGTTGTCGACCGAGATCCTCTCCGGCAGCAGTGTGCGCAACCGCACGCCCGCCGGTGCCGGGTCCAGCTCCTTTCCTCCCTTGTCGCTGCCCGGTCCATGGCCATCGGCGACGGCCGGGCAGGAAAGGATCAGCACGGCCGAGAAAGATGCCGTGACCAGCGATCCCATGATGCCCGCCCTGCGACGAGAACTCATGTTCGTCCCCCCTTGCAAGCCCCTGGACTGCGCCTGAATTCGCAGTACTTGAAGAGGTACCACAAGATTTCCCCGCACTATGCTGGTACGGCCTGAAGTGTGACGCCGTGGTTCAGCAGAGACGGTCGTTGAGGGGGGTGCGGCGCATTGCCGGGAAATATGGGGGAATCGGGAGAGGCGGGAGCCGGCGGGATTCCGGGGCTGCTGGTGAACGCGCGCTATCGGCTGGTCGAAAGCATCGGGCAGGGGGGAATGGGGCGGGTGTGGCGGGCCGTCGACGAAATACTCGACAGGCTGGTCGCGGTGAAGGAAATCCGCATCGGCGGATCGGACGCGGAGGACATCCGCACCCGCCGGGAACGCACCCTCCGCGAGGGCCGTGCGACCGCCCGGATCGACCATCCCAACGTCGTGCGCGTCTACGACGTGGTGGACGAGGGCGAACGCCTGTGGATCGTCATGGAGTTGGTGTCCGGGCGCTCACTGGAGCGCATGATGACGGAGGAAGGGCCGCTGAGCCCGCAGGAGACCGCGCGCATCGGACTGGGCCTGGTGGCGGCCCTCGGCCAGGTCCACGCCGGGGGCGTACTGCACCGGGACATCAAACCGGGCAACGTCCTGGTCGAGGAGGGACGGGGCGGCGCAGGCGGTGCGGGCAGTGTGGGCCGCGTGGATGGCGCGGGCCGTGCGGATGGTGCGGACGGCGCGGGTGCCAGGGGGAGGGGGGACGGTGCCGGTTCCGTCCCCGGGGGCGGCACGGGCCGGGTGGTCCTCACGGACTTCGGTATCGCCGCGATCCAGGACGCCAAGGCCCTCACCATGGTCGGCATGCTCGTCGGCTCCCCCGACTACATGGCACCCGAGCGCATCTCGGGGCGCCGGCAGGGCCCGCCGTCCGACTTGTGGTCCCTGGGCGCGACCCTCTGCGCGGCCCTGGCGGGCCGCTCCCCGTTCTCCCGCGACACCACCCTGGCGACCCTGCACGCCGTCCTCTACGAGGAACCCCGACTCCCGTCGTCGGCAGGCCCGTTGCACCCCCTCCTCACCGCCCTGCTGGCGAAGGACCCGGCGTCCCGCCCCGCCCTCGCGGAGGTGGAACAGGCCTTGCGGCAGGTGGCGTGTCCAGTCGGTGCCGACCGGTCCGCTCCCGCTCCGACGGCAGGCGGCCACGCGACCGGCACACCGCATCCGGCCACCGGTCCGCCGGGTCCGGTAGGTCCGTCGGGTCCGGCCGGTCGGACCAGTCCGGCCGGTCAGAGCAGCCCGTCTGGTCCTTCGGGTCCTTCAGGTCCTTCGGGTCCTTCTGATCCGGCGGGTGCGCTCGGTCCGTCCGGTCCGCTCGGTCCGTCCGGTCCGTCCGATCGTTCCGGTGTTTCCGGTGTTTCCGGTGTTTCCTGTGTTTCCGGTCCGGGCGGTGTCTTTGCCGCGCGGGCCCGGACGGTGACCGAGCGGCGCCGCGTCACCTCGCCCGGAACGGTGGTTCCCGTGACCTCCGGCGGCTCCCGTCGCACCGCGCTGACGGCCGCGCTCGGAGTCGTCGCCGTCGCCGTCGTGGTCGCCGTACTGCTCGCCGCCCCGGGCGGGGGCGGCCGGGGGAGAGGCAACCGCGCCGGGGCCGACCCCGCCACCACTGCCACCTCGGCCACCGCCTCCCCCTCGTCGACCGCCGCGACCACCGGCTCCTCTCCCGCGGGTGTTTCCCCGTCCGTGGAGGGCACCTCCCGGCCGCGGACCCTGCCCGCGGGTGCCCGGACGGAGGCGGGCGGGTTCGCCTGGGTGCCGCCGCGGGGGTGGCGGCGGGACGTGAAGACGGCCGCCGAGGTGCACTACACCTCGCCCGACGGCCGCCAGGAACTCGTGGGCAAGTCCGCGCTGGCCCGGGGCGATCTCATGGACACCTGGCGACGCTCGGAGCAGAACGCCCGCCAGGGCCGGGACTACGTCAAGATCCGGCTGGCGCGGACCACCTTCCAAGGGCACCCCGCGGTCGTCTGGGAGTACACCTTCACCCTCAAGGGCACCGCCTGGCACGCCCGTCTGCTCGGCTTCGACGCGGACGGGACGTCGTACCAGGTCAACACCTGGTACCAGCCGGACATCGAACCGCAGGCCCAAAAGACGTACAGCACGGTGAAGGAGACCTTCACCGTGCTGTGAGTCGAAGAGAGGGAGAGAAAGGAGATGAGGAGGAAGGGGGAGGGAGAGGCAGGAAGGGGGACGGGTCAGGCCGTGGGGACCTTGTCGTTCACCTCGACCGCGGGTGCCTCGGTGGGGCGGCCCGCCGTCACCTTCTGCTTCACGAAGGCGATCACCAGCACGATCGCCGCGACCAGCAGGGACAGCAGCACGGTCGTACGGCCGCTGCTCTCGCCCTTGGTGTCGGTCAGCATGTAGCCGAGGACGAACACGATCAGACCGATCGTCGCCCAGGTCAGGTACGGGTACAGCCACATCTTCACGACGAGCTTCTCCGGCGCCTCACGCTGGATGATCTTCCGCATGCGCAGCTGCGAGGCGCAGATGGCCAGCCACACGAACAGGGCGACCGCACCGGAGGAGTTGACGAGGAAGAGGAAGATCGTCTTCGGGTACTCGTAGTTGAAGAAGACGGCCACGAAGCCGAAGACGACGGACGCGAGGATGGCCGCCATCGGGACGCCCCGGGAGGTGGTGCGGGCGAAGGCCTTGGGTGCGTCACCGCGCTGGCCCAGCGAGAAGGCCATGCGGGAGGCCGTGTACAGACCCGAGTTGAGGCAGGACAGCACCGAGGTGAGAACGATGAAGTTCATGATCTCGCCGGCGTGCGCGATGCCGAGGGAGTTCAGGGCGGCGACGTACGAGCCGTCCTTCGCGATCGAGGGGTCGTTCCACGGCAGCAGGGAGACGACGACCAGGATCGAGCCCAGGTAGAAGACGCCGATACGCCAGATGATGCTGTTGGTCGACTTGGTCACCGCGCGCTGCGGGTCCTCCGACTCGCCGGCCGCCAGGGTCGCGATCTCGCTGCCCATGAAGGAGAAGACGACCAGCAGCACACCCGTGAGGATCGCGCCGGGCCCGTTTGGCAGGAAGCCGCCGTGGGAGGTCAGGTTGGAGAAGGTGGCCTTGTCGGCGTGGGCGCCGGGCAGGACGCCGAAGATGGCGAGCAGGCCGACGACGATGAACGCGCCGATCGCGACGACCTTGATGCCGGCGAACCAGAACTCGAACTCGCCGTAGGAGCCGACCGAGACCAGGTTGGTCGCGGTCAGGACGGCCATCACGATGAGGGCCCAGCCCCACTGCGGGACGGCCGGTATCCAGCCTTCCAGGATCTTGGCGCCGGCGGTCGCCTCGACGGCGAGCACGACGACCCAGAAGAACCAGTACAGCCAGCCGATGGAGAACCCGGCCCAGCGGCCGAGGGCACGGTCGGCGTGCGCGGAGAAGGAGCCGGAGGTCGGGTTGGCGGCGGACATCTCGCCGAGCATCCGCATCACGAGGACGACGAGGGTGCCGACGAGGGCGTAGGACAGCAGGATGCCGGGGCCCGCAGTCGCGATGCCCGAGCTGGAGCCGACAAAGAGTCCGGCACCGATCACGCCGCCGATGGCGATCATCGAAAGGTGACGGTTCTTGAGGCCTGCTTGAAGTCCGGAACCAGGGGTCATGGGACGGAATTCCTTTGCGCCGGTGGAGCGATTCCCGTATGTGCAGGGGTGCCGTTGTGGGGCGATGTACGGGGTCTCGCACGAGCGGTGTACGAGCCGGTCCAGTGAATCGGAGGCGAACGGATTCGGGAACCTCCGAATCCGGATTGTTACTTGAGGTTTCCTTGAGGTTCAATGGTCTGGCTCACATTTTTCCGCGCCGAGACCCGGAGCTGCTGCCCTGAAAGGGGCGTGTCACACTCGTCCCATGCGCGTGTATCTCGGCTCCGACCATGCGGGCTACGAACTCAAGAACCACCTCGTCGAATGGCTCAAGGCGGCGGGGCACGAGCCCGTCGACTGCGGGCCCCACATCTACGACGCCCAGGACGACTACCCGCCCTTCTGCCTGCGTGCCGCGGAGAAGGCGGCGGCGGACCCCGACGCGCTCGGCATCGTGATCGGCGGGTCCGGCAATGGGGAGCAGATCGCCGCGAACAAGGTGAAGGGGGTGCGGGCGGCGCTGGCCTGGAGCGAGGAGACGGCTTCGCTGGGCCGCCAGCACAACAACGCCAACGTGGTGGCCGTGGGTGCGCGGATGCACAGCCAGGAGGAGGCGACCAAGTTCGTCGAGGTCTTCCTGAGCACGCCGTTCTCGGGTGACGAGCGCCACATCCGCCGCATCGACATGCTGTCGGACTACGAGACCACCGGCGAGCTTCCGCCGATTCCGGCGCACCACCCGCAGCAGTAGCGCCACCTCTCGGGGCACCGCCCCCTCCCACCGCGCCCACCCGCGCCCGCCCTCGCCCGACCGGCAAGGGCGGGCACAGCCGGATCCGGGGCGGATCGCACAGCGCCGCCGCCCCCGGCGGTTCCTCCCGTCCGTCCGCCGGCCCGGCCCCCCCCGGCCAGCAGGGGCGGGCGCGGCCGTCCCTGCCGCCCGGGCTGAGCGTCGGCTCCCGAGCGTCCCCTCGCACCTCCGGTCCGCTCGCTCGACCGTCCGATTTGTGCGCGCGGGCGTCCCTCGGATTGTGCGCGCGGGCGCCCCTCGGACGAAGTGCGCGTCGGCTCCCGAGCCCGCGCGTTCCTTCGCGCCTCCGGTCCGCCTGCTCGCCCGATCGACTTGTTCGGTGGGCGAGGACGGGCGCGGGTGGATCCTGGACGTGGGCAGTGCGGGGCTCGGGCCTAAGATCTCCGCCCTTCAGCCTCTGCCCTTCAGCCTCTGCCCTTCCGCCTCCGCCCCTCCGGCCCTCTGCCCCTCCCGTCCTTCCGCCTCTCCCTCTCTCCGCCTCCGGCCCTCTGCCCCCGCCTCTCCGTTCCTCCCGTCCCTGCGTTCCTCCCGCCTCTCCGTCCCTCCCGTCCCTGCGTCCCCCTGTGTCGGTCTTTCTCTCATTCGCCCGCCCCTCTGCCGACCGAGTCGGGTGGGTGGGTGGGCCGGCGCATCGGTTGGAAAGGAAGCCTCAGCCTTGCCAGAAGGGCACACGATCCACCGGCTGGCCCAGGACTACGCCCGCCGCTTCCAGGGCACCGCCCCGCGGGTGACCAGCCCCCAGGGCAAGTTCTCCGACGCCGCCGACCTGCTGAACGGCGCCCCCCTCACCCGTACCGAGGCCCACGGCAAACACCTCTTCCTGCGGTTCCGGGACTCCGACTGGATCCACATCCACCTAGGCCTCTTCGGCAAGGTCGGCTTCGGCGGGACCCCCGCACCCCCGCCGACCGACACCGTCCGCCTGCGCCTCGCGAACGACACCTCCTACGTCGACCTGCGCGGCCCCACGACGTGCGCCCTCATCACGGACGACGAGAAGCGCGCGATACACGACCGCCTCGGCCCCGACCCCCTGCGCGAGGACGCCGACCCCGCGGCCGCCTACGCCCGCATCCGCCGCAGCCGCACGACGATCGCCGCGCTCCTCATGGACCAGAAGGTCATCGCCGGCGTCGGCAACGTCTACCGCGCCGAGGTCCTCTTCCGGCACGGCATCGACCCGTACCGCGCCGGGAAGGACACCACCCCGGCCGAGTGGGACGCCCTCTGGGCCGACCTCGTCGCGCTCATGCGCGAGGGCGTGCGCCACAACCGCATCGACACCGTCCGCCCCGAGCACACCCCCGAGGCCATGGGCCGCCCGCCCCGCGTGGACGACCACGGCGGCGAGGTGTACGTCTACCGCCGGGCCACCCTGCCCTGCCACATCTGCGGCACCGGGATCCGCACCGCCGACCTCGCCGCCCGCAACCTCTTCTGGTGCCCGGCCTGCCAGAAGCCGTGACCGGACATCGCGAGCCTCGACCGGACCCGCAGGAAGCCGTGACCGGACGTCAGGAGCCCCGGCCGGATCTGTCGGCAGCCGTGACCGACGTCAGCAGCCGAGGTCGGCGTCAGCAGGCGTGACCGGACATCAGAAGACTCGGCCGGACGTCAGCAGGCGTGAGCGGATGCTAGAAGCCGTGCGGCAGCCACGGCACCACCGGTGAGCCGAACGCGACCGACGCCTCCGTCAGCGCGCCCCGCCGCAGCTCCCGCACCCGCCCGGCCGCGGACAGCGACAGCAGGGTCACGCCGCCGAGGTAGGCCGCCCCCAACTCCCGTACGGACAGCGACAGATCGGCCCGGTCGGTGGTGCGCTCGCAGGAAGCCCCCTTCGAGTCGCCGGTCAGCCGCCAGCGCCCGGTGTTCCAGGGGCAGAAGGCGTCCTCGACGTCGAACACGACGTCCACCGGCGTCTGGTAGGTGCGCGCCGCCAGCGCCGTACCGACGTCGACGAGGCGGACGTAGCAGGAGTCCCGCAGGCGCGGCCGGCAGCGCCGGATGTCGGAGACCAGGTACTGCCAGGAGTCGTCGAGCGGACGTCCCCGCACGGTCAGGGTCGTCATCAGGTCGATGTCGAACAGGAAGCGCCACAGCGCCGCGTCGGTCGCGGGGTCCAGCGCGGCGAGGTCCTCCAGCGTCACCGTGCCGTCGTGCCCGCTCGTCCCCCAGCCGAGCTTGGTGCGGAAGCGGGCGTACCCGGTGACCCGGCCGTCCCGTTCGGCGACCACGCACTGCAGCGCCGACGCCCCGTCCCGCTCGCTCTCGGGATCGAGCAGCCCCGCACGCTCCCAGCCGGGCTGCCGGGCCAGCATGCCGGGCCGCAGCGGCACCAGCGCCGCGTACACCGCCTCGCACGCATCGAGGACGTCGGCCGGCTCCGCGTACCGCAGCCGCACCTCGTCGGTGCCGGCGGGCAGGGCCAGCGTCACCCGGCCCGTGTCGATCTCGGCGTGCAGCTGGAACGTTCCGGCCCCGTAGCCGAAGCGGCCGTAGATCGCGGGCTCGGACGCGGTCAGCACCGCCAGCGGCTCGCCCAGGGCGCGCACATCGTCCAGCTGGCGCCGCATCATCGAGGTCAGCACCCCGCGCCGCCGGTGCGTGGCCGCCACGCTGACCATGGTGACGCCGGCGGCGGGCACCGACTCCCCGCCGGGCACGGTCATGCGGAAGCTGAACGCTCCGGCCGTCCCGACGACGGTGTCCCCGTCCCGGACGACCAGCGAGCGGTCGAACTCGGTGAGTGATTTATCCAGTTCGCGCTCTTCGCCCGATGCGGGACCGGCGCCGAAGGCGCGGATCAGGTGGTCCCACCAGCCGTCCCATTCCTCCGGTCGCAGCACGTTCGTCTCGGTCGCTCGGGCCTCGCTCGCACGTTCAGTCCCCATGAGGCATGCCTATCAGGGCATTGCGGGACGAGCCAGTGAATTCTCCCGGGCGGCGGCGCGACGGCACGCAGTGCCGTTCCCTGTGAAGCGGAACCGCGAAGTTGGGTCTCTCACGGGGGACAAGTGGGACCTCCCGTGCCAAGCGGCGGGTCCGATGGATAGGGTCCCGAACTAATGGCAGCAGGACGAGGGCGGCGCGCGAAGGCCGAGAAGTTCACGGCCCGGTGGAAGATGCAGTGGCACCGGGTCCGCGTCGGCCTGCGCAGAAGCGCCGTCGACTACTTCCGCGGTGACGGCTCCGACTGGATCGCGTTCGCCGGTCTGCTGCTCACCATCCCCGTTCTCGCGGCCATGACCCTCGCCAACTCGGTGTGGTGCTCCCCGGCCACCCTGGTGCTGCCGATCGTCGCGGGCGGCCTGGTGCTGCGCCCGGCGAGCCTGCTCGGCCTGTACGCGGCGGGCGCCACCGCGCTGATCGTGGAGTCGGTGCGGCTCGGCCCGTACACGGAAGGGCCTTCGCGGGTCACCCCGGGCGTGGTCCTGGTGGTCGCCGCGTGCGGCTTCTTCGGGCTGCTGACCGCGCAGTTCCGCAGCCGGGTCGGTGTGCCCTGGCGGCGCGGCGGCACCATGCTCTTCGACCTGCGCGAGCGCATCCGGGTGCAGAGCAAGCTGCCGAAGCTGCCACAGGGCTGGCACCACGAGATGGCCCTGCGGCCGGCGGGCGGGCAGTCCTTCTCCGGCGACTTCGTCGTCGCCGCCCGGACCAACGGCGGCCGCACCCTGGAGGTCGTCCTCACGGACGTGTCCGGCAAGGGCATGGACGCGGGGTCGCGCGCCCTGCTGCTGTCGGGGGCGTTCGGCGGCCTGCTGGGCTCCCTTCCCCCGCACACCTTCCTCCCGGCCGCGAACGGATACCTGCTCCGCCAGGACTGGGAGGAGGGCTTCGCCACCTCCATCCACCTGGTCCTCGACCTGGACTCCGGCGACTACGAGCTGTACTCCGCGGGCCATCCGCCGGGGCTGCAGCTGAGCGCGGGCAGCGGCCGCTGGGAGGAGAAGGCCGCCGACGGTCCGCTGCTGGGCGTGTACGACCTCGCCCAGTTCGACTCCGTGAAGGGCTCGCTGCGGCCCGGGGACGTGCTGATGCTGTTCACGGACGGTCTGGTGGAGACCTCCGACCGGGACATCGTCGAGGGCATCGACCGGCTCACCGGCGAGGCCGACCGCTACGTCGCCGGCGGCTTCCACGGCGCCGCCTGGCATCTCATCGAGGCGGTCGCGAAGGACGTCAACGACGATCGCGCACTGCTGCTGATCTGCCGCGAGGCGTCGGCGCCCGCCCGCTGACCCGGCGCGGCGGACCCGGCCACCCCGGCGGACTCTGCCATCCCGGCGGACCTGACCACCCCGGCGGGTCCTTCTCTCCCGGCGGGCTCTTCCACTCCGGCGGACTCTGCCATCCCGGCGGACCTGACCACCCCGGCGGGTCCTTCTCTCCCGGCGGGCTCTTCCACTCCGGCGGGCTCGGCCACTCCGGCGGACCCGGCCACCCCGCCAGGCCCGGCCACCCCGCCGCCCCGCCCGGACCGGCCGCCCGGCGGAGCTGTCGCGGTCGGGGTCTCCCCCCGCCCGGATCCGCGGATGGGCGCCGGGAGACACTCGAGGGATGACCGAGACCCACCTCACCCTGGCAGAGGTCGAGCACCTCGCCCGCACGGCCCACGCGGGCCAGACCGACAAGGCAGGACGGCCGTACGCCGAGCACCTCGCGGCCGTCGCCGAGGGCGTACGGGCCGGCGGCGGGGACGCCGAGCAGATCGCGGCGGCCTGGCTCCACGACGCCGTCGAGGACGAGGCGCTGTCCGAGGAATGGCTGACGGCGGCCGCGCTGTCCCCGCGCACCAAGGCCGTCGTACGGGCCCTCACCAAGAGGCCCGGGGAACAGCCGGAGGCGTACGCGCGGCGGATCCTCGCCACCCCGGGCGCGCTGCTGGTGAAGGAGGCGGACCTGGCGCACAACGCCGACCCGGACCGCCTTGCCGTCCTCGACGGGCCGACCCGGAAACGACTGACCGAGAAGTACGGACGGATGCGCGCACTTCTCGGTCTTGAGCTTCCTCGGCCGGCCCGGGACGGGCTTGGGCCGGACGCGGGCTAGACGGGGCTAGACGGCGACCTTCTGCCGCTCGCGCTCCGTCCTCTGGCGCTCGCGGGCCAGTTCGGCCGCGTCCTGCCGGAAGGCCCACTCCATCTTCGGCTCCATCGCGAAGCGGAACACCCGCTGCACCGGCCGGGTGCACAGCAGTGTGACGGCCCCGGCCGCGAGGACGGTCACCAGGATCTCGCCGAGCGGACGGTGCAGCCAGGCGTGGTCGAACCAGCCGCGGTAGTCGCCGAACTTCACCAGGAAACCGTGCAGCAGATAGCCGTACAGGGTGCCCGCGCCCAGCGCCGTGAACCACATCCTGCGGCGCGGCACCCAGGCGAAGAAGCAGGCCGTCAGCACCAGCGAGCAGCCCATCATCGCGAGGACCATCACCGGGCCGCACCACCACGGGGCGCCCAGTTCCTGCGCGGAGTCGCGGTGGTAGAACCACGCGGTGTTCATGCGCGGCACCGCCCACCAGCCGACCGCGAGGGCGGCGGCGAACACCGGCACCGAGGCGATCCGCACCCAGCGGCGGCGCACCAGCTGGAAGTGCTCGGGCTTCATGGTCAGGCCCAGCACGAAGTAGGGCAGGAACTGCAGGACCCGCTGGAGGTCGAGGTCGTCACCGATGCTCGGGGTGACGGTGGCCAGCATGGCCACGCCGAGGGCGACCGGGAGCGGCCAGCGCACCAGTTTCCAGATGGGGGTGGTGAGCCGCCAGACCAGCAGGGCCACCAGGAACCAGGTCAGGTACCAGGGATCGAGGAGGCTGATCTCCTCGTGGGAGCCCACGACGGCGTTCTTGAAGAGCGGGTAGGCCGTCTCGAAGAGGACGTACGGCACGGCGACGCCGGTGATCAGCCGCTTCAGCCGGTCCGGGCGCATGTCGAAACTGCGGGAGAAGAAGCCGGAGATGATGATGAACGCCGGCATGTGGAAGGTGTACACGACGGTGTACACGCCCTCCAGGATCCGGCTGTCCCCCTTCAACGGCTCCCAGACGTGGCCCATCGCGACGAGCACGATCGCCAGGTACTTGGCGTTGTCGAAGAACGAGTCGCGCTGTTTGCCCGGTCTGTCCGTCGCCGGCTGCCGCCCCTGCGTACTCATCGGGGTGCGCGGACTGGGCACTCCGTCCGCCGGCGACTGTGCCGGGGGGAGAGGACTGCGGTTCTGGCCGGGGGACGAGGCGGCGTCAAACATCTCAGGCACCCTAGCGTCGACTGTGGGATTTCGTAAAACACCCGTGGTCCTTCCTGGTTATCGCCTCCGGATACCCGCTGATTTACATAACTTGCCACCCCTGTCCACGTGATGGTGGGCACAGCGAACCCCACCGTTCAGCCGTGATGTCCCAATTCATCCCGACTAAATGGGGCATACGACGCCTCTGTGTCATCAATTCGAATTACCTGCGCACAAGATGTGTGGACACGGCAACGAACTCGCGCAATTGCCCGTGGTGCGATGCGCAGGTGCCCCGTCCAATTACTGTGCGGCCTCTCGTCCGTCCCCGGGACGTTGTTCAACGTTGTGTCACGAGCCGCATGGGGCGGTCGGGTTGGTGGCACCATGGTTCACGGCGGGGGTGCGCGGGGTACCTCCGGGCCGGGAGAGCGGACCGACCGAGGGTGTGATCAGTTGTGGCCATTTCACTGTCTGTGGTGCTGCTGTTGGCGATCATCCTTGTGGTGTTGATCCGAGGGGGAAACATCAAGACGGGCCCGGCCATCGTCGCCGTGCTCTTCGGGTTCTTCCTCGCCTCGACCGGCATGGCGCCGTCCATCACCCGGTTCATGAACTCGATAGCGGAGACCATCAACCAGATCAACTTCTGACCCGGTGGGGCGGACCGGCGGAGTTGGACAACTGAAACTGCGGGGTGACGTACCGGGATGGCGCTGCGCGACTCGGACCCGGCGGACGTGGGCGGCTACCGGATCGAGGACCGCCTCGGCACCGGCGGCATGGGCGTGGTCTATCTCGCCCGCTCGGCGTCCGGCCGTCGGCTCGCCCTGAAGGTCGTCCACGCCCAGTACGCCGACGACGACGAGTTCCGCGCCCGCTTCAGCCGCGAGGTGTCCGCCGCCCGCCAGGTCAGCGGCGCCTTCACCGCGCCCGTGGTGGACGCCGACGCCGACGCGCCCCACCCCTGGATGGCCACGCTCTACATCCCCGGCGAGGACCTCGGCACGCATGTCCGCCGCCACGGCCCGCTGTCACCCCACCCCCTGCGTGAACTCGCCGCCGGTCTCGCCGAGGCCCTGCGCGACATCCACCGCGCCGGCGTGGTCCACCGGGACCTGAAGCCGGCCAACGTGATGCTCGCCGAGGACGGCCCCCGGGTCATCGACTTCGGCGTCTCCCGCGCCGCCGACCTCGCCCCCGCCGACGCCCTCACCCAGACCGGCCGCGTGATGGGCACCCCGCCCTTCATGTCCCCCGAGCAGTTCACCTCGCCGAACGAGGTCGGCCCCGCGACCGACATCTTCTCCCTGGGCGCCGTCCTGGTGTACGCGGCCACCCGGCGCGGTCCGTTCGACAGCGCGAACCCCTGGGAGACGGCGACGAAGGTCGTCGAAGGCGCCCCCGAACTCGACGGCCTTCCCGACGACCTCCTCCCTTTCGTCCGCCTCTGCCTGGAAAAGCACCCGAAGTCCCGCCCATCCCCCGACGAGCTCCTGACCCTGCTCCGCGAGGGACGGCTGCCCGGGCCGAGGCCGGACCCCGCGTCGCCCGGCTCCGCGTCGCCGGACGCCACCGCGCAGGTCCGGCCGCGCCGGCGCGGCCGCAGGGGGTGGCTCCTGGCCGGGGCCGTCACCGCCGTCCTGGCCGCGCTCGCCGGTACGACGGTCGCCGTCACGCGCGGCGGCGACGGCGCCCCCGGCAACCTGCCGGCCGGGTGGCACGCCTGGCACCGGCAGTCGAAGGACCCGACCGCCGGCGACTCCGACAGCGGGACCGGCGGCAGCGCCTTCAACCGCTGCGCCGCCGCCGGCGCCTCCCTGGTGTGCGCCGGGGACACCCTCATGGCGACCCGTTTCGCCCTGGCCGACGGCCGCAACACCTGGACCTACCCGCTCGACCCCACACCGTCCGACAACGGCGGCGGCTTCGGCGGCACGGTCATCGGCACCCACGGCGGCGTCGCCTACGTCTGGGGCGCCGACGACCACACGCCCAAGAACGACGCGGGCACCTCCCTGACCCGCTACTCGATCCAGGCGGTCCGGGCGGACACCGGCAAGGTGTTGTGGCGGACGGTGACCGGCGACGGTGACAAGGCCGACGGCGGCGACGGGAGCTACGCCGTGGCCACGGCCCGGGGAGTCGTCACGGTCCTCGGCGACCGGGGCGAGTCGTACGCCCTGCTCGACGCCCTCGACGGCAAGGTCCGCTGGAAGCACCCCCTGCGGTACTCGGGCGCGGACGACAGGGGCGCCTGCCAGCTGAGCGGCGCCGCCGGGCGCGTCTACGTCCTGTGCGGATCCTTCGGCAAGGGCTACCACGTCGTCCGCACGAGCATCGCCCAGCTCGACCCGGCCACCGGCCGGCCCCGGTGGACGGTGACGGCCAAGGGCGCCCTCAGCGTCCTGGGCGAGAGCGACGGCCACCTCGTGCTGACCGACGCCGCCGACACGCTGCGCACCCTGACCCTGCTCGACGTCTCCTCGCACATCCTGACGGCCGTGAAGCTGTCCCACGCCGAGTCCGCCATGAGCGGCGTCTACCTCGCGAGCGGGACGGTCTACCTCACCTTCACCAGCGGCAGCGTCCACGCGTTCTCGCCGCGCACCGGCCGGCTGCTGTGGCGGAGCAATTCCACCGTCGAGCAGCCCGGCCCGCCGACGGCCACGTCCACCCGCCTCTACCTGGCCTCCCCGACCGGCCGTCTGGCAGCCCTCGACGCCGCCACGGGCAAGGTCCTGGCCACCCTCCCCGGCCGTGACGACGGCGGCACCGCCGACTCGACCGGCCCGGCCGGCGCCGCCCTGGTCCGCGTCGGCGACGCCCTCTACGTGCCCTACGGCCTCCGCTCCGTGTTCACGGTCAACACCCGGGACCTGTGAGATCCACGAGACTCCTGGGGGCGCGAGGGTCGATTGCACCCACATGGGCGCATGGGGGCGCAAAGGTTCATGGCTCGCGAGGGGCTCCTGGCGGCGCAAGGCCGCATGGCCCACGAAGGCTCACGGGGCGCGAGGGTTCCCGGGTTCCGTGGGCCCCGGAAAACAGCCAGGGGCCCGGTTCCGCCGAAGCGGAAACCCGGGCCCCTGGGCCGCAGAGCGGGCGACGGGAATCGAACCCGCGTAGCTAGTTTGGAAGACTAGGGCTCTACCATTGAGCTACGCCCGCAACAGCGCGCCGCAGGTCGGTGACCGCGGCACTGCACAGCATCGTAGCGGGTCGTCCGCCGCTGAGGCCAACGTGTGGGACTGCGGCGATGTCGCGCGCGGCGGTGAACAAAGCGGCCGACGGATCCGGCCCGGGCATGTACCCTACGTCTCGCACCAGACGGGGTGTGGCGCAGCTTGGTAGCGCGTCCGCTTTGGGAGCGGAAGGCCGTGGGTTCAAATCCCGCCACCCCGACCACCGGCTCACGTCACCGTGATGATCGCCTTTTGGGGCGCTGAGTGGCTGCGGCTACTATGCAAGCTGCGCGCCCGTGTGTCCCGGCCCACTCGGCCTACGAACTCCTCCGGGCGGCGAAATCCGCCGGACCAGTCTGGCTCCGGCAGAAACCAAGAAGTCAGCCACAAGGAGACCGAACCGTGAAGAGCGCCGTGGAGACCCTGAACCCGACCCGGGTTCGGCTCACTGTCGAGGTGCCCTTCGAGGAGCTCAAGGACAGCCTCGACGCGGCGTACAAGAAGATCAACCAGCAGGTCACGGTGAAGGGCTTCCGCAAGGGCAAGATCCCGGCCCGCGTCATCGACCAGCGGTTCGGCCGCGGTGCGGTGCTGGAGGAGGCCGTCAACGACGCGCTGCCGAAGTTCTACACCGAGGCGGTCAACGAGGCCGAGCTGAGCCCGCTGGGCCAGCCCGACGTCGACATCACGGAGCTGAAGGACGGCGAGACGCTGAACTTCACCGCCGAGGTCGACGTCCGCCCCGCCCTCGAGATCCCGGACTACTCCGGCATCGAGGTCGAGGTCGACGCCGTCGAGGTCACCGACGAGGACATCGAGAAGTCGGTCGAGCAGCTCCGTGAGCGCTTCGCCTCCACCTCCCCGGTCGAGCGTGCCGCCGAGGACGGCGACGTGGTCACCGTCGACCTGGAGGCCAAGGTCGACGGCGAGGTCCTCGAGGACGGCATCGCCAACGGTGTCTCGTACACCATCGGCTCCGGCGAGCTGCTGGACGGCATCGACGACGCCGTGAAGGGTCTGGAGGCCGGTGGCGAGGCCACCTTCACCTCCGAGCTGAAGGGCGGCTCCGCCGCGGGCAAGGAGGCCGAGGTCTCCGTCAAGGTCACCCAGGTCGCCGCCCGCGAACTGCCCGAGCTGGACGACGAGTTCGCGCAGCTCGCCTCCGAGTTCGACACCCTGGACGAGCTGAAGGCCGACAGCCGCAAGCGCCTGGCCAACATGAAGCAGTACGACCAGGCCACCCAGGCCCAGGAGCGCGTCCTGGAGAAGCTCCTCGAGCTGGTCGAGGTCCCGGTCCCCGAGAAGCTGCTCGAGGACGAGATCAACACCCGCAAGCACAACCTGGAGCACCACCAGCTCGGCCAGATGGGTCTGGACCTCGACAAGTACCTGGAGATCCAGGGCAAGACCGCCGAGGAGTTCGACACCGAGACCCGCGACGCCGCGGTCAAGGGCATCAAGACCCAGTTCGTCCTCGACGAGCTGGTCAAGAAGGAGAACCTCAACGTCAGCCAGGAGGAGCTCACCGAGCACCTCATGCGTCGTGCGGCCTCCTCCGGCATGTCCCCCGACCAGTTCGCCCAGGCCGTCGTGGAGCAGGGCCAGGTCCCGCTCCTGGTCGGCGAGGTCGCCCGCGGCAAGGCCCTGGCCGTCGTGGTCGAGGCCGCCACGGTGAAGGACACCAACGGCGAGGTCGTCGACCTGGAGGACGAGGACGAGACCGAGGCCGCCATCGAGACGGTCGAGGCCGCCGAGGGCGCCACCGAGGGCTCCGACGAGGAGAAGGCCGAGGGCTGAGCCCTGCGGCGTCTCTGACGACCTGGACGGGCCCCGGGGACTTCCCCGGGGCCCGTTTGTCGTACCGGCCCGGATCGGCCAACCTGAAGGGGCGCGGGGAACTGCGCGACAAGCCCCCCACGTACCCGCAGCCCGCAGACAGCCGCACCACCCCTCGACGGAACCGGCCCGGTCCCGGGGGCGGAGCCTCTACGCCCCCGGCGAACACCCGCTTCTCCGGGATTCCCCGAAGGGACCCGCGCGTTAGGGTCCATGAATACGGGGGCAGGGGAGTCTCCTGAAGCCCCCCGGCAGGACCTCGCGGGGAACACGCAGGACCCCGCGGGGAACACGTGAGACGGCCCGGCGCCGTCGCAAGACGAGCAGGTGGATACGTGACGAATCTGATGCCCTCCGCCGCCGGCGAGCCTTCCATCGGTGGTGGCCTCGGCGACCAGGTCTACAACCGGCTGCTCAACGAGCGGATCATCTTCCTCGGCCAGCAGGTTGACGACGACATCGCCAACAAGATCACCGCCCAGCTGCTGCTCCTTGCCGCCGACCCGGACAAGGACATCTACCTCTACATCAACAGCCCCGGCGGCTCGGTGACGGCCGGCATGGCGATCTACGACACCATGCAGTACATCCCGAACGACGTGGTCACGATCGGCATGGGCATGGCGGCCTCGATGGGCCAGTTCCTGCTCACCGGTGGTACCACCGGCAAGCGCTTCGCCCTGCCGCACACGGACATCATGATGCACCAGGGCTCCGCGGGCCTGGGCGGTACGGTCTCGGACATCAAGATCCAGGCCCAGTACCTGCTGCGCACCAAGAAGACCATGTCCGAGCTGACCGCGCTGCACTCCGGCCAGACCGTCGAGACGATCATCCGCGACGGCGACCGCGACCGCTGGTTCACCCCGGAAGAGGCCAAGGAGTACGGTCTCATTGACGAGATCATCACGCACGCCTCGGGTGTTCCGGGAGGCGGCGGCACCGGTGCCTGACCGGCCCGGCCACGCCATGCACCGCCACGACCCCAGCCCCCAGAACGCCACCAGGACGGTGAACACCCTCATGAGCAACTTCCACGGCGCCGCCAGCGGCATGTACGAAGGGCCCCGGCCCGACAGCCGTTACGTCATCCCGCGCTTCGTCGAGCGCACCTCCCAGGGCATCCGCGAGTACGACCCGTACGCCAAGCTCTTCGAGGAGCGCGTGATCTTCCTGGGCGTCCAGATCGACGACGCCTCGGCCAACGACGTCATGGCACAGCTGCTGTGCCTGGAGTCGATGGACCCCGACCGGGACATCTCGATCTACATCAACAGCCCCGGCGGCGACATGACCGCCCTCACGGCGATCTACGACACGATGCAGTTCGTGAAGCCCGACATCCAGACGGTGTGCATGGGCCAGGCGGCCTCCGCCGCGGCCATCCTGCTCGCCGCCGGCACCCCGGGCAAGCGCATGGCGCTGCCGAACTCGCGCGTGCTCATCCACCAGCCGGCCGGCTCCACCGGCCGCGGTCAGCTCTCCGACCTGGAGATCATCGCCAACGAGTTCACCCGGATGCGTGAGCAGCTGGAGAACATGCTGGCCAAGCACTCCAACCGGCCGATCGAGAAGGTCCGCGAGGACATCGAGCGCGACAAGATCCTCACGGCCGAGGAAGCGCTCGAGTACGGCATCGTCGATCAGATCATCTCCACCCGGAAGATGAACAACGAATCCGTCCGCTGACTCCGAGCGGCATCTCTCGGGACCCCTTGGCAGGGTGCACGTCAAAGTGAACCCTGCCAAGGGGGACCCGAACACGGGGCCCGGCAAGGTACCGTCGGACATAAGGCAGCACCAGGAGCGGCTGGACTCGAAAGCGTCCGGGCGTCTCCCAGGCGAAGGGGAAGCACACCGTGGCACGCATCGGTGACGGCGGCGATCTGCTCAAGTGCTCGTTCTGCGGCAAGAGCCAGAAGCAGGTCAAGAAGCTCATCGCAGGGCCCGGTGTGTACATCTGCGACGAGTGCATCGATCTCTGCAACGAGATCATCGAGGAGGAACTCGCCGAGACGAGCGAGGTGCGTTGGGAGGAGCTCCCGAAACCCCGCGAGATCTACGAGTTCCTGGAGGGCTACGTGGTCGGCCAGGAGGCCGCCAAGAAGGCCCTCTCGGTGGCGGTGTACAACCACTACAAGCGGGTCCAGGCAGGCGAGAACGGCGGGGCCCAAGGCCGCGACGACGCCATCGAGTTGGCGAAGTCCAACATCCTGCTCCTCGGCCCCACGGGCTCCGGCAAGACCCTGCTCGCGCAGACCCTGGCCCGCATGCTGAACGTCCCCTTCGCGATCGCCGACGCCACCGCGCTGACGGAGGCGGGCTACGTGGGCGAGGACGTCGAGAACATCCTGCTGAAGCTGATCCAGGCGGCCGACTACGACGTCAAGAAGGCCGAGACCGGGATCATCTACATCGACGAGATCGACAAGGTCGCGAGGAAGAGTGAAAACCCTTCCATCACCCGGGACGTCTCGGGCGAGGGCGTCCAGCAGGCCCTGCTGAAGATCCTGGAGGGCACCACGGCCTCCGTGCCGCCCCAGGGCGGCCGCAAGCACCCCCACCAGGAGTTCATCCAGATCGACACGACGAACGTGCTGTTCATCGTGGGCGGCGCCTTCTCGGGCCTGGAGAAGATCATCGAGGCTCGGGCGGGTGCGAAGGGCATCGGCTTCGGCGCCACCATCCGCTCCAAGCGCGAGCTGCAGTCCAAGGACGTCTTCGAGGACGTCATGCCGGAGGACCTGGTCAAGTTCGGCATGATCCCGGAGTTCATCGGCCGCCTGCCCGTGATCACGAGCGTCCACAACCTGGACCGCGAGGCCCTGCTCCAGATCCTCGTCGAGCCCCGCAACGCGCTCGTCAAGCAGTACCAGCGCCTCTTCGAACTCGACGGCGTGGAGCTGGACTTCGAACGCGAGGCCCTGGAGGCCATCGCCGACCAGGCCATCCTCCGCCAGACCGGCGCCCGCGGCCTGCGCGCCATCATGGAGGAAGTCCTCATGTCCGTGATGTACGAGGTCCCGTCCCGCAAGGACGTGGCCCGGGTCGTCATCACGGCGGACGTCGTCCACTCCAACGTCAACCCGACCCTGATCCCGCGGGACGCGCGGGGGCGGGGCTCGGGCGAGCAGAAGACGGCGTAAGGGCCAGGGGTATCGCCTCCTGACACGGCAAGACCGCCACCTCGTGAGAAGTGGCGGTCATCCCTGCGTCGTTCCTGGTCTGCGCGGGCCCGTTCGGTGGCACAGGGCTCAGTGCGATGCAGGCTCCCTGGGCGACCCCGTTCTCGACCCCGATCTCGACGAGCCCCTTCCAGCAGAAGGGGTTCGGGGACCAGCCCACCACATGAAGCGCCTTGTTGGAACAGGCGGCCTTCACCTTGGGGCCCACGACATAGCCGTGAGCCCGGACGAAGTTGGTGCAGCCGGAGTAGTAGCCGGCTGCTGCCGCCGGCGTAGCCGTTGCGATCGGTGTGAGGATGGCGGCCGCCGTGATGCCCGCCGCTGCCAGCGTCTGGCCGACCCGCAGTGATCTCATCTCAAGTCCTCTCTTTCGCGGAGCCTCGTGCAAGGCGGACAAGGCACACACGAATCGATCACGCGTGCGAGTGAAATGGTCGGTGCTTGGCTGGAATGTTCCGCCGTGCGACGTGTGTTCATCAAGGCAGGCGGAAACCCGGTGAGCCGGCATCCGCTGCCCAGAGCGCTCTCGCGGACCGTCGGGCGCGCAGGGTGAGCGCTTGCTCCGGGTGCGCCAACATGGCCGACTTTCCTTGCCGTGTGAGGCCGTCGTGCGACGCGTCCTTCCTCGTGCTGCCTTCTGGTGATGCCTGCGACCGCGTGGCGTGGGCGAGACGCGAGAGAGGGCCCCGGTCGTTCGACCGGGGCCCTCTCCTGAAGCTCCTGACGGGTTCAGGCCTTGACGCGCACGTCGTTGCGCAGCTTGGCCGTGAGCTCAGCGGCGTCGTCGATCGAGCCGCCCTGGCCGGAGGCGATGGAGGCGACGCTGAACGACGTGACGATGGCGACGGTGCTGTGGTCGCCCCAGACGCAGATCGGGACCTGCATGGTCTTCGGCACCCCCGACTCCGAGGACGATGAGCCGCTGGTGTCGATCTGGGCCATCTGGCACTTCATGATGCCGTTGGAGAAGCCCGCCGGGTGGACGGCCTCGGGGCTGCCGACCAGCTTGCCCTTGGTGTCGGAACCGCTCTGGTCCTTCTCGGACTCCGTCTTGGCCTTGGCGAACAAGGCGTCGACGACCGCCTCCGGGTCGTCGATCGTTCCGTACACGCCGCTGAAGGCGAGACCCTTCATGGTCAGGGCCTTGCCGCTCTGGTACTTGGCGTTCACCTCGGTGGGGTTCTTCACCCCCCACTTCGCGTAGTCCGACTTGTCGGCGTCGCTGGGGTCCGCGGAATCGGAGTCCGGCTGCTTCGTGTACGTCCCGTTGATCACGGCCGCCGGAGTCGAAAGCTTGTGCGGGCCGTCGTCCGCGACGTCGGAGCCGCTGCTGCCTCCGCTGACCACGAAGTACACGGCCACCGCCACGGCCGCCACCACGGCCACGGCACCGATGATCAGGCCCGTCTTCTTGTTGCCGCCGCCCGGCTGCGGCGGCTGCGGCGCTCCGTAGGGCTGCTGGCCGTAGGGGGCGGGCTGGCCGTAGGGGGCCTGCTGCTGGCCGTACGGGTTCGGCTGCTGCGGGGCGCCCTGCTGGGGGTAGCCGTAGCCGGGCTGCGGCGGGGCCGGGGGAGCCTGCTGGGGGTAGCCGTAGCCGGGCTGGGGTGCCTGCGGCGGCTGACCGTAGGGCCCCGGCTGACCGTACGGGCCCGGCTGCCCCGGCTGACCGTAGGGCGGCTGCTGGCCGTACGGGCCCGGCTGGTTGTTGCTCATTTCGGGGTTCCCCCTTGGACGCTTATGTGTCCCTGACATCCTGGACCAGGGCCGGAAACCACGCGGCACCGGGGGCGGCACCGTTACAGAACAAACGCGTTTCGGGACCACCCCGTGACACCTCTAAACTGACCCCCGTGACCGAGAACGCTCATCAGCAGCCATCAGCGCCCGACTCCGAACTGCCGACCCAGTACGCGCCGGCCGATGTAGAGGGCCCGCTGTACGAGCGCTGGGTAGAGCGTGGTTACTTCGAGGCGGATGCGAAGAGCGAGAAGCCCCCGTACACGATCGTCATCCCGCCGCCGAACGTCACCGGTTCGCTGCACCTCGGCCACGCCTTCCAGCACACGCTGATGGACGCCCTCACGCGCCGCAAGCGCATGCAGGGCTTCGAGTCGCTGTGGCTGCCGGGCATGGACCACGCCGGTATCGCCACCCAGAACAAGGTCGAGCAGCAGCTCGCCGAGGAGGGCAAGTCCCGCCACGACCTGGGCCGCGAGGAGTTCGTCGAGCGGGTCTGGCAGTGGAAGGAAGAGTACGGCGGCAAGATCCTCGGCCAGATGCGCCGCCTCGGCGACGGAGTCGACTGGTCGCGTGAGCGCTTCACCATGGACGAGGGTCTGTCCAAGGCCGTCCAGACCATCTTCAAGAAGCTCTACGACGACGAGCTGATCTACCGCGCCGAGCGCATCATCAACTGGTGTCCGCGCTGTCTGACGGCCATCTCCGACATCGAGGTGGAGTACCAGGACGACGCGGGCGAACTCGTCTCGATCAGGTACGGCGAGGGCGAGGACTCCCTGGTCGTCGCCACCACCCGCGCCGAGACGATGCTCGGTGACACGGCGGTCGCCGTCCACCCGGACGACGAGCGCTACCAGCACCTCATCGGGCGGCACATCAAGCTGCCGCTGACCGACCGGACCATCCCGGTCGTCGCCGACACGCACGTCGACCCGGAGTTCGGCACCGGCGCCGTCAAGGTCACCCCGGCCCACGACCCGAACGACTTCGCCATCGGCCAGCGCCACGACCTGCCCGCCATGACGATCATGGACGAGCACGGCGTGATCACCGTCCACGGCCCGTTCCTCGGCCTGGACCGCTTCGAGGCCCGCTCCGCGGTCGTCGGCGCCCTGCGCGAGCAGGGCCGGATCGTCGCCGAGAAGCGCCCGTACATGCACTCCGTCGGCCACTGCTCGCGCTGCAAGACCACCGTCGAGCCGCGCCTGTCGATGCAGTGGTGGGTCAACGTCAAGCCGCTGGCCAAGGCCGCCGGCGACGCGGTCCGCGACGGCCGCGTCGCGATCCATCCCGCGGACATGTCGAAGCGCTACTTCGACTGGGTCGACAACATGAACGACTGGTGCATCTCGCGCCAGCTGTGGTGGGGCCACCGGATCCCGATCTGGTACGGCCCGGACGGTGAGATCGTCTGCGTCGGCCCCGACGAGCAGCCGCCGACGGGCGAGGGCTGGACCCAGGACACCGACGTCCTCGACACCTGGTTCTCGTCCGGCCTGTGGCCCTTCTCCACCCTCGGCTGGCCGGAGAAGACCCCGGACCTGGCGAAGTTCTACTCCACCGACGTCCTGCTCACCGGCCACGACATCATCTTCTTCTGGGTCGCCCGGATGATGATGTTCGGCCTGTACGCGATGGACGGCGAGGTCCCGTTCAAGACCATCGCCCTGACCGGCCTGGTCCGCGACGAGCGCGGCAAGAAGATGTCGAAGTCCTTCGGCAACGTCGTCGACCCGCTGGACTGGATGGACAAGTACGGCTCCGACGCCGTCCGCTTCACCCTGGCCAAGGGCGCCAACCCCGGCACCGACGTCCCGATCGGCGAGGACTGGGTCCAGGCCTCCCGGAACTTCGCCAACAAGATCTGGAACGCCACGCGCTTCGCGCTCATGAACGGCGCCACGATCGAGGGCGAGCTGCCGCCGGCCGAGCAGCTCTCGGCCACCGACCGCTGGATCCTCTCCCGCCTGAACAAGACGGTCGCTCAGGTCGACGCGTACTACGAGGACTTCCAGTTCGCCAAGCTCAGCGAGGCCCTCTACCACTTCGCGTGGGACGAGGTCTTCGACTGGTACGTCGAGCTGTCGAAGACGACGTTCTTCGCGGGCGGCGCGGCGGCCGAGGCCTCCGGCCGCGTCCTCGGCGAGGTCCTGGACGTCCTGATGCGCCTGCTGCACCCGGTCGTCCCGTTCGTCACCGAGACCCTGTGGACCACCCTCACCGGCCGCGAGTCGATCGTGGTCGCCGACTGGCCGAAGGACTCGGGCTTCCGAGACGAGGCCGCCGAGGCCGAGATCGAGAACCTCCAGCGGGTCGTCACCGAGGTCCGCCGCTTCCGCGCCGACCAGGGCCTGCAGCCGGGCCAGAAGGTCCCGGCCCGCCTGGATCTGGCGGGTACGCAGCTGGCTGCCCACGAGGGCGCCATCCGCCAGCTGCTGCGCCTGCAGCCTGAGGAGGAGGGCTTCAGCCCCACCGCCACCCTGCCGGTGGCCGGTGCCACGGTCGCCCTCGACCTCTCCGGCACGATCGACGTGGCGGCCGAGCGCAAGCGCCTCGCGAAGGACCTGGCCGCCGCCGAGAAGGAAAAGGCCCAGGCCACGGCCAAGCTCGGCAACGAGGCCTTCCTGGCGAAGGCCCCGGAGAACGTGGTGGACAAGATCCGCACGCGCCTGTCCAAGGCCGACGAGGACATCGCCCGCCTCCAGGCCCAGCTGGACCGGCTGCCGCAGGCGTAGCCGCTCGTACGGAGACGAAGGCCCCCCGTGCCGACCTGGCACCGGGGGCCTTCGCCGACCCTCAGGGGCGCGGGGGACTGCGCGGTCAGCCACGGACCCTCAGGGGAGTGGGGGACTGCGCGGTCAGCCACGGACCCTCAGGGGCGCGGGGAACGGCGCCGTCGGCCACGGACGACCCGCACCCGCGCGCGAACACGTGCCGCCCCACCTCCTGAGCGCACTGCCCGACAGGCCACCGCACCTTTTGTCACTGCGGCTCCGTAGACTGAGCCCGTGAGCGAAGCGCCCGGCACCAGTGACACTCCCGACCCCCTCGACGCCTTCGACGAACTCGTCGCCGAAGAGACCGACCGCGACCCCGACCTCGCGGTGATCGAGGCCGGCAGCCGCACCCTGCGCACGCAGGGAGGGCCGCGGCAGGCCGACGTACCCGCGCGCCCGGAGGACCCGGAGGTCGACAAGGCCCTGCGCGAGGTCGAGACGGAGCTGGCCACCCGCTGGGGCGAGACCAAGCTGGAGCCCTCCGTCAGCCGGATCAGCGCGCTCATGGACGTGCTGGGCGAGCCGCAGCGCTCGTACCCCTCGATCCACATCACGGGGACGAACGGCAAGACCTCCACCGCCCGCATGATCGAGGCCCTGCTCGGCGCCTTCGAGCTGCGCACCGGCCGGTACACCAGCCCGCACGTGCAGTCGGTCACCGAGCGGATCAGCCTGGACGGCGCCCCGATCTCCGCCGAGCGGTTCATCGAGACCTACGGCGACATCAAGCCGTACATCGAGATGGTCGACGCGCAGCAGGAGTACCGGCTGTCCTTCTTCGAGGTGCTCACCGGCATGGCGTACGCAGCCTTCGCGGACGCGCCGGTGGACGTCGCCGTGGTCGAGGTCGGCATGGGCGGCAGCTGGGACGCGACGAACGTGATCGACGGCGATGTCGCCGTGATCACCCCCATCGGTCTCGATCACACCGACCGGCTGGGGGAGACGACGGGGGAGATCGCCGGCGAGAAGGGCGGCATCATCAAGCAGGACGCGACCGTGATCCTGGCGCAGCAGCCGGTGGACGCGGCGCAGGTGCTGCTGAAGAAGGCCGTCGAGGTGGACGCGACCGTGGCCCGGGAGGGGCTGGAGTTCGGCGTCGTGGCCCGGCAGGTCGCGGTCGGCGGGCAGCTGGTCACCCTGCGCGGTCTGGGCGGCGAGTACCCCGAGGTGTACCTGCCGCTGCACGGCGCGTACCAGGCGCACAACGCGGCCGTGGCGCTCGCCGCCGTCGAGGCGTTCTTCGGGGTCGGCGCACAGCGCGCGGACCCGCTGGACGTCGAGGCCGTGCGCAGGGCCTTCGCGGCCGTGTCCTCGCCGGGCCGGCTGGAGGTCGTACGGCGGTCTCCCACGGTCGTCCTGGACGCCGCGCACAACCCGGCGGGCGCCGAGGCCACCGCCGAGGCCGTGCGCGAGGCGTTCGACTTCAGCCGGCTGATCGGTGTGGTCGGGGCGAGCGCCGACAAGAACGTGCGGGGGCTGCTGGAGGCTTTCGAGCCGATCTTCGCCGAGGTCGTCGTCACGCAGAACTCCTCGCACCGGGCGATGGACGCGGACGAGCTGGCCGCCATCGCCGTCGAGGTGTTCGGTGAGGACCGGGTCCAGGTCGAGCCGCGGCTGCCCGACGCTCTGGAGGCCGCGATCACGCTGGCCGAGGAGGAGGGCGAGTACGCGGGCGGCGGCGTGCTGGTCACGGGTTCGGTCATCACGGTGGGCGAGGCCCGCCTGCTGCTGGGGAAGGGCTGAGATTCCGTCGTGCGTACGCTCTGTTCATCGACGCTGATCGGTGAGTTCTGCATCATCGGGTTCGCCGGGCTCGTGGCCATGAAGGACCCGGATCTGTCCACGTCGACTGTGTGGCTGGTCAGCGGCATCGCCATGGTCCTGTGCCTGCTGCTGTGCGGCATGGTGACCCGGCCGGGCGGCGTCGCCCTCGGCTGGGCCCTGCAGCTCGCCCTGATCGCCTCCGGCGTCTTCGTCCCGACCATGTACTTCATGGGCGCGGTCTTCGCGGCCCTGTGGTGGGCATCGGTGCACTTCGGGAGAAAGGTGGACGAGGCGAAGGCCCGGTTCGCGGCCCAGGCGGAGTCCCCCACCACCACACCTGACGCTGTGTGACAGGGGCACGGACCCGCCCTGTAGCCTCGTCCCACCGCACACGTCAGTCGTAAGGAGCCACCCGTGACTCAGCGCACCCTCGTCATTCTCAAGCCCGACGCCGTCCGTCGTGGCCTGACAGGCGAGATCATCAGCCGGATCGAGCGCAAGGCCGACTGGCGGATCACCGCGCTGGAGCTGCGCAGCCTGGACCGGGGGACGCTGGAGCAGCACTACGCCGAGCACGTCGGCAAGCCGTTCTACGAGCCGCTGGTGGAGTTCATGGCCTCGGGCCCGGTGGTCGTCCTGATCGCCGAGGGCGAGCGGGTCATCGAGGGCGTGCGCGCCCTGGCCGGCCCGACCGACCCGATCGCGGCCGCCCCCGGTTCCATCCGCGGTGACTTCGGCGTGATCGTCCGCGAGAACCTGATCCACGCGTCCGACTCGGAGGAGTCCGCCGAGCGCGAGGTGAAGATCTTCTTCCCGGGTCGCGACTGAGTCCGGCGGACAGATTTTCGCTAAATTTTCTGACGGGTCGTCAACCCTGCTCGGGCCCCCTGAGCGACCCTGACCTGGGACGGCCGTACGTTTTCGGCCGTCCTTTGGCATATGCGTTGCCGATCGGGGGAACGTGTGCCCCCGATGGGCCGTCTCCAGAAGCGAGGCGGCGCGCCATCTGATGACAATGGCGAAGACCCTCGCGCAGTGTTCGTGCAGGCGCGTTTACGATGGAAGCCTTCACGTCACAGCACCCGCCTCGCCGTCCTGACATGCCCTCAAACGTTCGGGAAGGCCAGATGAATCCGGATGGGGAACTCAATGTCGTTCATCGGCCGTGACATGGCTGTCGACCTCGGGACCGCCAACACGCTGGTGTACGTCAGGGGTCGCGGAATCGTTCTCAACGAGCCCTCCGTCGTCGCGATCAACACCAACACCGGTGGCATCCTCGCGGTCGGTGCCGAGGCGAAGAAGATGATCGGCCGGACGCCGGGCAACATCGTCGCGGTGCGTCCGCTGAAGGACGGCGTGATCGCCGACTTCGAGATCACCGAGCGGATGCTCCGCTACTTCATCCTGAAGATCCACAAGCGGCGGTACCTCGCCCGGCCGCGGGTCGTCGTCTGTGTGCCCTCGGGCATCACGGGCGTCGAGCGCCGCGCGGTCATCGAGGCGTCCTCCCAGGCCGGCGCCCGCCAGGTGCACATCATCGAGGAGCCCATGGCCGCGGCCATCGGCTCCGGCCTGCCGGTCCACGAGGCCACCGGCAACATGGTGGTGGACATCGGCGGCGGCACCACGGAGGTCGCGGTCATCTCGCTCGGCGGCATCGTCACCGCCCAGTCCATCCGCGTCGCGGGCGACGAACTGGACAACGCGATCATCCAGTACATCAAGAAGGAATACAGCCTTCTGCTGGGTGAGCGAACCGCCGAACAGATCAAGATCACCATCGGTTCCGCCTACGAACTCGACGCCGACGAGCACACCGAGGTCCGTGGCCGGGACCTGGTCTCCGGCCTGCCGAAGACCGTCGTCATCTCGGCCGCCGAGGTCCGCAAGGCGATCGAGGAGCCGGTCAACGCGATCGTCGACGCGGTCAAGACGACCCTCGACAAATGCCCGCCGGAGCTGTCCGGCGACATCATGGACAGGGGAATCGTTCTGACCGGCGGCGGAGCACTGCTGCGCGGTCTGGACGAGCGGCTGCGCCGGGAGACCGGCATGCCGATCCACATCGCCGAGGACCCGCTGGACAGCGTGGCGCTCGGCTCCGGCAAGTGCGTCGAGGAGTTCGAGGCACTCCAGCAGGTGCTGGACGCCCAGCCGCGCAGATGACACAACTCTTCGGTTCCGCCGTACGGGATGATCTCCTCTCGTACGGCGGATCGTTGATATAGAGGCATAAGCTCCCGCAAACGGGCCCCCAGGACTTGCGTCTCGCGAGTGGTGCCTTGAGGGGTCCCCGAATTCCTACTTGAGGAAGGGCACGGCCGCCGCACGTGAGGGACACGAAAGAGAGCCGGCTGCTCCTGGTCCTGCTGATCGCCATCGCGTTCGCGCTGATCACGGTGGACATCCGCGGGGGCCGGAACTCGCCGGTCGAGGGCGCCCGACAAGCCGCGGCAGCGGTGTTCGGCCCGATCGAGAACGGGATGTCCTCGGCGGTCGACCCGGTCGGCAACGCCGTCTCCGCCATCCGTGACTCCGGCAGCCGCCACGACCGGCTCGCCACGCTGGAGAAGGAGAACGCGGCCCTCAAGGCCAAGCTCGGCAGCGACGACCGCAACCGCAGCAGACTGGCCCAGCTCGACAAGATGCTGAAGATCGCCGGCGAGGGCCAGTACGGCATCAAGGGAGCCCAGGTCATCGCCATAGGGTCGGCGCAGGGCTTCTCCTGGACCATCACCATCGACGCCGGCGCGAACGACGGCATCAAGCGGGACATGACCGTGCTGAACGGCGACGGCCTGGTCGGCCGGATCACCACGGTCGGCCCGGACACCTCCACGGTCCTCCTCGCCAACGACCCCGACTTCACCGTCGGCACCCGCATGGAGGGCAGCGACGAACTCGGCTTCGCCTCCGGGCAGGGCGACCGCCCGCTGCGCGTGGAACTCCTCAACGGCAAGGCCGAGGTGAAGAAGGGCGACCGGCTCGTCACCTTCGGGTCCCAGGCGGACAAGCCGTTCGTGCCCGGTGTGCCGGTCGGGGTCGTCTCCCGCGTCGACCCCTCCGGCGGCGGCCTCACCCGCACGCTGTACGTCACGCCGTACGTCGGCTTCACCAAGCTCGACGTCGTCGGCGTGGTCGTCGAGGCCCCGAAGAAGGACCCGCGCGACGAGGTCCTGCCGACCAAGCCCAAGCCGGTGCCGACGCCAACGGTGACCGTGACGGTCACGCCCTCGGCCAACGCGTCCACAGACGGCCAGCAGCAGCAACAGCAGCAGTAGGAGCTGACTTCCCCATGCGTGTCAACCGGATCCTGCTCTCCAGCGCGCTGGTCGTCGTCGCCCTGGTCATCCAGGTCAGCGCCCTCGCCCGGCTGCACCTGCCGGGCGCCGTCCCCGACCTGATGCTGCTCACCGTCCTCGGCCTCGCCATGGTGTACGGCCATGTGGGCGGAGCACTCGTCGGCTTCGGCGCCGGCCTGCTCGCCGACCTCGCCCCGCCCGCCGACCACGCGGCCGGCCGCTATGCCCTCGTCCTGTGCGTCACCGGCTACTTCGCCGGACTCATCAAGCCGGAGAACGGCCGCCTGAAGTCGGCGACCGGCCCGATGGCCGTCGTGGTCGCCGCCGCCGTCGGCTCCACCCTGCTGTACGCCGGTGTCGGCGCCCTGGTCGGCGACACGGCAGCCCGCCACGTCGGCCTGACCGGCCTGCTGTTCTCGGCGGCCCTGTACGACCTGCTGCTGGCGCCGTTCGTGGTCCCGGGGATCATGTGGCTGGCCCGCCGCTCCGACAACGACCCGCTCGCCGATGCCGGCCCCGCCACCAAGGCCGGCGACATCTCCTCCGGCTGGCTCTCCTCGGGCACCGGCCTGCGGATCGGCAGCCAGCGCGGCGGCCTCGGCGCCCTGAAGGCCAAGGCCCGCACCCGCTCGGCCCGGGTCGGCCGCATCAAGGGGGTCAAGCGGCTGTGAGCGCGGGCAAGTTCACCCGAACGGGGAAGCCCCGGCGGAACGAGGCCTCACAGGCTGGTCGTTCATCATTCGTACGCGCACACGCATCCGCGCACTGAGAGGGGGAGACAGCCGCAGTGACCAACATTCCCGAGACCGGACGGACCCCACGGGTCCAGATTCGGCTCGTCGTGATCCAGATCCTCGTCCTCTCCCTGCTCGGCACGCTCGGCGGCCGCCTGTGGTACCTCCAGATCCGCCAGGGAGCCGAGTACCAGAAGGAGGCCTCCGGCAACCACGTCCAGCAGGTCGTGGACCCGGCCGTGCGCGGCGACATCCTGGACGCCCGGGGTGTGCCGCTCGCGGACAACGAGACCCGCCTGGTGGTCTCCGCGTCCCGCACCGACCTGCTCAAGCAGAAGGACGACGGCAAGGCCGTCCTGACCAAGCTGGCCGGCGTCCTCGGCATGAAGCCCGACGACGTCAGGCAGAAGGTCCGGCTGTGCGACGCCAAGACCCCCCAGCCCTGCTGGAACGGCTCGCCGTACCAGCCGATCCCCATCACCGACGAGGCGACCCCCAAGCAGGCCCTGCAGATCCGCGAGCGCTCCGAGGACTTCCCCGGCATCACCGCCGAGCCGGAGGCCGTGCGCCGCTACGCGGGCCCGGGCAAGTCCAACACCGCCCAGGTCCTGGGCTATCTCTCACCCGTCACCGACGACGAGATCCAGAAGGCCAAGGACACCGACTCGCCCTACCTGCGCTCCGACATGGTCGGCCGCTCCGGCCTGGAGCGCCAGTACGACAAGGTGCTGCGCGGCAAGGCCGGCGTGACCCGCTACGAGGTGGACAACCTCGGCCGGGTCATCGGCAAGGCCAAGTCGGACGCCGCCGAATCCGGCTCCAACCTGGTCACCAGCATCGACTCCCGGGTGCAGCGCGTCGCCGAGTTCGAGCTGAACAAGGCCATGAAGAAGGCCCGCGAGCAGTTCGACAAGATCACCGGTGAGAACTACAAGGCGGACTCCGGTGCCGTCGTCGTGATGGAGGCCAAGACCGGCCGGATCGTCGCCATGGCCTCCGCACCGACCTACGACCCCAACGTCTGGGTCGGCGGCATCTCCGCCAAGGACTACAAGGCCCTCACCGGCAAGAACTCCGACTACCCGCTGCTCAACCGGGCCACACAGGGTCAGGCGGCGCCCGGCTCGACCTTCAAGGTGGTCTCCACGGCCGCCGCGGTCCAGGCCGGCTACGTCTGGGACGGCGGCTACCCGTGCACCAGCTCGTACTCGGTGGGCGGCCAGGTCTTCAAGAACTTCGAGGGCGAGAACTTCGGCCCGATCTCCCTCGGCCGCGCCCTGGAGGTCTCCTGCGACACGGTCTTCTACGGCCTTGCCGACAGGGAGTGGAAGAAGGACGGCGGGATCAACCCCAAGAAGGGCCGACCCAAGGACTACTTCTTCAAGACCGCCCACCAGTTCGGCCTCGGCAAGGAGACCGGCATCGACCTGCCCAACGAGGTCACCGGCCGGGTCCCCGACCGCCAGTGGAAGCTGGACTACTGGAAGGCCAACAAGGACGCGTGGTGCAAGTCCGGCAAGAAGGACGGCAGCTACGTCGAGAAGATCGCGTACGAGAACTGCCTCGAAGGCAACAAGATGCGCGAGGGTGACGAGATCAACTACTCCATCGGGCAGGGCGACACCCTCGTCACCCCGATCCAGGAGGCCATGATCTACGGAGCCGTCGCCAACGGCGGCACCGTGTACCGGCCGACCATCGGCAAGGCGGTCATCAGCGCGGACGGCAGGACCGTGCGGGAGATCAAGCCGACGAGGACCGGCAGGCTGCCGGTCAGCCAGGCCACCCTCAAGGGCATGAACGACGCCTTCGCGGGCGTCATCACCCGCGGTACCGCCGCCTGGAAGTTCGGCGGCTGGCCCCAGGACAAGATCCCGCTGCACGCCAAGACCGGTACCGCCGAGGTCTACGGCAAGCAGACCACCTCCTGGCTGGCCACCTACTCCAAGGACTACACGGTGATCATGACGATCGCCCAGGCCGGTACGGGTTCCGGAGCCTCCGGTGAAGCCGTGCGCAACATCTACAGCGCGCTCTACGGCGTGCAGGGCGACGGCTCCGTCAACGACAAGAAGGCGCTTCTGCCCGAGCCGCAGAAGAGCCTGCCGAAGGTCCGCACGGACGGCACGATCGACGCCCCGAAGATCACCGGTGACCCGGGCAAGGACGCCGAGGCCTCCCAGCAGGACAACCCGACCAACGGGGACGACCAGCAGCCCGCCACCAGCCCCTCGCCCAGAACGGGCAACAGCAACACCCGCAGGCGGCCGCGCCGGAGGGGGAGCCGGAGGATGCTCACATGACCGGCAACAGCTTCTCCGTCTCCGGGTACGGCCCCGAGCGGGCCGGCTGGACCAGGGTCTTCGCCCGTGACTCCCTGGCCCGCCGGCTCGACTGGCCGATGCTGTTCGCGGCGATCGCGCTGTCGCTGATCGGCTCCCTGCTGGTGTACTCGGCGACCCGCAACCGCACCGAGATCAACCAGGGCGACCCGTACTACTTCCTGATCCGCCACATCATGAACACCGGCATCGGGCTCGCCCTCATGATCGCCACGCTCTGGCTCGGCCACCGCGCCCTGCGCAACGCGGTGCCGATCCTCTACGGCCTGTCGGTCTTCGGCATCCTCGCCGTGCTCACCCCGCTCGGCTCCACCGTCAACGGCGCCCACTCCTGGATCGTGCTCGGCGGCGGCTTCTCGCTGCAGCCCTCCGAATTCGTGAAGATCACGATCATCCTGGGCATGGCGATACTGCTCGCGACCCGGGTCGACGCCGGCGACAAGAAGCACCCCGACCACCGCACCGTGGTGCAGGCCCTGGCGCTGGCCTCCCTGCCCATCCTGATCGTGCTGCTCATGCCCGACCTCGGATCGGTCATGGTCATGGTGGTCATCATCCTGGGCGTGCTGCTCGCCTCCGGGGCCTCCAACCGCTGGGTCTTCGGGCTGATCGCCGCGGGCGCCATCGGCGCGATCGCCGTCTGGCAGCTGCACATCCTGGACACCTACCAGATCAACCGCTTCGCCGCCTTCGCCAACCCGGACCTCGACCCCGCGGGCGTCGGCTACAACACCAACCAGGCCCGTATCGCCATCGGCTCCGGCGGCCTGACCGGCGCGGGCCTGTTCCACGGCTCGCAGACCACCGGCCAGTTCGTCCCCGAGCAGCAGACGGACTTCGTGTTCACGGTCGCGGGGGAGGAGCTGGGCTTCCTCGGCGCGGGCCTGATCATCTTCCTGCTGGGCGTGGTTCTGTGGAGGGCCTGCCGCATCGCCCGCGAGTCGACCGAGCTGTACGGCACGATCGTCGCCGCCGGGATCGTCGCCTGGTTCGCCTTCCAGGCGTTCGAGAACATCGGCATGACCCTCGGCATCATGCCGGTCACCGGCCTGCCGCTGCCGTTCGTGTCGTACGGCGGCTCGTCGATGTTCGCGGTGTGGGTCGCGGTGGGGCTGCTCCAGTCGATCAAGGTCCAGCGACCGATGTCCGCGTGACGTGTTCACCGGGTGAACGGCGGGTGTTTTCCCGCCATTCACCCGAGGTGGCCCCTGCCCTCCGCGCCGGTCTGCCACTAGATTCGGTTCATGGCGGATACGAAGCGCGAGATCGAGCGCAAGTACGAATCCGACGACAGTGGGCTGCCCGACCTCACGGGCGTCGGCGGAGTGGCGGACGTCCTCGACAAAGGCCTGGTCGAGCTGGACGCCACCTACTACGACACCGTCGACCAGCGCCTGGCCGCCGCCGGTCTCACCCTGCGCCGCCGCACCGGAGGCTCGGACGCCGGCTGGCACCTGAAGTTCCCGGTCGCCCCAGGGGTCCGCGACGAGATCAGAGCGCCCCTGTCGGAGACCGTCCCCGACGAGATCGCCGCACTGGTCCGCTCCCGGGTCCGCTGCGCCGAACTGGTCCCCGTCGTCCGGCTCCGCTCCGGGCGCGACGTACGCCACCTCGTGGACGCGGAGGGCACGCTGCTGGCCGAGGCGAGCGTGGACGCCGTGACCGCCGAACGGCTCGTCGGCAAGGGCGGCAGCACCCAGTGGACCGAGATCGAGGTGGAGCTGGCGGACGACGCGGATCCGGCCGTCCTCGACAAGGTGGACAAACGCCTGCGCAAGGCGGGCGTACGCCCGTCGAAGTCGCCGTCCAAACTGGCTCGGGCACTGGAGCAGACCGGAGGCCGGCGGCCCGGCGCCGGGCGGCGCGCCAAGCCCGTGACCGCCGGCGACCACGTCCTCGCCTACCTCCGCGAGCAGCGCGAGGCGATCCTCGCGTACGACCCGGGCGTACGCCGGGACGTACCGGACTCCGTCCACCAGATGCGGGTGGCCACCCGCCGCATGCGCAGCACCTTCCGCACCTTCGGCGCCGTCCTCGACCCCGCCGTCACCGACCCGATCGCCGCCGAGCTGAAATGGCTGGCGGGCGAGCTGGGCGTGGACCGCGACCAGGAGGTCCTCGCCGAGCGCCTGACGACCGCCCTGGACGGCCTCCCGCCCGACCTGGTCCTCGGCCCCGTCCGCGAACGGCTCACCACCTGGTCGAACGCCGGGCACGGCAGCGCCCGCGACCAGCTCATCGCCGTCCTGGACTCCGCCCGCTACCTGGCGCTGCTCGACACCCTGGACGCCGTCCTCGCCGACCCGCCGCTGCTGAAGAAGGCCGCCGGAAAACCGGAGAAGGCGCTCGCCAAAGCCGTACGGAAGGATTTCGCGAAGGTCTCCCGCCTGATCACCGAGGCGCTCGGCCTGCCGCCCGGCGGGGAACGCGACGTCGCCGTGCACGAGGCCCGCAAGAAGGCCAAGCGGACCCGGTACGCGGGCGAGGCGGCCGTACCCGCCCTCGGCGGCCCCGCACGCTCCCTGGCCAAGGCCATGAAGTCCCTGACCAGCCTGCTCGGCGACCACCAGGACAGCGTCATGGCCCGCCGCACCCTGCACGATCTGTCCGAGGCGGCCCACGGGGAAGGGGAGAACGCCTTCACCTACGGGCTGCTGTACGGCCGCGAGGAGCAGCGGGCGGCGTCCGTGGAGGAGGAGCTGCCCGGGCTGTGGAAGGAGGTCACGTCCGGGGCGTCCGTCTGAGCGTACGAGACAGTCCTCGGGCCGGGTTACGCTTGATGGTCACCCCTGTCAGCTCATGAAGGTTCGCGAGATGCCTGTCGAGTCGGTTTTTCCGCAGCTCGAAGCTCTGCTCCCGCACGTGCAGAAGCCGATCCAGTACGTCGGCGGTGAACTCAACTCCACCGTCAAGAACTGGGACGAGTGCGACGTCCGCTGGGCGCTCATGTACCCGGACGCGTACGAGGTCGGTCTGCCCAACCAGGGCGTCATGATCCTCTACGAGGTCCTCAACGAGCAGGAGGGCGTCCTCGCCGAGCGCACCTACAGCGTGTGGCCGGACCTCGAGGCGCTGATGCGCGAGCACGCCGTCCCGCAGTTCACGGTGGACAGCCACCGCCCGGTGAAGGCCTTCGACGTGTTCGGCCTGTCCTTCTCCACGGAGCTGGGCTACACCAACATGCTGACGGCCCTGGACCTGGCGGGTATCCCGCTGGAGTCCAAGGACCGCACCGTCGACGACCCGATCGTGCTGGCGGGCGGCCACGCGGCCTTCAACCCCGAGCCGGTCGCGGACTTCATCGACGCGGCGATCGTCGGCGACGGCGAGCAGGCCGTCCTCGACATGACGAAGATCATCCGCGCCTGGAAGGCGGAGGGCTGCCCCGGCGGCCGCGAGGAGGTCCTCCTCCGCCTGGCCAAGACCGGCGGGGTGTACATCCCGGCGTTCTACGACGTCGAGTACCTCCCCGACGGCCGTATCGCCCGCGTCGTCCCCAACCGGTCCGGCGTCCCGTGGCGCGTCTCCAAGCACACGGTGATGGACCTGGACGAGTGGCCCTACCCCAAGCAGCCGCTCGTCCCCCTGGCCGAGACGGTCCATGAGCGCATGTCGGTGGAGATCTTCCGCGGCTGCACCCGCGGCTGCCGCTTCTGCCAGGCGGGCATGATCACCCGCCCGGTGCGCGAGCGCTCGATCACGGGCATCGGCGACATGGTCGACAAGGGCCTCAAGGCGACCGGCTTCGAGGAGGTCGGCCTGCTCTCCCTCTCCTCCGCGGACCACTCGGAGATCGGCGACGTCGCCAAGGGCCTGGCCGACCGCTACGCGGAGGACAAGATCGGCCTCTCCCTCCCCTCCACCCGCGTGGACGCGTTCAACATCGACCTGGCGAACGAACTGACACGCAACGGCCGGCGCTCGGGCCTGACCTTCGCCCCGGAGGGCGGCTCCGAACGCATCCGCAAGGTCATCAACAAGATGGTCTCGGAGGAAGACCTCATCCGTACGGTGTCCACGGCCTACGGCAACGGCTGGCGCCAGGTGAAGCTGTACTTCATGTGCGGCCTCCCGACGGAGACGGACGAGGACGTCCTCCAGATCGCCGACATGGCGACGCACGTCATCCAGAAGGGCCGCGAGGTGTCGAAGTCCAACGACATCCGCTGCACGGTCTCCATCGGCGGCTTCGTCCCGAAGCCCCACACCCCCTTCCAGTGGGCCCCGCAGCTCTCGGCCGAGGAGACGGACGCCCGCCTCGAGAAGCTCCGCGACAAGATCCGCGGCGACAAGAAGTACGGCCGCTCGATCGGTTTCCGCTACCACGACGGCAAGCCCGGCATCGTCGAGGGCCTGCTGTCCCGCGGCGACCGCCGCATCGGCGCCGTCATCCGCGCGGTCTACGACGACGGCGGCCGCTTCGACGGCTGGCGCGAGCACTTCTCCTACGACCGCTGGATGCAGTGCGCCGACAAGGCGCTGGCCGCGTTCGGCGTGGACGTCGACTGGTACACGACGCGCGAGCGCACGTACGAGGAAGTCCTGCCCTGGGACCACCTGGACTCCGGCCTCGACAAGGACTGGCTCTGGGAGGACTGGCAGGACGCCCTCGACGAGACGGAGGTCGAGGACTGCCGCTGGACCCCGTGCTTCGACTGCGGCGTGTGTCCGCAGATGGACACCCACATCCAGATCGGCCCGACCGGCAAGAAGTTGCTTCCTCTGACGGTCAAGAACGCAGGTCCGACGCCGGCTTCGAGCGGTCACGCGCACTGAGGTGGGCGAGGCGCTCGATCGGGTGGTTGAGGCGCTGGCGGGAGTGAGCGAGGAGGAGGTGGCCCGCTGTGCTTGCGGCGGCCGGCACTTCACGTGGTCGCTCGCTGGCGCCGTCGGGCACTTCCCGGAGGACGCCTTTGCCGGGCCCTAGCGAGACCTCGCAGATTGTGTCCGAGGTGGAGTGGGTCTGAGTGCCAGTTACGAACTGGCATGTAACCCATCGATGTCGGTTGAGCCCCCTGCCCCACTTGGGCGGGGGCTCATTGGCGTGTGATGGGGCAGAGAGCAGGACGGTCCTGATGCGCCGCTCTACCCAGTCTGCAATGGACACGGCAAAATCTCGTATATGGATCAGGGGGTCGCTGCGGTCTGGGCTGCTGGCTTAGCAGGGTTTGCGAGTGCGGCAGGGGCGGCAGTGGGAGCAGGGGTAGCCGCTCGTGGAGCTCGTGTCCAAGCGCTCCACGCGAGCGAGTTGGACAAGCAGAACAAGAAGGAAGAGCGCCGTCGTCTACATCACGACTGGCGCCGTGAAAACTGCCTCGCCTTCCAAACGAAGCTTGGGGAGGCGGTAGATGCGCTTGATGAGCTGATGTACGTCCTTCGAGATGGAGAGCCTCTGAGCGAGGCACGCGGCAAGTTGCGTACAGCGGAGGGGGCGGTACTTCGAGGACACTACGATCTTGTGGTGGTGTGCGAAGTAGCAGAGCTTGAGCGCATATCAGGCACAGCCCTTCGATGGCTTGAACAGGCTCTTTTTGCCGCAGACGCCCTCCGGAGGAACCCTGCCCAGATCACGATTCCCGAATCGCCCTTGACTCAGCGTTGGCATGATCAGCGACGAGGGCTGTTGGGTGCGTACGAGATGTTTTCCAAGGCGCTCCCCCAGGTCCTACCTGCCTTGTAGAACGGATATGGCATCGAGGGGACCGCGAACGAGCGCGTTGAGCCTTTCGTCCGCAGAGGGACACCCACATCCAGATCGGCCCGACGGGCAAGAAGTTGCTGCCTCTGACGGTCAAGAACGCACCTCCGACACCGGCTGCGAGCGGTCACGCGCGCCGACGCCTATCGGCGTGCCGCCGGTGCGATCTCGTCGAGCAGGCCGCGGATGCGCTTCTCGATCTCGTCACGGATGGGGCGGACAGCGTCGATGCCCTGTCCGGCCGGGTCGGCGAGCTCCCAGTCGAGGTAGCGCTTGCCGGGGAAGACGGGGCAGGTGTCGCCGCAGCCCATGGTGATGACGATGTCCGAGGCCTGGACGGCTTCGACGGTGAGCACCTTGGGCACCTCGGCCGAGATGTCGATGCCTGTCTCTGCCATGGCTTCGACGACAGCGGAGTTCACGCTGTCGGCCGGGGCGGAGCCGGCGGAGCGCACCTGGACGCGGTCGCCTGCCAGGTGGGTGAGGAAGGCGGCGGCCATCTGTGAGCGTCCGGCGTTGTGGACGCAGACGAACAGGACGGACGGGTGCTCGGGGGGAGTGCTCATGGCGGGTGTCTTTCCGGGCGTGGCGGGTCAGGAGGCGGAGGGGGTGGCGAGTTCGGGTTCGCTCTGCGCGGGGACGGTGCCGGTCCGTGCCGGCGCGGGGTGGGCGAAGACGGCGGCCACCAGGCCGAGGCCGAGTGCGGCACCGGCGATCTGCGCCACGATGAACGGGCCGACCGAGGCGGGCGCGATGCCGGCGAACGTGTCGGTGAAGGCGCGGCCGATGGTGACGGCCGGGTTGGCGAACGACGTGGAGGACGTGAACCAGTACGCGGCACCGATGTAGGACGCCACGGCCACCGGCGCGAGGTGGGCGCGGGCGGTGCGTCCCAGCCCGAAGATCAGCAGGACGAGTCCTGCGGTCGCGACCAGTTCGCCGAGCCACAGGTGACCGGCGGAGCGGTCATGGGTGGACCACTGCACCAAGGGCTTGGCGAACATGGCATCGGCGAGGACGGCGCCGCCGATCGCTCCGGCCGTCTGCGCGGGGACATAGGCGGCCACGTCCCGAAGGGGCAGCCCGCCTGGTGTACGTCGGTCGGTGAACCAGGCCGCAAGCGTGACGACGGGGTTGAAGTGCGCGCCGGAGACCGGTCCGAGCAGCGCGATGAGCACTCCCAGGCCGAACACGGTGGCCAGCGAGTTGGCCAGCAGTTGCACGCCGACGTCATGGCTCAGTTCGGTGGCCTGGATGCCGGAACCGACCACCACGGCGACCAGGGCGGCCGACCCCACGGCTTCCGCGAGGGCACGTCGCCCGAGCGACGCGCTCACGCCGTTGTCTCCGTCTTCTGTGCGGTCGACAGGAACCCGGACAGCCGGCCGAGAGTGCCGGGCAGCACCCAGTAGTAGACCCACGTGCCCCTGCGCTCGCAGTCGATCAGGCCGGCCTGCCGGAGCAGCTTGAGGTGGTGCGAGATCGTCGGCTGGGACAAGTCGAAGGCCGGGGTCAGGTCGCACACGCAGACCTCGCCACCCGCCCGCGAAGCGATCATGGACAGCAGGCGCAGCCGGACCGGGTCACCCAGCGCCTTGAACATCTTCGCCAGCTCGGCCGCCTGGTCCTCGTCCAGAGGGGCGGCCAGCAGTCCCGGGCAGCAGCCGGCGGACCGATCGTCCTGCCCGAGCACCACAAGTTCTTGCTTCGACATACTTCTATGTTGACGATTGTCAATCCAAGTCGCAAGCTCTGTATCGACATGCGTCAATGCAAGCAGATGGGAGTCACGTCATGTCCCGCGCCCAGCTCGCCCTGCGCGTCAGCGACCTCGAAGCGTCGATCACCTTCTACTCGAAGCTGTTCGGCACCGAACCGGCCAAGCGGCGTGAGGGCTACGCCAACTTCGCCATCACCGAGCCCCCGCTCAAGCTCGTCCTCATCGAGGGCGAGCCCGGCGAGGAAACCCGTCTGGACCACCTCGGCGTCGAGGTCGAGTCCACCGACCAGGTCGACGCCGCCACCAGCCGGCTGAAGGAGGCCGGCCTGGCCACCTTCGAGGAGAACGACACCTCCTGCTGCTACGCCCTCCAGGACAAGGTCTGGGTGCACGGTCCCGGCAAGGAGCCGTGGGAGGTGTACGTCGTGAAGGCCGCCGCCGACACCCTCGGCAAGAGCGCCGCTCCCAACACCGCCGGCGACGGCTGCTGCAGCACTACCCGGACCGCCGAAACGGCCTCCGCGCCGGCCCTCGGCGCTCACGACGTCCCATGAGTGGCACAGCCGGCGCCGTCGACCGCAATGGCCTTGCAGGCCAGTACTTCGGGACAACGCGGTCGCGCCACACGCGTGCCAGATCGTGCGGGGAACCACCGGGAACACGGGGAACACCGGGGAATCAATGGACCCGCCACCAGGCGTCGACAGCCTCCCGAGCCCCGTGACGAGCCGTGGATGGCCTTTGCTTCCCAGGCTGAGGTTCTCGATGCGGCCGGCGCAGACGGAATCCGTAAGGTTCCTCGCAGGGTGCCTGCGACTGTTCGTGGGCGGCGCGACGAGGAAGGTTGGGGAGTGCTCGACTCCCCTGAGATGCCCGGCGGTTGCTGGGCCACCCGGCCGATGGCGGGACCGACGCGGATGACGGGACCGACGAACCCTTCGGCCCCGCGTCGTGGTTCGCATGAGACGAGAAGCCGCCTCACCGGACGTCCCGGAGGCTCCTGAAGGCTGACCCGAAGAGGACTTCGGACAGTTGCTGTTGCTCTGCTCGTTGTCGGCCGGACGTGGCGCTAGCCGGTTCCGAGGGCGTCACGCAGGACCGAGATGGCCTGGTCGACGGCTGCACGGGTGGCCTTGGACTGGCGGAGCGAGTTGATCATCATGAAGTCGTGCACGATGCCGTCGTAGCGCACCGTGGTGACCGGGACGTCGGCCGCCCGTAGCTTGGCGGCGTACGCCTCGCCCTCGTCGCGCAGCACGTCGGCCTCGTCGACGATCAGCAGGGCCGGTGGCAGGTCGGTGAGCTGCTCGGTGGTGGCGTGGTTGGGAGAGGCGGTGATCTCCGCGCGCTGCTTCGGGTCGGTGGTGTAGGAGTCCCAGAACCACTCCATCGCCTTGCGGCTGAGGTAGTAGCCGGTGTCGAACTGGTCGTAGGACTTGGTGTCCATGTTCGCGTCCGTGACCGGGTAGTACATCGACTGCTGCACGAAGGTGACGTCACCGCGTTCTTTGGCCAGCAGGGCGAGTGCGGCGGTCATGTTCCCGCCGACCGAGTCGCCGGCCACCGCCATGCGCCGGGCGTCCAGGCCCTTGGACGCTCCCTCGCGCGTGATCCACTGCGCCGTGGCGTAGCCCTGCTCGATGGCCACGGGGTAGTGGGCCTCCGGTGAGGGTGTGTATTCGACGAAGGCCACCGCCGCCTGCACTCCGACCGCCAACTCCCGCACCAGGCGGTCATGGGTGTCGGCGTTGCCCAGCACCCAGCCGCCGCCGTGCATGTACAGGATGACGGGCAGTTCTCCGGTGGCGCCCTTCGGTTTGACCAGGCGCACCCGCACATCGCCCACGGCGGCCCGTACGGTGATCCACTCCTCGGAGATGGGCAGCTTGTCGATCGGTGCGGCCTGGAGATCGTCGAGGACCTTGCGCGCTTCGGTCGGCTTCAGCTCGTACAGGAACGGTGGGTTCGAGGTCGCGTCGGCCAGTTCCTGTGCCGGGCGCTCCAGGATGAGTGAGGGAAATTGAGCGGCCATGACAATGCTCCCTGGCAGGGCTGAGAAGCATGCTGAGGAAAGGCGGGCGAGTGATCCCGCCTTGGGGGCGTCGGCGCTGCCGCACGCCTGGACTCTGGGCCGATCTCATGATCAGGCTCTGGATGGCGCAGTACCGCCATCGTAGTCGCGCGCCCTGACACCCTCGACTTGGGACGTCGGCCGGCGAAGCTCGGAATGCCGGCCGACGCTACCGTCGTCGTGTCGGTGGGGCTTCTTGAAGACTCAGATGTCGGCATCAGGTTCGGCAGGCGACGAATAAGTATGTCAAGTGGCCTGGGCCGGAACGCCTCTGAGAAGCCGTAGCCCACGAGTGCCGGGTTCCGTCGTCGGTACAGGTGGGTGGAGGAGCCGCAAGCCGCTCCGGGCCGGTGTGGCTGGGTTCGCACAGGTCAGCGCGTACGAGGGCCTTGACCATGCGGTGGCCCGAAGCGGCCGGTTCTCATCGCAACACGGCCACGGTGCATCAAAGGCGAGACCTGTCAGCGCTTGAAGGAGCCCTTGGTCTGTTCCTTCGCGCCGCGCATCATGCCCCGTGCTTCGAGAGCGGCGCCTTTTGCTGCGAGAGTTTCTTTGTGCATCGCGTGGGCCGCCTTTCGTACGGTCTTTCCGACGACCTGTTCGGCCTTTGCCTTGGCCCGTTCTCCGGCACTCATCTCAGCACCTCCGCGGAATCTCACCAGCCGTGTGCCCTTGCAGCAGGTGGCAAAACCACACGCTGTGGGATGCGCCAAGCGTGGATGGCCGAGGCCCGCGGCTCTGGAGGCGGGGAAACGGCTCGTGGATCGTCTCTCAGGTGGCCATCCGTAGCGTCGAACAGCTGTGAGTGGCTGGGGGGGGAGTGAACCGAGCGCGCGCCGATGGACCGGCCTCTGCCCCGGCGCCTGATGTGAGACCTGGACGGGCAAAGCCACGGTCAGAACCATGCACCCGCGGGGGATCGGCCGACGCCGGAATGGCAGGGGACCACGACATTGCTCGGGGCTGTCGAACCGTTCTTCGGCTGGCGCGACGCTTTCCCCAGGAAGAGTTGCGGCGCTGTGGACAGTGGTGAAGCGACGCGAGTGACAGCCTGCCGTGCTGCTCGGGCAACTCCCGTGCACATCACGGCCGTTGACGCCGTACGCCAACGTTGCTGCCGCATAAGAGCGACTCGGGTGCCCGCTTACCTGTCAAGAAAATCGGGCACCCCACTGTGTGAACCATCGAGAGCGTATGGCGTCACCTCGGGATCCCGTTCTGGGCTGCGCGATCAATGGCGATACCGTGTCAGGAATTTTGCGCCAGGCAACTCGGCCGGTGGTCGCCGTGGTCATCCTCATCGTGTTTCGGATGGCCGGCTGGAGGGCCTGGGGCGTAGCTGTCGCTATCAGGCGTTCGCCAAGCACTTCGCTCGGCGCTGGCGCCAGCAGTCGCGCGTTCTTCCCGGGGCGCCATGTGTGACCAGGCAGTGCCAGGCAACAGGTAACCGAACGGCCCCCTCGGAGTGATCTCCGAGGGGGCCGTTCCTGGTGCCTCACGGCACCGACGAAGACGGTGTGTGAGGCGGGGTTCCCGGCCGTACCGGGGCCGACCCGGGCGACGATCAGTACTGCTCGGTCTCCATGAAACCCGTACCCCCGTTGTCGTCCGCGTCGAAGGCGGCGGCGGTGGGGTCGAATCCGGGCGGGCTGTCCTTGAGGGCCAGGCCCATGCCGGCCAGCTTCGCCTTGACCTCGTCGATCGACTTCGCACCGAA
>NZ_JBIBJK010000018.1:0-211507 GCF_042958635.1 Streptomyces sp. NPDC007971
CGCTCAAGGACCTCACGGCCCAGAAGTGACGGCCTTACGCGCATCACCACGGGAGTCGGCGGCCCGGGAGAAATCCCGCTTCCGCCGGCTCCCGCAGGCATCACAGGAGAGGCACACACCCATGACCCGGGTGCTCGTGGTGGAGGACGACCCGCAGCTCGTACGGGCCCTCGTGATCAATCTGCAGGCACGCCGGTACGGCGTCGACGCGGCCCCCGACGGCGCCACCGCGCTCCGCCTGGCGGCCGCGCGCCAGCCCGACGTGGTGCTGCTCGACCTCGGCCTGCCCGACATGGACGGCGTCGACGTCATCAAGGGCCTGCGGGGCTGGAGCCGGGTGCCGATACTGGTCCTGTCCGCCCGGCAGGCGTCCGACGAGAAGGTCGCCGCCCTCGACGCCGGTGCCGACGACTACGTCACCAAGCCGTTCAGCATGGACGAGTTGCTGGCTCGGCTGCGGGCCGCCGTCCGCCGCACCGAGGAGCTTCCGCTCGTCCCGGAGACCACGCTGGTGCAGACGGACGGGTTCACCATCGACCTGCTCGCGAAGAAGGTCGTACGGGAGGGCCGCGACGTCCGCCTCACCCCGACCGAATGGCATCTGCTGGAGATCCTCGTCACCCATCCCGGCCGGCTGATCACCCAGAAGCAGCTGCTCCAGGAGGTCTGGGGCGTCTCCCAGAGCAACAAGACCAACTACCTGCGGGTCTACATGGCCCAGCTGCGCCGCAAACTGGAGGCGGACCCGTCGAGCCCCCGCTACCTCATCACCGAGCCCGGCATGGGCTACCGCTACGAAGGGTGACCACGACCGCGGCAGGCTCCGCCTCCACCTCGGTGCGGCTCCCGGCCCGGTCAGGACCTGCGGCCCGGTCAGGACCTGCGGCGCGGGCTGGACCTGCGGCGCGGTCAGGACCTGCGGCGCGGGCTGGACCTACGCCGGACGAGGTCCGCGGCAGCACCCTCCCACTCGGGCCGGACGAAGCCGAACCCGGCCGCGCGCAGTCGGCCCGGTACCACCCGGCGGCTCTTGAGCAGCAGTTCCGTGTCCGAGCGCAGCGCGAACGCGCCCAGTTCCGCCATCCAGCGCGTCGCCGGCAGTCCCACCGGGACGCCCCGGGCCGCGCGCAGCGTCCGCATGAACTCCCGGTGCGGGAGGGGGCCGGGCGAGGCCAGGTTCACCGGTCCGTCGAGGTCGTCCCGGGCGATCAGGAACTCCACCGCGCGCACGAAGTCCGTGTCATGGATCCAGGAGACGTACTGCGCACCGCCGGCGACCGGGCCGCCCAGTCCCAGCCGCACCAGCCGCAGCAGTACGTCGAACACCCCGCCCCGGTCCGGGCTCATGACCATCGCCGCGCGCAGCGCCACCTTCCGGGTCTTTGGGGTCCGCGCCTCGGCCTGCGCCCGCTCCCAGTTCTTCGCGATCTCGACGCTGTACGCCCAGTAGTCCGGCACTCCGGCCTCCGAGCCGCCGATCACCCCCGTCGCCTCGTCGTGCGCCGCGTCGAAGCGATGGGCGTAGATGGTCGCGGTGCTCATCTGCAGCCAGACGTGCGGCGGCCGTGCGGCAGCGGCGATCGCCTCGCCGACGACCCGGGCCGAGTCCACCCGGGAATCCATCATGGCCCGCAGGTTCTGGGGGGTGTAGCGGCAGGAGACGCTGCGCCCGGCCAGGTTGATCACGACGTCGCAGCCGTCGATCGCCTCGGCCCAGGGGCCGAGCGTGGCCCCGTCCCAGCCGAGGTCGTGTTCCCGCGCCGGGTTTCTGGTCAGCACCGTGACCTGGTGGCCGGCCGCCGTCAGCGCGCGGTCCAGGACCGTGCCCACCTGCCCCGTTCCCCCGGGCAGCACCACCTTCATCGAGCCCCCTCAGCTTCGGCTGCCACCAGCGTAACCCAGATTTGAACGCGTTCAAATAGCGGTTCGCGGTGTGCGCCGGTGCGCGCGGGGGCGACCCGGAGGGCCTCTCCGTGTCAACCCGGAGGCGTCCGGTGCCGCCGGGCGGGTGGCCCCTGGCGGGCGAGTCTTTAAAAGTTGCGCAATCCAGGAACTATTAGAGTCACAAGTCTTCAGCCGCGGTTCGGCGCGGCTGTTCCACCTGCGCCACAAGGGCGCCGCGAGGCTTTCTGTATCGGGGGACACATGACGGATGTAGGGCCGTCGGTCAGGGAGGTCGGCGTGGTCTTCGAGCGCATGCTCGACCAGGCCCTGAACTCCCAGCAGGTACGGGACGCCCTCGACCGTGCCGCCGGAGTGTTCAGCCGGGAGCAGCTGCGGACCCGGGCGCAGGAGGCGCGGACGGCCATCACCGCGGCGGTGGCCGTCGAGTACCAGGCCTACGTCCGGGCCCGGGCCGCGGTGACCGGGCCGCACTGTCCGGCGGACGGCGCGCGCCGTGCGGCACCGGCGCGGGGCGCGCGCCCGCTCCTGCTCCTGCCGGCCGCGGCCAGGGCGGTTCTCCGGCTGCGGGTGACGCGGCGCGGCGCTCGCTCTGCCGGTGAGGGGCGCACCCCGGCCGACGCCGAGGCCGCCGCGGAGGTGGCAAGGGCTCGGGAGGTGTGGGAACTGGCCCTGCTGGAACGGGGCGTTGTGCCCTTCCTGCTCGGACGGCTGGAAGAAGTGCTCATGCGGGAGCGGGGCGACCGGGCCGGGCGCCGGTCCGGCTGACCTCACGGGGCGGGTCCGCGCGCCGGTCCGTGCACACGGGGCACCGGTGGATACGGCGGCCTCCCGGCCCGCGGCGCCTCAGAGCGGCGTCGCCGCCCGCAGCAACAGCAGCAGGGTGAGCGCCGAGTTGGCCGAGAACATCGCGGAGAGGGCGGCTCCGGTGGCGGCGGTCCACAGGGCCAGGCCCACCGTCGTGAAGACCGACGGCCAGGCGCGCCCGGCGGGCGCCGGCCCGAGGAGGGCCGCGACCCGGCGGGGCAGCGGGCCGGGCGCGGCGAATCCGGTGAGCGTCGGCGCGGGTGCGGTACGCGAGACGAGCGCCGCCCTGCCGATGGCACGGGCCACGGCCTTGCGGCTGCCGACGGCCTGGGCCGCCTCCTCGTCCGCCCAGCGCTCCGCCGTGTAGGCGACCGCCGACCGCAGCGGCAGCAGGAACGGGTTGGCGCAGGCGGCCAGTCGGACGAGCAGCAGATGGCGGTGGTGCCGCGCGGCGAGGTGCGCGCGCTCGTGGGCGAACAGGGCGCGTCGCTCCCGTGCCGCGAGGCAGCCGAGCATCGCCGTGGACACCACGATCCGGTCGCGCCGCCCGCCCGCGGCCCGGCTCGCGGGCAGCGCGTAGGCGTAGGGCTGCCGGTCGTCCAGTACGGCCACCTCGGTGTCGCGCAGTCCCGCCAGGACCCGGTGGGCCCGCCACCGCACCCGGTGGTGCCGCAGCAGCGTGCGGCCCCAGGCGCCGACGACCGCGAGCAGCGCGGGGATGGCGGCTTTTCCGGCCACCTCGTGCCGTGGCACGCTCTCGCGCACCTCCGGGTCCGACCAGCCGTCCGGCAGGGGATTGCCGGGCAGTTGCGCGGTGCCGACCACCATCAGCAGCATCAGGCACACCGTGCTGCACAGTGCCATGACGGTGGAGACACCGGTCAGCAGCGCCGTGGCCGTACGGGGGTGGAGGCGCTGTTCGGCCAGGCGCGCGATCGGCCAGGCCGTCAGTGGCAGGACCAGCGGGAGGAGGACGAAGATCCCCATGCGTGCTCAGTCCTCGCCGGTGGCCTGGTCCAGCAGTTCGCGCAGCACCTGTTCGTCGCTCTCGGGCAGCGCGGTCAGGAAGCTGGCCAGCACGGCCCGCCGGTCCTGCTCGCCGTCCAGCACCTTGCGCATCTTCAGCGCGGCGAGCCCGGCCTCGTCCGCGGCCGGCATCCACACGAACGACCGTCCCTGGCGCGTGCGCGTGACGGCGCCCTTCGCCAGCAGGCGGGCCAGCACCGTCATCACGGTCGTGTAGGCGAGGCCGGCGGCCAGACGCTCCTGCACCCAGCCCGCGGTGACCGGGCCTTCGGCCTCGTGCAGGGCCGCGAGTACCCGGGTCTCCAGTGCGCCCTGAGCCCTGCGCCGACGGCGCGGATCCGGCTCCGCCACGCGGTGTCTCCCTTCCGCCTCCTGCCTCGGCCTCTCACGCCGTGGGAGCGTCACATCGTACAAAGCGGGCGCCGGTGGCTTGTTCACGTTCCTCGCGGTGATGTCGTCTCGCGCCGCCCGCCAGTTACTTCTACAGTGTTGTAGATTCAAATCGGGGTCCGGGGCAAGGGCCCGAACCGGCCGTGTGCGTGGAAGGACGAACCATGGGCGTTTCCCTGTCCAAGGGTGGCATCGCGGCGGACTTCGGCGTCAACGTCTGAGGCGATCCGCCCCGGCGGGAAGGCGCCGGGGGGAAGGCGCCGGGAGGTGCCGGGCGGGAAGGTGCCGGGCGGGAATCGGCCCGGCGGCTGAGCCTCGGCCCGGGCGCGGCCGAGACCCGCCCGGGCGACGGCGCCAGGGGCCGTGTCAGTCGCGGGAGTTGCCGAAGAGGATGCGGTAGCCGATGAGCAGCACCAGGGAGCCGCCGATCGCCGCGCCCCAGGTGTACAGGTCGAAGAAGTGCTTCTCCACCGGACGGTCGAGGAAGCGGGCGGAGAGCCAGCCGCCGATGAAGGCGCCCGCGACGCCGATGAGGGTCGTGCCGATCAGGCCACCCGGGTCGCGGCCGGGCAGGAGCATCTTGGCGATGGCTCCGGCGAGCAGGCCGAGGATGATCCAGCCGATGAAGCCCACGGTGTTGTCCTCCGGTCGGGTCGCGATCCGCGCGCCGGGCGGCGGACGCCGGCACGTGGATCGCCTGTTTGCGCAAGGCTTTGGATTGCCTGTTTGCGCAAGGTTAAGGACGGCTGAGGGTGCGGGGCGAGGGTCCTGTCCTTCTGATGACGTCCCGTCGAGGTTCTGTCACATGCTCAAGACATTGCGCAACTGGGGAACTGGAAGGGGTTAGGGTCGCGTTGATCACGATGGACGCGGGAAGCGGAAGCAGCTGCGGAGGCCGTGCATGAGTGAGTCCCTGACCAAGGGCGGCAATGTGTCGCTGAGCCGGCAGGCCCCCGGCCTGACCGCGGTGACGGCCGGGCTGGGCTGGCAGGCGGACACCGGGTACGAACTGGACGCCGCCGCCCTGTTGTGCGACGGGTCCGGACAGGTGCTGTCGGACGAGCACTTCGTCTTCTTCAACAACCTCACCAGCCCCGACGGGTCGGTCCGCCACGCGGGCCGGGGCGGCCCGGCCGGCGGCGACGACCAGCAGATCCGGATCGGCCTCACCCGGGTGCCCGACCAGGTCGAGAAGATCGTCTTCCTGGCGTCGCTGTACGAGGGCGCGAGCCGCGGCCAGGCCTTCGGGCAGGTGCACCGCGCGCACATCCGCCTCCTCGACCAGGACGGCGGCACCGAGCTGGCCCGCTACGACCTCTCGACCGGCGGCCTGACCGGCGAGACCGCGGTGGTCTTCGGCGAGCTGTACCGGCACGGCCCGGGATGGAAGTTCCGGGCGGTCGGCCAGGGCTACGCCTCGGGTCTGGCCGGTATCGCCGCGGACTACGGCGTGGACGTCCTGCGCGAGACGGCGGCACCCGCCCCGGCCCCGCTCTCGTCGCGGAAGGCGAGCACCCACGTGCCCGACGCACTGCCCGCACCGCCCGCCCCGGCCGCCGTACCCCTTGCACCCCCGGCCGCCGTACCCCCTGCGCCTCCGGCCGCCGTACCTCCCGCACCCCCGGCCTTCGCCCCCTCATCGCATCCTCTCGGGAGCCCCTCCGTGACCTGTTTCTTCGACCCCAACCACGGCCCCGGCACGACGACCGTCACCTGGTCCCCGCAGTGGGGCGTGCCGCGGCCGGTCCAGACGTGCGGCGGCTGCGCACAGCGGGTGCAGACCACGGCGCCGCCCTTCTACACGCCGCCCCAGCAGGGCTACCCGCAGCCCGTGCCGCAGGGCTACCCCCAGCAGGGCTACCCCCAGCAGGGCTACCCGCAGCCGGGTTACCCGCAGCAAAGTGGCTACGGACAGCCGTACGCGGACCACCACGATCATCACGACCACTACGACCACCAGCAGGGCGGCGGCCGTCGCTTCGGCACCGGCGCGCTCATCGGCGCGGGCGCGGCCGGCCTCATCGGCGGCGCCCTGCTGAACGAGGCGTTCGACGACGACGAACCCGACGTCGTCAACAACTTCTACGAGGACTGACCCGATCCGAGGACAGACCCGACCGGTGGTCCCGGCGGCGCACGGCTGCCGGGGGACCGGCCCTTACCATGGGTGGGCGCATGTGCGTCGGCTGTGAACAGGGCGGGACGGGAGAGGGCTGTGACGGAGATCGCCGGTGGCTTCGAGGACCCGTCGGCCGATGTGCTGGCGGCGGCTGCCGCCGCGTTCGGACTGCTCGCCTCCTCCTCCCGGCTCCATCTGATGTGGGCTCTGTCGCAGGGCGAGAGCGATGTCACGCACCTCGCCGACCGGGTGGGCGGTGCGCTGCCGGCGGTCAGCCAGCACCTGGCCAAGCTGAAGCTCGCCGGGCTCGTCCGCTCCCGGCGCGAGGGCCGGCGGCAGATCTACTACATCGACGACCCCGACGTGGTGACGCTGGTGCGGGTGATGGTGGTCCAGCTGACCGCGCGTTCGCAGCAGACCCCCACCGCGGTCCACCGGCTGCGCGGGATCGGTGGCTGAGACCACCGCGGCCTCGGGACAGGACGCTCGGACACCGGCTCCCGGCACCGCTGCCGCTCCCGGCGACGACCGGGGCCCGGCCGCGCCGCCCCGTCCGGGAACCGGCGCCCCGACCCTGCTCGACGTCCTGCGCGAGCTGGACACCGGCCCGCGCGGCCTGACGGAGGCACAGGCCGAGCAGCGGCTGGCCCGGTGCGGAGAGAACAGCCTCCCGGACCGGCGGGAGCCCTCCTGGCCCCGGTTGTTCCTGCGCAGCCTGCGGGACCCGTTCACCGCCGTACTGCTCTGCCTCGGGCTGGTGTCCGCGGCCGTCTTCGCCTGGGGGACCGCCGCGGTGATCCTCCTGCTGGTCGCCGTGAGCTGTGTGCTGCGGGCGACCGGGGAGCACCGGGCCGACCGCTCCACGGCCGAGCTGCGCGAACTGGTCGCCACCACCGCCACGGTGCTGCGCCGCGCCGACGACGGCGCCGAGCCGGTCCCGCGGGAACTCCCGGTGGGCGAGCTGGTCCCGGGAGACGTGGTCCGGCTCGGCCCCGGTGACCTGGTACCGGCGGACGTACGGCTGCTGCGGGCCGGCGGACTGACCGTGCACCAGTCCGCCCTGACGGGTGAGTCGGCTCCCGTCGGCAAGACGGCCGACCCGGTGCCCGGCGTCCCCGACACCGCCGTCCTCGACCATCCGCAGTGCTGCTTCCAGGGCAGCAGCGTCGTCTCGGGCAGCGCCACCGCGGTCGTCACCGCGACCGGCGGGCGGACCCGGTTCGCCGCCGCCCACGGCCGCAGTGCCGGGCGGCAGGACCCGAGCGCCTTCGACCGCTCCGTCCACGGCGTCTCCTGGATCCTGATCCGGTTCATGCTGCTGACCCCGCCGCTGGTCCTGATGGCCAACGCGGCGCTGCGCGGACGCGGTCTGGAGACGCTTCCGTTCGCCGTCGCGGTGGCGGTCGGGCTGACGCCCGAGATGCTGCCGGTCCTCGTCACCACCTGCCTGGCCCGGGGCGCCTCGCTGCTGGCCCGCACCCACGGGGTGATCGTCAAGCGGCTGCCCGCACTGCACGACGCCGGCGCCGTCGACGTGCTGTGCGTGGACAAGACCGGCACCCTCACCCAGGACCGGCCGACGGTGGACCGCGCTCTCGGCCCCGACGGCGCGGACGACCCCGAGGTCCTGCACTGGGCCGCCGTCAACGCATGGTGGACCCTGCAACTCGCCGACCTGCCCGTCCCCGACGCCCTTGACGAGGCGGTCCTTCAGGCCGCCGACGCGGACGCCATGATGGCGTACGACGGTGTGGCGGCCGTCCCCTTCGACCCGCTGCGCCGCCTCGCCACCGCCGTCGTCCGCACCCCCGGGCGGCTCGGCGTGCACACCCTGGTCGTCAAGGGAGACGTCCGGGCCGTGCTGGAACGCTGCGCGCTCGCCGACGCCGAGCGCGCGCGCCTGCGGGCACTTGCCTCCCGCCTGGCCGACGACGGGCTGCGGGTCCTCGCGGTCGCCACCGACGAACGCCCGGCAAGACTGCGCGACCACACCCCGGCCGACGAACGCGGCCTCGCCTTTCGCGGCCTGATCACCCTGCGGGACGCGCTCGTGTCCACCGCCGCCGACGCGCTGCACGTGCTCACCGGCCAGGGCGTCGCCGTCAAGGTCCTCACCGGCGACCACCCGGGCACCGCCGCCCGCGCCTGCCGCGACCTCGGCATCCCCGTGACGGCGGACGACGTGGTCGACGCCGATGCCATCGACGCCCTCGACGACGCCGAACTGGCCGGGCTGGCCCGCCGCAGGACCGTCTTCGCCCGCTGCACCCCCGACCACAAGGCCCGGATCACCCAGGCCCTGCGCGGCGCCGGGCTGACGGTCGGCTTCCTCGGCGACGGTGTCAACGACCTGCCCGCCCTGCGCGCCGCCGACGTCGGCATCGCCCCCCGCGACGCCGCCGACGTGGCCCGCGAGGGCGCCGACGTGGTGCTCGCCGAGAAGGACCTCACCGCCGTCGCCCACGCCATCGAGGCCGGCCGGCACGCGGGCGGCAACATCGCCACCTATCTGCGCATCGCGCTCTCCTCCAACCTCGGCAACGTCATCGCGATGCTCTCCGCCGGGCTGCTGCTGCCCTTCCTGCCGATGCTCCCCGTGCAGGTCCTCGCCCAGAACCTGTGCTTCGACGCCGCCCAGCTCGCCTTCGCCCACGACCGCCCCCACCCGTCGGTGCTGCGCCGGCCCACCCTGCTGCGCCCGCGGGACCTCCTGCGCTTCATCACGGCGTTCGGGGTGCTCAACGCCGTCGCCGACCTGGCTACCTTCGGCGTCCTCGCGCTCGCCCTGCACGGGCCCGGGACCGGCGACGACGAGGCGGTGTTCCACTCCGGCTGGTTCACCGAGAACCTGCTCACCCAGGCCCTGGTGATGGTCCTGCTGCGCGTCGGCCGTCTCCCGCGCTCCCGGCGCCGGCCGGGCGGCGGGACTCCCGTCACGGCGGGCCGCGGGACCCCCGTCACGGCGGGCCGCGGGCCCGGCCCGGTCACCTGGGCGGCGATCGGCCTGGCCGTGATCGGCCTGGCGCTTCCGCCGTCACCGCTCGGCCCGGCGCTCGGCCTGACCGCCCTGCCCGCCCTGTACTACGCCCTGCTCACCGCCGTCCTGGCCCTGTACGCCGCGGGGCTCGTGGCGGCCCGCAAGGGCTACGAACGGCGCTGCGCGGCCAAGGGAACGGGACACCCGCGGCAGCGGGGCACGCCCGACCCGAGCGACGCCGCCTCACACGGCACTTAGCCGTCCTGCTGTCCAGCCTCCTCACACGGTTCTTAGCGGTGCTGCTGTACAAGGGGGCGAGCTGTGGAGGGGGCGCGGAGGGGCGGGACATGTCCGACTCCCGGGCCCGCAGGCTTCGGCGCTGCCTCCCGTGCTGGTCGTCGCCGTGGCGCTGTACCTCGTCGTGTGTGCGTCCGGTGAGAGTCGACGCGGCGGGACGCGGGCAGGCGGGCACGGGTGGGCGAGGGTTGACGCGGCCGGAAACGGGCAGGCGGGCCCAGGTGGGGACGGGCAGGCGGGCCACGGGCGGGCGCAGTCGGCGAGAGATGCCTCACCTGAGAATCGCGTATGGATCTGTGCTGCTCCGGCCACGGGTTTGTTAGATTGCGCAACTACGCAACCCGGGCGGAGTCCGACTCCGCCGCCTGCCCGTACACCGCCGAGCATCCCGGCCGTACCCGACGGCCACGCCCTGCCGGCCCGACCGTTCATGCATGGGAGTGGGAGATGAGCGACCCGTGGGACGGTCCGGTCGGTCAGGCCACGCGCAACCGCACCGCCAAGGTGCCCGGACAGCGCACGGCCGGCGGTGACGGAGCGCGTCTCGCGGGCGGCCGGGCCGCGGCCCGGGCGGCCTCCCGCTCGGGCGGCTCACGGTCCAGGCGGCGCGCCCGGCAGGCGGGGCGCGGCAGGCGGGTGCTGAAGATCCTCGGGATCTGCATGTCGGTTCTCGTCGTGATCACGGCCGGTGCGGGCTGGTGGTTCTACCAGCATCTGAACGGCAACATCCAGAGCTTCTCGCTCGACGGCAAGGGCGGCGCGGAGAAGGCGGACGCCTTCGGCCGCACGCCGATCAACATCCTGGTGATGGGTTCGGACGGCCGCACCAGCAAGACGGACTGCAAGCTCGGCGGCGGCTGTTCGAAGACCGGTGTGCAGACCGGCAGCAACGCGGACGTGGAGATGGTGGTGCACATATCCGCCGACCGCTCCAACGCCACCGTGATGAGCATTCCCCGCGACACCATGGCCCGCGTTCCGGCCTGCAAGGACACCAAGAGCGGCCAGTCCACCTCCGGCTACTACGGGCAGATCAACAGCGCGCTGCAGTACGGCCCGGCCTGTCAGGTGGCCACCGTCCACCAGCTCACCGGCATCCCCATCGACCACTTCGTCAAGCTGGACTTCTCCGGCGTGGTCCAGATGTCCGACGCGGTCGGCGGAGTGTCCGTGTGCGTCAGTGACAACGTCTACGACACCTACTCGCACCTGAAGCTGTCCAAGGGCAGTCACACCCTCAAGGGCGTCGCCGCCCTGGAGTTCGTGCGCTCCCGGCACGGTTTCGGCGACGGCAGCGACCTGGGCCGTACCGTCTCCCAGCACATCTTCCTGAGCGCGATGATCCGCAAGTTCAAGAGTGCGGGCACGCTCACCGACCCCGGCGCGGTCTACGACCTCGCGGACGCGGCCACCAAGGCGCTGGCCGTGGACGACGGCCTGGGCACCGTGAAGAAGCTGATCTCGCTCGCGTCCGACGTGAACAAGGTCCCCACCAAGCGGATGACCTTCACGACGATGCAGACGGCCCCCGACCCGAACAACAACGACCGCGTGGTGGTGGGTCCGGGCGCCAAGACCCTCTTCTCCACCATCGCCGACGACCAGTCGCTGACCACCGGCTCGGGCAAGAAGTCCGCGGCGGCCTCGGCGACCGCGAAGGCCACGGCCACCGTGAAGGCCGTACCCGCGGCGCAGGTCGCCGTGACGGTGGAGAACGGCACGGAGATCACCGGCCGCGCCTCCGTGATCGCGACGGCGCTCACCGACAAGGGCTTCAGCCCGGACACGACCACGGCCAACGCCCCGAGCCCCGCGGCCACCACCACGCTCACCTACGGCACCGGCCAGAAGGGCGAGGCGCAGACGGCCGCCAAGGCGCTCGGCCTGTCCGGCTCGCACCTGAAGCAGGGCACCGGAACCGGTCTGACCCTGGTGATCGGCAGCGACTGGCCGAGCGGCACCGGCTTCCCGGGCGGTGCGTCCTCGCCGGCGCCCGCCGACACCAAGGCCGCGGTCTCCAACGCCCATGCCCAGACCGCCGACCAGGCCAAGACCTGCGCCAAGGTCAGCCCCTACAGGACGGTCAGTCTCAACGGCGTCTCCATGACACCGGCCCAGGCGTACGCGGCGGCGCGCAACAAGCCCGATTCGGACAGCTGAGACGGCGTCTGCCTCGCCTCAGGGTTGTACAGTTGCGCAATGTAGCAATCGTGGCGGCAGGTGCGGCACGTCTGGCCCGTACCGCCGCCGGCGTTCGGAAGGGGTGGGCGGGATGCTCCGCAACGGACTGGAACCCTGGCACCTGCTGGTCGTGGCCGTCGTGATCATCGTCCTGTTCGGGTCCAAGAAGCTGCCGGAGGCCGCACGTGGACTGGGCAAGTCGATGCGCATCCTCAAGAGCGAGGCGAAGGCCATGAAGGAGGACGGGGCGACCCCGGCCGAGAGCGTGACGGTGCCCGGCCAGACCGCGGAGAACGCACAGGTCCACTGAGCCGCGCTCGCTGCGCCGGCCGGAACGGGTCAGGGGCTGGCGACGTCGAAGCCGTAGCGCAGCGGCTCGCCGGTCACGGTGTAGTCGCGGCGGTAGAGGTGCACCGCCTCCGCGCGCAGACCGGGCGGTGCGCCCTCGACCTGGCAGGGGCGGGTCACCTGGATCACGCGGGGCCGCCCGGAGACCTTGATCCGCACTCCGTCCGCGGGCCCTCCGTCCAGCACCGCGGCCTCCCAGCCGCCCGTCGTCTCGCTCGTCTCCACGGCGACAGTTTAAATCTTGCGCAAGTCTCCGGTGTGTGAAGGAGGCCACGGCGGCGAGCGCGTCCCGGTGGCGGGCCGGCCCGTCGGGGCACCCCACGGCCGCTGCGGGCCGTCCTGTGGAATCCACGGAATCGGCCCGCTCCATCCTTGGGATTCCCCAGTAGTGACCGGTGTCGCGTCCTGTCAGGATGGGGAGTGACCGCGAGACGGGGGGCAGGCGTCGCCGGGAGCGGCGTCCGCGGGTCAGGTTCCGCTGTGCGCGTGGAAGCGCGGCGGGGAGGAGAGCGTGGCGTCGACCATGCGGGCCAGGGCGGCATCGTCGTAACCGTCGCCGTAGAAGACGCTGCGGAACATCATCGCGCCGGCCCACATCTCCAGCGCCAGCGAGATGTCGGTGTCCTGGGGAAGGTCGCCCCGGTCCATGGCCCGCTCCAGCACGGTGCGGGACCGTGCCCGGCGCGGCTCGATCACCTCTTCGCGCAACTGCTGGCGCAGTTCGGGGTTCTGGGCCGTGTCGGCCACCAGCGCGGGCAGGACGGCGTTCATCTCGGGGGATCCGAAGAAGCTGGCGAGGGCCTCCTTGGCGACGCTCAGCAGTTCGCCGCGGGTGTCCCCGGTCTCGGCGGTCGGGACCTCTCTGAGTCGACTGCGCACCGCGTCGAGGACGAGAGCCGCCTTGTTCGGCCACGAGCGGTAGAGCGTGGCCTTGCCGACCTTGGCCCGCACGGCCACCTGCTCGATGGTCATGCGGGTGTAGCCGCGCTCCTCCAGCTGCTCCAATGCGGCGGCGAGGATGCGCTTCCTCGCCTCGAGGTCGCGCCGGTGAGGGCCGCTTGCGTCCACGACGTTCTGCAAGGTTCGCTTGGTCCCCATTCGCCTCTCCCGCACAGCGTGTTCCGTGGTGGCCCGGACTTCTGACCCTCGTCAGAACGATTCGGTTCGTATTCATTATGGGTCGCGGCAGCCGACCCCTGGCTCCTGGGCGACCGGCCGCTGAGGGGGGGGTGAAACGGCCGGTCCGGCTCATCCGGTACGGATCCCGCCGGGCGTGGACGAGGGAGGGGTTCCTCGAACCCGGGCGGGCACGTCGGGGGCCGGGGGGCTCGGGGCCCCGTGCGGTGGTGCCTGCTCTCTGTTCAGAACGGATCGTTTCGTTTTATGGTAAGAACCCGTCACGAGGCTGTCAAGGCTGCCCGCACCGCGACGGCGCCGCGGCTGTTCGTCCGCCTCCGGGAAAGGGCAGGTGGGCACGGCCTCCACCGCAGAACCCGACGCGGCGGCGGTGCGGGTCAGACGAGTTCGACGGCCGTGCGGGAGGTCACCAGGCCCATGTAGTCACGGCAGTCGAGACCGGTCAGCTCGCGCCAGCGGTCCAGCCGGTAGGTGAGCGTGTTGGCGTGCAGGTGCACGGCGCGGGCCGCCGCGGCGACCGAGAAACCGTGGTCGGCGAAGGCGCGTACCGCGTCGGCCAGATGGGGATGCGTGCGTGCCGCGGCGATCGCGTCCTCGAACAACGGCCGGGTGTCGGCCGCCGATTCCTCCGCCAGGGCCGACAGCCATACGTCGGCATAGCGGTGGACGCCGGGCCGCAGACGTGCGGCACGCAGGGCGCGGCGGGCGTCGGCCAGGCTGTGACGGGCCCCCGCCACCCCTTCCCGGCACAGGCCCGCGCCGACGACGGCCGCTCCGGCCTCCGTCAGGGCGGCCTCGACCGCGGACGCCTCCGTGTGCTGGCCGATCAGGACCAGCTGGCCGTCGGCGTGGACGACGACGCAGCGGCCGGGCTGTTGCTCCAGGCGCGTGTGCAGAAGCCGGCCCGTCGCGCTGTCGTCCGGGGACGACGCGACCCACGCCTGGAAGCTGCCCGCGGGGTCCATGCCGAGGCGCTCCAGCGCGGTCCGCACGTCGGCGTCGGACGTGCCCGCGGTGTCCAGGGCGTTGAGCAGCTGCTTGCCCACGACGCTGACATCGAGCCAGGTGCCGACGAGGGCCTGCTGGTGACCGGCGCTCACGGTGGCGACGAGGTTCTGCAGCCACAGCATGGAACGTTCCATCGCGCCGACCAGCGTGGCGAGGAAGTCGCCGTGGGCGGTGTTCCAGGGAAACCCGATCCACACCGCGCGCAGGGCGACGTAGAAACTGAGCGTCAGTTCCTCCGCGGGGATGCCCTGGACGGCCCTGCGGGCGCCGTAGGCCCGGGCGATGTCCGCCTCCGAGGCCGTGGTCGCCGAGCGGGACTCCGCCACCGCATTGATCCCGGCGTTCAGGAACTGCCGCACCGTGGCCAACAGGTCGGCCGCGTCCTGTCCGCAGTCGCGGAAGCTGGGCAGCTGTTCCAGCACCGCGGCCGTGGCGCCCTCCGACAGCTGGTCGAGGCGCTCCCGGAGGATCTCGGCCAGCTCCGCCGTCGACGTCCCCTGCACAGGCCGGTCCGGGGTCGTCGGCCTCCCTTCTTCGGTGGACTCCTCGCCTGTCGCTGTGTACATGCCCGTCCCGTTGCTGGAGCGCCACCAGTTCTGTTCAGCAACGACCTTAGTGGGGCGGTCGGGGCGGCGGGACGGCAGACACCGTGCGAGGTGTCAGCGGGCGTGGGCGCCGGCCGGGACGGCGCAGACGGACGCGTGCAGACGGTCCGCCGCACTCTCCAGAGCGTTCACCGCGGTCGCGGGTGTCCCCAGCTCACGGACGGTGACGTAGCAGCCGGAAAGGACGTGGCGGGCGCCCATGCTGTTCAGCACCGGCGGCAGCGCATGGTCCAGCGCCAGCCCGTGCTGGGGCGAGCTGCCGGTGGCCAGGGGCAGTACGGACTTGCCGTCGAGCGCATCGCGGGGCAGGAGGTCCAGGAACACCTTCAACAGGCCGGAGAAGGAGGCCTTGTAGACGGGCGTGCCGATGACGACCCCGTCGGCGGCGGTCAGTTCGTCCACGGCCCTGCGGACGGCGGGCGCGGTGGCATCCGCCGCCATCAGCGACGTCGCGGGCAGGTCGCGGACCGACAGCCAGGCCGTGTCGTGCCCGTGGCCGGCCAGCCGGGGCATCACGAACTCCTCCAGCACGGCCCGGGTGCTGGAGTGGGCGGACGGACTCGCACAGACGACGAGGATGGCACCCATCCAAGGTGTCCTTTCAGAGGTGGTTGACGTCACCGGCGTACGGCTGCCGGGTGTGTTCGTACGAGCGCAGTGCCCGCTCGGCTGCTCGAACCGCTCGGCCCGCGGTGCCCGCTCGGCCTGCTAGGCCTGCTGGACCCGCTGACCCGCTGACCCGCTGACCCGCTGACCCGCTCGGCCCGGGAGGTGAGGGGGCGAGGTCAGTGCGCCACGAGGAGGCCGTTGCCGGCGGTGGTGCTGCTCCCGGAGGTGAGCAGTGTGATGTCGGCCAGCAGCCGGGGCACCTCGTTGCTCTGCCAGGGGAAGAAGTGGTCGCCCGGCAGGACGCGAAGGCCCAGCCACTGCCGGGTGAGGCGCTGCCACTGGGCCATCGAGGGCCCGGGATGGAGGGGGTCGTAGCGTCCCGCCAGGGCCAGCAGGGGCACGTCGAGCGGTGCGGCCGGGGCGGGCGCGGCGGCCAGGATCCTCAGATCCGCGCGGGCGACGTGCAGTTCGGCCGCGCGCAGGTCGGGCGACGCCAGCACCTGCGGTGGTGCATGGCCGAGCTGTCCGAGGTGCGCCCTCAGCTGGTCGGGGCGCTCCGCGAGGACGCCGTAGGCCTTGCGGTCCAGGCGGTCGGCGGGGCACAGGCCGGCCGGCACCAGGACCGAGGGCGGGGCGCCCCACGCGCACAGGCGGCGGGCCGTTTCGTAGGCCAGGAGTGCGCCGGTGCCGTGCCCGAACAGCACGAGGGGCGCGGCGGCGGCGAGCGGAGCCAGCTCACGGGTGATCCTGTCGGCGATCCGCTCCGGGTTCTCCTCCGGTTCCGATCCGGCCCGGGTGCCGTGACCGGGCAGTTCGACGGCGCTCAGTTCCACGCCCCGGGGCAGGGCGGGCGCCCAAGAGCGGTAGACGGCAGCCGCGCCTGCGGTGCAGGGCAGGCACACGATCCGGGCCCGTACACGGGCGACCGGTTTCAGGATGCGGAGCCAAGGGTTCACAGGTCCTCCACGGGCCGGCGGGGAAACGCGGGGTGCGCCACGGCGGGCGCGGGTCACGGGCAAGGCGCGCGTGTCACAGGGAAGGTGCGCCTGTCACAGGCAAGGTGCGCGCGTCGAAGGGAAGGTGCGCGCGCCGCAGGGGCGTGCGCGGGGCACACGGAAGGTGCGCGCGTCGCAGGGACGGGCGCGCGTCAAAGGGAAGGGGCGCGCGTCAAAGGGGAAGGAGCATGCGCGACGGGGAAGGAGCGCGTGTCACGGGGCAGGCGTGCCCGGGGCCGGGCGGGCGGCCTCCAGGCGGCGCAGTTCGCGGTGACCGCGCACGAGCACCCGGCCGAAGCGGTCGGGGTCCGTCAGGCACAGCACGTGGTGGCCGGGGACATGTGCCAGGGCGACGGGGGTGCCGGCGCGGCGCACGGCCGCGACGAAGTCCTCCTCCCCGGAGCGGAAGAGCCGGTCCCGCAGGCCGTTGACGAAGACGACGGGTGTGGTGAGGGTCCCGGCCATGGCGAGAAAGTCCCGGCCGCTCAGGTCGGCGACCACCTGGCCGAAGCCGGGCAGGGCGAGCCCTCCGTGCAGGACCGCGGCGGACATCTCCGGGGGCAGCGTCAGCTGGAACAGCCGTGTGTTCAGGCGCGTCGCGCGTCGTTCCCCGAGGGCCCCCAGGACCCGGTCGGCGGTGCGGAAGACCCGGCCGACGGTCCCCGTCGTCGGTGCGGTGGCGCCGTTGACGATCAGCCCGGCCGCCCGGCCGGGGCGGCACGCGCCGTAGGCGAGGGTCGCATATCCCCCGAGCGAGGACCCCGCGACCTCGGGCCTGGTCCCGGTGGCGTCGTGGGCCTCGGTCACCGCCGCGTCGATCTGCCGGACGGCCCCCTCCAGGGTGAAGGGCTCCGCGCGCAGTTGCCCGTGGCCGGGCAGGTCGCACGCGGTGATCCTGAAGCCGGGCAGCAGCCGGCCGACGTACGGGGCCCACATCCAGGCCGACAGCCGGATGCCGTGGACGAGTACCAGGGGCGTGCCGCTGCGCGGGCCCGCCGTGTAGAGACCGTCGGGGCCCGCCGGGCGCCAGTGGGTGATCACGCCGGTTCACGGCCAGTGCAGAACATGAGCTTCCCCCTGAGTGTGTTGCAACGGATTCCATCGCACGAATACCGGCGGTTCTCCGCCGGGAAGTCACCGGCCGCCCGCCGGTGCCGACGCACGCCGTTCGTATTCGAAGGCGGGGCCGGTCGGGTGTGCCGAGGGCTCCTTCGGTGGTGACGGAGCCAGTCGTCCGGGTCAGGAAAGAAATGACCGCTCAACGACTTCCGGGGTGGGACCTTACTTGCCGGTAATGGGGAAAGCAACCTCATTGTGCGAGGGGTGTCGCGACGGTGGCGGGATCTGTGCGGCGCGCATGATCAACGCTTGACGGAGGCTGGCACCGGCTCTAGATTGGAACGAGTCGGATCGTTCTGAGTTGGGGCGGACCAACCGCCGAGGCCCTCTCGCGGGGCGCTCAGGCCGATCGTGATCGATTGAACGAACCCACCTTGAACAGGTACTTGTCAGTACCTTCGGTGGGTTGGTCGGTGTGCGGGTGAAGTCCCCGCCGCCGACCGCCATGCCTGACGTACGGGGGAGTACATGAAGTTGGCATCGTTCGCACCACCCACTCATGCCTTGGCCGCGCCTGCCCGGACCGGCAGGCCGCAGGTTTCCTGAGCTCCGTCACCCATGCGTACGGCCGTCACGCGAACTCGCGTGACGACGATTCCGCCTCCGTATATCCAGTGAACTGGAATCGGAAAGCGGACCCTTGGGAAAACCCGTCGGTGTTCTCGCTGAATTCCCTTTCGTATTCCCATGCCGCCCAGGCGATCACGGGTTTTCCGCGTCCAATGCCATTCGGCTCAAGAGTAGTCCGACCGATGCAGTTCCCGGACTCCTACTGACGTGAAGTGGGTACACATCCATGGAATCACAGACGTCCGCCGCGACAGCGACGCCCGCAGAACTCAAGCTCTACACGCATGCCCATATCCATCCCGACGACCCCGCCTTCAACCTGTCCCTGGCCCTGAGGATCACCGGAGACGTGGACCTGCCGCGGCTGCGCCGGGTGCTCGGCCGGCTGGGCGCCGGCATCCGCGCCCTCAACACCTCGTTCGAACGCCACGACGGACAGGTCCTCGCCGTCCACCGCCCCTACCCGGGCAGCCCCGAGGACCTCGTGCCGGTCACGGACCTCACGGGCGACGGCCGCCGCACGGTCACCGATCTGCTCACCCGCGAGGTCGACACGCCTCTGGCCCCGGACGCTCCGCGCCAGTTCACGTTCCGCCTCTACCGGGACGACGACGCCGTCTACCTGACGATGTTCTTCTCCCATCTCGTCGCCGACGGCTACAGCCACTTCAACCTCGTGAGCGAGATCGCCCGGCTCTACGCCGACCCGGACGCCGAGCTCGCGGACTCCGTCCTGGACGCGCCGTCCCTGCTGGTCCAGCCGCGCCGGCCGACCGAGCAGGCGGTCGCCTTCTTCCGCGACCAGCTGTCGGGGCTGACCACGCTGAGCGACGACCGCCTGCTGGGCCGCCGCGGCCCCGACGGAGCCCTGCACGGCGAGGAACGCCATCTGCTCCTGGACCCCGCGACCAGCGCGAGGGTGCGCCGGCGGGCCGAGGAACTGAGCTGCACGCCGTTCACCTTCTTCCTCGCCGCCTATCTCGTCACCTACGCCCGGTGCACCGGCGGCCGGACCCCCGTGGTGGGCATCCCCGTGTCCAACCGCCGCGGTCCGCGCCAGCGCGCCTCCTTCGGCTACTTCGTCAACACGCTTCCCCTCGTCACCGACCTGACGGCCCACGAGACCTTCGCCGACCTGTGCCGGTCGCTGGAGAGCACGAAGACGATGCTGCTGCGCCACCAGGACTTCGACCTGGCGGCAGTGGCCCGTGAGGTCATGCCCGGCGCCGTCGACGGCCCCATGAGCTGCGACCAGACCTTCACGTACTACAAGCAGCCGCTGAAGATCCGGCTGGGCGACTGCACGGTCGAGCAGCTTCCGCTGCGCCGCAAGGTCGTCAAGTACCCGATGTCCATGAACGTCGAGGACCACGGCGAGGACTTCGAGATCCACGCCGAGTGCTCCCACGAGCAGTGGGCCACCGACCCGCTCGCCGTGATGCACCACATCGTGCGGCTGGTCGCCGAAACCCCCGAGCGGCGCATCACCGAGCTGCCCGCCCTGGACGGCCCGGCCCGCCGGCGCCTGGAGGCGCTGGTCAACCCCGCTGCCGCCGACCTGCCGGACCCCGCGCTCCCGGCCTCCCTCGCCGACTGGTTCGAATCGGTCGCACTCGCCCACCCCGAGCGCACCGCCGTCGTGCACAACGGCGCCACCCTCACCTACGGCGAACTCAACGACCGCGCCGACCGCGTCGCGGGCCACCTCGCCGCCCACGTCCCGGGGCAGTACGTCGGCATCGCGATGCGCCGGAGCCCGGACCTCGTCGCCGCCGTCCTCGGAGTCCTCAAGGCCGGCAGGGCGTACGTACCGCTCGACCCCAACTCGCCGGCCGCGCGCATCCACCAGATCCTCGACAGCTTCCCCGGCGGCCTGCCGGTCATCGAGGACGAGCACCGCTGGCCCGGCGCGGAACTGCTGTCCCCCGTGGCCGCGGCCGACCTGGCCGGCGCCGAACCGTCCGCCGCGGCCGCCGTCCGGCACGCCGACGACTGCGCCTACGTGATCTTCACCTCCGGATCGACCGGCCGCCCCAAGGGCGTGCGCGTCACCCACCGCAACGTGATGCGGCTGATGGACGCCGCACAGAAGGACTTCGGCTTCGGCGCCAAGGACACCTGGAGCCTGTTCCACTCCTACGCCTTCGACTTCTCCGTCTGGGAGATCTTCGGCGCGCTGCTGTACGGCGGACGCCTGGCCGTCGTGCCGGAGGACACCGCCAAGTCGCCCGAGGAGTTCCGGGAACTCCTGATCCGCGACCAGGTCACCGTCCTCAACCAGACCCCGTCCGCCTTCAACCAGCTCCTCAAGGTGCTGCGCCCGGGGGACGCCCAGGACCTGGCGGTCCGTCACGTGGTCTTCGGCGGCGAGGCCCTGCGGTACGCGGCGCTGTGCCCCTGGTACGACCTCATGGGGGAGCGGGCCCGGCTGGTCAACATGTACGGCATCACCGAGACCACCGTGCACGTCACCTACCACGAGGTGACGCCCGACCAGGCACAGACGGAGACCGCGTCCGTGATCGGCCGCCCGCTGTCCCACCTCACCGTCACGGTGGTCGACCGGGACGGCCACGTCTGCCCGCCGGGAGTGCCCGGCGAGATCCAGGTCGGCGGGGCCGGTGTCACCCTCGGCTACCTCGGGCGGCCCGAGCTGAACGCGGAGCGGTTCCCGGTCGTGGACGGCCACCGTGTGTACCGCAGCGGCGACCTCGGCCTCGTCCGCCCCGACGGCACGCTCGTCCACCTCGGCCGGATGGACAAGCAGGTGCAACTGCGCGGCTTCCGCATCGAGCTGGGCGAGGTCGAGTCCGCCTTCCTCGCCGTCACGGGCGTGCAGGAGTGCGCCGTCCGGCTCGACGAACGCGACCCGGGGCACCCCGGTCTGGTGGCCTTCGTCGCCGGACCGGAGCTGCCCCCCGACGCCAAGATCCGCCAGGAGGTGCGCAACCGGCTGCCCGGCTACATGGTGCCCTCCCGCGTCGTACGATCCGCCGCCCTGCCGCTGACCGTCAACGGCAAGGTCGACGACGCCGCCCTGCCCTGGCCGCAGTCCGCGGACCAGCCCGCCACCGCCGCTCCGGCCGAGGCCGCGGACACCACGGCCGCCGCGGTGCACGCGGTGTGGAGCCGGGTGCTGCACACCACCGACTTCGGTGCCGACGACAACTTCTTCGACGTCGGCGGGTCCTCCATGCACATCGTCGAGGTCCACCGCCGGCTCCAGCAGGAACTCTCCGTCCCTGACCTGGAAATGATCCAGCTCTTCACGCACACCACCGTGCGCCGGCTCGCGGCGCACATCGAATCGATTCGGGGGACCGCAGGTGTCTGACAGCCAGACGAGCGGCAGCGCCATAGCGATCGTGGGCATGGCCGGGCGCTTCCCCGGCGCCCGCGACACCACGGAACTGTGGCAGAGCCTGCTGGAGGGACGGGAGTCCGTCCGCGACTTCGACGACGACGAACTGAGCGCCGCGGGTGTGCCCGCCGACCGGGCGAACGCCGACGGATACGTCCGCCGCGGCGCCGACCTCGCGGACGCCGACCTCTTCGACGCCCGGTTCTTCGACGTCACCCAGCGCGATGCCAAGCTCATGGACCCGCAGCAGCGGATCTTCCTGACCTGCGCCTGGCGGGCGATGGAGGACGCGGGCATCGCGCCGGGCCCCGACCACGGTCCCGTGGGCGTCTTCGCGGGCACCAGCATGAGCACGTATCTGCTCTCCAACGTGCTGCGGTCCGAGGAGTTCGCCGACGCGGCCCTCACCTACCCCGTGCTCCTGGGCAACGACAAGGACTTCCTCGCCACCCGGGTGTCGTACAAGCTCAATCTGAGCGGGCCCGGCCTGAGCGTGCAGACCGCGTGCTCCAGTTCCCTCACCGCGGTGCACCTGGCCTGCGTCGCCCTCGAACGCGGCGATATCACGGCGGCCCTGGCCGGAGGAGTGAGCATCACGGTGCCGCAGACCAGCGGCTACCGCTACCAGCAGGGCGGCATCCTGTCCCCGGACGGCCACTGCCGTCCGTTCGACGCCGACGCGGCCGGCACGGTGAAGGGCAACGGCTGCGGAGTCGTCGTCCTCAAGCGGCTGGACGACGCGCTGGCCCACGGCGACCGCATCTACGCCGTCATCCGCGGTACCGCCGTCAACAACGACGGCTCCGAGAAGATCGGGTTCACCGCCCCGGGCCCGGCCGGACAGCAGTCGGTCATCCGGGCGGCCCTGGAGTCCTCCGGTCTCGACGCGTCCGGCATCGGCTACATCGAGGCGCACGGCACCGGCACGGCCGTCGGCGACCCGCTGGAGCTGATGTCGCTCACCACCGCCTACCGCGCTGCCGGGGGCCCCGCGCCCGACTGCCGCATCGGCAGTGTGAAGGCCAACCTCGGCCACCTCGACGCCGCGGCCGGGGTCACCGGCCTCATCAAGACGGCACTCGTGCTGCACCACCAGACCGTGCCGCCGCAGATCAACTTCGAGCGGCTGAGCCCGCACGCCGACCCGACGCTGCCGTTCTCCGTGGCGACCGAAGCCACCCCCTGCCAGGACGAACCGCTCGCCGCCGCCGCGGTCAGCTCCTTCGGCCTCGGCGGCACCAACGTGCACTGCGTGCTCCAGGCGGCGCCCGCACCCACCGTGCCCGCTGCCGAGAAGGCCGGCGCACACCCGGTGGTCCTCAGCGCCCGCGACGACGACGCGCTGCGCACGACGGCCACCGAGCTGCTGCACCACCTCGCCGACGACGCGACCGCCCCCGCGGTCCGCGACCTGGCCTACACCCTGTTCACGGGCCGCGCCCGGATGGCGGTCACCCATGTCTTCGAGGCCGCCTGCCTCGACGAGGTGCGGGCCGGCCTGCGCGCGGTGGCCTCCGGGACAGCCGTCTCCCAGGGCCGGCCGCCCGCCGCCTGGACCGGGTCCCCGGGACGCAAGGTGTCCCTGCCCGGCCACCCGCTGAACGAACAGAGCCACTGGATCCAGCCGGACCTCCGGCTGCCCGAGCCCGGCCGGGACTCCATCCCCCAGAGCCCGGCCGCCGGTCGCCCGGCCCCGGCCCCCCTCCCCGTGGGGGCCGGCCGGGCCGACTCGGCCCAGGTCCTCTCCCGTGTCCTGGCCGTCCTGGAACAGCACCTGGACATGACGGACGTCGCCCCCGGCGACGACTTCTACGAGCTCGGCGGCGACTCGATGCTCGCGGTCGAGGTCACCACCTGCCTGCGCGACGAGTTCGACGTCGACCTGGGATACGACGAGTTCACCGAACTGCACACGGCGCAGCAGATGGCCGAGCGGCTGTGCGCCCTGCTCGCCGGCGAGAGCGGCTCCGACGGCCTCGTCACCGTCCGGGAGGGTGCCGGCCGGACGCTGTTCCTGGTCCACCCCGCCGGCGGGACCAACTTCATCTACACCGGACTGGCCGCCCACTCCCGGTCGGCCGTGCCGCTGACCGCCCTGTCCTTCCCCTCCGACGTGAACGCCGCGCCCACCTCCCTGCGCGCTCTGGCCGCGCTCTACCTGGAGCGCATCCGCAGCCGGCAGCCCGAGGGCCCCTACCGGCTGGGGGGGTACTCCTTCGGCGGCAACGTGGCCTACGAGATGGCGCTGCAGCTGCAGGCGGCCGGCGAGGAGGTCGAGACGCTGCTGATGTTCGACAGCTATCCGCCGGAGACCTACGTCGGCCGCCATCTGAGCGACGAGGAATTCGCCGAGGCCTTCCCGCTGCTGCTGGACGCTGTCGGAGAGGACGGCCTGGACGCCCGGGAGCTGCGCGAGAAGGGCTTCTACCAGGTCTGGAAGCACAACTACGACCTGCTCAAGGGGCACTATCCCGACCAGCGGTTCCAGGGTGACCTGGTCCTGCTGCGCGCCGAGGAGGCCGACAGCACCGTCCGGCTGGACACCTCGCTGCGCATGAACCTCGTCGACAAGTCGGTGTGGCAGTGGCATGTGTCGGGACGCCTGAACGTCTCCAAGGTGCTCGGCGACCACTTCTCCATGTTCGCCGAGGGGGAGCCGATCAGGACCCTGGCCGCCGCCTTCGACGAGGCGGTCGCCGACTTCGACCGCGCCGACGCCCGCGGCGCCGGGCAGGAGGAGGCCCCGACGTGCTGACCTACGGTTCCTACATCGCAGGCCGGGAGAGCTTCTCGGACGAGTGGACGTACACCGTGCGGGCGTCCGCGATGCTCGACGACGTCATCGGCTCCATCCGCGTCAAGCGGGATCTGGACCAGGGCAGGATGCCCGCCGAGCAGGCCCCCGGCTCGGTGGTCGGCCGGTGCGCGGTGGCCGACCGCCACGACGTCGACGCCGCGCTGGCCGCGGCCGCCGGAGCGGTCCGCCGGTGGGCCGCCCGGCCGCTGCGGGACCGGCTGCGGTTCGTGACGGAGCTGCACCGGCTCACCCGGGAGAAACACGACGAGATCGTCGAGATGCTGGTGGCCGAGGGCCACCCGCGGGCGCTCGCCCGCTGGGAGGTGTCCGGCATCGTCGTCAACACCAGCCCGGAGACCGTGGAGTTCCTGGCCGGCCAGCTGGAGCAGCACATCCCGGCGGGGGAGCGGCGGTTCACGGTGCGCCGCGTGGCCGACGGCGTGGTGTGCCTCAACCCGCCGCAGAACGCCACCCTGGCCAACGCGATGCTGGGCGCCTGGGCGCTCGCCGCCGGCAACGCCCTGGTCGTCCGTGCACCGCGCAGCGCGCCGCTGGGCGTGCTGCACGCCATGCACGAACTGGTCGTCCCTGCCCTCGAACGGGCCGGGGCACCCGCCGAGGTGCTGTCCGTGGTCTGCTCCGACGCCCCGCAGACGCTGCAGCAGTGGCTGGAGAGCCCGCTGGTCGACGACATCATGTACTTCGGCGGCAGCGAACAGGGCGTGGCGTTCGGCGCCGAGTGCGTCAGGCACGGCAAGAAGCCCGTACTGGAACTCGCGGGCAACGACATCTGCGTGGTCTGGCGCGACGCCGACCTCGACCTGGCCGCCACCGCCCTGGCGGAGGCGTTCTACGGGTCCGGCCAGATCTGCATGGTGCCCAACTGCGCGGTGGTGCACCCCGACATCGCCGGCGAACTGCTGGACAAGCTGACGGAGCGGGTGCGCGGGATCCGGCCCGGGATGCCGGAGGACCCCGGCGTTCTGCTGTCCCCGGTCCGGCGCACCGACGCCTTCCAGGAGGTCCTCGACGAGGCCCTCGACCTCGGTGCCCAGCTGGTGTCGGGCGGGCGGCGGCTCGATGTGGACGGCACACCCAACGAGGTCGGCGGCCTGTTCCTGGAGCCCACCGTGGTCCGGGTGGACGGGCTCAAGCGGTCGCGTCTGCTGCGCGCCGTGCGGGAGGAGACGTTCTTCCCGCTGCTTCCGGTGGTGGTCCCCGACAGGGCGCCTGACGCGGAGCTGATGGAACAGATCGTGGAGTTCACCGACGCCAACCCGTACGGCCTGCGCAACTCGCTGTGGGCGAGGGACCACGAGGTGATCGACGCGTTCGTCGCCGGCGTGCGCGGCGGCGGCCTGCTGAAGGTCAACGACTCCCACATCGGGTTCCTGCCCGTGCTGCCCACGCACGGCGGCACCGGCCTGACCGGGGGCCCCTGCGGCGAGGCCAACTACCCGGCGCTGCGCACCAGTCACCTCCAGGGCGTGAGCGTGGCCGCGGGGATCGATCCGTCCGGCGCCGTGTTCGCCGACGCCGATGCCCCTGCCGGCAGCGATGCCGACACCGATGCCGACGCCCCTGCCGACAGCAACGCCGACGCCCGGGAGACGCCGTGATCCGCGCGATGCAGAGCGCACGCGAGGCGTGCGACAAGGCACTGCCCGGCCTCGCCGAGCAGCTGGAGCACCGGCCGCTCGCCGAGCTGGAGGCCCCGGGCAACGACGGTCTGCAGGTCTTCCGGGCCGCGGGCGGCCCCGGCCTGCTGGTGCCCGCCACCTACGGCGGCGCGGGCGCGACGGCCCTGGAGGCGGTCCGGGTGACCCGGGCGCTGGGCGCGCTGTCGCCCTCGCTGGCCGTGGCCACCGCGATGCACAACTTCTCGGTCGCCTCCCTGGTGGCACTGGTGGCCTCGGCCGATGCCGGCGGCCTGGAATGGATGCTGATCGAGGGCATCGCCCGGGACGGGCTGCTGGTGGCGTCCGGATTCGCCGAGGGTCGCGCGGGCGCCAGGATCCTGGACTCGGCGGTCACCGCGACTCCCGTGGGGGGCGGGTTCCTGGTCAACGGGTCGAAGAAGCCGTGCAGCCTGTCCCGTTCGATGCACCTGCTCACCGCCGGTGTGGCCCTGCCCGGCCCGGACGGCGGCAGTGAGCTGGGCGTGGCGCTCGTGCCGGCCGAATCCCCCGGCATCACCCGCCGGCCGTTCTGGGGTTCGCCGTTCCTCGCGGGCGCCGAGAGCGACGAGGTCGTGCTGGAGAACGTGCATGTGCCCGAGGAGCTGATGCTCCGCCCCCAGGTCGAGCTGGGAACCGGGCTGGACACGCTCCAGACCGTGGGCTTCGTGTGGTTCGAGCTGCTGGTGACCGCCGCGTACACGGGCGCGGTCGGCCGGCTGGCCGAGGCGGCACTCAGGTCCGGCCGGGGCAGCGCGACCGACCGGGCCGCCCTGATCACCGGCGTGGAGGCGGCCGCGGGTCTGGCGGAGAACGTGGCGCACACCGTGGACGCCCAGGTCGTCGGCAATCCGGAGCTCGGAGCGGCGCTCACCGCCCGCTACGCGGTCCAGGAGATGCTCGTCGGCACGGCCGACCTGGCGGCCGAACTGCTGGGCGGGCTGGCCTTCGCCGCCTCGCCCGACACCGGGCACCTCCTCGCCGTCAGCAGGGCGCTGGCCTTCCATCCCCCGTCCCGGACCGCCACCGCCCAGGCGCTGCTCGACCACCATGCCGGCGACCCGCTGAGGGTGCAGTGAACACACCAGGAGGAACTGTGGGGCAACAGCCGGCGACCGGCCGGGGCAACGCGACCGCGGACCTGTACAAGGCGCATCTGAGCAGCGGCCGGGGACGGCTGGGGGAGATGTTCGGCGGCCATGTGGAGGCGTCGTCCTTCGGCGCGCGCGTGCGCACCGAGGACGGCAGGTCCTTCCTCAACTGCGGCGGCTACGGCGTGTTCCTGGCCGGGGCCTGCCATCCACGGGTGGTGGCCGCCGTCGAGCGGCAGATCCGCACGCACCCGCTGTCCACCCGGCTCCTGCTGGATCCGGCGGCCGGGCGGGCCGCGGCCGCGCTGACCCGGGTCACCCCCGAGGGGCTGGACCGGGTGCACTTCTGCGGCTCGGGCGCCGAGGCCGTGGAGGCGGCGCTGAAGCTGGCCCGCTGCCACGGGCACCGCAGGATCGTCGCCACCGAGGGCGGCTTCCACGGCAAGACCCTCGGTGCCCTGTCCGCCACCGGAAAGGACCTGTACCGGGCGCCGTTCGAGCCGCTGCTGCCGGACACCGCGCACGTGCCGTTCGGCGACGCCGAGGCGCTGGCCCGGGTGCTCGGCCCGGACGGTTCCGACGCCGTGGTGATCGTGGAACCCGTACAGGGCGAAGCGGGCGTGGTGGTGCCCCCGGCGGACTACCTCGGGAAGGTCGCGGCCCTGTGCGCCGAGAGGGGGGCCTTCTTCGTCCTGGACGAGGTGATGACCGGCCTCGGCCGGCTCGGCCACTGGTGGGGCGCGGACCGCGCGGGCGTGGTCCCGGACGTCCTGCTCGTCGGCAAGGCCCTCAGCGGCGGCGTGATCCCCGTGGCCGCGGCGGTGGCCACCCAGCGCGCCTTCGCCCCCTTCGACCGCGACCCGTTCATCCACACCTCCACCTTCGCCGCCGCCCCGGTGGCGATGGCCGCCGCGGAGAGCGCCGTCGCGGTCATCGAGGACGAGGGCCTGGTCGAGCGCGCCCGGGAGCTGGGGGACCTGCTCCTGCCGCAGATCGCCGACGCGGCCTTGCGGCACTGCCCGCACCTGGTCCGGGAGGTCCGTGGCGAGGGCCTGCTCATCGGCATCGAATTCCACGACGCGGGCCTGGCGGGCGAGTTCCTGCTGGAACTGCTGCACCGCGACGTGATCGTCAACCACTCGCTCAACGCCCACGCCGTGGTCCGGCTGACCCCGCCCGCCGTCCTCACGGCCGAGGAGGCGCAGGAACTGACGGAGGCCGTGCGGCAGTCCGCACGGACCCTCGGCGAACGGTTCCCCGACCGGCCCCACGACACCGACACGCCGACAGGAGGGCGCTGAAGTGCGCTCGGTACGACTCGACTTCCAGGCGCACGGCGTCGACGCCGCCCAGGCCTACGGCCGCATCCGCGACTTCGCCCGCTATCCGGACCTCGTGGACACCGTACGCAAGGTGACGGTCCACCCGTTGCTCGACGACGGATCGCTGCACAGCGACTGGGAGGTGGACTTCCGCAACGGTGTGCTGGCCTGGACCGAGGAGGACGTCTTCGACGACTCCGCGCTGAGCATCACCTTCCGCCAGCTGCACGGGGACTTCGAGACCTTCGACGGCGCGTGGAGCGTCGACGGCACCGACGACGGCGCCCGTGTCGTCTTCACCGCCGGTTTCGACTTCGGTCTTCCCACACTCGCCAACATCGTGGACCCGGTGGCGGAGCGCGTGCTGCGGGAGACCATCGAGCACATCCTCCGGGCTCTGCTCGGACAGGGAGAGGTCGTCTGATGGACCCGCTGAACCGCTTCGAGACACCCGTGACCTTCCGCCTCCTGCGGGCGGAGTACACGGTGGGCCTGCTCCTCAGCGCCGGCTTCATGCTCGCCCACTGGCACGACGTGCGCTGGCTGGTGGCCGTGGGCATGTTCGCCTACATCGACATCTTCGGGTACCTCCCCGGAGCGTGGGCCCACCACAGGGCGAAGGGCAGGCCGATCCACCGTGGCTACTACGTCCTGTACAACACGATGCACAGCTGGCTGACCGCCGGTGCTGTGGTCGCCCTGTGGGGCTGGCTGGTGGGCTGGGAGTGGGCCCTGCTGGCCGTGCCGGTCCATCTGTGCGGGGACCGGGGGCTGCTGGGGAACTTCCTCAAGCCGTTCGGGGTGGCGTTCGAACCCAAGGTGCACCCGGCCTTCACCGCGTTCGAGAAGGCGCTGGCCGCCGCGCCCGAGGGACCCGGCGCGGCCCGCGCTGCCCGGGAGCCGGCCGCCGACGCAGCCCCCGCGCACCGGGTGGGTGCGGGGAACGCCCGATGATCCGGGCGGCGGGCGCCGAGGAGGTGGCTCTCCTCGGCGCCCACGCCGACCATCCCAGCGGTGCCCTGGCGCTCAACGAGGCCACCTCGCGCTGGAGGGGCGGCCGGGTCCCCGGGATCGTCGCGCACCGCCGGTGCGGGCGCCATGTCGTCCAGTTCGGCGGGCCCTTCGCCGCGCAGGGCGACAGGGGAGCACTGCTCGACGAGTTCCTCGACCGGGTGGTGGCGGGCGGCCCCCGGCCGTCCCGGCTGACGGCCGCCCAGATCCGGTCCGCGGACGTGCCCCTCTACGAGTCCCGCGGCTTCACGGTCAACCAGATCGGCACCTCCTACAGCATCGACCTGTCCGCCTTCACGCTCCGCGGCAGGCACCTGGCGAAGATCCGCCAGAACGTCGCCCGCGCGCGACGCGAGGGCGTCACCGTGCACGAGGCCGACTCCCGCGCCCCGGACCAGTCGGAGCTGGACGCCGTGGACGCCGAGTGGCTCAGGGCCAAGGGGCGCCACGTCAAGGAGCTGTCGTTCCTGATCGGGGAGAGGGGCGGGCCCGGCGCGCCCCTGCGGCGCACCTTCGTCGCCCGCCGGCACGGCACGACCGTCGGCTACATCACCTACTCCCCGGCCTGGGGCGCCCGTCCGGGCTGGCTCTACGACCTGACGAGGCGGTCGCCGAAGGCTCCGGTCGGCACGATCGAGCTGGTGAACCTGACGGCGCTGGAGCTGTTCCGCTCGGAGGGGACGGGCTGGCTCCACCTCGGGCTGACGCCGTTCGCCGGACTGAGCGAGCGCCACGAGCCGGCGTCGGCGTCCCGGACGCTGACCCGGTCGCTGCGCCTGGTCGCCGAGCACGGCAGGGCCGTCTACCCGGCCCGCACGCAGGAGGCGTTCAAGCTCAAGTGGGCGCCCCAGGTGCTGGAGCCGGAGTACGCGGCCTTCCAGGGCGGCGTGCGTCCCGGCGCGGTCTGGAACCTGCTGCGGCTGACCAACTCCGTCTGAACCCGCCTTGTCGCACGGGCCCGAAGGCCGGGGCGGCTGCCGCGTCGTGTGACGCTGCAGCCGCCCCGGTCCTGTTTCGGAGGGTGTTGCCCGGTCCTGATTCAGAGGGTGCTGTCGCGGACCGTGTGCCGCTGTGCGAGCCAGTCGGAGATCCGCTCCGCGATGCCCTCACCGGAGCGCGCCCAGCGGACGTGGTCGACGCGGCCGCCGTGCTCCGGGCGGAAGTGCCAGCGGTCGATCGTCGCCGAGGGCAGTTTGGCGCACAGGCGGTCCACCGCCCGGCCGGGAGCCAGCCGGTCCCCCTCGACGGAGACCGCCAGCACGGGAAGGACGACCTGCGCCATGCCCGTCTCGTAGTCGAAGTCCGACCCGGTGGGGGCGAAGCGGCCCGTCCGGCAGATCCTCGCCCAGTCCCGCATGAGCCGGGCGGGCTGGCGCCCGCCGAAGCCGAGCCGGTGCCCCGGCCAGTAGCCCCAGAACCGGGCTACCAGGGAGATGAACTGGGTGCTCGCCAGCACGCGCAGCTTGTCCGCGCCCAAGAAGCCCCGGTGGTCCACCGAACCGGCCGCGACGAGGATGATGCCGTCCGCGCTCCGGGGGTCGTGGGCCGTGTGCATGACGCTGACCTGCCCGCCGATGCTGTGCCCGAGCAGGTACAGCGGGGTGCGGGGGCCGAAGCGCTCGCGGGTCGCACGGATGACGGCGGGCCAGTCACGGGTCGCCAGCTCGTGGTAGCCGTGACGCGTTCCCCGCCCGGCGCGCGGACGGCTGTCGCCCTGGCCCCGCAGGTCGACGGCGACGGAGGCGATGCCCCGGCTCGCCAGCTGGTCGCGGAACGGCGCGTAGTACGAGGCCTTCACACCGAGAGCCGGCCAGATCACGACCACGGCCCGCGGCGCGGACCCGGCGCCGGTGACGGTCGCGGCGAGGAACTCCGCGCCGTCCGGCCCGCCGGCCGCCGGAATCCGCCAGGTGCCGGTGGCGGCCGGGCCGGCCGTCACAGCGCCTCGTCCAGGAGCATGTACTTCAGCCGCGCGTCCTGCGTCTCGCGCGACCAGCGCTCGGCGGCTTCCATCCGCTCCTCGATGCCGCTGTCCACCAGCCGCCGCCCGGGCCAGATCTCGTAGTCGCCCAGCAGATGACCGTGCTCGGCGAGCCCCTCCTGGAAGAGCGACTCCCGCCGGTACAGCACCTCCTGCATGGGCAGTTCCTCCCACAGGCGCCGCCCCTCCCGGACCAGGTCGACCAACCCCGCCCGTGCCTGCGGACGCTGCGTCAGGTACTGGCGTACGACGGCGCTGCCCACGGCCAGGTGGCGGATCTCGTCCATGTTCGCCCCGCGCTCGACCAGCGCGGCGGAGGGGTCCAGCACCTTCCACTTGCGCTCGCTCAGCTCGGCCGCGGGCGCGAGGATCCCCTCGACCAGGACGGTGAGCACGAGGACACCGCCGTAGAAGTCCTGCCGGTCCCGCAGGACGCCGAGACCGAACTCCTCCAGGGGGTCGAGGACGGCGGCCCCGGACGACGCCGCGGTCCGGGCGACCGCGGCCGAGATCTCCTCGTCGGGCACACCCACCAGGAGCAGATGGTCGCGGAACGCGCGCGCGTGCCGGGCCTCGTCGACGAGCTGGGTGGCGTAGAACTCCAGGCAGTCCCGGTCCGGGGCGTGGAAGACGAGGAAGGACAGCGCACGGGTCGCCTTGTCCTCGGCCAGGGTCCGGAAGGTGAACTCGTCGATGAGCGCCTCACGCATCGGCCCCGGACGCAGCACGGCCTGTGTCGGGCCCGCGGCGGTCACGGTGCCGTCCGACAGGCGCCGCAGCATGGAGCCGGCCACGTGCTCGAACCAGTACGGCAGGTTGCACATCGCGGGGGTCAGTTCGAGTTCGCGGGCGCCTTCGAGCACGCCCGGGGCGTTGTCCCAGTCGGCTTCCACGGGGATTTCGGTCACAGTACGGTCCTTCGGGTCGTGTTCCATTGGGGCTGGGACGGTCGGGGCGTGCCGCCGCCGAGGTGCTGTGCCGCACTTCCGCGGGCACCGAGGAGTGCGCGGGGAACGCGGCACGGGGGAAGGCCGGTTGCCCGGTGGCCGGTCTTCCGCCGATCGGCCGTCCGGGACCAGTGGTGCCCTTCGGTCGCGTCCGGTCGTCCGGGACCTCGGGTGTCCCTCGGTCGCGTCCGGTCGTCCGGGACCTCGGGTGTCCCTCGGTCGGGCCTCTGGCGCACCGGTGCGGAACTGCGGGTCCGGCGGCAGTCGCGGTTCCGGCTGCCGATCGGGTGGGGCACGGCGCCGGGGAACGGGGGCCCGGCCCTCGTCGGCCGAGGTGTCTCCCCCCGTCGGTCGCTCTCCCGTCACCGCTGTACGACGAGCCGGCGCTCGGCCCGCCCGAAGACGTTGTAGAACGATCCGGCTCGTTCTACAGTAGGAGCGCCGTCGTCCGACCGTCAAGGCGTTCCACTGCCCGGTCCCCTTGGCAGGGACCGCAGTTCACGCCCGGTGGACGTCCGGCCGTTCCGGACTCGTGGCACAACTGGAATCCGCTCGGGGGTCATGGTGAAACGACTGTGGAAGGTCGAGGAGAGCGTTCTTGTGGACGCCTCCGCCAAGGATGTGTACGCCGCGGTCGCCGACCTGCGGAACATGGGGAAGTGGAGCCCGGAGTGCTTCGGCGTCTGGATCCGCGGCCGGGAGGTGCGCGCGGGAACCGGGTTCGTCGGGTTCAACCGGAAGGGGTTTTTGCTCTGGTTCACCACCTGCCGGGTGGTCAGGGCCGAGCGGCCCTGCGAGTTCGCCTTCCGGGTCACGACGTTCGGTCTGCCCGTGGCCCTGTGGGGGTACCGCTTCCAGCCGGAGGAGGGTGCCACCAGGGTCACGGAGTACTGGGAGGACCTGCGCACCGGCCCCGGCGCGCGGACGGCGGAGTTCCTCGGCCGGGTCTTCACGGGAACGCGGCCGGCCGACCGGGCCGAGGTCAACCGGGCCGGCATGCGGACCACGCTCGGCCGGCTCAAGGCCTCGCTGGGTGGCTGAGGCGGCCCCGGTCGGCTGAGGCCGTGCCGGGTGGTGGAAGCCGCCCCGGTCGGCCGGCCGTGCCTGGTGGTTGAGGCTTCGTCGGCCGGCTCGGCTCGGCCCGTACCGGCCGGCCGGGGAGGGGTGTCGGCCCGCCTTGCCGGCCGTGGCGCGGCGCCGGCCCGTCCCGCCGGTCCGGGCGGGTGACCCGCGCGCCGGTTTCAGGCGCCCTGGAGCAGCATCGAGATCAGCCGGTCGGTGAAGTCGCTCTCGGCCGGCTTGCGGCGCACCAGCAGGCGGATCCACAGCGCGCCGGCCATGGCGTCCACCAGCAGGGCCGGATCGAAGTCCGCGGGCAGCTCCCCGCGTTCCACGGCCCTGGCGAAGATGGGCTGGTGGCGTCCGAGCCGGTCCTCCAGGAAGTGCGTCACCAGTTCCCGCATCGCCTGGTGGCGCACCGCCCCCACCAGGGCCGCCTCCACCACCGCGCTCGTGCGGGGCTCGTCGAGAAGGGCCTGGAGCTGTGTGGCGAGATCGGACAGGTCGCCCTTGAGGCTGCCGGAGTCGGGCAGGTCCAGGGAGAGCATGCCCGAGTTCAGCAGCGCGTCGCGCAGCAGCTCCGACTTCGACGGCCACCAGCGGTAGAGGGTCGTCTTGTTGACCCCGGAGTGCTGGGCGACGCCCTCGACGGTGAGTCCGTCGTAACCCTGGGCCGTGAGCAGTTCGAGGCAGGACGCGAAGATCTCGTCCTTGCGGCGGGGCCCTCCCGGCCTGCCGGCCGACTGCCCGTCCGGCCTGGTTCCAGCTGCTGGCATCGCGACCTCCGACCGGCCCAACGGACCGAACGCAACGTTGTGTTGCGCTAAGTTTAGCGCCATCCTAGGATGGCAACGCACCGTTGCGTTGCATTTTGATCGCGGGGTCATTCCGGTGACGGCCGGTCCGGCGGACCACCTCCGCCCGGCGTCCGGACCCGCTCAGGGGGAATCACATGAAAGCCCGTGTCGTCTGCCTGCCCTTCGCCGGCGGATCCGCCGATGCCTACCGTCCCTGGTCCGCACTCATGCCGCCGTCGTGCGCACTCGTCGCACCCGAACTGCCCGGCCACGGCCGCAGACTCGCCGAGCGGCCGCACGAGAGCGCCGCGGACGCCGTAGCGGACCTGCTGCCGCGCCTCGGTGATCCCACCGCACCGCTGGTCCTCTTCGGCCACAGCATGGGCGGGCTCCTCGCCCACGAGGTCTGCCACGCGCTGTGCGAACTCGGCGCACCGCCACGGGCCCTGGTGATCTCGGCGATGGTGCCCTGCGAACTCCTGGACACCCGCGCCGACCACGAACTCGCCGACGACCCCGACGCCCTTCTCGACCATGTGGCCGGACTCGGAGCGACTCCCGCCGAGGTGCTCGCCGACCCGCAGATGCGCGCCCTCGTCCTGCGTCCGCTGCAGGCGGACTTCCGGCTCCTGGCCCGGGCCCGCACCTCGCCGACGCGGCCGGTGACCGTCCCCCTGTACGCGCTGGCCGGCGATCAGGACGTGGTCCATCCGCCGGGCCAGGTGGCCGCGTGGCAGCGCCATGCCCGGCGGTGGCAGGGGCTGCGCGTCCTCGCCGGCGGCCACTTCTTTCCCTGGCGGGACGAGACCGTGCCCCGTTTCCTGGCGACCCTCGCCGAAGGCTCCCTCGCCGAAGCGGCCGCCGCGGACACGGTCCCCGCGGCCTCGGACGGCATCCCTGTGGCCGGGGCTGCCGGGCGGTGAGCGACCTCATCGCTCCCGGGGCGGCCGCGGCCACCCGTATGGACCGGCCTCCGTCGGTCATCCGCAGGGACCGGCCTCCGCCGGTCATCCGCACGGACCGGCCTCCGCCGGGCCCCTGATGCCGTCGGTCACGACCTCACCGCACCCACCCACGAGGGGAGAAACCGCAATGCCGCACGCGCTCACCGGGCGGCTCGCACTGGGAGTTCTGCTGCACGGCTCCGGCGGCCACTGGGCCGGATGGCGCCACCCGCAGGGTGCTGCCACGGGCCAACTCGACTACGCCTTCCACGAGTTCCTCGCCATGGAGCTGGAGCGCGGCAGGATCGACGCCGTCTTCCGCCCCGATCTGCTCGCGCCCTGGGGCGAGGGTCCCGGCCTCAACAAGGCCGCCAGGGCGGACCACTTCGAACCCATGACCCTCCTGGCCGGGCTGGCCGGCGCCACGGAGCACATCGGCCTCGTCGCGACCGGCTCGACCACCTACTGGCCGGCCCACCGGCTGGCAGGCAGGTTCGCCTCGCTCGACGCGATCTCCGGCGGCCGGGCCGGATGGAACATCGTGACGTCCGTCCTGCCGCAGGAAGCGGCGAACTTCGGCCGGACGCCCGTCCCGCACGACATGAGGTACAAACTCGCCGAACGCTCCGTCGACGAGGTCCGCGCCCTGTGGGACGCGGCGCACCTCGGCCGGGCGCAGGGCATCCCCGCACCGCCCCAGGGCCATCCCGTCCTCTTCCAGGCGGGTGCGTCCCCGGCGGGCATCGACTTCGCCGCCCGCTACGCCGACGTCGTCTTCACCGACCAGCGCGACCTGCCCGGCGCCCGCCGGTTCTACGCCGAGGTGAAGGAGAGGGTCCGGGCGGCCGGTCGTCGGCCCGAGCAGGTGCAGATCTGGCCGGCCTTCTGGCCCCTGGTGGCGGCCACCGAGGCCGAGGCGCGGGGCCATCTGGCGGCGCTGCGGGGACTGGTCCACGAGGACGTGGCCCGCCAGTGGCTGCAGGAGAACCTCGGGACCGACCTGAGCGGCCACGATCTGGACGCACCGCTTCCCGAGATCCCGCCGACCGACCGGAGCCAGAGCCGCCGGGAACTGCTGATCCGGATGGCTCAGGAGCACGGCTTCACGACCCGTCAGCTGGCCGAGCACTTCCTCAGCGGCCAGATCGTCGCCGGCACCCCGTCCCAGATCGCCGACCGTATGCAGGAGTGGTACGAGGAACGGGGCGCGGACGGCTTCATGATCTCCTTCCCCTTCCTGCCCGGCCCCCTCGTCGACTTCGTCGACCACGTGATCCCGGAACTGTGGCGCCGCGGACTCTTCCCCAACGCCTACGACGGCAGGGACCTGCGGCAGAACCTCGGTCTGCCGGGCCACGCACTCGCCACCGGAGGCACCCATGCCTGAACCGGCCCCCGCCCCCGTACGACTGTTCGTCGCCCTGCCCCCGACACCGCGTCCGGATGCGGCACCGCACGGTGCGGTACCGCACGGTGTGGCACCACATAGCGATTCACCACACGGCGATTCACCACACCACGGTGAGGCATCGCACGGTGCGGCGCCACAAGTGCCACGGCCGGGAGGCGAGGTCGGGCCGTGGCTGCGCCGGCTGTCCGACGCGGCGGTCGCCGCCGACCGGGCCGGCATCGACGCCCTCGTCATCCGCAGGAGCGACACCGTCGGCAGCCGCAGGAACGACGCCGTCGGTCCGGCCGCACTGGAACCCACCGGCGTCCTCGCGGCCCTCGCTCCCCGCACCACGGGCATCGGCCTGATCGCCGAGGCGTCCCCCGCCTCCCACGAGCCGTACCACCTGGCGCGTGAGCTGGCGACCCTCGACCTCATGTCCGGCGGCCGCGCCGGGGTGCTGCTGGACCCACGTCCGGACACCGTCGAGCGAGCGGCCGGGCCCGAGACGCCCGAGGCGCACCGACGGACCGCCGAGCGCCGATGCTCCCAGGAGTACCGGCGCGCCGAGGAGTACCTGGGCGTGCTCGCGGGCCTGTGGGACAGCTTCGACGACGACGCCTTCGTGCACGACCGGGCCTCGGGCGTCTACTTCAGGACCGACGGCATGCACCGCCTCGACCACGACGGCCCCCACTACCAGGTGGCCGGCCCACTGAACATCGCCCGGCCACCGCAGGGCCACCCCGTGACGCTGGCCGCCTGGAACACCCCGGCCGACGCTCCCGGCGCGCCCGACTACCACGTCACGGACCGCCCGGTCCCCTCCCGGACGCCCCGGATCGCGCCCCTGTCCGTCGCCCCCGAGCCGTCCGGGGAAACCGTCGAACGCGTCCGGCGGCTGCTGCACGAGGAGCGGCCCGCCGGCCTTCTGATCGACCTGCCCGGCGGCCCGGCGGCGCTGGAACTCTTCGTCGGCCAAACGCTGCCGATGCTGCGCGAACACCGGCTGGTGTCCGGCCCGTCGCGCGGTGCACGAACGCTGCGCCGACGCCTGGGCCTGGACCGGCCCGCGGACCGGTCGGTCCGCCGTACGGCCTGATCTTCCCGTTTCTCCCCGGACCGATGGAGGTGGTTCCCTTGCGGGCCAGCACACTATGGAGGCAGCCCAGGGCATGGATCGTCGTGCTGATCGGGTCGTTGCTCGCTGCCCTGAGCACCCTCAGTTATCTGGGACCGACCTCCGACCCGGACGGTCACCTGCGCAATCTGCCGCTCGTCCTCGTCACCGAGGACCAGGGCGTCACCGGCCCCCACGGCACGGTGAACCTGGGCGGCAAGCTCGCCGACGCCATCACGGCCGCGGCCCGCAAGGACGGGCGCGTGCACTGGAGCGTGGTGCGCACGCGCCAGGACGCCTGGCGGATGCTCGACGCCCAGGACGCGTACGGGGCCCTGGTGGTGCCCCGCGACTTCACCGGCCGCGCCCTGTCGCTGCTCGGCACGGGACAGCACGCCCGGCGCCCGATGATGGAGCTCGTCGAGCCCAGAGGGGTCAGCGGCGTGGCGGCCTCGACGACCGACAAGGTGATGCGTCTGACCGCGGCGCAGGCGTCCGAGCGGATCGGCGCACAGCTGACGGCGCAGGCGGCGGCCGCCGCGAGGAGCAAGCCGGGGACCCCTGACACGTCCGGGACTTCCGGCACGTCCAGGACTCCTGGCACCTCCGGGGCCTCCGGGACCCCTGGCACCTCCGGAGCTTCCGGCACGTCGGGAAACCCCGGCGCACCCGGCACACCCGGCACCTCTGGTGCTTCCGGCATCTCCGGCACTTCCGGTAACGCCGGCGCCTCCCGTACCCCCGGGGCCTCCGGCACCTCCGGGACCTCCGGCACCCACAAGGCTCCCCCGAAGGCCGGGGCGGCGTCGGCCGGGCTCCTGGCCCTGCTCGGCGACCCGGTCGGCGTGACCACCACCGTGCGGCAGCCGCCCTCCGGGGACGTCGGAGCCGCGGCCGGGGCATTTCCGCTCTACATCGCCATCGCGCTGCTCATCTCGGGCCTGCTGCCGGCCACGCTGCTGACGACGTTCGTCGATGCGAGGCTCGGCTACGTGCCCCTGGAGATCGGCCCCCGGCGCGTCGTCCAGCCCGTCATCCGGATCACGCGGTCGTCGACGTTCCTGGCCAAGGCGGTGCTCGGCGCGGCGATGGGATGCGTGGCAGGTGCCGTCGTCGCCTGCGTCGCGCTGTGGACGACCGGCGTCCGCCCTGGCGACACCGGGCAGTTCGTGCTCTTCTGCAGCACCGCCTGCGCGGCCGTCTCCCTGCTGACCCTCGCCCTCTTCGCCGTGTTCGGGGCACTCGGCCAGCTCCTCGCCCTGTTCTCGGTGACCCTCGTCGGCGTGCCGCTGTCCGCGGGAGCCATCCCGGCGGAGGAACTACCCGGCGGATACGACGCCTTGGGCAAGGCGCTGCCCGCCCGCCACGTCGTCGAGGGGGTGCGATCGCTGCTGTTCTTCGACGGCGGGGGCGACCGGGTCCACCTGGCGTGGCTGGTTCTGGGCGCCTACGCGGCCGGGGCCCTGCTCATCGGCTGGGCCGTCTGCCGCTGGTACGACCGCCGCGGCTACCACCGCGCCCAGGAACACGAGTTCCGGCCCCACCGGGCCAACGAGCCCGCCGCCGCGGTGCCGTAGCCGCGGCGACACCTCGCCGCACCGCTCACCCGGCCCCCTCTGCGCTCCACCGCGGAGGGGGCCGGCGTGTGCCGGGCCGGGGCCGTGCCGATCATTTCGCCCCTCGCCCGGCACAGGTCGGGCCATGGGCAGGGCGCGGTCTGCGCAGGCACTGGTCCGGTCGGTACGGCGTGGGCTCCGCAGGCACTCGTTGGTACGGAGTGGTCTCCGTGGGTGAGGGAACGGCAGCAGGAGGAGATCTTCGCCGGGATCCCACGCAGCCGCCGAGCGCTCCCGGGCGGGCCGGGAGGCGGCGCGTCGGCAGAGAGGGCAGGCCGCACCGGGAACCTGTCCTGACTCTCCTGACCCGTCCTGACCTGCTGTTTCCCGGACCAGAGGCACCCCCGTCCCCACCCCCGTCCCCCTGTGAACGGCGCCGCTGTCGGGAAAGCGCGCGCGAAGGCGGGACCTGGTCACGGTGGCTCGACTTCCGGCCGGCACCGAGGCGAGAGATGCTGGTACTCCGACGTGGACCAGCGAACAATCACGGGCTGGTGCGCATCTCACCCTTCGCAAAGCCCACCCCGTACTCATACGGTCCTCAGCGCGACGGGTAGTCGTCGCGTCTTCCCGAAGGAGGCCGGGCGATGAATCTTCCGTCGTACCGTGACCGCAGAAGCGCGACAGCACCGCCCCGGCTCCCCGCCCGGGCCGCGAACGCCCGAAGACTGAGCACCGCCGCCGTCGCGGCGATACTCCTGGCGGGCTGTGGCACGGGCACCCCCAAGGCGGCCCCGCACTCCAGCGGCCCCGGTGCGTCCCCCGCCTCGCCCGCCGCGCCTTCCCAGTCCCGTCCGTCCTTCACCGCGGACACCGCCACCACCGCCACCACCGCCACCACCGCCTCCACCACCGCCACCACGTGCACCAACAGCACGAAGCTCGCCGGATGGTCGAACCGCCGGCTGGCCATGCTGACCATCGCCGTCCCGTTGTCGGAGACCTCGGTGTCCGACGCCACGTCCGAGGTGGGCGCCGGTGCGGGCGGCGTGCTGCTGTTCGGCAGCAAGGCGCCGTCCGACCTCGGCTCCCGGCTGACCACCCTGAAGTCCCATGTGCCCGGCCACCTGGGCCTGTTGGTGATGACCGACGAGGAGGGCGGCGGCATCCAGCGCATGGCGAACCTCGTCGGGTCCCTGCCCTGGCCCGCGTACATGGGAGCGCACTGGACCCCGGCCCAGATCCAGCAGAACGTCACGACGGTCGCCAAGAAGATGGCTGCCGCCCAGGTGAACATGGACCTCGCGCCGGTGGTCGACGTCGACGGCAGGAACGAGGCCCCCAGCCATACCAACCCCGACGGGTGGCGGTCCTTCAGCGGCGACCCCTCGGTGGTCTCCAAGGCCGGTGTCGCCTACATGAACGGGCTGCGCGCCGGAGGCGTGATACCCGTCGTCAAGCACTTCCCGGGCCTCGGCGGCTCCAGCTACAACTCCGACTTCGGTCCCGCCCGCACCCTGCCCTGGTCCACCCTGCAGAAGGTGGGCATCCCGCCGTTCACAGCGGCCATCAAGGCCGGTGCCCCGGCCATCATGGTCTCCAACAACATCGTGCCCGGCCTGGGCACCAATCCGGCGAGCCTGTCGCCCACCGTCATCAGCTCCGAACTGCGCGGCAAGATGGGCTTCAAGGGACTGGTGCTCACCGACTCGCTGAGCGCCAAGGCGATCTCGGCCGCCGGTTTCAGCGTTCCCGCCGCCGCCGTCCAGGCGCTGCGCTCGGGTGCCGACATGGTCATGTTCGATCTGAGGGGCAACGTCAGCTCCCAGACGTCCTCGATCGCCTCGGCGATCACCAACGCGGTGGCCGGCAACCACCTCGCCCGCAGCCGCCTCATCGACGCGGCGGGGCACGTGCTGGCCGTCCGGCACGTGAATCTCTGCCCCTGAATCTCTGCTCCTGGATCTCTGCTCCTGAGCGCGCGTCGCAGCAGGCGGCCCTCGGCCCACCCGGCCGTGCCCGACGCCGCCTTCCCCGCCCTCCAGGCCTCCCCCTCCACCTGGCCTTCCCCGCCCTTCTTGCCCTCCTCGGACACGAACGGGGCGGCGTACTCCGACGGGGTGTCGGTGTACGCCGCCCTCGGGTGGGACGCGCTGCGGGAGCCGGCCCGCGCTGTCACGGCGGTTACGCCGGGTCGTGGTTGAACTTCGAGGTCGACCAGACGTAGCCGAGCACGGTGAGGCCGAGGCACCAGACGAGGGTGATCCACCAGTTGTTGCCGATGTGGGTGCCGAGGAGGAGTCCGCGCAGGGTCTCGATGGCCGGGGTGAAGGGCTGGTACTCGGCGATGGGCCGGAACCATCCGGGCATCGTGCGGAGAGGGACGAACGCGCTGGAGATGAGGGGCAGAAGGATCAGCGGCATGGCGTTGTTGCTGGCGGCTTCGGCGTTCGGGCTGCTCATGCCCATGCCGACGGCGATCCAGGTGAACGCCAGGGAGACCAGAGCGAGCAGCCCGAGTGCCGCGATCCATTCCAGGAGGGTGGCGTCGGTGGAGCGGAAGCCGATCGCTACGGCGACGGCCCCGACGAGGACCACGCTCATGACCGCCTGCAGAACGCTGCCGACGACGTGTCCGAAGAGTACGGAGCCGCGGTGGATGGCCATGGTGCGGAAGCGGGCGATGATGCCCTCGCTCATGTCGTTGGAGACGGACACGGCGGTGCCGACGACGGTGGAGCCGATGGTCATCAGCAGGATGCCGGGGACGATGTAGGCGATGTACGCGGAGCGGCCCGCGCCGCCGCCGATGCCCGCGCTCATGGCGTCGCCGAAGATGAAGACGAACAGCAGCAACAGCATGATCGGGGTGAGCAGCAGGTTCAGGGTGAGCGACGGATAGCGCCGGGCGTGCAGGAGGTTGCGGCGCAGCATCGTGGCGGAGTCGCGTACGGCGAGGGAGATCCGGGTCGGGCGGGCGGGAGCCAGGGGGGTGCTCATCGGGCGGTCTCCTTGCGCTGGTCGGGGACGCCGGGGCCGCCGGTCAGGGCGAAGAAGACGTCGTCGAGGTCGGGGGTGTGCACGGTCAGCTCGTCGGCCTCGATGCCGACCGAGTCCAGCCAGTCGAGGATGGCGCGCAGCTCGCGCTGGCTGCCGTCGCTCGGGATCTGCAACGCGAGGGACTGGTCGTCCCGGGAGGCCTCGCGCAGGGCCGAGGCCGCTGTCCGGTACGCGGCCGGGTCGGTGAAGCGGAGCCGGACGTGCCCGCCGGGGACGATCCGCTTCAGCTCCTCGGCCGTGCCCTCGGCGGCGATCCTGCCGTCGTTGAGCACGGCGATGCGGTCGGCGAGTTCGTCGGCCTCCTCCAGGTACTGGGTGGTGAGGAAGACGGTGGCGCCGTCGGAGACGAGCTCGCGGATGATCTGCCACATGGTGTGCCGGGAGCGCGGGTCGAGGCCGGTGGTCGGCTCGTCGAGGAAGATGATCCGCGGGTTGCCGACCAGGGTCATGGCGATGTCGAGGCGGCGCTTCATGCCGCCGGAGTAGGTGGAAGCGGGCTTCTTCGCGGCCTCGGTGAGGTCGAAGCGCTCCAGCAGGCCGGCGGTGACCTGCCGCCCCTCGCGCCTGGAGAGGTGGTGCAGGTCCGCCATGAGGAGCATGTTCTCCTCGCCGGTGATCAGGCCGTCGACGGCGGAGAACTGTCCGGTGACGCCGATCGCGGCGCGCACCGCCTGCGCGCCGGCGACGAGGTCGTGGCCGCCGACGCGGATCGGGCCACTGGCGGGGTCGGGGGAGACGAGGGTGGAGAGGATCTTGACGGCGGTGGTCTTGCCGGCGCCGTTCGGGCCGAGCAGGGAGAAGATCGTTCCTTCTCGGACGGTCAGGTCGATGCCGTCGAGGACGGTCTTGTCGCCGTAGGACTTCCGCAGCCCGTTCGCCGCGATGGCCAGGTCGGTCATGAGAGGTGCTCCCTTTACAGGCTGCTGCTTCTACAGGCTGCGGGCGGTGATGTCGCCGTAGGCGGTGGTCGCGGAGATGTTCAGGCCGGCGGCGGCTCCGTCGGCGTTCATGAGCGTGTTGCTGATCCGGCCGTGGCTGGTGCCGGCGTCCAGGGAGGCGGAGACTCCGCGGGCGGCGCCGACCGAGATGTCGCCGTGCTGGGTGCGCAGGGTGACCGCGCCGTGCACGGCCTCGGTGATCTGGATGCCGCCCCTCTGGGTGCTGATCTCCGCGGGGCCGCCCAGGCGGCCGACCGAGACGTCGCCGTCGTGGGCGGTGAGGCGGGCGCTCGCGGCCTCGTCGATCTTGACCGAGCGGTAGCCGCCCTCGAAGGCGACGTCGCCGAGCCGTCCGACGCCGCGGAACTCGGCGGCCGCCGCCTTCGCCTCGACGCGGGAGCCGACGGGCAGCTGGACGGTCACCTCGACGGACCCGGAGGTGCCGAGGACCCGGTGCTTCGCCGCCGGGGCCTCGATCCGCAGGACGCCGTTGCGGTAGGCGACCTCGATCTCCTCCGCCGCCTTCACGTCGCGGCCCTTGGCGGGGTCCGCGGGCAGGATCTCGACCGTGGTGTCGGCCCGGTCGGCCGCGATGAACCGGATGCGTCCCGCGGGGATGTCGAGGACGGCGGAGACCGGGGCGGGGGTGTCGAACTTCTGCATCGTGCTCTCCTTCATCTGCGTCGCGGGCCCTTGCGGCCCGCGGTTTCTGATGATGGAAACGCTACGTTGCATTCATGGATCTGGCAACGTAGTCGTTGCGCTAATTTGCCATCAGTGCAGGTAGAGGTAGTTATTTCGTTGCAATGGATTGAAATTCAATGCAACGACCGAGCATGGATCATTGCAATGAAATGAAAGTGAACGCTATGCTGGAGATGCCGGGGGTCACGAAAGAGCACGAAGGAGACCACGATGCCGGGAGGCAGGCTCACCCAGCAGGAACGTCAGCAGATCGCGCTGGGACTGGCCGACGGCCTCGCCTATGCGGAGATCGCCAGACGCCTCGACCGTCCGACCTCGACCATCACGCGCGAGGTCATGCGCAACGGCGGCCCCGCCGCCTACCGCGCCGACCTCGCCCACCGCGCCACCGAACACCGCGCCCACCGGCGCAGGCAGGCCGCGCGCCAGGACCCGAAGGCGCCCCCGCAGGCCTACGGGCGCGATGCCGAGGCCGTGCGCGTGTACGAGGAGACGCTCACCACCGTCTTCATACAGTCGGGCACGCCCAAGATGATGGCCCGGGTACTGGCCTGCATCTGCATCAGTGACGCCGGCAGCCTCACCGCGTCCGAACTCGTCCAGCGCCTCCAGGTCAGCCCGGCGTCCGTCTCCAAGGCGGTCGCGTTCCTCGACGAGCAGGGCATGATCCGCCGGGAACGCGACGAACGCCGCCGTGAGCGCTACGTCGTCGACTCCGACGTCTGGTACCAGTCGATGATGGCCAGCGCCCGCGGCACCGCCCAGGTCGCCGAGACCGCGCGCCAGGGCGTCGGCATCCTCGGCCCCGGCTCCCCGGCCGCCGTCCGCATGGAGAACATCGCCCGCTTCCTCGACTTCGTCTCCGAGAGCATCGCCCGCTCCGCGGACCAGGCCCGCGAAGTCCTCCACACGAAACCAGAACCGGCCCCCGACGACACCGCCGAGCCACGCCCGGACAACGGTTAGAGCACGGCTAGAGCCACGCCCGGACAACGGCTAGAGCACGGCTAGAGCCGCGCCCGGACAACGGTTGGAGCCACCTCGTGGCTCCTCCCTGCCTTCCGCCCCTTCGGCCTTCCCGTCTTCCGCCCCCGGCCCCCCGGCCCCCCGACCCCCCGGCCTCGCGCCTCCCCGCCTTCCGTCGTTGCAGCCTTCCAGCCTTCCGCCCACCGACCCACAGGCCCCCCGGCTCACCGGCCCTCCGCTTCTCCGGCCCTCCCCAGTCTCCGGCCCTCCGCTTCTGCGCCCCGCTTCTCCGGCCTTTACCGGACACGGCCCGTGCTGGATGCTGTGTCAGGTCGTCGGTTGATCACGGGGGAAACGGCGTGCACATAGTTCTGCTGGGCCCTGTCCAGGTGCGGGAACACGGGGATGGCGCCGACGGCGACCGCCGGCCGCCGTCTCGGGCGCCCGGCTCCGGATGCTGTGTGCCCGGCTCGCCCTGGAGGCCGGACGCCCGGTGTCCGTGGACGCGCTGGTCGACGGCCTGTGGGGCGAGGACCCGCCGGCCGAGGCGGGCAACGCGCTGCAGTCCCTGGTGTCCAGGCTGCGCAGGGCGCTGGCCGGCGCGGCCCGCGTGGAGTCCGCCGCCGGGGGCTACCGGCTCACCGCGGACGGGGTGCTGGAGGTCGATGCCGCCCGCTTCGAGGAACTGGCCGCCGAGGGCCGCAAGCGGTGCGCCGAGGGCCGCTACGACGAGGCTGCGGTCGTGCTGCGCGAGGCACTGGGGCTGTGGCAGGGCGAGGCCCTCGCCGACGTACGGGAGGCGCCCTTCGCCGCAGCCGTCGTCACCCGCCTCGACGATCTGCGGCTCGCCGCGGCCCAGGACCTCTTCGAGGCCGAGCTGCGACTGGGCCGGCACGCGGAGATCCTCGCCGACCTGGGCACGGCGGCAGCCGCCGACCCGCTGAGCGAGCGCCTGGCCGAGCTGCGGATGCGGGCCCTGTGGGCGGCGGGCCGCCAGTCGGACGCGCTCGCGGTCTACGAGGAGATCCGCGAGCGGCTCGCCGACGAGCTGGGCGTCGACCCGTCGACCGGTCTCAGAGAGATCCATCTAGCCCTGTTGCGGGGGGAGTTGGAGCGTCCGGCGGCGGCCCGGCCGCAGACGGCGGCGAACCGCCTGCCGGCCCGGCTGACCACCTTCGTCGGCCGCGAGCGCGAACTGTCGCAGCTGGCGGCGCTGATGGCCGCGTCCCGCCTGGTCACCATCGTCGGCCCGGGCGGCGCGGGCAAGACCCGGCTGTCCGTCGAAGCCGTCGGCCGGGACCGGGCCCAGGAGCGCGGCCGCGTCTGGTTCGTGCCGCTGGCCGGGGTCGGGGCGCCCGGCCAGCTGGCCGACGCCGTGCTCGGCGCGGTCGGCTCCACGGACGGCGGCCTCTACGACGCGGGGCGCACCCAGGGCGCCGCACCGGTCGACCGGATGGCGGAGCTGCTCGACATCGGCGACGCCGTCCTCGTCCTCGACAACTGTGAGCACATCGTCGACGCCGCCGCCGAACTCGTCGGGCAACTTCTGCAACTGCTACCGCAGTTGAGGATCCTCGCCAGCAGCAGGGAACCCCTCGCCATCGACGGCGAGGCACTGTGCCATCTCGGCCCCCTCGACGTGCCCGCCGGCGAGCCGGAGCCCGCCGAGGCGGCACGGTCGGCCGCGGTGCGGCTGTTCGTCGACCGGGCCGAGAGCGTCCGCCCGGGCTTCACGCTCGATCACGCCACGGTCGGCGCCGTGGTCGAGATCTGCCGGCGGCTCGACGGGCTGCCCCTCGCCCTGGAGCTGGCCGCCGTCAAGCTGCGCTCGATGGGCGTCGACCAGATCGCCCGCCGCCTCGACGACCGGTTCCGGCTGCTGACCTCGGGCAGCCGCACGGCCCTGCCGCGCCAGCGCACCCTGCTCGCGGTCGTCGAGTGGAGCTGGGACCTGCTCGACGAGCCCGAACGGACCCTCGCCCGGCGCCTGTCCGCGTTCCCCGGCGGAGCGACGCTCGCCGCCCTCGAAGCGGTCTGCGCGGACGCGGCACTCGCCGCCGACGACATCCTCTACGTCCTCGACGCGCTCATCGAGAAGTCACTGGTCGACTCCTCCGGCACGGACGGCGGCGAGCCGCGCTACCGGATGCTGGAGACCGTACGCGCCTATGCCGCCACCCGGCTCGGCGCCTCCGGGGACGACCTCACCGGCCCGTTCGCGCAGTACTTTCTCGCCCTCGCCCAGGAACACGAGCCCCGGCTGCGCACCGGCCGGCAGCTGGAGGCGATCGCGGTGTTCGACGCCGAGCACCCCAATCTGGTGCATGCGCTGCGATCGGCCGTGGACGCCGGGGAAGGGGACCTGGCCGCCCGGTTCGTCGGAGCGCTGTCCTGGTACTGGGGTGTGCGCGGCATGAGTGCCCAACTGGACTCCGCGCTGGCCGGGTTGCGCGCCCTCGGCGGTGGGCCGCGCCGGGCCCGCCTGCTGATCGAGGACGTGGACTCGGCGGGCGCCCGCGAGTTCCACACGGCAGGACTGTTCCTGCGCATCTCCCAACTCGCCGTGTCCGACGACGAGCCGGAGTCCCCCGCGGACCGTCTCGCGCGCTCGCTGCGGTCGTCCGACCCATGGGTGCGGGCCGGCGCCCACCTCGCGTACGACTTCGCCCTCACCGAGCAGGGCGATCTGCGCACCGGCGAGGCCTCCCGGCAGGCGGCGCTGCGCGGCTTCGAGGAGGTGGGCGACCGATGGGGCCTGGTGATGAGCCTGCTCCCGGTCGGCCGCGACCACTCCTTGCGCGGCGCGTACGCGCAGGCCATCGCCACGTTCGAACGGGTGGTCGCGCTCAGCTCGGAGCTCGGCACCGACGACTACCTGGACCTGGGCCGGGTCCGTCTGGCCCGCGAGCGGCGGCGCAGCGGGGACCTGGCCGGCGCACGGCGCGACCTGGAGTGGGCCCAGGGCCAGGCCAGGGAGCGGGGCCATCGCCGTCTGGAGGCCAACATCGTGGCGGGCCTGGCCAATCTGCACCGCAGGGAAGGCGATCTGGCGGGCGCCGACCGGGTCCTGGACGCGCTGGAGTCGTTCGTCCGCAGCCGGTCCATCCCCGAGGAACTGGCCCGGGACCTGATCGTCAGCACCCGGATGGAGAACCGGCTGGCCGCGGGCGACGCCGCCGGCGCGCGGGCGCTGCTGCCCGAGGCGGCCGGCGGGCTGCTGGCCCAGGGCGCGGGGGCGGGCCTGGCCTGGGTCGCGGAGCTGCTCGGCGGGCTGCTCGCGCTGGAGGGCGACCCGGCCGGTGCGGCACGCGCGCTCGGCATGAGCCAGGTGATGCGGGGCGCGTTCGACGCGGGGGAGCCGGAACTGCGCGAACTCGTCGAGCGGCTGGAGGGGCGGCTCGGCGAGCGGGAGTACCGTACGGCGTTCGGCGAGGGCGCCGCGCTGGCACGGGCGGACGCGCTGAACCGGCTGGCCGAGGAAGTCGGCCGGCCGGTGTCGTCGTAGCGTCCGGGCATGCTGCTCGACGGGGGAGCGGTGGATCACCCGAGGTTCTTGCGGTAGGCGCGCATCGCCAGCGGGAAGAAGACCGCGACCATGCCGGCCATCCAGCCGAGGCTGCCGAGCAGCGGGTGCGCGACGGCGCCGCCGTTGAGCAGACCGCGCACGGTGTCGGACATCAGGCTGACCGGGTTGATGTCCGACCAGGTCTGCAGCCAGCCCGGCATGGTCTTGTCCGGCACGAACACGTTGCTGGCGAAGGTCAGCGGCAGCACCATGATCGTCATCAGGCCCTGCACGGAGGCGGGGGTCTTGGCCAGCATGCCGATGTACACCGACAGCCAGGAGAAGCACAGCGCGAAACCGATGAGCAGGACCAGCGCGGCGAGCGTGGACAGCGGGTCCGTACCGATCCGGTAGCCCATGATCAGGGCGAGGACCAGCAAGGTGCCGAGGCAGACCACGTAGCGCACGAAGTCGGCGAGGACGGCGCCGACGAGCGGCCCTGAGCGGGCGATCGGCATGGACCGGAACCGGTCGAACATTCCGGTGCTCGCGTCGGCGTTGAGCGAGACACCGATGCCGATACTCGCCTGGAAGACGGTCATCACCATCACTCCTGGCGTGAGGGTCTGCAGGTAGGCGTGGCTATGGCCACCGGAGATGGCGCCGCCGAAGATGTAGACGAACATCAGCAGGGAAATGATCGGCGTCAGCACCACATCGGTGAGCTGCATCGGGGACTTCAGGAACTTGGTGACGCCGCGCCCGGCGAGGGCGAAGCTGTGCCGTACGGACCGGGCCGCACCGACGCGCAGGGGGGCGGCGGCCTGGCGGGTGGGGTGGGCGGGGGCGAGGGTCTGAGCGCTCATGCCGCGGTCCTCTCGGTGAAGGTGTCGTCGTTCTGCTTGTCGTCGGTGGCGGAGGGGCGGCCGGTCAGGGCCAGGAAGACCTCGTCGAGGCTGGGCAGGCGCAGCCCCATCTCATCGGTGCCGATGCCGTCAGCGGCCAGGCGGCGGGCCAGGGCGGACACCAGCAGGGGATCGTCGGCGGGCACGGTCAGCAGCCCGTTCGCACCGTCCTGGACGGGCGCGGTGCCGGTGAGCTCGGTCAGCATCGCGGTTACCCGGGGCACGTCCTGCAACAGCGACGGACGGACCTGGAGGATCTGGCCGCCGACCTGGCGCTTCAGCTCGCCGGGGCGGCCCTCGGCGACCACCCGGCCACGGTCGAACACCGTGATGCTGTCGGCGAGTTGGTCCGCCTCCTCCAGATACTGCGTGGTGAGCAGCACCGTGGAGCCGTCGTCGACCAGGCGCTGGATCACGTTCCACACCTCGCCGCGGGCGTGCGGGTCGAGGCCCGTGGTCGGCTCGTCCAGGTAGAGCACCTGCGGCCGGCCGACCAGGCTCGCCGCCAGGTCGAGGCGGCGGCGCATCCCGCCGGAGAAGGTGCTGATCGGCCGGTCCGCCGCCTCGGTGAGCGAGAACTGTTCCAGGAGTTCGGCGGCCCGCGCCTTCGCCGCCCGCTTCGACAGATCGAGCAGCCGGCCCAGCAGGACCAGGTTCTCCGTGCCGGACAATTCCTCGTCGACCGACGCGTACTGTCCGGTGAGACCGATGAGCCGGCGCACCCGCACCGGGTCCCGCACCACGTCGTGCCCGCCGACCGTGGCCCGGCCGCCGTCCGGCTGCATCAGCGTCGACAGGATCCTTACGGTGGTGGTCTTGCCCGCACCGTTCGGCCCGAGCACACCGATCACCTTGCCGGCCGGCACCTCCAGATCGACGCCGTCCAGCGCGACCATGTCCCCGTAGCGTTTGACCAGACCCTCGGCCCGGATGGCGTACGACATCTGCGCCTCCCCGTCTCTTCACTCGTCCGCTCTCGCGGTCCTCGCGGTTTGTGCCGCTCTCGACGAGGAAGACGGTGCCGGGACTCGCTGGCAGGACGCTGGCAGACCGCTGGCACGGGCCGCGGAAGCTGTCAGCGCCCTGCCGGCCACGGGCGGGACCACGCATGGCCGGTGGCCCCCCGGCCACAGCCGCGGCGTCCTGAGCCTGCGCGCCGCCGACATCGGTCCGGCCAGCGCGCGACGTGTGGGGCTCGGCGGCCTTGGTACTGGCATTGGTGCTGGTACTGGTACTGGTATGGCGTCGCCGGATCGCCCCGAATGGGCGGGACGAAGCTGGGCTGGGGCGTATGCTCCGCATGGCAGATTGCGCCTGCCTGCTCCGAGTCATGGTGGCCCACGTCCATCGTGGCAGCGAAGACAAGGTTCCCCGAATCGCGCAACAGCGTTCCGCCAGGTCATCCGAACATCCGCGGCGGGGTGGACGTGGGCCGTCCCGCGAGATGGAGCACACGATGACCAGGGACCGTCGCCGCAAGTCTGAGATTCACGCCCACCAGGCAGCCACCGGAACGGCATATCTGGTGGCCCGCCGACAGTTCGCTGCCTTGGCCGAGGTGATGCAGCAGCATCCGCGGCTCAACTCCTACGGCATCGGCGTCTTCGATCCCCTTCGCAAGACGGCCGAGCAGCGCCGGACCGACCTCGCCGCCGGCCGCGAGGAGTTGGCCGCAGGCGTGGTCATGGTGGTGGAGACGGCCGCGTGGCTGTGCGAGAACATCACGCCGATCAAGACTCCTACCGCCAGCAGTTACACCGTGAAACACGTGATGGAGCGGGCAACCGGCAGGTACGTCACCAATGGCGAGTTCATCGCCGCCGCTCTCGTCGCTGGCTACACCTTCAAGTACGCGCAGCCGAATGTGCTGTTCGGCATGAGCGCCCGGGACCTGAAGCGGATGAACTGAGCGCCCCAGCAGGGATCCGTCCGGCCGTCTGAACGGGCTTCAGAGGGGCTTGGCCTTCCATGGGTGATTCGACGTGTGCTCAGGACTTGCGAGGTCCTGAGCACACGACAGTTTTAGCCGGTGCGCCGGTAGCTCGCCTCGTGGAAGATCAGGTGCCATTTGAGTTCAACACCGGCCCCGAGCACGCGATGATGTGGCGACGCCTTGGGGTCAGACCTGCCACCGGAGCTTCCGACTCCCGTGTCACGGACGCGAAGGACCGCATCTGCAGCGAGGCGTTCGGGACGTACGTCTCCCCGCCCGCCTCACTGATGAAGATCGCCAGGGAGGTCGGCACCTTGGAGAGTTACGGGGCGTTCTTCAGCTCCACTCGCCGCCGAACGAGGTTTGCGGTGGGGTCGGCTCGGGGCGGTCGGGATGATGGCCGTGCTCCAGGCAGAAGCGCCCAGCGTCATTCGAGGTGCCCCTTCCACAGCGTGCGCGACGCGCAGTGCGCTCGGGAGGGGAAAGCCCCTCGCTGGGAGCCGCTGGGGAGCCGCTCCCCGAAGTCGGCTCCCAAATGGCTCCCAAAACGAGCCCGCAAAGCAAACCAGACCCGGTGCTGATCTCTCAGCACCGGGTCTGACCTGGTGTTTCACTGTCGGGGTGGCGGGATTTGAACCCACGACCTCTTCGTCCCGAACGAAGCGCGCTGCCAAGCTGCGCTACACCCCGATGTCGCTGCTTGTCGCGGCGACGACGTTTACTTTAGCCCACTGGTGGCCGGAGACGAAATCCGGTTTAGACGCGGCGGCGGACCGGGGTCGGGCGGGTGTGGTCCAGGGCGATCAGGAGGATGGCCAGGCCGTACATCGCGAGGCCCAGGAGGAGGGCGTTCGCCAGGGTGCTGCGGTAGCCGTGGGCGCCGACGTCGAGGAAGGGATAGAGGTAGCGGCCGGGGGAGGGTGCGGGGAGGAATGCGGCTCGGGCGAGGTAGAAGGCCAGGTAGGCCAGGGGGTAGAGGAGCCACGCGGTGGCCTGGCGCAGGTGCATGCGGGCGGCCGGGGTGAGCAGGAGCCAGTCCGCGACGGCCGCCGCCGGGACCACCGTGTGGAGGATCTGGAGGGCCGCCCACTGGGCGTGCCAGCGCGCGGGGGGCGCGGTGGCATCCGTCATGAGGAACGGAGGCGTCGCATGGGCCAGGAGCAGGTGGTAGACCAGCGCGTTGACCACGACGTAGAGGAGTGCGGCGCCTGTCACGGCCGAGGGCAGCGGGCGGCGGGCTCGCCAGGCCCTGGACGCCGACAGGAACATGACCACGGCCAGCAGGATGCTGGTCTGGATGCTGAAGTAGCTCAGGGTGCGGGCGGGAGTTCCCAGGAGGATCTCCAGGGTGACTCCTGCGACCGCCGTGAGGGCGATCAGGAGGCGGAACAGCGCTGCCGCGGGGCGGCGGACCGGAGCCACCACCGCCGTGGCCGGAACCGGGGAGGGCAGTACGAGGGGCGGGCCCGGGATCGCGGGCAGGTCCGGGATGTCCCTGGGTATCGGGGCGGTCATGCCCTCAAGCTAGGCAAAAAGGGTGAAGGGGGCGATGTGGAGTACTCCGGGTGGGTGGATGTGGCGCCGGCCGAATCTTCGGATCTCGATTTTTCGGATCTCGATTCTTCGGCTTCCGGAGCTTCGACTTCCGGAGCTTCGGGTCCGCGACCGTCGGCTCCACGATCTTCCGCTCCCGGACCTCGGACTCCGGGGCCTTCGGCTCTCGGACCTTCGTGTCCTGGGCCTTCGCGTCTGGAGCCTTCGGCTTGTGGATCGTCGTGCCCTGGACCTTCGGAGTCCGGTCTCCGGGCCGCTCCCTCGGTGACCGGTCACTCTCATCCTGCGGTGATGCGGTGATGCGGTGATGCGGTGACCGGTGCCTTCGTTCCCCCGGCTTCCGGTCTCCCGCCTTGCGCCCCTCGGTCTGCTGCCTACTCCTGCCCCACCAGCGTCAGCAGCGTCGCCTCCGGTGGGCAGGCGAAGCGGACGGGGGTGTAGCGGTTGGTGCCGCAGCCTGCGGAGACGTGGAGGTAGGACGTGCGGCCCTCCGCCGTGTGGGTGGACAGGCCCTTCACGCGGTCCGCGTCCAGGTCGCAGTTGGTGACCAGGGCGCCGTAGAAGGGGATGCACAGCTGGCCGCCGTGGGTGTGGCCGGCCAGGATCAGGGGGTAGCCGTCCGCGGTGAAGGAGTCCAGGACGCGCAGGTACGGGGCGTGGACCACGCCCATCGAGAAGTCGTACGTGCCTGAGGGGCCGCCGGCGACCCGGGCGTAGCGGTCGCGCTTGATGTGAGGGTCGTCCAGGCCGGTCAGCTCGATCGACATGCCCTCGATCTTCAGCACGCCCCGCGTGTTCGTCAGGTTCTGCCAGCCTGCCGCGTCGAAGCCGTCCCTGAGGTCCTCCCAGGGGTTGTGGATCACTCCCACGGCCGGCGCATTGCCGTTCAGGCCGTGGCGGCCGTTGGCCTTCTCCAGCAAGTAACGGGCGGGGTTGCGGAGTTTGGGGCCGTAGTAGTCGTTGGAGCCGAAGACGTAGGCGCCCGGGAACTCCATCAGCGGCCCGAGGGCGTCGAGGACCTCGGGGATGCCCTGGGGGTCCGAGAGGTTGTCACCGGTGTTGATCACGAAGTCGGGGCGCAGTCCCGCCAGCGACTGCAGCCACCGCTGCTTCTTGCGCTGGCCGCCGACCATGTGGATGTCGGAGACCTGGAGCACGCGCAGTGGGCGCATGCCCGGCGGGAGGACCGGGACCGTCACCCGTCGGAGGCGGAACGAGCGGACCTCGAACCCCGCCGCGTACACCAGTCCGGCGGTGCCTGCCGCCATGATTCCCAGGGGTACTCCATATCGCGCGCGCATACGACCATCGTGTCAGACCGCGCAGGCACCGAGAGGGGCCGCCCGTCAGAGCCGAGAGCGGCCGCCCGCCAAAGCCGACAGCGGCAGCCCGCTGTTAGCCGAGAGCGGCCGCCCGCTAAATCAGGGCGCGCCCGCACTGTCGTAGCTGCGACAATCGACCCCATGACCACCACGCTCAAGTCGAAGCTGCAGGACGACCTCAACGCCGCGATCAAGGAGCGCGACGAGCTCCGCTCCTCGACGCTCCGGCTGACGCTCGCCGCGATCACCAAGGAGGAGGTCGCGGGCAAGGAGAAGCGCGAGCTCTCCGACGACGAGGTGCTCAAGGTGATCACCAAGGAGGCGAAGAAGCGCCGCGAGGCGGCGGACGCCTTTGCCCAGGGTGGTCGTGCCGAGTCGGCCGAGCGGGAGAAGGCGGAGGGCGTGGTCCTTGCCGCGTACCTGCCCAAGCAGATGTCCGACGACGAGCTGAACGGGATCGTCGAGCAGGCGGTCACGGAGGCGAAGGCGGCCGGTGCCGAGGGGCCGCGGGCCATGGGCGCTGTCATGAAGATCGTGAACCCGAAGGTGGCGGGTCAGGCCGAGGGCGGCCGCGTCGCCGCCGCGGTGAAGAAGTTCCTCGCCGGCTGAGCCAGAGTTGGCACTCGAGGTGCCCGAGGTGCCCGAGCTGGCAGAGGCTCCCGAGGTACCCGAGCTGGCAGAGGCTCCCGAGGTACCCGAGCTGGCAGAGGCTCCCGAGGTACCCGTGCTGGCAGAGGCTCCCGAGGTACCCGAGCCCGAGTTAGCAGAGGCACCCGAGCCACCAGAAGCATCAGAGGTGGCCGAGGAGCCGGGCGAGCCGGAAGCGCGGGCAGAGTGAGACGGGCCGGGACATCGGCTGAGTTGCTGGGCGGGCGGCGCGGCTGAGCCGGTTGGGCTCCCGCCGTGCCGCGCGCGGGCTTTCCAAGGGCGGGCGGCGGGCTCTCCGGGCGCGGCCGTCGGGCGTTCCAAGATCGTGCGGGGGCCGTTCCAGCGGCGGGCCGTGGTGGCGGAGATCACCGGCCCGCCGCGGTCGTCGCTCCTAGCCCCTGCGTCCGCCGAACCCGTTCCCGTTGGTCCCGCCGTTCGTCTGACCCTGGATGAAGTTGCCCGGGAGGGAGAACGTGGGCGTCGGGAAGGTGCCGCCGTCGGTGCCGCCGGCGTCCCCGGTCGTGCCCCCGTCAGTGGGACCGCCGATCAGTCCGCCGATGATTCCGCCCGTCCGGCCCCCGTTGTCCCCGCCGTGGTTCCCCCCTCGGCCTTTTCCCCGGTCGTCCCCCTTGTTCTTGTTGTCGTCGGGGATGTCGACCAGCTGGAAGTCCGGTGCGGGCTTGCCCTCCAGGGCGCCGGTCATCATGTCGCGCCAGATCGGTCCGGGGACCTGGCCGCCGTAGACCTTGTCGTGCGGGACGCCCCCGATGGTGATGTTGACCATCTGCCGCTTGTGCTGCGGGTCACCGACCCACACCGCGCCCGCCATGTTCGGGGTGTATCCGACGAACCAGGCCGCGTACCGCTTGTCCGTCGTACCGGTCTTGCCCGCGCTCGGGCGGCTGCCGAGGCCGGCCTCCTGGCCCGTGCCGTCCTCGACCACGCCCTTCAGCAGCGTGCTGACGGTGTCGGCGGTCTTCTCCGACATCGCGCGCGAGCACGTCGACTTCGGGACCTGCAGGGACTTCGTCTCGCTGCCGACCGTCTGGGTGATCGACTCGATGGCGACCGGGGTGCAGTACATGCCGCGCGAGGCGAAGGTGGCGTAGGCGTTCGCCATCGTCAGCGGGGACATCTCCTGGGTGCCGAGCGCGATGGAGGGGGCCTGGTCGATCTCGCGGCCGTCGGCGCGCTCCACTCCCATCTTCTGGGCCATGCCGGTGACCGGGCAGATGCCGATGTCGCTGATCAGCTGCACGTAGTAGGTGTTGACCGACTTGGCGGTCGCCTCCTTCATGCCGTACGGGCCGTGCTCCGAGGGGTTCTCGTTGGTCAGCTTCTCCGGCTTGCCCGTGTCGTTGCGCCAGATCTTGCCGTCGCACGCGGCCACGGGGCTCGGGTACATCATCGAGTACGGCGACGAGTACTCCTGCGTCGCCGGCTTGCCGCCCTCGATGGCGGCCGCCGCCACGATCGGCTTGAACGTCGAGCCGGGCTGGTATCCGGCGCCACCGCCCATGTTCTGGTTCACGGACAGGTTGATCTGCGTCTCGTCCTTGCCGAAGCCGTACGGACGGGACTGCCCCATGGCCAGGATCTTGCCGGTGCCGGGCTCGACGACGGTCGCGGCGGTCGCCACGGCGTCGCTCTTGTAGACGTGGTCCTTGATGGACGCCTGGACCGACTTCTGTGCCTGCGGGTCGAGCGTCGTGCGGATCGTCAGACCGCCGCGGTTCCACAGCTTCGCCCGGTCCTCCCGGGTCTTGCCGAACTCCTTGTCGGTCAGGAAGACCTCGCGCACGTAGTCGCAGAAGAAGCCGGCGCCGTGGACCGCGGTGATGCAGCCGTTCTTGGGCTGGCTGGGCTGCAGCCCGAGCGGTGTCTCCTTGGCCCGGTCCGCCTCGGCCTGGGAGACGTCGCCGACCTCGGCCATGCGCTGCAGGACGATGTTGCGGCGCTTGGTGGCTTCGGCCTCGTCGTTGACCGGGTCGTAGCGGCTCGGGGACTGGACGATGCCGGCCAGCAGCGCGGATTCCTGCAGGTTCAGGTCCTTGGCGTGCTTGGAGAAGTAGCGCTGCGCGGCGGCCTCGACACCGTAGGCCTGCTCGCCGAAGAAGGTGATGTTCAGGTAGTTCTCGAGGATCTTCTTCTTGCCGAGCTTCTCCTCGATCTGGATCGCGTACTTCAGCTCGCGGACCTTGCGGCCGAGGGTCTGCTGGGTGGCCTCGGCGACCTTGGTCGGGTCGTCGCCGGCCTCCTCGATGAAGTAGTTCTTCACCAGCTGCTGGGTGAGCGTGGAGGCGCCCTGGGAGACCCCGCCGCTCTGCGCGTTCTTGTTCAGGGCGCGCAGCACGCCCTTGAGGTCGATCGCGCCGTGCTTGTAGAAGCGCGAGTCCTCGATCGCGACGATCGACTTCTGCATGTACGGCGAGATGTCCTTGAGGTCCACCACCGTACGGTCACGCGAGTAGACGGCCGCGATCTGGTTGCCCCTGCTGTCCAGGATGGTGGTGCGCTGGCTGAGCTGGGGGCTCTTGAGGTTGGCAGGGATCTCGTCGAAGCCCTTGACCGAGCCCTTGGCCGCGAGGCCCAGCGCGCCGGCCGCGGGCAGCGCGATGCCCGCCATCACGGCTCCTGCGAGCACACTGACACCGAGGAACTTGGCGGCCTGCTGTGTTGCCGACAGACCACTGCCCGAGCGCTTCTTTGGCATGGGGGCAGCCTAATCCGTACTCCTGAGCGTTCCGATGGAGCGACCGCTTCTCGGGATGTTCGGGTGCCGGATCGTGATGTCCGTCAATGATGTCCGGGATGCGAGAGATGTCCGGGGCCGGGTGCATCAGGGCACGCCGCAGGAGTGCTGTCGCGTCACGGCGCGGCAAAGCACGGTGCCTACCTTCTCATTCGCCGGACACGCGCGCAGGCCTTGGCCTAAGCTGCTCTCAACTGTCACAGCGGTGCGGCCACGTATCAATACGTCCGGCGACCCCGAATCGTTCCGGAAGTACCCCGACTTTCTGGTGGGGGCGTGCCCGAATCCGCCTCGTGTGTTACCTGGTGCCCGATGTGAAGCACCATAGCTGTCCCGGTTTGCCGGGATGATCACGCATGTCGCCAGCTCACTCCCGCGGGTGATCTGCCGCTTACCCATAGTCCGTTCGGGCCATTCAAGATTGGGCCCGAAGGGGGTGTTGCGCTGTCCCCACCTTCCGTAACGTCCTCAACTGGCGGCGGTGAATATGCCGCTGCCGCCGTGGGGGAGCCTCGATTCGGGAGAGGACGGCGCCGGTATGGGCTGGGTAACCGACTGGAGTGCGCAGGCTGCCTGCCGCACTACCGATCCGGATGAACTGTTCGTTCAAGGAGCAGCGCAGAACAGGGCCAAGGCAGTGTGCACCGGATGTCCGGTGCGCACCGAATGCCTGGCTGATGCGCTGGACAACCGCGTCGAATTCGGCGTGTGGGGAGGCATGACGGAGCGCGAGCGCCGCGCACTGCTGCGCCGGCGGCCCACCGTGACCTCCTGGCGCAGGCTGCTGGAGACCGCCCGCTTGGAGTACGAGCGGGGCGTCGGCATCGTGCCCCTCGACAGCGACGAGGTGTACGAGCACTACGCGGCCGTGAGCTGAGGGCATCGCCCCTCGACAGACACCCAGGACCGCTCCGGCCGGCCGAAAGCCACGGGAAGCAGCGGTCGGACCCGTGTCCTGGGACAACACCTGCTGGACCGGCGCCGGAGGAAGCAACGGCGGGTACCGGGCAGGCGAGGGGTGAGGGCGTTCGGTGCCGGTGCGCAGCGAGCGCACAGCCCGCGACGACCCTGCCACGGCCGTCGCTACGGCAGCTCCGTGTGCCCCGCCGCCAGCCGGTCTCCGATGTCGCGCAGGCCTGTGAGGTCGTGGACGTCTCCGGGGAGCGCGGGTACTTCGACGACCGCCACCTCGGGGTGGCGGGCGGTGAAGCGGTCACGCGTGCGCTGCTCGCGCGAGAGCAGCTGCATGCGGTCGGCATGCAGCCTCAGCAGGCCTGCGGTGAGCTGGTCGACGGATCGCTCCGGGTCCGCGGCGGGGGAGCCGTCGTCCGGAGCCGGTGTCGCCGAAGCGGGAGGTTCTGAACTGCCGTACGTGTCGGGAGAGTTACGAAGTCCAGCTTTCCCGCCCCCCTGATCCACAATGCGGGGCTCCTCAAGATTTTCCGCGGCGGCGAGCGCCCGCTCGGCCGACAGCCGGCCGGCGCCGCTGCCGTGCACCCGGTTGAGGACCAGACCCACCAGCGGCATGTCCTCGGCGGCCAGCCGCTCCACGAAGTAGGCGGCCTCGCGCAGCGCGTCCCGCTCCGGGGCCGCCACCACCAGGAACGCCGTACCGGGCGCCTGCAGCAGTTTGTAGGTGGCGTCCGCGCGTGTGCGGAAACCGCCGAAGGTGGTGTCCATCGCGGCCACGAACGTCTGGACGTCCTTCAGCAGCTGACCGCCCAGCAGCTTGCCCAGCGTGCCGGTCATCATCGACATGCCGACGTTGAGGAAGGCCATCCCCGCGCGTCCGCCCAGTTTGGCGGGGGCGGTCAGCAGCCGGATCAGCCGGCCGTCCAGGAAGGAGCCGAGCCGCTTGGGCGCGTCCAGGAAGTCCAGCGCCGAGCGGGACGGCGGGGTGTCGACCACGATCAGGTCCCACTCGTCCTTCGCCCGCAGCTGGCCCAGCTTCTCCATCGCCATGTACTCCTGCGTGCCCGCGAAGCCCGCAGAGAGCGACTGGTAGAAGGGGTTGGCCAGGATCGCGGCCGCCCGCTCGGGGTCCGCGTGCGCCTCGACGACCTCGTCGAAGGTGCGCTTCATGTCGAGCATCATCGCGTGCAGTTCGCCGCCCGGCTCGCGCCCGCCGTCGCCCTCGACCGAACCGCTGCGCGACGCCCCTGGGCGATCCTCGGTGCCCTTCACCCGCCGCGGCACGTTGTCCAGGGAGTCGATGCCCATCGACTGGGCGAGGCGCCTGGCCGGGTCGATGGTGAGGACGACCACCTTGCGGCCCCGCTCGGCGGCCCTGAGGCCCAGCGCCGCCGCCGTCGTCGTCTTGCCGACCCCGCCCGAGCCGCAGCACACCACGATCCGGGTCTTCCGGTCGTCCAGCAGGGAGTCGATGTCGAGCACGCGCGCGGGGGAGAGGGAGGGGCGGGCGGCGTCCTGTGCCTCGGCCGGGTCCGGACTCATGACAACCCCTGCTTCCGCAGCTCGGTGGCGAGTTCGTACAGGCCCGCCAGGTCCATGCCCTCGGCGAGCAGTGGCAGTTCGTGCAGCGGCAGGTCCAGCTCGCCGAGGGCCGCGCGCTGGTCCTGCTCCAGCGCGTAGCGCTCGGCGTACTCCGCGGCCTGCTCCAGCAGCGGGTCCACCAGCCGCTCGGCGTTCCCGCCCCGCCGTGCCCCGCCGAGCCCGGCGGCCGACAGCGCCCGGGCAACAGAAGAACGCGGCACGGTCCGTACGAGTTCCAGGTCGGCCGCGTCCAACACCTCGGGCCGGACCATGTTCACGATGACCCGGCCCACCGGCAGCCTCGCCGTGCGCAGTTCGGCGATGCCGTCGGCGGTCTCCTGGACCGGCATCTCCTCCAACAGCGTCACCAGGTGCACCGCCGTCTCCGGCGACTTCAGCACCCGCATGACGGCCTGCGCCTGACTGTGTATCGGACCGATCTTCGCAAGGCCCGCCACCTCGTCGTTGACGTTCAGGAAGCGGGTGATGCGGCCGGTCGGCGGGGCGTCCATGACGACGTAGTCGTACGCGAACCGCCCGCTCCTGTCCTTGCGGCGCACCGCCTCGCACGCCTTGCCGGTCAGCAGGACGTCTCTGAGCCCGGGCGCGACGGTGGTGGCGAAGTCGATCGCGCCGAGCTTCTTCAGGGCCCTGCCCGCGCCGCCGAGCTTGTAGAACATCTGGAGGTAGTCCAGAAGGGCCAGTTCGGGATCGATGGCGAGGGCGTACACCTCTCCGCCCCCGGGAGCGACCGCGATCTTCCGCTCCTCGTAGGGCAACGCCTCCGTCTCGAAGAGCTGGGCGATGCCCTGCCGGCCCTCGACCTCCACGAGAAGCGTCCGCTTCCCCTCGGTCGCGAGGGCCAGCGCGAGTGCGGCGGCGACCGTCGTCTTTCCGGTCCCGCCCTTGCCGCTGACGACCTGGAGCCTGCTCACGTCCTCGAGCCTAACCAGTCCGGCCGACGGCCACGCGGGAGGCTGTGGACAACGGCGCCCCGGCCGTCCGCCGGTCCCCCGGGTCACAGCGGCTACAGTCGCCCCATGACCAAGTGGGAATACGCAACCGTGCCGCTGCTCGTCCATGCCACGAAGCAGATTCTGGACACCTGGGGCGAGGACGGCTGGGAGCTCGTCCAGGTCGTGCCCGGGCCCAACCCCGAACAGCTCGTCGCCTACCTGAAGCGGGAGAAGCAGGCATGAGCGCGATCGAGGCCAAGCTGGCCGAACTGGGCCTGACCCTGCCGGAGGTCGTACCGCCGCTGGCCGCGTACCAGCCGGCCGTGCAGTCCGGCATGTACGTGTACACCGCCGGCCAGCTGCCGATGGTCGAGGGCAAGCTGCCGGTCACCGGCAAGGTGGGCGCCGAGGTCACGCCGGAGGAGGCCAAGGGCCTGGCCCGCACCTGCGCGCTGAACGCGCTGGCCGCCGTGAAGTCCGTGACCGGCGACCTCGACCGCATCGCGCGCGTGGTGAAGGTCGTCGGTTTCGTCGCCTCGGCCTCCGACTTCACCGGGCAGCCCGGTGTCGTCAACGGCGCCAGCGAACTGCTCGGCGAGGTCCTCGGCGACAAGGGCGTGCACGCCCGCAGTGCGGTGGGTGTCGCGGTTCTGCCGCTGGACGCGCCGGTGGAGGTCGAGATCCAGGTCGAGCTGGTTCCGTAGCCCGGCCCGCCCCCTTCCGCAGCCCCTCTGACCTCGGGTACCTCTCGAACATTCGCCCTATACGGGATAGCCTCCGGCCATGGCGAACGGTCAGTGGTACCCAGAGGAATGGCCTGACCGCATCCGCGCGCACGCGGCCGGCACCCTCACACCGGTGACCCCCAAACGCGCGGCCACGGTGCTGCTCCTCAAGGACGCCCCGGACGGCCCCGTCGTCCACATGCTGCGCAGACGCGCCTCCATGGCCTTCGCCGGAGGCGCGTACGCGTATCCCGGGGGCGGTGTCGACCCGCGCGACGACGACCGTCAGGTCCGCTGGGCGGGCCCCACGCGCGCGTGGTGGGCACAGCGGCTGGGCGTCGACGAGACCGGCGCCCAGGCGATCGTCTGCGCGGCCGTGCGGGAGACGTACGAGGAGGCGGGCGTCCTGCTCGCCGGGCCCGACCCCGACTCGGTGGTCGGCGACACCACCGGGGACGACTGGGAGGCGGACCGTGCGGCCCTGGTCGCGCGCGAGGTGTCCTTCGCCGAGTTCCTGGACCGCCGCGGCCTGGTGCTGCGCTCCGACCTGCTGGGCGCCTGGACCCGCTGGATCACCCCCGAGTTCGAGTCCCGCCGCTACGACACCTGGTTCTTCGTGGCCGCCCTCCCCGAGGGCCAGCGCACCCGCAACGCCTCCACGGAGGCCGACCGCACGGTGTGGATCCGCCCCGAGGAGGCCGCCGCCGGGTACGACCGGGGCGAGCTGCTGATGATGCCGCCCACCATCGCCACCCTCCGCCAGCTGCTCCCGTGCGCCACCGCGGCCGACGCGCTCGCCGCGGCGCCCACGCGGGACATGACCCCGGTGCTGGCGCGCGCCCGCCTGGAGAACGGCGAGATCGTGCTGACCTGGCCCGGGCACGACGAGTTCACCAAGCACGTCCCGACCGCTCCGAGCACCGGTGGAGGCCCCGCATGACCGACGCAGCAGCCCTGCCCGGCCAGCCCCGTGGCGCGGTCCTCTCGGGCCCCGCGACCGAACGGGCCGTCAACGTGCTGGCCCCCAACGCCTCCGCGATGACCCTCGACGGCACCAACACCTGGATCGTCGCCGAGCCCGACTCCGACCTGGCCGTGGTGATCGACCCGGGCCCCCTGGACGGCGGCCATCTGCGCACGGTCGTCGACACGGCCGAGAGGGCCGGCAAGCGCGTCGCCCTCACGCTGCTCACCCACGGCCACCCCGACCACGCCGAGGGCGCCGCCCGCTTCGCCGAGCTGACCGGCACGCGCGTGCGGGCCCTCGACCCGGCCCTGCGGCTCGGCGACGAGGGACTGGCCGCCGGGGACGTGATCACCCTCGGCGGCCTGGAGCTGAGGGTCGTACCGACCCCCGGGCACACCGCGGACTCGCTGTGCTTCCATCTCCCGGCCGACCAGGCCGTGCTGACCGGCGACACCATCCTCGGGCGCGGTACGACGGTCGTGGCGCACCCCGACGGCCGCCTGGGGGACTATCTGGACTCCCTGCGCCGCCTGAGGTCGCTGGCGGTCGACGACGGCGTGCACACGGTCCTGCCGGGCCACGGACCGGTCCTGGAGGACGCCCAGGGCGCCGTCGAGTTCTACCTCGCCCACCGGGCCCACCGCCTCGCCCAGGTCGAGACGGCCGTCGAGGACGGCCACCGCAGCCCCGCCGAGGTCGTCTCCCACGTGTACGCCGACGTGGACCGTTCCCTGTGGCCGGCCGCCGAGCTGTCGGTGCGGGCCCAGCTGGACTACCTGCGCGAGCACGGCCTGATCTAGGGCCCGACCGGGGGCCGGGAGCCCTCGGCCCGGGCGGGATCCGGGAAGGCCGCCACCACCCGGCGGGGAGCCCTCGGTCCGGGCCGCGGAGCCCTCGGCGCGGGCGGTGGCCTCAGTCCGGGCGGGGCGCCTTGACGCCGTGCACGCGCGCGTATTCCTCGGCGAGCCAGGGCCCCAGATCGTCCACGTAGGACCGCAGGACGTCCGGATCGCCGACGGCCTCGCAGCCGTACTCCGCCGCCCCGCGCAGCTGGGCGGCCCGCTGCGGGTAGTACGTGCCGAACGCCTCGGCCATCTCCAGGAGGTCGCTGGTCCAGCCGTTCCAGCGGGGCATGACGAGGGTGAAACCCGTGCGCACCAGGTGCCGGGACATGAAGCGCACCAAGGGGCGCAGGGCATCCTCCGTGTCCCCGGCGGAGGCGATCCGCTCCCGCCAGCGGGGGAGGAGGAGCGCGAGGTCCCCGTTGGTCTCGCGGGCGAGCAGGGAGGAGGGACGGTAACGGGGCAGGTACTCGGCGAGGTCGTCACCGAGCAGCGGGGTGCACACGCAGGCCACGAACCAGCCCAGGTCGTACGTCTCCAGGTCGCTCAGCAGCCGCGCCCGGCCGTACACCAGCGTGCCCACGCCGTCGATCTGCAAGAACTCCTTGTCGAGCGCCTCGCCGAGGGCACGCACGGCCTCCCGGTCGGCGTCGGCCGGCTCCTCGCGCAGGGCGACCAGCAGATCCAGGTCGCTGCGCCCCACGCGCGCGGTGCCGCGCGGAATCGACCCGTAGAGGTACGCACTGTGCAGCCGCGCGCCGAAGACGTCCAGCAGCCCGTCGCGGGCGGCGGCCACGACCGGACGGAACGCGTGCGGCACGCGCGCGAGGGAGCCTTCGCGCTCGATGCAGCCCTGGGCGTCGAGACCTCTGCGGGGAACGGTTCCGGCCATGGGGCTACTGTGCCCGGTCCCCGGCGCCGGGACAGGTGATTTGCGGCGGGCCTGCGACGACTTTCCGAAGCGGGCCGACGAAAGTCGTGACGGTCCGGAGTCCGGAGGCCGGTTCCGTCGGCGGGACCCGTTCAGGCAGGGCGGTGGGGTCCGGGGCGGCAAGACTCCCGGGGGGACCTCGGCGCGAAAGGTCCCCGGCGGGCGACACCCTCCGGGGACCTCGACGTGAAGGAGCCTCAGCGCGAACGCTTCGCGAGCCTCTCGACGTCCAGCAGGATCACGGCACGCGCCTCCAGGCGGAGCCATCCGCGCTGGGCGAAGTCGGCCAGCGCCTTGTTCACGGTCTCGCGCGAGGCGCCGACCAGCTGGGCCAGCTCCTCTTGCGTGAGGTCGTGCACGACGTGGATGCCCTCTTCGGACTGCACGCCGAACCGGCGCGAGAGGTCCAGCAGGGCACGCGCGACCCGGCCCGGCACGTCGGAGAAGACGAGGTCGGACATGGCGTCGTTGGTCTTGCGCAGTCGGCGGGCGACCGCACGCAGCAGCGCGGTGGCCACCTCGGGTCGGGCGTTCAGCCAGGGCTGGAGGTCACCGTGGCCGAGGCCGAGCAGCTTGACCTCGGTTAGCGCGGTGGCGGTCGCCGTCCGCGGACCCGGGTCGAACAGCGACAGCTCGCCGATCAGCTCGCCGGGGCCGACGACGGCCAGCATGTTCTCGCGGCCGTCGGGTGAGGTGCGGTGGAGCTTGACCTTGCCCTCGGTGACGACGTAGAGCCGGTCGCCCGGGTCGCCCTCGTGGAACAGGGAGTCGCCACGTGCGAGGGTCACCTCACTCATGGAGGCGCGCAGTTCCGCGGACTGCTCGTCGTCGAGAGCCGCGAAGAGCGGATTGCGCCGCAGAACGTCGTCCACGAGTTCTCTCCTTGTAGACCTGCTCAGGGGATCTTGCTCCCCCTTGGTACCAGGGGACCGTGTTCCCCATCTTGCCGGACAGTCCAAACAGTGTGATCTGTCACAAGGATGCCGCACAGGTCTCGCGAGGTAAGCGGCAGGGGTCCAATCGGGGGCTGATCTTCCGGGTCCGGGGCGGATGTCGGTGCCGGGCTTTAGGCTGGCCGGGTGTCCAAAACGCCGGTGAGAGCACAGGCCAAGGGGGCTGGGCGGGTGGCTGTACGTCGCAATTCCGCTGTGGGCGAACAAGGCCCCGGCGGTGGTAATAAAACAGGCAAAACGGCTAAAAGGGTCGCATCTGTAAAGAATGTTACGCCTGCCGGGACGGCTCTGTCCGCCGAGAAGGCCGTTCCGTCCAAGAAGGCCGCCGCGAAGAAGGCGCCTGCCGCGAAGACGGCGCCCGCGAAGGCTGCGGGACTCGCCAAGAAGGCCGCTGCCAAGAAGGCTGTTTCCAAGAAGGCCGCGCCCGGCGGGAAGGCCGCCGTGAAGCCGCCGACGCACGAGTCCCGCACCGCTCTCGTCCGCCGTGCCCGCCGTATCGACCGTGAGCTCGCCGAGGCCTACCCGTACGCCCACCCCGAGCTGGACTTCGAGAACCCCTTCCAGCTGCTGGTCGCCACGGTGCTGTCGGCCCAGACCACGGACCTGCGCGTCAACCAGACGACCCCGGCGCTCTTCGCCAAGTACCCCACCCCCGAGGACCTCGCCGCCGCCAACCCGGAGGAGGTCGAGGAGATCCTGCGTCCCTGCGGCTTCTTCCGGGCCAAGACGAGGTCGGTGACAGGGCTCTCCAAGGCCCTCTGCGAGGACTTCGGCGGCGAGGTGCCCGGCCGGCTGGAGGACCTCGTCAAGCTGCCCGGCGTGGGGCGCAAGACCGCGTTCGTCGTGCTCGGCAACGCCTTCGGGCGTCCCGGGATCACCGTGGACACCCACTTCCAGCGGCTGGTCCGGCGCTGGCAGTGGACCACCGAGACCGACCCCGACAAGATCGAGGCGGCCGTCGGCGCGCTGTTCCCCAAGAGCGACTGGACCGATCTGTCCCACCACGTGATCTGGCACGGCCGCCGCATCTGCCACGCCCGCAAGCCCGCCTGCGGCGCCTGCCCCATCGCCCCGCTGTGCCCGGCCTACGGCGAGGGCGAGACCGATCCGGACAAGGCGCACAAGCTCCTGAAGTACGAGAAGGGCGGCTTCCCGGGCCAGCGCCTGAACCCCCCGCAGGCCTACCTCGACGCGGGCGGGAAGGCGGCGCCGCCGCTGGGGGCCGGATGAGGGAACGATCTCGGGGCCTTCGGGCGTTGGACACGGCGGGACGGGGGTGGCGATGACGTACACGCGCGACACGCACGACGGTCCGGTGGCGCTGCGCAAGGAGGGTCTGCCGGGCTGGCTGGCCCCGGTGGCGCGGGCTGCGGAGACGGTCGAGCCGCTCCAGCTCAGCCGCTTCCTGCCGCCGGAGAACGGCTCGGGGCGTCAGTCGGCCGTGCTGATCCTGTTCGGCGAGGGAGAGCGCGGCCCCGAGCTGCTCCTCATGGAGCGCGCCGGTTCCCTGCGCTCCCACGCGGGCCAGCCGTCCTTCCCGGGCGGCGCCCTGGACCCGGAGGACGGCGACCCGAAGACCGAGGGGCCGCTCAGAGCCGCCCTGCGCGAGGCCGAGGAGGAGACCGGGCTCGACCCGGCGGGCGTCCAGCTCTTCGGCGTGCTGCCCGCGCTCTACATCCCGGTCAGCGCCTTCGTCGTCACGCCCGTGCTCGGCTGGTGGCGCGAGCCCAGCCCGGTCGGCGTCGTCGATCCGAACGAGACCGCCCGTGTCTTCACGGTCCCCGTGGCGGATCTCACGGACCCCGTCAACCGGGCCACCGCCGTGCACCCCAGCGGACACCGAGGTCCGGCATTTCTGGTCGAATCGGCCCTGGTCTGGGGCTTCACGGCCGGAGTGATCGACCGCCTGCTGCACTACGCGGGCTGGGAGCGCCCCTGGGACAGGGAGAAGCAGGTCCCGCTCGACTGGCGGTCATGACAGGCTGTCGTCCGTGCTGTGTATTTCCGGGTGCTGTGAGCTGTGTCTTTCCGCGTGCCGGGGCAGGGGCGGCTGCGGTGCGGGCTCCCGGATCCCCGGCCGTGGTGCTGGGACCGGAGCGGATAGGCGAGGCCTGAAGCGGTGAATGTGCTGGACATCCTGTTGCTGGCGGCAGCCGTGTGGTTTGCGGTCGTGGGCTACCGCCAGGGCTTCGTCGTCGGCATCCTGTCGGTGATCGGTTTCCTCGGCGGCGGTCTCGTGGCCGTGTACGCGCTGCCCGTCATCTGGGACGCCGTGACCGACAACGCGGAGGTCGGCACCACCGCCGCTGTCGTCGCCGTGGTCGTCGTCATCGTCTGCGCCTCCATCGGCCAGGCCCTGACCACCCACCTCGGCAACAAGCTGCGCCGCCACATCACCTGGTCCCCGGCCCGCGCCCTGGACGCCACCGGCGGCGCCCTGGTCAACGTCGTCGCGATGCTGCTGGTCGCCTGGCTCATCGGCTCCGCCCTCGCCGGTACGACCCTGCCGACCCTCGGCAAGGAGGTCCGCGGCTCCAAGGTGCTCCTCGGCGTCTCCCGGGCGCTGCCCGCCCAGGCCAACACCTGGTTCGCGGACTTCTCCAGCGTCCTCGCGCAGAACGGCTTCCCGCAGGTCTTCAGCCCCTTCGCCAACGAGCCGATCGCCGACGTCCGGCCGCCCGACCCGGCCCTGGCGCACAGCACGGTCGCCACCCGCGCCGAGCGGTCCATCGTCAAGGTCACCGGCACCGCCCAGAGCTGCGGCAAGGTCCTGGAGGGCACCGGCTTCGTCTTCGCCGACCGGCGCGTCATGACCAACGCCCATGTCGTCGGAGGCGTCGACGCGCCCACCGTGCAGATCGGCGGGGAGGGCCGCAAGTACGCCGCGAAGGTCGTCGTCTACGACTGGAAGCGCGACATCGCCGTCCTCGACGTGCCGGACCTGAGGGCGACCGCCCTCCGCTTCTCCGCCCAGGACGCGGCCGGCGGTGACGGCGCGATCGTCGCGGGCTTCCCGGAGAACGGCTCGTACGACGTCCGCGCCGCGCGCGTGCGCGGGCGCATCACGGCCAACGGCCCGGACATCTACCACCGCGGCACGGTCCGCCGCGACGTCTACTCCCTGTACGCGACCGTCCGTCAGGGCAACTCCGGCGGCCCCCTGCTCACGCCCCAGGGCAAGGTCTACGGCGTGGTGTTCGCCAAGTCACTCGACGACGCCGACACCGGCTACGCCCTCACGGCGGACGAGATCCAGCAGGACATCGCCCGGGGGCGTACGGCGAACGAGCAGGTGGGCACGGACAGCTGCGCCCTGTGATTCCCGGCGAGGGGGTTCAGCCGCGCGGGTGACGCAGGCGCATCGAGACCCAGCGGGCCCGGCGGCGCAGGATGCGCGGAATCCCCACCCTCAGGTCGGTCCCCGCCAGTTGCGGGGTGCCCCGCTGCGGGGAGCCCGGCCCGGCGGCGGAACGGTGGTTGCGCGGTGCGTCACTGTAGTCGTGCGTCCAGCCCATACCCCGACGTGTGCCCCTGCCCCAAGGTCGATAACCGCCTGGGCGCCCCCCAATTGGCCTATGCGGCAGGCATGTGGCCGTTCGAGGAACAAGTGTCCAGGAAGCGGATACTCCACGCACCGACCCGGTCACCGACCGGTCTCGCACAGCGCCCTCCCGGAGCCTCCCGGGCCCCGGGGGCATTGCGGTCGCGGTGGCGGTTGCGCCACAGACGCGGCGCGGGCGCCGTGCGACGTCTCAGCGGTCGGGTTCGGGATCCTTCAGCCAGTTGATCAGCTCGGTCGAGAAGGCCGCGGGGTCCTCCTCGTGCGGGAAGTGACCGAGGCCGTCGAACAGCCGCCAGCGGTAAGGGGCTTCGACGTACTCGCCCGAGCCGGCCGCGCTGCGCGTGCGGGTCACCGGATCCAGCGAGCCGTGCAGATGCAGCGTGGGAACCCGCACGGGCCGCTTCATCCTGCGGTTGAACTGGATGCCGTCCGGGCGGGCCAGCGAGCGCACCAGCCAGCGGTACGGCTCGACCGAGCAATGCGCCGTGGACGGGATGCACATGGCCCGCTGGTACGTCTCCACGTCCGCGTCCTCGGGCAGCCGCGGCCCGGACCACTCCCGGATCAGCCGGCCCACCAGCGCGCCGTCGTCGGCGGTCAGCTGACGCTCAGGGATCCACGGCCGCTGGAACCCCCAGATGTAGGAACTGGCGGCCGTCTGCCGGGCGTCGCGCAGCATCGCCGCGCGCCAGCGCCGGGGGTGCGGCATCGAGACGACCGCGAGCCGCCGTACGAGCTTGGGCCGCATCGCCGCCGCCGTCCACGCCAGATAGCCGCCCAGGTCGTGGCCGACCAGCGCGGCGTCCGGCTCGCCGAGCGAGCGGATCACGCCGGTGACGTCCAGGGCGAGGTTGGCGGGGTCGTACCCGCGCGGGGTGCGGTCGCTGCCGCCGACACCGCGCAGGTCCATCGCCACGGCCCGGTAGCCCGCGTCGGCGAGCGCGACCAGTTGGTGCCGCCAGGTCCACCAGAACTGCGGGAAGCCGTGCAGCAGCAGCACCAGGGGGCCGTCGCCGAGTTCTGCGACGTGGAAACGCGCGCCGTTGGCGGCGACGTCCCGGTGCGTCACCTTCTCCCCGTGGGGAAGTTCGATCCGTACGGCCGATGCGGCGGCGGGCTCCGTCATGACGACGAGCGTGCCACAGCTTCGATGGCCTGAGGAGCGCGGTCCTGCGGCAGCTCCGGGCGCGGATGCGGCTTGGCGCTCTGCAGGACGCCCGCCGTCTCCTTCATCGACGCGGCGACCATCTGCGGGCTCTGGCTCTTCTTGACCTTCTTCGCGAACACCGTGCCGATGAGCGCGAGGAGACCGGCGACGAGGACGTTCGCCGCGAAGGACAGCACGAAGCAGATGGCGAGGTTCCAGCCGCTCCAGGTCCGAATGCCGTACGCCAGCGCGAAGTTGAGCATCGGAAGGGAGAACAACAGCACCATGCCGGCCGCCGCGAACGCGCCGCCGCTCGTCGCGCCGCGCTTCACGTCCTGCCTGAGCTGGGCCTTGGCCAGCGCGATCTCGTCGTGCACCAGCGCCGACATTTCGGTCGTCGCCGAGGCGAACAGCTGGCCGATGCTGCGTTCGGCACCGACCGGGCTGCCGTCGGGTGCGCTCATCGCGTTCTCCCTCTGAAGTCTCTTCTGCCGTTTTGAAGACCGTCTGCCGTCTTGAAGACCGTCTTGGTTTGTACCGTCTCGTCAGATCATGCCGGACGACCGTCCTCCTCGCTTGCCCCGCCCGCCACTTCCTGAAGCCCGTGGCGCGCCGCGCCGGCCTTCTCGGCGGCGATGCGCCGGTGCTCCGCGGCCTTGTTCTCGTAGATCTTCGCCATCCGCAGGTGGTAGCCGGGGTCGTCCTGCTCGTAGATGTCAGGAATGCCGTCCCGGTCCTCGTCGCGCTCCTCGTTCTCCCACAGCCTGCGGTACCTGGCGTTGCGCATCTTCAGCAGCACCGTCGCACACAGGGCCGCGATCAGCGATCCGACGAGGACGGCCGCCTTCACCTCGTCGGTCAGGACCGTGTCGCCCGCGAAGGCCAGCTCGCCCATGAGCAGCGACACGGTGAAGCCGATCCCGGCGAGGGAGGCCACCGCGAAGATGTCGGCCCATTCCAGATCCTCGCTCAGCTCGGCATGGGTGAACCGGGCGGTCAGCCAGGTGCCGCCGAAGATGCCGGCCGTCTTGCCGACGACCAGCCCGAGCACCACCCCGAGGGTCTCCGGCTTGGCGAACACGTCCCCGAGCGCCCCGCCGGTGATCGAGACACCGGCGCTGAACAGCGCGAACAGCGGTACCGCGAGACCCGCCGAGAGCGGCCGTACCAGGTGCTCGACGTGCTCGCCCGGCGAGTGCTGCTCGCCCTCGCGGGTGGTGCAGCGCAGCATCAGGCCCATCGCGACGCCGGCGACGGTGGCGTGCACGCCGCTGTTGTACATCAGCGCCCAGATCACGACCGCCAGCGGCACGTACACGTACCAGCCGCGTACGCCCTTGCGCAGGAGCAGCCAGAAGACCGCCAGTGCGGCGACGGCCCCGCCGAGCGCGGAGAAGTCGATCCGGTCGGTGAAGAAGACCGCGATGATCAGGATCGCGAAGAGGTCGTCGACGACCGCGAGGGTCAGCAGGAAGGCCCTCAGGGCACTGGGCAGCGAGGTGCCGATGACCGCGAGGACGGCGAGCGCGAAGGCGATGTCGGTGGCGGTGGGCACCGCCCAGCCCTGTAGGGAGCCGTGGCCGGTGAGGCTGGTGAGCGTGTACACGAGCGCCGGTACGGCCATGCCGCACAGCGCGGACACCACGGGCAGCGCGGCCGCCCTGCGGTCGCGCAGGTCCCCGGCGACCAGCTCGCGCTTGAGTTCGATGCCGGCGACGAAGAAGAACACCGCCAGGAGACCGTCGGCGGCCCAGTGGGCCACGGAGAGGTCCAAGCCGATGACGCCGGGGCCGAAGTGGAAGTCGCTGACCGACTCGTAGCTGTGGCGCAGCGCGGGGATGTTCGCCCAGACCAGTGCCGCGACCGCCGCGAGGAGGAGCAGGACACCGCCGACGGTCTCGGTGCGCAGCGCATCCGCGACGAACGTCCGCTCGGGCAGGGACAGGCGTCCGAGGAGCTTGCGGGCGGTGTTCGGGCTACGGGGCGCGGTCTTTCGGGGCGCGGCCACGGCGGGGACCTCCGGATCGGGTGGGCAGGACGGAGCACTTGCCGACCAGACTTCCCGGCACACCATGAGGATCTTTTCGCATTGAGGGCTTTGCTTAGTTTACCTAATGTTGACGCGAGATGCATCCGGTGAGCTTCACCCTGCGTGTGGGGCGAAGATTCGCGGTGCGTGCGGGCGGGGGTTCGCGGTGCGTGCGGGCCGGGGTTCTCGGTGCGGACAGAGGGGGCCCGCTGTGCGGACGAGGTGGGCGCTCCTTGCGTTCGTCCGGCCGGGATTCGCGCCGCACGCAGATTCGGGCTGCACGCAGATATGCGCTGCACGCAGAAGGGGCGCCCGGGCGTGTGTGCACGCCGGGCGCCCCTCAGGGGACTGCCGTCCAGTCCTCGCTCTAGTCCTCGCTCGGCGCCGCCGGGAGCTTGGCCTGGATGAGGTCCATGACCGTGGAGTCCGTCAGGGTGGTGACGTCTCCGAGCTGACGGTTCTCCGCCACGTCCCGCAGGAGCCGGCGCATGATCTTGCCCGAGCGGGTCTTCGGCAGCTCCGCCACCGGCAGGATCCGCTTGGGCTTGGCGATCGGGCCGAGTGTGGCGCCCACGTGGTCGCGCAGCTCGCCGACGAGCTTGTCGTCCTCCGACGCCGTGCCGCGCAGGATCACGAAGGCGACGATGGCCTGGCCGGTGGTCTCGTCCGCGGCACCGACGACGGCCGCCTCGGCGACCGCCGGGTGCGAGACGAGCGCCGACTCCACCTCGGTGGTCGAGATGTTGTGCCCGGACACGAGCATCACGTCGTCCACCCGGCCCAGCAGCCAGATGTCCCCGTCCTCGTCCTTCTTCGCGCCGTCACCGGCGAAGTACTTGCCCTCGAAGCGCGACCAGTAGGTGTCGAGGAACCGCTGGTCGTCGCCCCAGATGGTGCGCAGCATCGACGGCCACGGCTCGGTGAGCACCAGGTAACCGCCGCCGCCGTTGGGCACCTCGTTCGCGTCGTCGTCGACGACCGTCGCGCTGATGCCGGGCAGCGGGCGCTGCGCCGAACCGGGCTTGGCCTCGGTCGCACCGGGCAGCGGCGAGATCATCATCGCGCCGGTCTCGGTCTGCCACCAGGTGTCCACGACCGGCGTCCTGTCGGCGCCGATGTGCTTGCGGTACCAGACCCACGCCTCGGGGTTGATCGGCTCGCCCACGGAGCCGAGGACCCGCAGGGAGGACAGGTCGAACTGCGCGGGGATGTCGTCGCCCCACTTCATGAACGTCCGGATCGCGGTCGGCGCCGTGTAGAGGATCGTGACCCGGTACTTCTCCACGATCTCCCAGAAGCGGCCCTGGTGCGGGGTGTCCGGCGTCCCCTCGTACATCACCTGCGTCGCACCGTTGGCCAGCGGGCCGTACACGATGTAGGAGTGACCGGTGACCCAGCCGACGTCCGCCGTGCACCAGTAGACGTCCGTCTCCGGCTTGAGGTCGAACACCGCCCAGTGCGTGTACGACGCCTGCGTGAGGTAGCCGCCGGAGGTGTGCAGGATGCCCTTCGGCTTCCCCGTCGTGCCGGAGGTGTAGAGGATGAACAGCGGGTGCTCGGCCTCGAACGCCTCCGGGGTGTGCTCGGCGGACTGGCGCTCCACCAGCTCGTGCCACCACACGTCGCGCTCGGCGTTCCAGGCCACGTCCTGCCCGGTGCGGCGCACCACCAGCACGTGCTCGACGTTGTCCACGCGCGCGATCGCGTCGTCCACGGCCGGCTTGAGCGCGGACGGCTTGCCGCGGCGGAAGCCGCCGTCGGAGGTGATGACGACCTTGGCGTCCGCGTCCTGGATCCGGGTGGCGAGAGCGTCCGCCGAGAAGCCGCCGAAGACCACCGAGTGGGCGGCGCCGATACGGGCACAGGCCAGCATCGCGATCGCCGTCTCCGGGATCATCGGCATGTAGATGGCGACCCGGTCGCCCTTGCGGACACCCAGCTCCAGCAGGGCGTTGGCGGCCCTGGAGACCTCGTCCTTGAGCTCCGCGTAGGTGATCGACCGGCTGTCGCCGGGCTCGCCCTCGAAGTGGATGGCGACCCGGTCTCCGAAGCCCGCCTCGACGTGCCGGTCGACGCAGTTGTAGGCGACGTTCAGCTCGCCGTCCTTGAACCACTTCGCGAACGGCGGGTTCGACCAGTCCAGCGTCTCGGACGGTTCCTTGGCCCAGGTCAGCCGACGGGCCTGCTCGGCCCAGAAGCCGAGCCTGTCAGCCTTGGCCTGCTCGTACGCCTCGGCCGTGACATTGGCGTTCGCGGCCAGGTCGGCCGGCGGCGCGAAGCGTCGCTCCTCCTTCAAGAGGTTGGCCAGGCTTTCGTTGCTCACGACATCTCCCTTTCCCGGGGTGTCCGTTGTGTCCTGGGCCACAGCTCATCAGACACGGGGGGCCGATGACAAGAGCCATCCGCGAAATTGGTTTAGACCTGTCTGTCGTGACCGCTCACACCGGACTGCGCAGCTCCTCCGCCGCGCTCCCGTCATCTCTCACGTCCTCGAACACCTTCCCGGTTCGGTCGAGCAGATAGGCCTGCGCCTCGCCCACGTGGAAGTACATCCCGTGCAGCTCCAGCGCCCCGGTCGCCAGCGCCCGCGCGACCGGGGGGTGCGCCCGCAGATGCTCCAGCTGCTGGACCACATTGGTCAGGCACAGCTCCTCCATCTCGTCGCAGGGCGCCCGCCCGGCCAGCCGGGGCCGGGTGCGCCGGTCGTCGGCGAGCCGTTCCAGGCTCGGCAGGCCGTGTCCGAGCCACCGCCTCAGCGGCGTCGCCACGTCCCCGGGCCCGGCGGTCAGCAGTGCCTGCATCGCCCCGCACCCGGAATGCCCGCACACCGTGACGGACCGCACCCCGAGCACCTCCACCGCGTACTCGACGGCGGCCGCCACCGAGTCGTCGCCGTACTCCTCGCCCGGCGGCGGCACCAGGTTGCCGATGTTGCGGACGACGAACAGGTCGCCGGGACCACTGGAGGTGATCATCGACGTGACGAGCCGGGAGTCGGCGCAGGTGAGGAACAGCTGCGCGGGCTGCTGCCCCTCCCGCGCCAGCCGCGCCAGCTCCTCCCGCACCAGCGGGGCGGTGTTGCGCTGGAACGAGCCGATGCCACGGGCGAGTTCATGGGGGACCGGCGCGAAGGGAGCCTCGGGGAAACAGGCCCGGTGGTTGCGCCAGGGTGTCCACGGCCGGCAGTGGCATGCGGCCCGCGGGGCGGGATCGGTGGTCCGGACTCCGCTGCGCCGGCCCGACAGCTCGGTGGAACCGCCGCGCGCGGTGTGGGTGCTCCGCCAGTCCTGCAGTGACTCATACGCCGCGTGGTCCATGAACGAACCGTCCAACTCCACGACGGCGTGGGCGCCTTGGGGTACGAGATGCAGGGCTCTGCTGAGCCGGGGCACCGCGAGGAACGTCAACTGGCCTCGTACATGTACGTGATGGACTCCTTCCTTCTGCTCATGCGTGATACGGGTGCGGGCGAGGCGGCGCAGGGCGAGGGCGACCGCCACGGCGACCCCGAGGGCCACGCCCTCCAGGACGCCGAGGAACACCACGCCGAGTGCGGTGGCGGCGTACGCCAGCACTTCACGGTGGCGGGTCACCGTGCGGATGTGGTGCAGGGACACCATCTGGATACCGACGGCCATCACCAGGGCGGCGAGCGAGGCGAGCGGGATCTGCTCCAGGAGCGGGACCATCAGCAGCGCGGCGACTACTACGAGAACGCCGTGCAGCATCGTGGAGTTCCGGCTCACGGCACCGGAACGCACATTTGCCGAACTCCGCACGGCCACTCCCGCGACCGGCAGTCCGCCGAGCGCGCCGGAGACGATGTTGGCCGCACCCTGGCCGAGCAGTTCGCGGTCCAGGTCCGAGCGCCCGGCCGGGGTCCCGGGCCGGGCGGCGGCCAGCTTGTCCACGGCGACCGCGCCGAGCAGCGACTGCACGCTGCACACCAGGGTGGTGGTGAGGACGGCGGCGGCGATGCCGAGCACCGGCCCCTCGGGCAGCGAGGCCAGGGCATGGCTGCGCCAGGACGGCAGGTCGACCCGGGGCAGCTCCAGCCCGGTCAGCGCGGCGGTGGCGGTGGCTCCGGCGACCGCGACCAGGGCGGCCGGGATGCTGCGTGTGAGGCGCCCGGCACGGCCGGGGGCGCGCGGCCAGGCGAGCAGCAGGGTCAGGGTCAGCGCGCTCATCGACACGGCGGCCGGATGCAGGTGCGCCAACTGGGCGGGCAGGGCGATCAGGTTGGCGAGGACGGAGCTGTCCGGGCTGCCGCCGAGGACGATGTGCAGCTGGGCGACGGCGATGGTGACGCCGATACCGGCGAGCATGCCGTGCACCACGGCGGGGCTCACGGCGAGCGCAGCGCTGGCCACGCGCAGGCAGCCGAGGCCCAGTTGGGCGAGCCCGGCGAGGACGGTGATGCCGCAGGTGACCCGCCAGCCGTAGCGGTGGATCAGGTCGGCGGTGACCACCGTGAGTCCGGCGGCGGGGCCGCTGACCTGCAGCGGGCTGCCGCCGAGCCGTCCGGCGACGAGTCCGCCGACGGCGGCGGCGACGAGCCCTGCCTGGAGCGGGGCGCCGGTGGCGAGGGCGATGCCGAGGGACAGGGGCAGGGCGATCAGGAAGACGGCGAGGGACGCGGACAGATCGGCGCCCTCGATGCGCAAGCGGCGGGGCGCGGCCGGCGGGGTGCTGTGCGGCGCGTGGGGGTGCTGGGTGCGAGGGGGTGAGCAGGAAGACATGGTCCCGTCTCCTCCGGGCGGCGCGTCGCGGACCGGGTGGTCCCCGTCGGTGCGGGGGGCTCGGTCGCGGCATGGGGGTCACGGCGGGCAGCGGCAGGATGAGATCAATGCTTGGTAAATGAACCGTAATGCAAGGTAAAGGGTATTTATAACTTTTCGAGGCAAATGGAGTATTCATTCACTCCTATTGGCGAACCAGTCATTTTATCGGCTTGTCGTATTAATTCCTTCTTGGACCCGTGCGACCTTGGCGGCGCTGTCGGCACAACCCGGCAGATCAACAGAAAACGCCCCTCGCCAGCGTTCTCGTGAGAGAAGGAAGAAGGTGGGCGGAACATGGCCGCCACTCAGAGGATCGCCGCCGGCGCCATGGTCGCCGCGGCCTGTGCCGCGTCACTCGCCGGTTGCGCGACCGGCTCCAACGGGTCAAAACAAGCAACCTCCGGCCCGCAGAAGGGGGCGCCCGCGCCCGCACCCAATAGCGTGCTCCGGCTGATCGGCGACGGGTCCACCGCGTACACCGGCTCGCAGCCGCATCTGCCCGTTCCCGAGCGGCTGAAGTCCGGCCAGAAGCCACCGCAGTTCGTGGTGTTCTCCTGGGACGGCGCGGGCGAGGACAGCCAGAAGCTGTTCTCCCACTTCCGCAAGGTCGCCAAGGAGAACAAGGCGACGATGACGTACTTCCTCAGCGGTGTGTACCTGCTGCCGGAGGAGAAACGTGACCTCTACCATCCGCCCCAGCACTCGCCGGGCAGCTCGGAGATCGGCTTCAACGACGAGCAGGGCATCGCCGACACCCTCAAGCAGGTACGGCTGGCCTGGCTGGAGGGAAACGAGATCGGCACCCACTTCAACGGCCACTTCTGCGGCCCCGACGGCGGGGTCGGCGAGTGGTCGGTCAAGGAGTGGAAGAGCGAGATCGCCCAGGCCAAGGAGTTCGTGAAGTCCTGGAAGACGAACACCGGCATGAAGAAGGCGACCCCGCTGCCCTTCGACTACGAAAAGGAGCTGATCGGCGCCCGCACGCCCTGCCTGGAAGGGCAGAAGAACTTCAGGAAGGCGGCCCGCCAGCTGGGCTTCCGCTACGACTCCAGCGGAGTCGACGACCAGGTCTGGCCCAACAAGAGGGAGGGGCTGTGGGACGTGTCCATGCAACTGGTCCCCTTCCCGGGTCACACCTATGAGCAGCTGACCATGGACTACAACTTCATGGTCAACCAGTCCGGCACCCAGACCCAGGGTGACCCCGACAAGTTCGACTACTGGGGCGACCAGATGCGCGACGGCCTGATCAAGGGCTTCTACCGGGCCTACGACGGCAACCGCGCGCCCCTGATCATCGGCAACCACTTCGAGTCCTGGAACGGCGGCACGTACATGCGCGCCGTCGACGAGGTCGTGAAGGAGGTGTGCAACAAGCCCGAGGTGCGCTGCGTCTCCTTCCACCAGCTCGTCGACTGGCTCGATGCGCAGGACCCGCAGGCACTGGCGAAGCTGCGCACCCTGAAGGTGGGCGAGGCGCCCCGGCAGGGCTGGGCGTCCTTCCTCTCCGGCCGCCCGGCCCCGGCCCCGAAGGGTGTCCCCGGAGCGCCGGCCGTCAAGCAGTGACCGTCAGGCGGGAGTTGCCACGCTCTCGCTGAGCACGAAGTCGGGGTCGACCTGCGCCGCCAGGTCGGCCCCGGTGCGCTCGTTGCCCCATGCCTCGGCGTTCTTCAGATGGAAGTGCACCATCTGACGCGTGTAGCGCGCCCAGTCGCGCAGCCCGTGCGTCGCGTCGGCGGCGGCCCGCATCGTGTGCAGAGCGCGGGCGTTGGCCTCTTCCAGGAGGTCGAACCGCGGCGGGCGGCCCTTCTCCATCGCGCGCACCCAGTCCGAGTGCCCGACCGTCACCAGCAGGTCGTCACCGGCCTCAGCGCGGAGGAAGTCGATGTCGTCCTGAGCCTGGACCTTGTTCCCGACGACCTTCAGGGTGACGCCGAAGTCCCGGGCGTAGTCCTTGTACTGGCGGTAGACGGAGACCCCCTTCCGGGTCGGCTCGGCGACGAGGAACGTCATGTCGAAGCGGGTGAACATGCCCGAGGCGAAGGAGTCCGAACCCGCCGTCATGTCGACCACGACGTACTCGTCGGGGCCGTCGACGAGGTGGTTCAGGAGCAGTTCCACCGCGCCCGTCTTGGAGTGGTAGCAGGCGACCCCCAGGTCGGCGTCCGTGAAGGGGCCCGTGACCATCAAACGCGCGGCACCGCCGTCGAGTTCCACGGGGCGCGCGCAGGCGTCGTAGACCGGGTTGGGCTCTCCCACCCGTACCAGCCGCGAGCCCTCGCCGGGCGGGGTCGTCTTGATCATCGTGGCGGCGGAGGCGATGCGCGGGTTGGCGCCGCGCAGGTAGTCCTTGATCAGCGACAGACGCTCGCCCAGGGCGGGCAGGGCGGCTGCCTCCGTCTCCTCCAGGCCGAGCGCCGGGCCGAGGTGTTGGTTGATGTCCGCGTCGATGGCGACCACCGGCCGGCCGGCGGCCACGAGGTGGCGGATGAAGAGGGAGGAGAGCGTGGTCTTGCCGCTGCCGCCCTTCCCGACGAAAGCAATTTTCATGTTCACCAAGGGTAGTCAGGCGATAGCTGTATGTGTCAGTCGGAGGGGAGAAGACCACTCCTTCGAGGGGCGAGGCCGATCGCAGGGCGCGCGAAGCCCACCGGGGGCGAGGCCGGGCGGAGGGCGGGCGCGTAGTGTCGTACTCATGAGTACGACAGGTGCGACCGCCGATCCGCTGGCGGCTCTGGGCTCGCTGCCCGGTGTGGCCGAGTCCGTGGAGTCCGTGCGCAAGGCCGTGGACCGGGTCTACGGGCACCGGGTCATGCGGCGCCGCAGCAACGAGATCACCTCCGAGGCGGCGCTGCGCGGCGCCCGTGGTTCGGCGGCGCTGTCCGGTGCCGACTGGGCCCTGGAGGAGGTGCGGCGGCGCACCGACTTCAGCGCCGACGCCGAGGCGCGTGTCATGGGTGCGGCGCTCAGGCTGACGGCCGAGGCGGGGCAGTTGCTGTCCATCTGGCGCCAGTCGCCCCTCAGGGTGCTCGCCCGGCTGCACCTGGTGGCCGCCGCGGACGACGACGCCGAGGTCGGCCGGCCGCGCCAGGCGGGCGAGCCGGTCGACGAGCCGCTGGTCGAACTGCCGCTGCCGGACGCCCAGGAGGTGTCAGGCCGGCTGGAGGGCCTGGCGGACCTGATCGGCGCGGGCACGTCCGCGCCCGCGCTGGTGACGGCCGCCGTCGTGCACGGCGAGCTGCTCGCGCTGCGCCCCTTCACCTCCCGCAACGGCCTGGTCGCGCGCGCGGCCGAGCGGATCGTCCTGATCGGCAGCGGTCTCGACCCCAAGGCCGTCTGCCCGGCCGAGGTGGGTCATGCCGAACTGGGCCGCGCCTCCTACCTCGCCGCGCTCGACGGGTACGTCTCCGGCACTCCGGAGGGCATGGCGGCCTGGATCGCCCACTGCGGCAGGGCGGTCGAGCTGGGTGTGCGCGAGTCCACCGCGGTGTGCGAGGCGCTGCAGCGCGGAGCGGCCTGAGAAAAACCCCCGGACACGGGTTGCGGCGGTACGAGTCCTCGTACCGCCGCTGGCATGTTCACCCGGTTACCAAGCGTCCTCGATATGTTGCCCATCAGGCCGGGGACTTTGCCCGTCACCTGGTGCGGCTGGCCCGTAATCGACGGGTCGACGTCGCGTGGGTGCCCGATGTTCATGCAAGGTCCGTGGGCCAAGTGCGTAGTGGTAGGGGATCCTCTCGGATGTCCTCTGGTCTCGCGGGCCGTTAAGTCCTTTGTACTGCAAACAATGTGCAAGCGGAACCCTTGCCTGCACTTCTTTACTTTCGGGTTCAAACAGGGGTGAACCGGTCAGGACGCGATGCTGCGGCGCCGGCTCGCGTACCAGACCAGACCCGCGGTGGCGGCCGCCGCTCCTATGGCCGCCGCCGCGACGAGCGCCGGGCGGGGCGGCACGGAGAAGGTGGGCAGCCGCTGCTTGAGGCGGACCGGCCGGCGGAACTCCAGAACCGGCCACCCGTGCGCGAGCGCTTCGCGGCGCAGCGCGCGGTCCGGGTTCACGGCGTGCGGATGCCCGACCGCCCGGAGCATCGGCAGGTCGGTCGCGGAGTCGCTGTAGGCGTAGCAGCGTTCGAGGTCGTACCCCTCGGTCGCGGCCAGGTCCCTGATCGCCTCGGCCTTCGTCGGGCCGTAGGCGTAGTACTCCACCTCTCCGGTGAAGCACCCGTCCTCGCCGACGACCATGCGCGTGGCCACCACCCGGTCGGCGCCGAGCAGCTCGCCGATCGGCTCGACCACCTCGGCCCCCGAGGTGGACACGATCACGACGTCGCGTCCGGCCGTGTGGTGCTCCTCGATGAGGGAGGCGGCCTCGTCGTAGATGATCGGGTCGATCAGGTCGTGCAGGGTCTCGGCGACGATCTCCTTGACCTGCTGGACGTTCCAGCCGCGGCACAGCGCGGACAGGTACTCGCGCATGCGCTCCATCTGGTCGTGGTCGAGGCCGCCGACCAGGAACACGAACTGGGCATATGCGGTACGCAGTGCGGCCCTGCGGTTGATCAGTCCACCCTGGTAGAAGGACTTGCTGAAGGTGAGCGTGCTCGACTTCGCAATGACCGTCTTGTCCAGGTCAAAGAAGGCTGCTGCGCGGGGCAAGGAGTGGTTTTCCACGCCCTGAGCATATGCGCCCACCATTCGGCGTAAGGTGGGGCGTGTGGGTTTGCCTGAGAGGGCTCTCGGGTACACCATGGAAGTCACGGATCGTTCGCGACCGTGCTAACCCGGTCCGACTCCTCCCCCCCCGAGTCGGCCGTGGGGACGACCCCCGCTCTCCCCCCCGGCGGGGGTCGTCGCATGTCCGGATGGGTTTTCGCTCCTTTCTCCCTGGCCGTGAGGCTGCCGTGCGGCAGCTCGGACACTGCTTCGCCATGTCCATGATTACTTACTCAGGGTAATCACAAGATTGCTCTGTGGAAGTCGTGCAGGGATCGGTCCAGAGGTCACCGGTATGAGTGACGGCGATATTCACAACCACTGAGTTGTCCACGGTTTTCGACCAAGATCCACACGATTTCCGGGTTCGTTGCACCGTGATTCCAACGCGCCCCGACCGCGGCGAGTTCATGGCCGGTTCCGATTGCCGGGGCGCGTATGGCCGGTTCCTATCGGCCGCTCATATGGAGACCGGTTGCCGGTTCTCCACATCGTTGGGAATCGCGTGGCCGCAGGGGCTGCGCGGAAGCCGCAGCCAAGGGGGGATCACACGTGGCCGGAACCGTCACCCACGACCCGTCACCCACCGCCGGAGACCGGCCGGGACAGCCGCTCATCGTCACCGAGGACACAGAACTCCTCGACGATCTGCTGCGCCTGTGCGCGGCCGCAGGCGCCACGCCCGAGGTCCACCACGGCGTACCCGACCACGGCGGTGGCTGGGAAACGGCCCCGCTCGTCCTCGTCGGCGACGACGCCGCCCGCCGGGTGCGCTCGGCCGCCCGCCGACGCGGAGTGGTGCTGATCGGCCGCGACCAGGACGACTCCGGGGTGTGGAAAAGGGCCGTCCAGATCGGCGCCGACCACGTCCTGATGCTGCCCGACGGCGAGCAGTGGCTGGTCGACCGGATCGCCGACGTGGCCGAGGGCGTCGGCCGCCCGGCCCTCACCGTCGGGATCATCGGCGGCCGCGGCGGGGCCGGTGCGTCCACGCTCGCCTGCGCGCTGGCCGTCACCTCCGCACGCGAGGGGCTGCGCACCCTCCTGGTGGACGCCGATCCGCTCGGCGGCGGACTCGACGTACTCCTCGGCGGCGAAACGGCCGAGGGGCTGCGCTGGCCCGCCTTCGCCGCCTCGCGCGGCCGGGTCGGCGGCGGTGCCCTGGAGGAGTCGCTGCCCGAACTGCACGCCCTGCGGGTGCTCAGCTGGGATCGCGGAGACTGCGTCGGCATTCCGCCCCAGGCCGTACGCGCGGTCCTCGCCGCCGCCCGGCGGCGCGGCGGCACGGTCGTCGTCGACCTCCCGCGCCGCCTGGACGACGGGGTCGCCGAGGCCCTCGCCCAGCTCGACCTTGCGGTGCTCGTCGTCCCGGCCGAACTGCGCGCCGTGGCGGCGGCCGGCCGGGTGGCGTCCGCCGTCGGCATGGTCGTCCGGGACCTGCGCGTGGCGGTCCGCGGGCCCTACGCCCCCGGACTCGACGACCGTGAGGTGGCCCGGCTGCTCGGCCTTCCCCTGGCCGGTGAGGTGCCCGTCGAGCCGGCGCTGCTGCGCCCGCACCCGGCCCCCGAACCGCCCGGCGCGAGCGGACGCAGCCCCCTGTCCCGCTTCTGCACCGCCTTCTGGGAGCAGGCCCTGGTCGAGGCGGGAGGCACACGATGACGCTCCCCGGACTCGACCGGGCCGACGGCGCGGCCCTGCTCGACGGAGTCCGCCGGTGGCTGGCCGAGAGCGGCGCCGAACCCACCCCCGCGCGCGTGGCCCAGGCCCTGCGGGAACAGGGCCGGGTCCTGGGCGATGCCGAAGTCCTCGGTACGGCCGAGCACCTGCGCTCGGAACTCGTCGGCAGCGGCCCGCTGGAGCCGCTGCTCGCCGACCCGGGCGTCACCGACGTCCTCGTGTCCGCCCCGGACCGGGTGTGGGTGGACCGCGGCGGTGGCCTCGAACTGACCCGGGTGGCCTTTCGCGACGCGGCAGCCGTACGGCGCCTCGCGCAGCGGCTGGCCGCCGTGGCCGGACGCCGGCTGGACGACGCACGGCCCTGGGCCGATGCCCGCCTGCCCGACGGGACCCGCCTGCACGCGGTGCTGCCCCCGGTCGCCGTCGGCTGCACGTGCCTGTCCCTGAGGGTGGTACGGCCCCGGGCGTTCACCCTCGGGGAACTCGTCGAGGCGGGCACCGTGCCGCCCGGTGGGGACCGGATCCTGCGGGCACTGCTGGAGGCCCGGCTGTCCTTCCTCGTCAGCGGCGGTACCGGCACAGGCAAGACGACCCTGCTGAGCGCCCTGCTCGGCCTGGTCGGACCCGGCGAACGGATCGTGCTCGCCGAGGACTCGGCGGAGCTGAGGCCGGAACACCCGCACGTCGTACGGCTGGAGACCCGGCCCGCCAATCAGGAGGGGGCCGGCCTGGTGACCCTGGAGGACCTCGTCCGGCAGGCGTTGCGGATGCGGCCCGACCGGCTGGTCGTCGGCGAGGTGCGCGGCCCCGAGGTGGTGCATCTGCTGGCCGCGCTCAACACCGGCCACGAAGGCGGCTGCGGCACCGTGCACGCCAACGCGGCCGCGGACGTGCCGGCCCGGCTGGAGGCCCTCGGGACGGCCGCCGGGCTCGACCGGGCCGCGCTGCACAGCCAGCTGGCGGCCGCGCTGTCGGTGGTGCTCCACCTCGTACGGGACCGGTCCGGGCGGCGCCGGATCGCCGAGGTGCACGTGCTGGAACGGGACGGCTCGGGGCTGGTGCGGACGGTACCGGCACTGCGCTGGGGCGCGTCCGCCTTCACCCGGGAGCGCGGCTGGGAGCGGCTGCGGGACCTGCTGCGCGGCGAGTTCGGGAGCGGAAGCGGCGACCGGCAGGAACGACACGGGACACGACAGGAGCGAGAGCGGTGACGGACGTGAGCACCGGGATGTCGATGAGCGCGGCGGCCTGCGTCGGGGCCGCGGCCTGGCTGCTGGGCGGACACCACTACGGCGCGCGGCGGGCCCGGCTGCTGTTCTCGGGCGGCGGAGCGGTGACGTCCGCTCCGCCCTCCTGGGAACGGGCGACGCAGGAACTGCGGCGGCTGCGGGGCAGGTTGGGTGCCGAATGGTGGTCGCTCGCGGCCGGACTGCTGCTCGCGCTGCTGGGCGCCTCCGTGATTCCGGCCGTCGCGGGGGCGGCCGGGGTGCCGGTGCTGCGCCGGATGCGGCTGGCCCGCGGGGCCGGGCGGGCCCGGGAACGCCGCGCGGACGCGGTGATCGGCCTGTGCGCGGCGCTCGCCTGCGAGGTGCGTGCGGGACGGCAGCCGGGTGAGGCGCTGCTGCGGGCCGCGCGGGACTGCGACGGGCTGGGGGAGGCGCAGGCGGCCGTGATCGCGGCGGCGCGGTTCGGCGGAGACGTGCCCGGCGCACTGGCGGTCGCGGCCCGGCAGCCGGGTGCCGAAGGCCTGCTGGGCCTCGCCGCCTGCTGGCGGGTGGCCGTCGACCAGGGCGCCGGACTCGCGGCCGGCCTCGACCGGCTGGAGGGCGCCCTGCGTGCCGAGCGGGACCAGCGTGCCGACCTGCGTGCCCAGTTGGCGGGTGCCCGGGCGACAGCACTGCTCCTGGCCGCACTCCCCGCGCTCGGGCTGCTCCTCGGCTCGGCCATGGGAGCCGACCCGCTGCGCGTGCTGCTGCACAGCGGGGCCGGACTGGGCTGCCTGGCGGCCGGAGCGCTGTTCGAGGGCGCCGGGATGTGGTGGGCGGCCCGGATCGTACGGGGAGCCGAGGCGGTATGAGCGGGGAAGTCGTCCACAGGCTGGGGACGGCCGTGGCCGCGGCGCTCGCCCTGATCTGGGCGGTGTGGTCGCTGGAGGCGGTCCGGCAAAGGCGCCGGGCGCGGCGCAGGGCGGCGCAGTTGCTGGCCGCGCAGACGGCCCGCCCGGGCCCGCGCTGGGAGATCGGGCGGGTGGCGCGGCGGTGGCTGCCCGTGGCCGGGGCGGTGTGCGGTGCGTGGGTGCTGGTCGGCGGGGTCGCCGGTGCCGCCGTGGGACTTGCTGTCGGCGCAGGGCTGTGGCGGTGGCGGCACCGGCAGGCGCGGGCGCATCCGGCTCAGGAGGCCGACATGGTGCTCGCCGCCCGACAGCTCCCGCTCGCGGCCGATCTGCTGGCCGCCTGCATCGCGGCCGGTGCCGGTCCGGTGATCGCCGCGCAGGCGGTGGGGGAAGCCCTGGGCGGCCCCGCGGGGGACGCGCTGGCGCGGGGCGCGGCGGAGGTACGGCTCGGCGGCGAACCGGCCAGTGCCTGGCGGGGGTTGGCCGCGCTGCCCGGCGCCGGTGCCCTGGCACGGCTGCTGGAACGGGCCGACGAGTCCGGACTGCCCGCATCCGGTCCCGTCGCCCGCCTCGCCTCGGACGCGCGGGCGGAGTGGTCACGCGCCGCCACGAGCCGGGCGCGCCGGGCGGCCGTGCTGATCTCCGCACCGGTGGGGCTGTGTTTCCTGCCCGCGTTCATCGCGATCGGTGTGCTGCCCGTGGTGATCGGACTGGCGGGCGGCGTGGTGGGAGGAGGTGGGGGCTGACGGCGGAGGGCGAGGAGGCACGTGGTGAGGACAACAGGGCTGGAACGAAAGGAGTTCGAGATGCGAGAGAAGACAGAAGAGCTGTGGACGCGGTTGCGGAGGCGGTGCCGCCGGGACGCGGGGATGGTGACCTCCGAGTACGCGATGGGGATCGTCGCGGCGGTCGGCTTCGCGTTGCTGTTGTACGAGGTCGTCACCAGCGGCCAGGTCAAGGCGGAGCTGCAGTCCATCGTGAAGCGGGCCCTCAGTGCGCGGATGTGAGCGAGGGGCGGACCGGGGGTTCGTGACCGCGGAGGCGGCCGTCGTGCTGTCCGTGCTGGTGGCGTTCACCATGGCGCTGGTCTGGGGGCTGCTCGTGGTGGCCGCCCAGATCCAGTGCGTGGACGCCGCCCGCACGGGCGCCCGGGCCGCCGCCCGGCAGGACCCGCCCGGCGCGGTGATGCGGGTGACCCGGGAGGCGGCCCCGCGCGGAGCACGGGTGACCGTCGGACGCGAGGGCGACCGGATCCGGGTCACGGTGGTCGCCAGACCGCCGGTCCTGACAGGGTTGCCGTTCGAACTCCGGGAGGAGGCCGTGGCGGCGGCGGAGGAGACCGTGGGCTCCGGCTCCGGCACCGGCACCGGCTCTGGCTCGGGTTCGGCGGCGGTGCGGGGCGTGGGGTCCGGCTCAGGTACGGCGGCGGAGCAGGGCGTGGGATCCCGCTCGGGCACGGCGAAGGATCCGGCCGAACGGGCTGGCTCCGGAGCCGCGGGAACTGCGGGCACCGGCCGTGGGACGGCGGCACGAGCGGCGGAGGTGGGGCCATGAAGCGCTGCCTGCGTGAGCGTGGGGGCGCGGATCGCGGGTCCGCCACGATCTGGAGCCTCGGGGCGATCGCCGTGCTGTGCGCGGTGTTTGGCGCCGTCCTCGCCCTCGGGCAGGCCGTTGTCGTGCGGCACAGGGCGGCCGGCGCCGCGGATCTGGCGGCGCTCGCGGCTGCGGACCACTGGGCCGAGGGCGGCGATCGGGCCTGTGCCCGGGCCCGGCAGATCGCGGTGGCTCAGGGGACACGGCTGATGCGGTGCGCGATCGTGGGCGAGATCTCGGACGTGACGGCGGCGTCGGGACGGGGGCCGTTCGCTGCGGAGGTGAGGGCCAGAGCGGGACCGGCGGGAGCGTTGCCGACGCAGCCGGTGCAGGCCGGAGCGGAGCCGCCGGGGGTGGTGCCCCCCGAGAGTGCCGGGGCTGTCAGCGGCAGGGCTGTCGGGACCGGTGCCGATGGGAGGCGGGCCGGCAGGATCCGACCCGATGGTTGACGGGCCGAGGGGAGGCGGGCCGACAGGGGCGGAGCCTATGGGAGACGGGCCGACAGGGGCGGAGCCTATGGGAGACGGGCTGATGGGAGCTGGGCCGAGGGGCCGACAGGGGTGGATCCGATGGGCGACAGGCTGAGGGGAGGCAGGCCGATGGGAGCGGCGGTGTCGGCGGGATCGGTGGCTGCGGAAGCGGTGGAAATGAGACCGGTACCGTCCACCGGTCCGAGGCAGGCGCCCGCCCTGGACGCCGCCCTGGACGCCGCATCGGACGCACCCTGGACCCCGCCACTCTCAGCCAATCTCAGCCAACCTCTCGCTGCTCCTCCGGCTCCTCCGGCTCCTCCGGCTCCTCCGGGGCGAACAGGGCGTCCAGGGTCCCCGGCTCCTCCCGCGCCTCCTAGAGCGTCTCGTCCGGCCTCTCCTCCGGCGCCCCCCGCAACAGCACCGTGAGGAGACGTACCGCCCCCCTCTTGTGCAGCGGGTCGTTGCCGTTGCCGCACTTGGGGGACTGGATGCAGGACGGGCACCCGGCCTCGCACTCGCAGGAGGCGATGGCCTCCCGGGTGGCGGTGAGCCAGGCGCGGGCGGTGTGGAAGGCGCGCTCGGCGAAGCCTGCTCCGCCCGGGTGGCCGTCGTAGACGAAGACCGTCGGCAGGAGGGTGTCGGGGTGGAGGGGGACCGAGACGCCTCCGATGTCCCAGCGGTCGCAGGTCGCGAAGAGGGGCAGCATGCCGATCGAGGCGTGCTCGGCGGCGTGCAGGGAGCCGCCGAGGATCTCCGGGACGATCCGGGCCTCGTCCAGCTGGTCCTCGGTGACCGTCCACCACACCGCACGCGTGCGCAGCGTACGAGGAGGGAGATCGAGTTTCGTCTCGCCCAGCACTTCGCCCGTGATCAGGCGTCTGCGGAGGAAGGAGACCACCTGGTTGGTGACTTCGACGGAGCCGTAGCACAGGCGGCCGGAGCCCCAGGGCACCTCGACGTCCGTCTCCAGGACCGAGATGGACGTGGTGTCCCGGGCAACCGTCGAGTACGGCGGGTCGGCCTGCTCGACCAGGGCGACCGACGCCTCCAGTTCGAGGGAACGCACCAGGTAGGTGCGGCCCTGGTGCAGGTGGACCGCGCCCTCGTGCACCGTGGAGTGTGCGGCGGCCGCGTCGACGGTGCCCAGCAGACGGCCCGTGCCCTCCTCGACGACCTGTACGGGCTGCCCGCCCGTGCCCCGGATGTCGGCCAGGTCGGCGGCCCGCTCCCGGCGCGTCCAGTGCCAGGCCTTCGTCCGGCGGCGCAGCAGCTTCGCGGCCTCCAGCTGCGGCAGCAGCTCCTCGCAGGCGGGTCCGAAGAGGGCGAGGTCCTCGTCGGTCAGCGGGATCTCCGCGGCGGCGGCGCACAGATGCGGGGCCAGGACGTAGGGATTGTCGGGGTCGAGGACCGTGGATTCCACCGGTTGGTCGAACAGGGCCTCGGGATGATGGACGAGGTAGGTGTCCAGCGGGTCGTCGCGGGCCACCAGCACCGCGAGGGCGCCCTGTCCGGAGCGGCCCGCGCGGCCGGCCTGCTGCCACAGGGACGCGCGGGTGCCCGGGTAGCCGGCGATCACCACCGCGTCCAGGCCCGAGACGTCCACGCCCAGCTCCAGGGCGGTCGTGGCGGCCAGGCCGAGCAGCTCGCCGGAGTGCAGCGCGCGTTCCAGGGCGCGGCGTTCCTCGGGGAGGTAGCCGCCGCGGTAGGCGGCGACCCGCCGGACCAGGGAGCGGTCCACCTCGGCCAGCCGTTCCTGGGCGATCACCGAGATCAGCTCGGCGCCGCGCCGGGAGCGTACGAAGGCGACGGAGCGGACGCCCTGCAGGGTGAGGTCGGTCAGCAGGTCGGCCGTCTCGGCGGTGGCGGTACGCCGTACGGGTGCGCCCTTCTCGCCGTGCAGCTCGGTGAGCGGGGGCTCCCACAGGGCGAAGACGAGTTCCCCGCATGGTGAGGCGTCATCGGCGACCTCGATCACCGGCAGGCCGGTCAGCCGGCGGGCGGCGAGGGCGGGCTCGGCGGCCGTGGCGGAGGCCAGCAGGAACACGGGCGACGCACCGTAGCGGGCGCACAGGCGCCGCAGCCGGCGCAGCACCTGGGCGACGTGCGAGCCGAAGACGCCCCGGTAGGTGTGGCACTCGTCGATGACGACGTACCGGAGCGACTTCAGGAAGGAGGACCAGCGGGGGTGGGAGGGCAATATGCCCCGGTGCAGCATGTCGGGGTTGGTGAGGACGTAGTTGCCGTACTGGCGGATCCACTCGCGTTCCTCGAACGGCGTGTCGCCGTCGTACACGGCCGGGCGCACCGAGTGGCCCAGTGGCTGTGAAAGTTCCTTCACCGACCGGCACTGGTCCGCCGCAAGCGCCTTGGTGGGGGCGAGGTACAGCGCCGTGGCTCCGCGGCCGTTCGGGGCCTGCGCGCCGTCCAGGAGGGCCGACAGGACCGGCACGAGGTAGGCCAGGGACTTTCCGGAGGCGGTGCCGGTGGCGACGACCACCGAGTCGCCGTCCAGGGCGTGCTCCGCGGCCAGCGCCTGATGGGCCCAGGGGTGCTCGATGCCGCCCGCCCGGACGGCCGCGATCACCTCCGGGCGAATTCGATCAGGCCAGACGGCATGCCGACCCGCGCGCGGGGGCAAGTGCTCCGTATGAGTGATGCGCGCGGAGCGGCTCGGTCCCGAGGCGAGCCGGTCCAGGACGATGCCCGGAGACGGGCGGGACGCCGGGTCCGCCAGGGGTTGATCGGATCGGTGATTCTTGGCCATCGGCACCGAGTCTGTCACTGGAGTGACGGACAATGGGGCCAAGGCGTCGTGCACGCCTGCCAGTAAGTGATTGAATGCCATCGCGGCTGGCGATGCGTTCTCGGGGGCCGCAAGCCGAGGTGTCCCGAGGGACGACCGCTCGATAGCAAGGTGCTGGAGGATCCGTGGACCTGTCCCTGTCGACCCGTACCGTCGGCGATCGTACGGTCGTCGAGGTCGGTGGCGAAATCGATGTATACACCGCGCCCAAGCTGCGCGAGCAGCTGGTCGAGCTGGTGAACGACGGGAATTTCCACCTCGTCGTGGACATGGAGGGCGTGGATTTCCTCGACTCCACCGGGCTCGGCGTGCTGGTCGGCGGCCTGAAGCGGGTGCGTGCCCATGAGGGCTCGCTGCGCCTGGTCTGCAACCAGGAGCGCATTCTGAAGATCTTCCGCATCACCGGTCTCACCAAGGTGTTCCCGATCCACGCCTCGGTCGATGAAGCGGTGGCGGCCACCGACTGACCCAGGGCCGCCAAGCCGGGTCCGGGCCGCTGGCCGGTCCGGACACAGGTGGGCCCCGCCCCGGGCCAGTGTGCCCGGGGCACAGAAGTTCTCAGGGGGGTGCGGGCCGGCGGCCCCGCTCCCGCACCGCACGCCCGTAGTTGCGAGGGGGATGCATGGCCACCGTCGAACTTCGCTTCAGCGCGCTGCCCGAGCACGTCCGGACCGCCCGGCTGGTGGCGGCAGCGGTGGCGCGCAGGGCCGGAGTGGACGAGGCCGTCCTGGACGAGGTCCGGCTCGCCGTGGGCGAGGCCTGCTCGCGTGCCGTCGGGCTGCACCAGATCAATGACATCACGGCGCCCGTGAGGGTCGCGCTGATCGAGGAGGAGAAACAGTTCTCCATCGAGGTCGGCGACGAGGCCCCGCACGCGGCGCCCGCCGCGCGGGTGGCCGGGGGTGCCGCCGCCGACGCGGACGTGGAGGCCGAGGAGGACGAGATGGGCCTCGCGGTCATCAGCGGCCTCGTGGACGACGTGGAGGTCTCCACGGGGGAGAACGGCGGGCTGATCCGCATGACCTGGCCGGCCGCCCCGCCGGCCGCCGCTCTCCTGTGATGCGGCTCTGATCCGCGCGCACGGCGCTGAGGCACCGTGCACAGTACGTCGCAAGGGCCCTGCTGAGCAGGGCCCTTCGTGTTGTTCCGGCCTCGTTCCGAGCGGCCCGGGAATTCGTGAATGAATTCACGATCAATATCCCGATAATTTGATCAAGCATCAATGTGGTCGTCAATGCCTTTGAGGCATTACTACTTTCGGGCCACCTGGCATGACCTCGATCATTTGCTGAAGAGCACGAGAAGGCCAATTCCGCTTACCGCGCCCTGTTTAGATCACCGTCGGGTACCTACAATCCGTCCACATCTTGAGCTCAGCCCAAGCGCCAAGGAGGACGAATGGCGGGGCTTTCTACCCCTCATCAGTTTGGCCACCCCACAACCTTCGCAGCCGCAGTCCTGACCGACGACAACCGGATCATCGTGGCGGTGATCGCGGCCGTCGCCCTGGCCGCGCTCGCGGTCGCGGGCGTCCTGGTGCGCCAGGTGCTGGCGGCGGGCGAGGGCACCGAAGGTATGAAGCGGATCGCCGAGGCGGTCCAGGAAGGCGCCAAGGCCTACCTCGCCCGGCAGTTGCGCACGCTCGGCGTATTCGCCGTCGTCGTGTTCTTCCTGCTCCTGTTGCTGCCCGCGGACGACTGGAATCAGCGCGCCGGACGATCGGTGTTCTTCCTGATCGGCGCGTTGTTCTCGGCGGCCACCGGCTATATCGGCATGTGGCTGGCCGTGCGCAGCAATGTGCGCGTCGCCGCGGCGGCCCGGGAAGCGACCCCGGCCGAGGGCGAACCCGAAAAGGATCTCACCACCGTCTCGCACACCGCGATGAAGATCGCATTTCGCACGGGCGGCGTAGTCGGCATGTTCACGGTGGGGCTCGGCCTGCTGGGCGCCTCCTGTGTGGTGCTGGTGTACGCGGCCGACGCACCCAAGGTGCTCGAAGGCTTCGGCCTCGGGGCCGCCCTGATCGCGATGTTCATGCGTGTCGGCGGCGGCATCTTCACCAAGGCCGCCGACGTCGGCGCCGACCTGGTCGGAAAGGTCGAGCAGGGCATTCCGGAGGACGACCCGCGCAATGCCGCGACCATCGCCGACAACGTGGGCGACAACGTCGGCGACTGCGCGGGCATGGCGGCCGACCTGTTCGAGTCGTACGCCGTGACCCTGGTGGCCGCGCTGATCCTCGGCAAGGTCGCGTTCGGGGACTCCGGGCTCGCCTTCCCGCTGCTCGTGCCCGCGATCGGCGTGATCACGGCCATGATCGGAATCTTCGCGGTCGCCCCACGGCGCACCGACCGCAGCGGCATGACCGCGATCAACCGCGGCTTCTTCATCTCCGCGGTGATCTCCCTCGCACTGGTCGCGGTCGCGGTCTTCGTGTACCTGCCCTCGAAGTACTCCGCCCTCGAGGGGGTCGGTGACGCGGCGATCCGGGGCAAGGCCGGCGACCCGCGGATCCTCGCGCTGGTCGCGGTGGCCATCGGCATCCTGCTCGCCGCCGTGATCCAGCAGCTGACCGGCTACTTCACCGAGACCAACCGCCGCCCGGTCAGGGACATCGGCAAGACCTCCCTCACGGGCCCGGCCACCGTGATCCTCTCCGGCATCTCGCTGGGTCTGGAATCGGCCGTCTACACCGCGCTGCTCATCGGGCTCGGCGTGTACGGGGCGTTCCTGCTCGGCGGGACGTCGATCATGCTGGCGCTGTTCGCGGTCGCCCTGGCCGGCACCGGCCTGCTCACCACGGTCGGCGTGATCGTCGCCATGGACACCTTCGGGCCGGTCTCCGACAACGCGCAGGGCATCGCCGAGATGTCCGGCGACGTCGAGGGGGCGGGCGCACAGGTGCTCACCAACCTGGATGCGGTCGGCAACACCACCAAGGCCATCACCAAGGGCATCGCGATCGCCACCGCCGTCCTCGCGGCGTCGGCGCTCTTCGGGTCGTACCGGGACGCGATCACCACCAACGTGCAGGACGTGGGGGCGAAGCTGACCGGCCCCGGCGCACCGCTGAGTCTCTCGCTGGACATCTCGCAGCCCAACAACCTCGTCGGCCTCATCGCGGGTGCCGCGGTCGTCTTCCTCTTCTCCGGACTCGCCATCAACGCCGTGTCGCGCTCGGCCGGTTCGGTGGTCTACGAGGTGCGGCGGCAGTTCCGCGAGCACCCCGGGATCATGGACTACACCGAGAAGCCCGAGTACGGGCGGGTCGTCGACATCTGCACGAAGGACGCCCTGCGGGAGCTGGCCACGCCCGGTCTGCTCGCCGTCATGGCGCCGATCTTCGTCGGGTTCACGCTCGGTGTCGGCGCGCTCGGCTCCTACCTTGCGGGCGCCATCGGCGCCGGCACGCTGATGGCGGTGTTCCTCGCCAACTCCGGCGGTGCCTGGGACAACGCCAAGAAGCTGGTGGAGGACGGTCATCACGGCGGCAAGGGCAGCGAGGCGCACGCGGCCACGGTGATCGGCGACACGGTCGGCGACCCCTTCAAGGACACCGCAGGACCGGCGATCAACCCACTGCTGAAGGTCATGAACCTGGTCTCGCTGCTCATCGCGCCCGCAGTGATCAAGTTCTCCTACGGCGCCGACAAGAACATCGGTGTACGGATCGCGGTCGCGATCTTCGCGCTCCTGGTGATCGTCGTCTCCGTGTACGTCTCCAAGCGGCGCGGCATCGCGGTCGGTGACGAGGAGAGCGCCGAGCGGGTGGCCAACTCGCCCGATCCGGCGGTGGTTTCGTAGCCCGCCTTGGCGGGTCCTGCTCAACGGGCGGGCGGGTGGCACGTACTGACGTGCCGCCCGCCCGCCTCCGTGTGTGGGCTCGCCCACGTCGTGAGCCTTCTCTCTCCCGGCCCCACAGGGCAAAGAGTCACAAAACCCGACTATCAGGGCGTCCGGCATGTGGAGAACCCCGGTCCGCCGTGTAGATTCCGGGGGCCGAGAGCGATGGAAGGGACCAATCCGGTGAACATGAAGCTCGCGGCCGCACTGTCCGGCGGTGCGGTACTGGTGGTGGCGCTGTCGGGATGCAGCAGCAAGAAGGACAGCGGGCCCGACCCCAAGCTCGTGGCCTGGGCCAAGACGGTGTGTGACGCGGTGCCCGCGCAGGACTCGAAGATCAGGGCGGCGAACGCGTCGATCGCCAAGATCGCCACGGACAGCAACCTGCCGCCCAAGACGGCCAAGGAAACGTACTCGCAGGCCTTCCAGGACATGTCCGACGGCTACAAGGCGATCGCCGCCGCCATCAGCAGCGCCGGGGCGCCCCCCGGGATCTCCGACGGCGCCAAGCGGCAGCAGGACGCCTCCAAGAACATCAACGGCCTCGCCTCCTCCTACGCCGACCTGAAGAAGAAGGTCGACGGGCTCGACACCAAGGACCAGGGCAAGTTCGCCAAGGGTCTGCACGACGTGGCCGACCAGACGAAGGAGATCGGCCAGCAGAGCAACAGCGGCACCGAGGCGCTGAAGCGGCTGGAGCAGGGCGACGTCAAGGCAGCGATCGCGAAGCAGCCCAGCTGCCAGGTGGCAGCGTCCGCAACGGCTTCGACGACGGCGGGCTGACACCGACGGCGGGCCGGCACCAACAGCCGACTGATGCCGGCGGTCGGTTGATGCCGGCGGTCGGTTGATGCCGGCGGTCGGTTGACGTCCGCAGCCGACCCACGTCTGCAGCCGACTGATGCCGGCGGCCGGTCGACACCGGCGGCGGGCCTGACGTGAACGGCCTGTCGACACCGACGGCGGGCTGACGCGGACGGCCGGTTGACACCCGGCGGCGGGTCTGACGGCGGAGGTCTGCAGGCGACGGCACCGGCCGGCTCAGGCGGGTCGACCGGCATCGGCCCCCGCCGGCGCAGGTGGTCGGCCGGCATCGTTCGTCGGCACGCGTTCGGGCAGCCCCGGGCGGCCGACGCAGGCCACAATGGGGGCGTGACTGACACCGGCCTCGCCCCCCTGCCCGCCACCGACCGGCCCGACATCGCCGCACGTCTGCGCGACGCCCTGCTCGCCGCCTCCTTCACCGCGGACGGGCTGCTCGATCTGCTCGGCGCCCCCGCCTATGCGGCCCTGGCCCGCAGTGAGACCGTGCCCGCCCTCAGGGCGACCCGCGGCGACACGCCGCTGGAGACGCTCGTGCGGCTGTTCCTGCTCCAGCAGCCGGTGCCCCACGCGCGCGTGGGGGCCGTTCTGCCGGTCGAGGAGGCCCTGGAGGGCGGGTGGCTCGCGCGCGTGGGCGGCGACGAGGTGGCCGCGACCGTGGACGTACGGCCCTACGGCGGCCCCGGCGGCGAGGACTGGTTCATCGTGTCCGACCTCGGGTGCGCGGTCGGCGGGGCGGGCGGCATCGGACAGCGGGACGAGCGCGTCGTCCTGGGCGTCGGCGGCGCCTCCACGACCTTGGCCGGCATCACCGTCCGCACCCCCGTCGCCTCCGCGCTCGACCTCGGTACCGGCTCCGGCATCCAGGCCCTGCACGCCTCCCAGCACGCCACACGCGTCACGGCGACCGATCTCAACCCGCGTGCGCTGCACATCACCGCGCTCACACTGGCGCTCTCCGGCGCGCCGGCCGCCGATCTGCGCGAGGGCTCGCTGTTCGAGCCGGTCCGGGACGACGAGACGTTCGACCTGATCGTGTCCAACCCGCCGTTCGTGATCTCGCCGGGCGCCCGGCTGACGTACCGGGACGGCGGCATGGGCGGGGACGATCTGTGCCGCTCGCTCGTTCAGCAGGCGGGGGAACGGCTGAACGAGGGTGGGTTCGCGCAGTTCCTCGCCAACTGGCAGCACGTCGCGGGGGAGGACTGGCAGGACAGGCTCAGGTCGTGGGTGCCGCGCGGGTGCGACGCCTGGATCGTGCAGCGCGAGGTGCAGGACGTCACGCAGTACGCCGAGCTGTGGCTCAGGGACGCCGGTGACCACCGCGGCGACCCGGCGGAGTACCAGGCGCGTTACGACGCCTGGCTCGACGAGTTCGAGGCGCGCAAGGTGAAGGCCGTCGGCTTCGGGTGGATCACCCTGCGCCGGACGGAGGCCGCCGAGCCCTCGGTCGTCGTGGAGGAGTGGCCGCACCCGGTCGAACAGCCGCTCGGGGAGGCGATCCGGGCGCACTTCGACCGCCTGGACTACCTCCGGGAGCACGACGACGCGGCCCTGCTCGAAGCCCACTTCAGGCTGACCGCCGAGGTGGTCCAGGAGCAGGTTGGGCTGCCCGGGGCCGAGGACCCGGAGCACGTGGTGCTGCGCCAGCACCGCGGGATGCGCCGCGCCACGAAGGTGGACACCGTCGGTGCGGGCTTCGCCGGCGTGTGCGACGGCTCGCTGACGGCCGGCCGCATCCTGGACGCCATCGCCCAACTCGTCGGCGAGGACCCGGTGTTGCTGCGCGACCGTACGCCCGCGCAGATCCGGCTGCTGGTGGAGCAGGGCTTCCTGGAGCCGGTGGTCTGAGCGCGGTACGGGGCCGGCCCAGCCCCGTACCCCGGCCGGCCCGCAGTGCCTGCGTCGGGATCGCCCGCGTACGTATGTCAGGTGGCACGAGCGGGGGCGCGCCGGTGCCGGGAAAACGGCCGGAAAGATACGGGCGCCGGTCCCCGGGGATCTCGATCGAGTGTCCGTTCGGTATCGCGTAGGCCTTCCGTTCACCCCGATGTCGCCCGTCCGTCTCCCGCGCGTGCCACCCTCCCCGCGCTGGGTTCGGACGGACGGTGCGAAAGGGGCGGGCGGGGTCATGGAGAGTGGGCCGGCGATCTTCGCGGGAATGGTGTTCGCCCTGTTCGGAGGCGCCCTGCTGGCGTGGACCGGTACCCGGGTGCGACGAGGCGAACCGGTCGCCCAGGGTGTGAACCAGGTCGCATCGGCCACCCTCGCCGGCACCGTCGCGATCATCTCGCTGGGCCTCGGCGCGTACTGCCTCACCCGCCTCTGACATCGGCGGCCGTACCGTCGTACGGGTAACTGGAGCATTACGCTCCGGACAGGGGCCGAAGGATCGCCGAGGACTCCGGGCGGCAGGAATGCCGGGAGTCGGGTTACCGTTCGAGTGGCCGTTGTGGGCTTTTCCCGTTTGACACGGGGGCGGGATGTACCGTCACACTCCGCAGCGTCACACGAGCCAGAAGCACGCCGCGACCCCAGGACCAAGGCCCTGGGGAGGGCCCAGCGTCGACCGGAGAGAAGAGCGAAGTTGTCCCCGACCAGCGAGACCGCACAGGGCGGCCGCCGACTCGTCATCGTCGAGTCGCCTGCCAAGGCGAAGACGATCAAGGGCTACCTCGGCCCCGGCTACGTAGTCGAAGCGAGCGTCGGGCACATCCGTGACCTTCCCAACGGCGCCGCCGAGGTGCCGGAGAAGTACACCGGCGAGGTCCGTCGCCTCGGTGTGGACGTCGAACACGACTTCCAGCCGATCTATGTGGTCAACGCCGACAAGAAGGCCCAGGTCAAGAAGCTCAAGGACCTGCTGAAGGACTCCGACGAGCTGTTTCTCGCCACCGATGAGGACCGGGAGGGCGAGGCGATCGCCTGGCACCTCCAGGAGGTCCTCAAGCCGAAGATCCCGGTCAAGCGGATGGTCTTCCACGAGATCACCAAGGACGCGATCCGCGAGGCCGTCGCCAACCCGCGCCAGCTCAACCAGAAGCTGGTCGACGCCCAGGAGACCCGCCGCATCCTCGACCGCCTCTACGGCTACGAGGTCTCGCCGGTCCTGTGGAAGAAGGTCATGCCGCGCCTGTCCGCCGGCCGTGTCCAGTCGGTCGCGACCCGGCTCGTCGTCGAGCGGGAACGCGAGCGCATCGCCTTCCGTTCCGCCGAGTACTGGGACCTGACGGGCACCTTCGCGACCGGCCGCGCCGGTGACCCCTCGGACCCGTCGTCCCTGGTCGCCCGCCTGCAGAACGTCGACGGCCGGCGTGTCGCACAGGGCCGCGACTTCGACTCCGTCGGGCGTCTGAAGACCGCGAACACCCTCCACCTCGACGAGGCGAACGCCCGCGCCCTCGCCGCCGCCCTGGAGAACACCCGCTTCTCCGTGCGCTCGGTCGAGTCCAAGCCGTACCGCCGCTCGCCGTACGCCCCGTTCCGTACGACGACGCTGCAGCAGGAGGCCAGCCGCAAGCTCGGCTTCGGCGCGAAGGCCACGATGCAGGTCGCGCAGAAGCTGTACGAGAACGGCTACATCACGTACATGCGTACGGACTCCACGACGCTGAGCGAGACCGCGATCGCGGCCGCCCGCGCCCAGGTCACGCAGCTGTACGGCGCCGACTACCTGCCCCCGCAGCCGCGTACCTACGCCGCCAAGGTGAAGAACGCCCAGGAGGCGCACGAGGCGATCCGTCCCTCGGGTGATCGTTTCCGCACCCCGGCGGAGACCGGCCTGACCGGTGACCAGTTCAAGCTCTACGAGCTGATCTGGAAGCGGACCGTGGCCTCCCAGATGAAGGACGCGACCGGCAACAGCGTGACCGTGAAGATCGGTGGCACCGCCGCCGACGGCCGCGATGTCGAGTTCAGCGCGTCCGGCAAGACGATCACCTTCCACGGCTTCCTGAAGGCCTACGTCGAAGGAGCCGACGACCCGAACGCCGAGCTGGACGACCGCGAGCGCCGGCTGCCGCAGGTCGCCGAGGGCGACGCGCTGTCCGCCCAGGAGATCACGGTCGACGGCCACGCCACCAAGCCGCCTGCCCGCTACACCGAGGCCTCCCTGGTCAAGGAGCTCGAAGAGCGCGAGATCGGCCGCCCCTCGACGTACGCGTCGATCATCGGCACGATCCTCGACCGCGGCTACGTGTTCAAGAAGGGCACGGCCCTGGTGCCGTCCTTCCTGTCCTTCGCCGTGGTCAACCTCCTGGAGAAGCACTTCGGGCGGCTCGTCGACTACGACTTCACCGCCAAGATGGAGGACGACCTCGACCGCATCGCCCGCGGCGAGGCGCAGGCCGTGCCGTGGCTGAAGCGCTTCTACTTCGGCGAGGGGACCGTCGCGGGTGCGGCCGAGGCCGGCAACGGCGACGGCGACCACCTCGGCGGCCTCAAGGAACTGGTCACCGACCTGGGCGCGATCGACGCGCGCGAGGTGTCCTCGTTCCCGGTGGGCGGCGACATCGTGCTGCGCGTCGGCCGCTACGGCCCCTACATCGAGCGCGGCGAGAAGGACACCGAGCAGCACCAGCGCGCCGACATCCCGGACGACCTGGCGCCGGACGAGCTGACCGTCGAACTCGCCGAGGAACTGCTGGCCAAGCCGAGCGGCGACTTCGAGCTGGGCACCGACCCGCAGACCGGGCACGCGATCGTCGCCAAGGACGGCCGCTACGGCCCGTACGTCACGGAGATCCTCCCCGAGGGCACCCCGAAGACCGGCAAGAACGCGGTCAAGCCGCGCACGGCCTCCCTCTTCAAGACCATGGCGCTGGACACGGTGACGCTGGAGGACGCGCTCAGGCTGATGTCGCTGCCGCGCGTGGTCGGCACCGACGCCGACGGCGTGGAGATCACCGCGCAGAACGGCCGCTACGGCCCGTACCTGAAGAAGGGCACGGACTCGCGCTCGCTGCAGACCGAGGACCAGCTCTTCACGATCACGCTGGAGGAGGCGCAGGCGATCTACGCCCAGCCGAAGCAGCGTGGCCGCGCGGCCGCAAAGCCGCCGCTGAAGGAGCTGGGCACGGACCCGGTCTCCGGCACGCCGGTCGTGGTCAAGGACGGCCGCTTCGGCCCGTACGTCACCGACGGCGAGACCAACGCGACCCTGCGCTCCGGCGACAGCGTGGAGACGATCACCCCGGAGCGCGGCTTCGAGCTGCTCGCCGAGAAGCGCGCGAAGGCGCCCGCCAAGAAGACGGCGAAGAAGGCCACGGCGAAGAAGGCCGCTCCGGCGAAGAAGACCGCGGCCAAGAAGACGGCGGCGAAGAAGACGACCGCGGCCGCGAAGAAGACCACGGCGAAGAAGACGACGGCCAAGAAGGCGGCGGCTTCGAAGGCGACCTCCTCCGGCGCGGAGGACTGACGCTCCGTCGGCCCCCGGCCCGGCTTCGCGAAACGAACGCCCCGGCACCGCCCCGGCATCACTTTGGTGTCGGGGCGTGCTCATGCCCGGGCGACCGAGGTGTCGTGTCGGTGGCTGCGGATAGGCTGAACGCATGACGCGAGCCGAGCAGCCAACGGCCCCCACCACAGCACCCGACGACGCCCTGGTCGCGGACTCCCGCGAGCGCGCCGTCCGCGCCCTACTGCGCCGACCTCAGTTGAGGCGCCTGTGGAGCGCACAGCTCGTGAGCGGTGTCGGCGACATCCTCGCGCTTCTCGTGCTGGTCCTCCTCGCCCTCCAGGCGGCCGTCACCGAGGGTTCCTTCGGCGGCGGCTACCGGGGAGTGGCGTTCGCAGTGGCGACCGTCTTCGCCGCGCGGATCCTCGCCACCTTGCTCTTCGGCGCCGTCCTCCTCGGCCCGGTGACCACGCTCACGGCCCAGGAGGGCCCGCTCGACCGCCGCTGGACCATGGTCGGCGCCGACGGCCTGCGCGCCCTCCTGCTGATCATCGCGCCTCTGTGGATCGACTGGACCCCGGACAACGCACTCGCCGCCCTGCTGGTCACCGCCTTCGTCATCGGCGTCGCCGAGCGGCTGTGGACGGTGTGCCGGGAGAGCGCGGCGCCCGCCCTGCTGCCCGCCCCGCCCCTGGAGGGGGCCACGGTACGGCCGCTGCCCGACCACATGGACGCCCTGCGCCGCCTCGCGCTGCGCACCGGCTTCCTGGCGATCCCGCTGGGCGCCGCCGCCCTGGTCGTCGCCGGCCTGCTCAACAACCTGCTGGGCACGGTCGTGGCCTGGTTCGACCAGCATCACGCGGCCCTCGCGTCGTACGTGGCGGCCGGGCTGTTCGCCGCGTCCCTGTCCGTGCTGACCTACCTGGAGCTGCCCGACACGCGCACCCCGCGCGCGCGGTCCCCGCTGGAGGGGCTGCGCCGCCCGCGCACCGGCACGGGCGTCGACAAGGGCCGCACGGGCGCCATCCCGCTGCTCGTCCCCGCCTGCGCCGCCGTCGCCGGGGCCATCTCCGCGGCGGTCGGGGTGTGCGTCCTGCACGCCAAGGACCTGGGCGGCGGCCCGGTCCTCTACGGCCTGCTGGTGCTGGGCCTGACCGGCGGTGTCGCCGTCGGCATCCGTACGGCGCCCTCGCTGCTGCCCTCGCTCTCGCGCCGTCGGCTCCTCGCTCTGACCATCGCCTTCACCGGCATCGCCCTACTGGCCGCCGGGCTCGTCCCGGACGTCACCACCGTGCTGCTGATCGTCACGCTGGCCGGCGTCGCCGCGGGCGTGGCCGCGAACACCGGGCACGCCCTGCTGGACCAGGAGACCGAGGAGTACCGCAAGGCACGCGTCACCGAGCACCTGCACGCGGTCGTGCGGGTCTTCATCGCCCTGGGCGTCCTGATCGCGCCCGTGGTCGCGGGCCTCATCGGCCGGCACCGGCTGGAGAACGGCCGGTTCGTCTTCGCGCACGGCGGTGCCTCGTTCACGCTGATGCTGGTCGGCGCGCTGCTGCTGCCGGTGGCCGCGCTGGTGCTCGCCAAGGTCGACGACCGCTCCGGCATCCCGCTCCGGCAGGACCTCAAGGACGCGCTGCTCGGCGGCGACGACCCCGTGGAGGCGCCCGCGGCGGGCGGGTTCTTCATCGCCCTGGAGGGCGGCGACGGCGCCGGCAAGTCCACCCAGGCCGAGGCCCTCGCGGAGTGGATCCGTGCCAAGGGCCACGAGGTCGTGCTCACCCGCGAGCCGGGGGCCACCCCCGTGGGCAAGCGGCTGCGCTCGATCCTGCTGGACGTGTCCTCGGCGGGCCTGTCGCACCGCGCGGAGGCGCTGCTGTACGCGGCCGACCGCGCCGAGCACGTCGACACCGTCGTGCGGCCCGCCCTGGAGCGCGGCGCGGTCGTCATCTCGGACCGCTACATCGACTCGTCCGTGGCCTACCAGGGCGGCGGCCGGGACCTGTCCCCGACCGAGATCGCCCGCATCAACCGCTGGGCCACCAACGGGCTCGTCCCCCACCTCACCGTCCTGCTGGACGTCTCGCCGCAGACCGCCCGCGAGCGGTTCACCGAGGCACCGGACCGGCTGGAGTCGGAGCCGGCCGAGTTCCACGCGCGCGTGCGGGCCGGATTCCTCACGCTCGCCGCCTCCGACCCCGGCCGCTATCTGGTCGTGGACGCCGGGCAGGAGCCGGAGGCGGTCACCACCGTGATCCGGCACCGGCTCGACACCGTGCTGCCGCTGTCCGAGGCCGAGATCAAGGCCCAGGAGGAGGCGCGGAAGAAGGCCGAGGAGGAGGCCCGCCGCAAGGCGGAGGAAGAGGCCGCGCGCAAGGCCGAGGAGGAGCGCCTGGAGCGCGAGCGCGAGGAGCAGCTCGCCAAGCTGCGCGCCGAGGAGGAGGAGCGCAAGCGCCGCGAGCTGGAGGAGGCACAGCGCCGCGAGGCCGAACGGCAGGCGGAGGAGGCCCGGCAGCGGGCCGAGGAGGCGCAGCGCCGCGCCGAGGAGGAGCGGCAGCGGCTCCTGGCCGAGGAGAAGGCCCGCGCCGAGGAGGAGGCCCGTCGCAGGGCCGAGGAGGAGCAGCGGCGCAAGCAGGCCGAGGAGGAGGCCCGGCTGCGCGCCGAGGAAGAGGCGCGGCAGGCCCGGATCCGCGCCGAGGCCGAGGCACAGCGTCTGGCGAAGCAGCGCAAGGCCGAGGAGGCCCTGCTGCGTGCGGAGGAGGCCCGCCGTCAGGCGGCCGAGGCCGCGGCGGCGGCCGACGAGGCGGCCCGCCGGCCCAGCGCTCCGCGGCCGACGGCTCCGGGCGTGACCGCGGACGCGCTGACCGTGCCGACGCCGGTGGTGTCGACGGGCGCGGACGCGACGCCGGCCCGCGGTGTCGAGGAGACGGTTCCGACGCCGGTCGTCTCCCCGAAGACGGACGATACGACGGTGCTGCGGCCGGTGCGCGAGGAGCGTGCCGCGGACGGCCGGAAGGCGGGTTCCGCCCCCGAGTCCGAGGTGACGGCCGAGCTGCCGCAGCCGCCGGTGGCCTCCGGCGCGGCGGACGAGACGGCGGTGCTGCCGCCGGTGGTCCCGGGAGCGGCCGACGAGACCGCGGTGCTGCCTCCCGTGTCCGCCGAGGAGACCGCCGTGCTGCCGCCCGTACGGGGTGACGATCCGGCGGGGCGCATGCCGTCCGGCTTCTTCCGCGACGAGCGGCCCGCGGCGGGCCCCGACGGCTCCGAGGGCCGCACGCGCGAGATGCCCCAGGTCGACGCCGAGGGCAGGCCCCGCCGCCGCCCGCGCTCCGACTGGGCCGAGGAGACCCCGCTGGACGATCTGCCGACGCTGGCGGACGAACTGCTCGGGTCGTACGACGAGGAGCAGCACGGCGAAGCCGGTGAGGACCAGGGCCGCCGGGGCCGCGGCCGCCGCGGCTGAGACCGCCGCGGCTGAGACCGACGGGACCGGGCTGCGCGCCCGGCCACGAGACGGCCGGGAGCAGGCTGCGGCCGGCCCCCGAGACTGTCGGGACCTGAGACTGGGGGGGCTCGGCCTGCTCGGCTTGCTCGGCCCGGCGTCGGCCCGGTCGGTCTGCTGGGTCCGCCGGGTGCGGTCGGTCCTCGCCCCGTACGGCCCCGGCTGTCAGTGGGGACCCGCACAATGGACTCCGGAACGCGGAGTGTGACGGAAGGGCGGCGTGACCCATGACCGTGTGGGACGACCTCGTCGGGCAGGAGAAGGTGAGCGCGGTGCTCGACGCCGCCGCGCGGGACGCCGACGCGCTCGTCACGGCCGCGGCGGCGGCCGAGCCGCTGCCCGAGGCGTCGAAGATGACGCATGCCTGGCTGTTCACGGGCCCGCCCGGCGCGGGCCGGAACCAGGCGGCGCGGGCCTTCGCCGCGGCCCTGCAGTGCGTGAGCCCCGACCGTGCCCTCGGCGGATCCCCCGGCTGCGGCTTCTGCGACGGCTGTCACACCGCCCTGCTGGGCACCCACGCCGACGTCAACACGGTCGCCGCCGTCGGCGCCGAGATCCTGGTGAAGGACATGCGGGACACGGTCCGCAAGTCGTTCACCGCCCCGGCGAACGGCCGCTGGCAGATCATCCTGGTCGAGGACGCCGAGCGGCTGAACGAGAAGTCGGCCAACGCCGTCCTCAAGGCGGTGGAGGAGCCCGCCCCCCGTACGGTCTGGCTGCTGTGCGCCCCCTCCGTCGAGGACGTCCTGCCCACGATCCGCTCCCGCTGCCGCCACCTGAACCTGCAGACACCCTCGGTCGACGCGGTCGCCGACATGCTCGTACGCCGTGACGGGATCGAACCGGAGGTCGCCGCGGCCGCCGCCCGCGCCACTCAGGGCCATGTCGACCGGGCCCGCCGCCTGGCCACCGACCCGGCCGCCCGCGAGCGCCGCGCCGCCGTCCTCAAGCTCCCGCTGCGTGTGGACGAGGTCGGCGCCTGCCTGAGGGCGGCCCAGGAACTGGTCGACGCGGCCGCCGAGGACGCCAAACAGCGCGCCGAGGAGATGGACGGCAAGGAGACCGAGGAGCTGAAGGCGGCGCTGGGCGCGGTCCAGGGCGGCCGGCTGCCGCGCGGTACGGCGGGCGTGATGAAGGACCTCGAGGACATGCAGAAGCGCCGCAGAACCCGTACGCAGCGCGACAGCCTCGATGTCGCCCTCGGTGACCTGACCGGTTTCTACCGCGACGTCCTCGCCCTCCAGCTGGGCTCCCGGGTCGCGATCGCCAACGCGGACACCGAGGACGCCCTGGACCGGCTGGCGCGCGGCAGCAGCCCGGAATCGACGCTGCGCCGCATCGAGGCGATCGCCGCCTGCCGGGAGGCGCTGGACCGCAATGTGGCCCCACTGCTGGCGGTGGAGGCGATGACGATGGCCCTGCGGGCAGGGTGAACCGGGCGTACGGTGGTTGACGCCCCGTATCCCTCGTACGAGGCCACGGCCCGAACGCGCCGCACTCATCCTGTCGCACAGCGTTACGCTCGACCGATGCACACCTGGTCTTCCCCCCGTTGGAACCACCGGACCCGAACCGGAACTCGGACCGGCCCCCGAACCCGGGCGACCGCGCGCGTCACGGGCGCTCTTGTCGCGGCCGTAGCGCTGCTCGTGTCCGCCTGTTCCTCCGGGAGCTCGACCATGTCGTCCGGCGGTACGGCGGAGGCGGCGCTGGCCGCACTGCCCCGTGCCACACCGGCGGCGCTGTCGCCGTACTACACGCAGCACCTGAGCTGGCGCAGCTGTGGTGCGCCCGGCTTCCAGTGCGCCACGATGAAGGCCCCGCTGGACTACGCCGACCCCGGCGCGGGTGACGTCCGGCTCGCCGTCGCCCGCAAGAAGGCCACTGGCAAGGGCAGGCCGCTCGGCTCGCTGCTGGTCAACCCGGGCGGCCCGGGCGGCTCGGCGATCGCCTACCTCCAGCAGTACGCGGGCATCGGCTACCCCGCCGACGTCCGCGCCCGCTACGACATGGTCGCCATGGACCCGCGGGGCGTCGCCCGCAGCGAGCCCGTCGCATGCCTGAGCGGGCGCCAGATGGACACCTTCACCCAGTCGGACACCACCCCCGACGACCAGCCGGAGACGAACGCGCTGGTCGGGGAGTACAAGCACTTCGCCGAGAGCTGCGGGGCGCACTCGGCGCGGCTGCTGCGGCACGTGTCCACCGTCGAGGCCGCAAGGGACATGGACATCCTGCGGGCGGTGCTGGGCGACCCGAAGCTGAACTACGTCGGCGCCTCCTACGGCACCTTCCTCGGGGCGACGTACGCCGGCCTGTTCCCGCACCGGGTGGGCCGCGTGGTGCTGGACGGCGCGATGGACCCGGACCTCGACGCCCGCAAGCTGAACCTGGAGCAGACCGCCGGCTTCGAGACGGCGTTCCAGGCCTTCGCGAGGGACTGCGTACGCCAGACCGACTGCCCGCTCGGCGGCAAGGGCACCACGCCCGCACAGGTCGGCGACCACCTCACGGCCTTCTTCCGCACGCTGGACGCCCACCCCGTCCCGGCGGACCACCGCACTCTCACCGAGTCGCTGGCCACCACCGGGGTGATCGCGGCGATGTACGACCAGGCGACCTGGGGGCAGCTGCGCGAGGCGCTGTCCTCGGCGATGAAGAACAAGGACGGCGCGGGCCTGCTGGCCCTCTCCGACAGCTACTACGAGCGTGACGCGAACGGCCACTACAGCAACCTGATGATGGCCAACGCCGCCGTGAACTGCCTCGATCTGCCGCCCGCGTTCACCAGCCCCGAGCAGGTGGAGAAGGCCCTGCCCGAGTTCGAGAAGGCGTCCCCGGTCTTCGGCGCGGGCCTGGCCTGGGCCTCGCTGAACTGCGCGTACTGGCCGGTGAAGGCCACGGGCCGGCCGCACCGCATCGAGGCGAAGGGAGCGGCTCCCATCGTGGTCGTCGGCACCACCCGCGACCCGGCGACCCCCTACCCCTGGGCGCAGTCCCTCGCCCGCCAGCTCTCCGCGGGCCGCCTGCTGACCTACGTCGGTGACGGCCACACCGCCTACGGCCGGGGCAGCACCTGCATCGACTCGGCGATCGACGCCTACCTCCTGCACGGCACCCCGCCGGCGCACGGAAAACGCTGCTCGTAGCCGCGCGCGCCCGCCCCGGACCCGGCGCTCCGGGGCGTGTGCGAAGCACCCCCGGAAACTGTGTAGACTTACCGACGTTGCTGATCGCACCATAGTGCGGGCAGCGCGCCGCTTTAGCTCAGATGGCCAGAGCAACGCACTCGTAATGCGTAGGTCTCGGGTTCGAATCCCGAAAGCGGCTCCATCGGAACCCCAGGACAGACATCATCTGACCTGGGGTTCTTTCGTTGTCTCTCGCCGAGCGTCCCGCCAGGGGTCATGGATACGGCGGTGCAACCGGCGGGATCGGCGTCAGCTTGGGCGCAGCGGTGTTATCAAAGGTGTATGGAGGTATTTTCCGGACGCTCTCGGGGTCCGGAACGTCATCCGCTCATCGGGCGCTCGCGGCACGGCCGGGCTCCCCTGCTGGACCTGTGCAGTGCGGCCGGTCAAGTGTTCCTTCTCCAGGTCGTCATCGTGGTCCTGCTGGTCGTGGCCGCGGTGGCGGCCATGGTGTTCCAGACGGCGCACGATGCGGTGCAGCGGGGGCGTCGTGAGTCGGTGGTCACGGCCCAGGCGTTCGCGAGCGCCCCTGGTACGGCCGAGGCGCTGCAGAGCAGTGATCCGACGGCGGTGCTCCAGCCGCGGGCCGAGGCGGCACGCAAACGCACGGGCGTGGACTTCGTCGTCGCCATGAACACGCAGGGGATTCGGTACACGTATCCCTATCCGCGGGAGATAGGGAAGAAGTTCGTCGGCACCATCGCACCGGCGCTGAAGGGCCGTACCGTCGTCGAACAGGCCGGCGGGCCGCCGCTGCCCGCGGGCAGAGGGACGGACGTGCAGGCGGTGGTCCCGGTGACCGACTCGCACGGCAAGGTGGTCGGCCTGGTCGCCGCCGGGATCACGGTCAGGAACGTGTCGGGACTGTGGATGCCACAGCTGCCGATCATCCTGGGCAGCGGCGCGGCCGCGCTGGCGCTGGCCGTGACGGGAACGACGCTGGTGTCCCGGCGGCTGCGGCGGCAGACGCACGGCCTGGCCCCGGAGGAGCTGGCGCAGCTGTACGAGCACCACGACGCGGTCCTGCACGCCGTGCGGGAAGGAGTGCTGATCACCGGCGTCGACGGACGACTGCTGCTGGCCAACGACGAGGCGAAACGGCTGCTCGGACTGCCGGCGGACGTGCACGGGCGCCCGGTGCGGGAGCTGGGACTGCCGGAGCCGCTCATGCGTCTGCTGTCGTCGCCGGAGGCGGTCACCGACGAGGTGCACCTCGCAGGGGACCGGTTGCTGGCGGTGAACAAGCGGCCGACGTATCCGCAGGCCGACCCGGCGAGCAGTGTGGTGACCCTGCGGGACACCACGGAACTGTCGGCGGTCTCGGGGCGGGCCGAGGTCGCGCGGGAACGGTTGAAGCTGCTGTACGAGGCCGGGGTGGGGATCGGCACGACGCTGGACGTGAGGCGTACGGCCCAGGAACTCGCCGACGTCGCGGCGCCGCAGTTCGCCGATCTGGTCACGGTGGACCTGCTCGACGCGGTGCTGAGGGGGTGGGAGCCCACGGCGGAGGGCTGGCGGCATCTGCGCCGGGCCGCGATCGGCGGCGAGCAGCGGATGATCCCGGTGTATCCGCTCGGCGAAGTGATCACGTTCTCGCGCCGGACACCGCAGATGCGGACGCTGCAGGAGCGACGGGTCGTGCTGGAGCCGGACCTGCGGCAGGCACAGGGCTGGCTGGAACAGGATCCGGAGCGCGCCCGCAAGGCACTGGAGTGCGGGGTGCGTTCGCTGGTGGCCGTGCCGCTGCGGGCGCGGAACGTACCGCTGGGCGTGGTGAACTTCTACCGGACGGTGGATTCCCCGGCGTTCGAGCCGGAGGATCTCTATTTCGCGGAGGAACTGGCCGCGCGGGCGGCCCTCGCCATCGACAACGCCCGGAGGTTCACCCGGGAGCACGCGATGGCGGTGACCCTGCAGCGCAGTCTGCTGCCGCGGGCCCACCCGGAGCAGGACGCTCTGGAGGTGGCCTGGCGGTATCTGCCCGCGGAGGCGGGGGTGGGCGGGGACTGGTTCGACGTCCTCCCGCTCCCGGGCGCCCGGGTGGCCCTGGTCATGGGTGACGTCGTCGGTCACGGGCTGCACGCGGCGGCGACGATGGGCCGGCTGCGCACCGCGGTGCACAACTTCTCCACCCTGGATCTCCCTGTGGACGAGGTGCTCGGGAACCTGGACGACCTCGTCGTCCGCATGGACAACGAGGAGAACACGGATATCGCCGAGAGCACGCATGGCACGAACAGCGCGCAGAACGCGGGCCGTGCCGCAGAGGGCCACGAGGGGGAGGGGGTGACCGGGGCGACCTGTCTCTACGCCGTCTACGACCCGGTGACAGGGGTCTGCACGATGGCCCGTGCGGGACATCCGGAACCGGTGGTGGTGCGTCCGGACGGGACGGTCACCTGTCCCGGCGTCCCGGCGTCGACGCCTCTCGGCCTGGGCGGCTACCCGTTCGAGACCGCGGAGTTCTCCTTGCCGGAGGGTTCGCAACTGGTGCTCTACACCGACGGCCTGGTGGAGGACCGCACCCAGGACATCGACGTCGGGATGGAGAGGCTGCGCCGCGCGTTGCACGGTTGCGAACGCCGTACTCCCGAGGAGACCTGCCAGGCGTTGATCGACGCGCTGAAGCCGTCACACTCCTGCGACGACATCGCGCTGCTGGCGGCGCGCACCCGGATGTTCCCGCGCTCGCACGTGGCCGAGTGGGACGTGCCCTCGGACCCGGCGGTGGTTCCCTCGGTGCGGGCCAGGTGCAGGGAGACGTTGCGGGAATGGGGCCTTGAGGAAACCGGATACGCCACGGAACTGATCCTCAGCGAGTTGGTCACGAACGCGATCCGCTACGGCTCGCCACCGGTCGGTGTGCGGCTGCTGCACGGACGCTGTCTGATCTGTGAGGTGTCGGACGGCAGCGGCACCTCTCCACGCCTGCGGCGGGCGGCCACCATGGACGAAGGCGGGCGGGGGCTGTTCCTGGTGGCGCAGTTCGCCCAGCGGTGGGGAACGCGCTACACGACCCGCGGCAAGGTCATCTGGGCCGAACTGCTTCTCCACGACAGCACTTCACCCGCCATGAGCCACACCCCGGTCGACTTCCTCCTCGACCAGTTCGACGATCCCGACGGGTGAGCCCGCACGCCCACGGCTCGCAGCCCGCCGCGTCGGCGGCAAGTGGCCGGGTGCCCGACGCTCGTACACCGTCACCCTGCGGCCGCGCACCTCCTCGTCCGCGACGACGGCGAAGTGTCCCCTGAGCACCGAGATCTTCACCCGGTCCCGTTCCGCCGACACCGGGCTCGCCACCCCGGTCGCGTCCGTGACCAGCAGGATGCGGTGCCGGGCCAGCATCGCGGCGCGGATCTGCCCGGGGGCGGCCTCCACACCCTTCAGGGTCCCGGAGTCCTCGGGGCTGTCCCGCAGGGCGATGTCGTGGAGGCCGGTGAAGTCCTCGGGGCAGACCAGCGCGGTGTCGCGCCGGGCGGCCGGTACGAACAGCACCGCGTCCCCGGTCCGCTTGAGCCGCTGGACGTGGGCCGCCACCGCCATGACATCGTCCACCCGGCTCGCGGGGGAGCGCTCGGCCAGCGACTGCGGCAGCAGGGCCACGAGCGCCACGGCGACCGTCACGGGCAGGATCCACCGGGACGCTCTCGGGAAGCGGGGCGCTGCCGCCCGTACCGCACCGCCCAGTGCCGCCCCGATCAACAGGGCCAGTCCCAGCATGCTGAACAGCACATAGCGGTCGAGGAACAGCGGCCGGACCAGGGACAGCCCGATCAGGGTGAGCTGGGGCACCGCGAGGAGGGGCAGTCCGACGGCCGCGGCCGACAGACGGCCCGCCGCCGGGCGGTCCAGCAGGGCCCCCAGGCCGCCGATCGCCAGCAGCACCGCCGGGCCGATCAGCATGTGCCAGGTCAGCGGAGGGATCCAGGAGATCTGCTCGGACTGGCTCCGGCTGAACAGGATCAGCGGGAGCACCCCCGTCGTGGCGGCCGCCGAGGCCGCGGCCCAGCGCCTCCACACCCGGCGCCCGGCCCGCGTCCACAGCAGGGTCGCCGCATGCGCCGGCAGGATCATCAGCGAGAGCCAGTTCAGCAGACCGCACAGCAGGACGGTGCCGCCGTAAGCCGCCCAACGACGTGCACGGCAGCGGTCCTTGAGCAGGGTCACCAGCAGCAGCGTCGAGATCGCCGCCCCCGCCGCGACCAGGGCGTACGGTCGGCCCTCCTGGAGTTGGAACTGCACGGAGGGCAGGAGACCCAGCGCCAGGCCGGCACCCAGACCCGCCCGCGGTCCGGCGAGCCGGTGGCCGAGGACCGTCACACAGGCCGCCGCCACGGCCATGGCCAGCACGGAGGGCAGCCGCAGGGTCGTGGTGCCGGGCCCCAAGACCTCGAAGAGGCCGTGCATCAGCAGGTAGTAGAGCCCGTGCACGGCGTCGACATGGCTCAGCATGTGCGAGATCTCGGGGACGGACCGCTCGGCCACCTGCCAGGTGGCGGCCTCGTCCCGCCACACGCTGTGCTGCCGGGGCAGTCCCCACAGGCCGAGGGCCAGGGTCCACAGGACCGGGATCCACCAGATGGGCAGGGTGAGCAGGCGGCGGCGCCGCGCGGCTATGCGGGAAGACATGAAGTTGTTGAGGCCCCCGAAGTAGCGGTGCGAACCGGTGGTCATCGGTTCGCGGACTTGGGAAGACTCCGCGGACTGTTCGCCGGGTTGAGTGGAGCGCGGAAAAGGCGCAGGCCCGGGGCGGGGGAGAGGGCGGGGGAGAGGGCGGGGGAGAGGGCGCGGGTTGCCTCTGTGGCCGGCCGGGCGTACGAGCTCGGAAGGCGGTGTCCGGCGACGTCCGCCGGTCTGCGTCCGCGTCCACGCCGTGTACAGGGAAAGACGGCCAAACGCACGGACAAAACAAGCGCAAAGGGGCTGTCAAGTGAACCGGCCTCTGGTGAACCGGCACCCTTGAGGCAACATCTTGGTGAACGGCGAGCGCTGCGCGGTCGGGACGCGGTGCCGCCCTCTGCCGGATGGGGTGAGGGACGTGGTGGAGCCGAGGATCGCGGTCGCCGTGGTGACCATGGGCAACCGGCCCGCCGAAGTCGATGCCCTGCTGGAGTCCGTGGCCAAGCAGGACGTCGAACCCGCCCGCATCGTGATCGTCGGCAACGGCTGCCGACTGCCCGAGTTCGCCGAGCGGCTGTTCCTGCCGGGGCAGGTGACCACCATCGACGTCGAGGAGAACCTCGGCTGCCCGGGCGGGCGGAACGTGGCCCTGGCCCGGCTGCGCGAGTACGACGACGTCGACGTCGTCGTGGAACTGGACGACGACGGGCTGCTCGTGGACGTCGACGTGCTGCGCCGGGTCCGCGACCTGTACGCGGCCGACCCGCGCCTGGGCATCGTCGGCTTCCGCATCGCCGACGAACACGGTGAGACCCAGCAGCGGCACGTGCCCAGGGTGGGCAAGTCCGATCCGATGCGCGGCGGCGACGTCACGGGGTTCCTCGGCGGCGGACACGCCCTGCGCATGGAGATGCTGGCCGAGACCGGCGACTGGCCCGCCGAGTTCTTCTTCGCGCACGAGGAGACCGACCTGGCCTGGCGGGCCGCCGACGCCGGCTGGAGGATCCGCTACGTCCCCGAGCTGCTGCTCCAGCACCCCAAGACCTCGCCCGCCCGGCATGCCATCTACTACCGCGTCAACGCGCGCAACCGGGTCTGGCTGGTCCGGCGCCGGCTGCCCCTGCCGCTCGTTCCGGTGCATCTGGGGGTGTGGACGCTGCTCACCCTGGCCCGTACCCGGTCGGTGGCCGGGCTGCGGGCCTGGTTCGGCGGATTCGTGGAGGGGCTGCGGGAACCGGCCGGTGAGCGCCGGCCCATGCGCTGGCGGACGGTGTGGCGGCTCGCCCGGCTGGGGCGCCCGCCCGTCATCTGAGCCACGGATGAGCAAGGTCCGGGGGAGGAGGGCTCGGCGCGGGGTTCGAGGGGCTCGGACCGGGTGCCGAGCGGGGTTCGAGGAGCCGAACCCGGGATGCGGGACAGGGCCCCGGTCGTTCACCTCCGACGACCGGGACCCACTGACGTCCCCGGACCAGGCCTGCGGCGACACTCCCCCGAGTTGCGCGACATGACGCGCGCGCCGTGGGGCCGGATCCGATGGAATGATCACATCAGGGCTCACCAACAGATCGCTAACATGTGGCCAACGGTTCCTCCGTAGGTCGCGAACCGGTTGGCCGGACGTCTTTGGGGGACGGCGGCAGCAAGCCGGACCCTGACGGAGTCCGGCCCCGACCGGCAGGCCGCGGCGGGAAGCCGTTGAGATGGGGCGGAACTCCGCCAGGGAACGGCGGGCACCGGCCCGCACAGCACGGTCGGACAGGACCGCGGGAAGGCAGTGGCGGCGTGATGCGGCGATGCAAGCTGCGTTTCGGACTCCTGGGGCCTCCCGTCCTGTACGACCGACCGCCGCACGGTATTTCGCACGCCACCGCCCGCGGTGCCTCGACCGGCGCCCCCGGCGGCCAACACCCGGTGCCGGGCGCCGCGGACTCCGGCAGTTCGGGCTCCGGCAACGCGGGTTCCGGTGACGCAGGTTTCAGTGACGCGGACTCCGGCAACGCGGGGTCCGGCAGTGCGGGCTTGGGTCGCGCAGACTCCGGCAGTGCGGACTCGTACGAGGGCACCGGCGCCGTCCTCGACATCGCCCCCGACCACCTCGTCCACTCCATCGGCAGCCCCAAGGTGCGGGCCCTGCTCGCCGCGCTGCTGCTGGAGGCCGGCCGCGTGGTGTCGGTGGACGCCCTCAAGGACGCCCTGTGGGGTGGGGCACCGCCCGTCTCGGCGCAGGCCTCGCTGCACAACCACGTCACCCGGCTGCGCCGGCTCCTGGACGACCCCGAACGGCTCAGGGCCGTATCGCCCGGCTATCTGCTGCGCGTCGACGACGGTGAGCTGGACGTGCACGTCTTCGACACCCGGGTCGTCGAGGCGCGCGCCGCGCACGCCCGGCGGGACTGGGCGGGCGTCGTACGCGCCTGCGCGGCGGGGCTCGGGCTCTGGCGCGGCACACCGCTCAGCGGGCTCCCCGCCGACCTCGGCGGCTACGCCCTGGTGCAGCGTCTGGAGGAGGCGCGGCTGCTCCTGCTGGAGTGGCGCTACGACGCCGAACTCGCCCTCGGGGGCGCCCGGACGGCCGGACTCGTGCCGGAGCTGGCGGCTCTGGTCGCCGAGCATCCGCTGCGCGAGGCGTACCACCGCCAGCTGATGCTCGCCCTGCATCGCACCGGCCGCCAGGCGGAGGCCCTGGCCGTCCACCGCGACCTGCGCGCCCGCCTCATCGAGGAACTCGGCGTCGAGCCCGGCCATGCGGTCCGCGAGGCCCACCTGGAGGTGCTGCGCACCTTCTCGCCCCCGAGGTCTGATGGCCCGGCCGCCGGACCCGCGCCCCTGCCCTCGCACAGGCCCACCGACCACCCGTCGGCCGACGGCGCCCCGTCGTCCGCCCACGGCGGACCGGCCCCGCACAGTGCACCCGCTCCGGCGGCCGGCCGGCCGGTTTCCCCGAGCCCGAACGCGGACTTGAGCAGGAATGCGGACCTGAGCCCGGACCCGGACCTGAGACCGGACCCGAGCCCGAGGTCGCCCGCCGACGCCGTGCCGCCCGTCCACGGTGCACCGACCGCCCACGGCGCGCCGCCCGCCCACGCCGCACCGACTGCCGACGGTGCACCGCCCGCCCCCGGTCCACCGGCACATGCCGACGCCGGGCCGACTCTCCACGTCGCACCGGGACGTACCGGCGCCGAGCCGGCCCTCCGCGGCGCGCCGCCATCCGGCGACGGCGGCTCAACCCCCCACGGCACGCGCGCGGCCGCCGCCGCGACATCCGCCGCCGGAACACCCGCCGGCGCGGCACCCGTCACCCAGGGCCCGCCCGTCACCCAGGGTTCGCCCGCCGTGCAGGGCCCGCCCGCCCCTGCCCAACTTCCGCCCGCCCCAGCCATCTTCGCGGGCCGAGCCGCCGAACTGCGTGAGCTCCAGCAGACCCTCGCCACCCGGGAGAGCCGCCTCGCCGTGATCAGCGGCATGGCCGGCGTCGGCAAGAGTGCCCTCGCCCTGCACGTCTCCCACGCGCTGCGGGAGCGTTTTCCCGACGGCCAGCTGTACATCAACCTGCACGGCGCCACCCCCGGCATGCCCCCGCTCAGCACCTCTCAGGCGCTCACCTCACTCCTGCGCGACCTCGGTGCCGAGCCCCGCAACATCCCCGAACACCCGGACGCGGCCGCCGCCCTGCTCCGCTCGCTCCTCGCTCCGGCCCGCATCCTCCTGGTGCTGGACGACGCGGCGAGCGCGGCCCAGGTGCGCCCCCTGCTGCCGGCCGGCCCCGGCTGCGCCGTGATCGTCACCAGCCGTTCGCCGCTGACCGCCCTGGACGGCGCCCGCCGCTTCCCGCTCGGCCCGCTCAGCGGTGAGGACAGCGCCGCGCTGCTCCGCGCGGTGAGCGGACGCGAGGGGCTGCACGCGGACCACGCCCTGGTCGAGCTGACCGGCAGGCTGCCGCTCGCGCTGCGGGTCGTCGCCGCCCGGCTGGCCGCCCGCCGGGCACTGACCCCGGAGGTGCTGGCCGGACAACTGGCCGCCACCGAGGGCCGGTTGCACCATCTGGAGTACGACGACCTGAGCGTGCGCCGCTCGCTGGCCGTCGCCCACGACGCGCTTGCCGCCGCCGAACGCGAGGCCGACCGGGACGCGGCCCTCGTCCTGCGCCGCATCGGCGCCCTCGACCTCTCGACCTACGGCGCCCCGCTGATCGCCCGCCTCACCGGCACCGACGAGCGCCGCGCCGAGGCCGCCCTGGACCGGCTGGTCGACGTGGCCCTGCTGGAGGAGACGTCGTACGGCCGCTACACCCCGCACGACCTGGTGCGCGACTTCGCCCGCGAACTGGCCGGCAAGAGCCCGGAGCAGGCCACCGACGCCGACCTCATCGCCCTGCGCTGGTACGCCGCCGTCGCCGAACGTGTCCTCGTCGCCATCGTGGAGCCCGGGCTCGACCAGGAGGACCGCCGGCGGCCCACCGCCGCCGAACCGCCGGAGCACGCGGCGGACGTGGCCGCCCTGACGACCTTCGAGTCCGCCGACATGGCCTTCGCCTGGGGCGAGGTGGAGCTGGAGAACATCGTCGCCCTGGTGGAGCGCAACGCGGACACGGCCGACGAGCGCCGCGCAGCTCACCTCTCCGCGCTCGTGCGGCTGTTCTTCCCCTACGTCCAGCGCAGCGGCCGGGTCGCCGAGATGGAGGTGCTGGGGCAGGCGGCGCTCGGTACGGCGCGGCGGCTCGGGGACGCGCCCGCGGAGGCGTACGCGCTGGTCGACCTCGCGGGCCTGAACTTCCTGACCGGCCGGCAGAACGACGCTCTCGCCCTCACCGACCGGGCCCTGGTGATCTGGCAGCAGCTCGGCAGGGTCTCCTGGATCCGGCGCAGCCTGAACAACCGCGGGCTGCTGCTGGAGGGGCTCGGACGGTTCGCCGAGTCCGGGGAGGCACTGCGGCAGAGCCTCGGCTACTCCCGCCGGCTGAACGACCCCTACGGCGAGGCGGTCACCTACAGCCACCTCGGCAACCTCTACGAGCACATCGATCCGCGGGCCGCCATCGACCAGCACCGGCGCTCGCTGGCGATCGGGGACGCGATCGGCGCGGTGATCGTGCAGCACTCGGCGCACTGCAACATCGGCTACGCGCATCTCACCCTCGGCGAACCGGCCGCTGCCGCCCGGCACTTCGAGGAGAGCCTGCGCATCCTGGGCGGCCACGGCGACTGGCACGGCGAGTCGCGGACCCGGCTCGGTCTGGTCCGCGCCCTGCGGCAGCTGGGCGAGTCCGAGCGCGCCGGCCATGAGTGTGCCGAGCTGCTGCACCGGGCCGACGCGCGCGCCGACCGTTACATCGGCGGCCTCGCCCGTCACCAGCACGGGTTTCTGCTGCGCGAGAGGGGGCGGCAGCCTCAGGCGTACGACACCTGGCGCGCGGCTCGTGCGGCGCTGGACGGGACGGACGAGCAGATGGTGCTGGAGGAACTGCGCGAGCTGCTGGACGGCGGCAGCGCGCCGTGAGCGGATCCCACCCCGCAGTCGACGCAGTCCGCCCGCCGTCGACGCGGTTCGCCCGCCGTCCGCGTGGTGCGCCCGCCGTCGACCAGGTCCACCCCGGCGTGAACCGAGGTCACCTGGCGTCGCAGGAGTCCACCCTGCCGTGAACGAAGCCCCCCGCCATGATCGGATTTCACCCTGCCGTGAACGAAGTCCGTCCGCCATGAGCGGAGTTCACCCTGCCGTCGACGGAGTCCACGGCGCTCTCAACGGCGTTCACTTGGCGTCGGCGTAGCACTCCACCACCGCCGTCGTGAACGGGAAGCGCACCGGGGTGTCGCCGAAGGTCAGCCGTCCGGCCAGGTCGGCGGCGTCCCGGATGGCCCGGACGACCGTGTCGGCCTCCTCGGCCGGGCAGTGCACGATCACCTCGTCGTGCTGGAAGAAGACCAGTTCGGCCGCGAGGCCCGCGCAGGCCCGGCGCAGTCCGGCGAGCAGCAGCAGGGCCCAGTCGGCGGCGCTGCCCTGCACGACGAAGTTGCGCGCGAAGCGTCCTCGCGCACGGGAGTTGGTGGAGGCGTAGCCGGGGACCCAGGCCTGGCCGTCGGGGTCGTCCTCGCCGACCGGGATGCCCGCCTCCTCCCCCGCGTCCTCTCCCGCCCCGGCGGCGGGCGGGCAGGTCCGGCCCAGCCAGGTGCGCACGAGCCGGCCCTCCTCTCCGGCCCGCGCGGCCTCGTCGACGTAGGCGACCGCCTGCGGGAAGCGGCGGCGCAGCGCGGCGAGGTTCTTCAGGCCGTCGCCGGAGGTCTGGCCGTAGACCGCGCCGAGCACGGCGATCTTGGCCTGCTCCCGGTCGCCGGAGAAGGCGTGGTCGGACACGGACTGGTAGAGGTCGCTCGCGCGGCCGGCGACCTCCATCAGACCGGGGTCGCGGGAGATCGCGGCGAGCACGCGCGGCTCCATCTGGTCGGCGTCGGCGACGACCAGCCGCCAGCCGGGGTCGGCGACCACGGCCCGCCGGATCACCTTGGGGATCTGCAGCGCGCCCCCGCCGTTGGTCACCCAGCGCCCGGTGACCGTGCCGCCGGCGAGGAACTCGGGCCGGAACCGGCCGTCGCGCACCCAGTCCTGCAGCCAGGACCAGCCGTGTGCGACCCAGATGCGGTACAGCTTCTTGTACTCCAGCAGGGGTTCGACGGCCGGGTGGTCGACGGACTGGATCTCCCAGCGGCGGGTGGACTTCACCTTGATCCCGGCCTGCGCGAAGGCCTTGACCACGTCGGCGGGCAGGTCGGGCCGCACGCGGCGGCCGAAGGCCGCGGACACCTGGTCGGCCAGCTCGGCCAGGCGGCGCGGCTCGCCGCCGCCCGCGTACCGGTCGCCGAGCAGGTCGTGCAGCAGCTCGCGGTGGACCTCGGCGCTCCAGGGCAGGCCGGCCCGGTTCATCTCGGCGGCCACCAGCATCCCCGCCGACTCGGAGGCGGTCAGCAGGCGCATCCGGTCGGGGTGGGCGGCCTTCTCGTGCCGCCGCTGCTGCTCGGCGTAGACCGCGAGGAGGTCGGCGAGGGGCATGCGAGTGCCGGACGGCTCGAACAGCGGGGACTGGGCGCCCGGTTCGGCCGAGCGCTGGGGCGGGTCGGGCGGTACGGGGCCGCCGCGGAGGCGGGCCAGGGCGGCGGCGGCCGAGCGTGGCTCGCCGTACCGTCCCTCGTGGCCCAGCAGAAGTGTCTCGGCGTCCTCGATGTCGTAACACCGCTCCACTCGCACCCCCGTGGCGAGCAGACGCGGGTAGACCTCGGCGGTCGACCGCCACACCCAGCGTGATACCTCCGGACGGCTCCGCACCGCCCCGGCGAGATCGCTCTCCCGCCGCACCGGACCGGAGGGCAGCCCGTCCGGGCCGAGGGGGGCGACGTCCGCGCCACCGTCCTCGGCCGGCGCGAGTGCCCACCGGTCGGTCATGTCTGCGAGTGTGGCAGGCGGCACTGACAATCAGTCTGACCTGTGGCTTCAGTCCTCCGAGCGGTCCACGGGGCCGCTCTTCGGCGCCGCCGCATCCTGCTTCTGGTCCAGCAGTAGCGCCAGCATCCTGCCGAGATGGTCCTCGGTCGCCTCCTTGGTGATGCCGAGCCCGCTGAGGACGCCCTCGCCGTTCTCGTGCTCCAGCAGGGCCAGCAGGAGGTGCTCGGTGCCGATGTAGTCGTGCCCGAGCCGGAGCGCCTCGCGGAAGGTGAGTTCCAGGACCTTCTTGGCCTCGGGGCCGTAGGGGACGAGGTCGGGGACCTGCTCCGCGGCCGGCGGGAGCGCGGCGGCCGCGGCCTGCCGCAGGGCCTCCGGCGTGACGCCCTGCGCGGTGATCGTCTTCGCGGCCAGGCCCTCCGGCTCGGCCAGCAGGCCCAGGACCAGGTGTTCGGGGCGGCCCTCGGGGGTGCGGGCCGCCACTGCCTCGTTGTGGGCGGCCATGACCACGTTCCGCGCGCGCGGGGTGTATCGGCTGAAGCCCTGGCTGGGGTCGAGGTCGGCCGACTCCTTGGGCACGAAGCGCTTCTGCGCCGCCTGCCGGGTCACGCCCATGCTCCTGCCGATGTCGGTCCAGGACGCCCCCGAGCGCCGGGCCTGGTCCACGAAGTGGCCGATCAGATGGTCGGCCACGTCACCGAGGTGATCGGCGGCGATCACCGCGTCCTGGAGCTGGTCGAGGGGTTCGGTGTGAACCGTCTTGATGGCCGCGATCAGGTCGTCGAGGCGTACGGATGCCGTGATGTTCGGATTGCTTGCCATGTGTCAACCGTAGGTTGTCACCCTGGTACTGTCAACCGGTGGTTGACAGTACCGTCTTCCTGTCCTGCCCGAGCGCTGCCGCCGCCACGTGCACGGACATCGCGCAGGCCGCCCCGAAGGCTGCCGACGTCCTTGTAGGGGGCTACCCGGCCCAGGGGCCCGTGCAGGGGCGGGTGGCTACGACTGCTCGTACACCCGGTGGCGTGCTCCCGTCGCGTCCGAGCCGACGGCCCAACTCCGTTCCCCGTCAATGGCGTTCCCGGCCCCGCGGTCCACGAGAAAGCGGCTCCGCCGTTCACGCCCGGGTCGACCGCACCCGGGGTTGTCCACAGGGTGTGGACAACATCTGGGCCCGCTGTCCGTGGCGCGTGGCACGATCGACGGTGTGACCAGCACTGCCGACACCGTCGAGCGGGCCTTCCGGGCCGCTCTCTACGACGACACGGACACCGGACTCGACACCGGCGCCTCCCTGCTCGCCGCCGACCCCGCCGCCGACGGCGAACTCGCGCGGCGGGGCGAGGAGTTCGTCGCGGCCGCCTGGCGGCGCGGCTGGCAGCCCGCCGACGTCGTACGGCTGGTGCGGCGGGAGCTGGACGACCCCCACGTACACCTGGCCGCGGGGCTGATCCGGACGCAGGCCGGGCAGGACCGTCCGCGCGGGCACCGCTGGGCCGGCCAGCTGGAGGCCCTGCCGGCGGACCCGGAGCGCGCGGGCGACCGCTTCTCGCACGCCAGCGCCGTCCTGGAGCTGTACCGCCTGCTGCTGCGCCTGCCCGCCCTGGAGCCCCTCGAAGAACCCCGCCGCGAGCACGGGCCCGCCGCCTCCCGCATGCTCACCCGGATCCGTGCCCTGCTCGCCAAGGCCGAGGCGACCGGGTTCCCGGAGGAGGCCGAGGCGCTGAGCGCCAAGGCGCAGGAGCTGATGGCCCGGCACAGCATCGACGAGGCGCTGCTGGCCGCCGGTGCCCCCGCTCCGGACGCGCCCGGGGCCTGCCGCATCGGGGTCGAGCCGCCGTACGAGCAGGCCAAGGCGGTCCTCCTGGACGCGGTCGCCACCGCCAACCACTGCCGCGCGGTGTGGAACGAACCGCTGGCCTTCTCCACGGTCGTCGGCTTCGAGGCGGACCTGGAGGCGGTCGAGCTGCTCTACACCTCCCTGCTGGTGCAGGCCACGCACGCGATGACCAAGGCGGAGGCCGCCCAGAGAGCCGGCGGCCGCAAGCGGACCAAGACCTTCCGGCAGTCGTTCCTCGCGGCCTACGCCCACCGCGTCGGCGACCGGCTCGCGGCGGCGGCCGAGACCCAGGTGACCCAGGACCTGCTGCCGGTCCTCGCCACCCGGGAGACAGCCGTCACCGGTCGGCTGGAGCACATGTTCCCCGAGACCACCACGACCCGGCTGCGCGGCGTGAGCGACGCGGCCGGCTGGACCGAGGGCGCCCAAGCGGCGGACCGGGCCCAGGTCAAGGCCCGCCCCAGGCTGCCGTGAGGCCCCGCGCCGCAGCGAGTTCCCGTGCCGCCGGTGCCGCCGTGTGTCCCCGTCCCGCGCTGAAGTCCCGTGCCGCCGTGAGGCCCTGTGCTGCCACGAAGCCTTGTGCCGCCATGAAGCCCTGTGCTGCCGTGCGGTCCCGCGCCGGCGTACGGATGGTCAGTCCCCGACCTGCTGGAAGGCGCTGACGGAGGCGTCCGGGGTGGTCGAGCCGCTCTTGGTGGCGACAGGGCCGTAGGACCACGGGTAGCTCCGGGAGGAGTCGGAGCCGGGCAGGGCGATCTTCACGCTCTTCGCCGCCAGGCTGGACTTGTCGCCCTCCTTGCCGCGCACGTAGGTGATGGTGAAGGTCGCCGAGTCGCCCTTGGCGAGCTTCAGCTTCTGCGCCTTCGCCCCCTGCTGCACGGGCACGTCCGCCTCGGTGCTGCCCGTGTGCAGCAGCGCGCTCGGGAAGTGGTCCAGGGTGCAGGGGGTGCTCTGGTTGGTGATGCTGACCGGCACCTCGCCCGTGTCACCGGCCTTCGGGGCCATGCTCGCCGCCCCGATCTGCACCGACACCCCGCCGATCTGGCAGGCGGAGCTGCTCTTGCCGTTCTTGCCGCCGCCGCTGTCGTTGCAGGCGGTCAGCAGGAGAGCGGCGGCGAGGGCGGTGACGGTGAGCGGAAGTACGCGCATGAGCAGGTCCCCATCGAGGTCGTGGCGGTCTTCCCGCATCATGGCCCATATGTCCCGGACCCGATCACGCGCCCCGGCCGAATTCACCTGATTCCGGCGATGATGCGCCGGTGCTTGACGCCGGGGCGGGGACGGCCGGGACGCTCGCCGCCCGGGTGGGGAAGCCGACCGCCCGGGCGGGCCCGCCGGGACTTCGCGGACCGACGCGGGCGCGGCCCGCCGGCCGCCTGTTCCCGTGCCACCGCGATGTCGCGGACCGCCTCCAGCAGGCCGTCAGGCCCCTGCGGTCCGACTCCCGCATGCTGCCTGGTGTGCGGGCGGGCCGGCTCCCGCCCGCCCTCAGGGGTTCGCGGGTGCCGACGGCAGGCCGGAGGGCAGTTTGCCGCCGTCGGCCTTGGTGTAGGTCTCCTCGCCGAGCTTGCCCGACCAGGTCACCTTCATACCGTTCTTGCTCACCGAGTCGATCATGCCGGTGACCCGGTCCTTGCTGCCGTCCGTGCAGGTCAGATGGATCATCTGCATGCCCGTCTCGGTGCCCGCGGTGCCGCTGCACACGGATCCGCCGGTCGCGAAGAGCCCGGCCTTCTTCCCGGTGACGACCAGGGCCACGATCTTGCCCTTGCTGGTGGTGATCCAACTGCCCTGCAGTGAGTCGGAGGTGCCCGTCACCGCGCCCGTCGCGCTGCCGCCGGCCGTCGGCGTCGCGCTGGGCCCGGACGAGGAGCCGTCCTTGGAGCCGCCCCCGCTGCACGCGGTCAGGGCGAGCACGCCCACCAGCCCCGCGGCCGCGGCCGCCGTCCGCACCCTTGCAGTCGCCGTCGTCACGTCAAGCTCCCAAGCTTCGGTGGCCGGCCGCCCGTGGCCGGAGGGACCGCAGCAAGCTATCAGTCGTCACCAGGAGGACTTCCGTACGCCGGGCAGGAATCCCTTGTGAGCCTGCTCGCGCAGGTTCAGCCGGGACAGGCCGAAGACGCGCAGGAAGCCGCGCGGCCGGCCGTCCACCTGGTCGCGGTTGCGCACGCGCGTGGCGCTCGCGTCCCGCGGCTGCCTGCCCAACTCCCGCTGGGCGGCGAGCCGTTCGGTCTGCGTGGCGGAGGGCCGCCGGATGGTCTCCTTCAGCTCGGCGCGGCGCTCGGCGTAGCGGGCGACGACCTCCTTGCGCCGCTCGTTCTTCGCGACCTTGCTCTTCTTCGCCATCAGACCTTCACTCCCCGGGCGCGGATCCGGGCCACGGCCGCCTCGATGCCGATCGTGTCCACGGCCCTGACCGCCCTCGCGCTCAGTCGCAGCCGGACGTGGCGTCCCTCGCCGGGCAGCCAGTAGCGCCTGGTCTGGATGTTCGGGTCGAAGCGGCGGGAGGTGCGCCGGTGGGAGCGGGAGATGCGGTTGCCGAAGCCCGGCCGGGCGCCGGTCAGCATGCAGTGGGCGGACACGGGTGACGTACCTCTCCTCGAAAGTAGTTGGTAATGGATTTCATTTTCAGTACTCTAGCAGCATGGCACGCAACGAACTCCGCCCGATCGTCAGGCTCCGGTCCTCCGCCGGGACCGGCTTCACCTACGTGACCCGCAAGAACCGCCGCAGCGACCCGGACCGCATGACGCTGCGCAAGTACGACCCGGTCGCCGGCCGGCACGTCGACTTCCGAGAGGAGCGCTGAGGTATCGCCATGCGCAAGGGACTCCACCCCGGTTACGGGCTCGTCGTCTTCCGCGACCGTGCCGCGAACCACGCCTTTCTCACCCGTTCGACCATGACGAGCGCGAAGACGGTCGAGTGGGCGGACGGCCGCACCTACCCGGTCGTGGACGTCGAGATCTCGAACGTCAGCCACCCCTTCTTCACAGGCACCGTCCGCGTCCTGGACACGGCCGGCCGCGTGGAGCGCTTCGAGCGCCGGTACGGGAAGCGGGGCGGGGTGTGAACCTGTCCGTGACCGTCGTCGGCGGGCTGCACACCGCGGCCCGCAGGGCGGCCGTGGACCGGCTCCTGGCCGACGTGCCCGGCAGCGTCGTCCTCCATCACGACCTGGCGACGGCCGCGGCCGGCACGGTCGTGCGCACCGTCCGGGACCGCGGCGGCCTTCTCGCCTCCGGCGAGACGCCCCTGGTCGACGACTGTGCCTGCTGCGCCCTGCGTGAGGACCTGGTGCCGGAGCTGCGCCGCCTCGCCGGTGACGGCAGGACCCGGCTCGCGATCGTCGAGCTGTGGGACTCGGTCGAGCCGAAGGCGATGGCCGAGGTGATCATGGCCGGCGGCCTCACCGTCACCGGCGTGATCACCGCCGTCGACCCGGCGCTGGTGCTGCCGTACCTCGGCAACGGCGACGACCTCGCCGAGGCGGGGCTCGCCGCGGCCGCCACCGACCGGCGCACGGTCGCCGACACCTTCGCGCGGCAGCTGGAGTACGCCCCCGTCCTCGCCGTCGCGGACTCCCCGGAGGCCGACGACGAGGACCGTGAGCTGCTCGCGCAGCTCCATCCGACGGCCCGCCGGGTCCCGATCGGCCACGGTGACCCGGCGGGCGCACCGGCGTCCGTACCTGCGACCGAGCCCGCGTCCCCGCCTGCATCCGTGTCCGCGTCCGTACCTGCATCCGCGGCGCCGTCCCCGCTGGCGAGAGCAGCCTTCGCCGGTTTCGACGTGGAGGCCGCCGCGGCCGCCCAGCACCCGGCCTGTGCCCTGCTGCCCGCCGAGGCGGACGGGCACGGGGTCTCCACCCTGGTCTGGAACCGGCGCCGCCCGTTCCACCCCGAGCGGCTGTACGCGGCCCTGGAGGAGCTGACCTGCGCCGCGGCCCGCAGCCGGGGCCGGTTCTGGCTGGCCGACAAGCCCGATGCGCTGCTGCACTGGGACGCGGCCGGCGGCGCGCTGTGCGTGGAGAGCGCCGGACCGTGGCTCGCGGCGCTGCCGGACGCCGCCTGGGAGATGGTCCCGCCGATGCGCAGGGTCGCCGCCGCCCTCGACTGGCACCCGGAGCACGGCGACTGCTGCAACCACCTCGTCTTCACCTCGCCCGGCCTCGATCGCGACGGACTCACGCACGTCCTGGAGTCCTGCCTGCTCACCGACGCCGAGTACGCCGCCGGACGCGACGCCTGGAGGAAGCTGCCGCCCGCCTTCGACACCCTGCTGGAGGTCCGATGACCCGCAAGAGCGACCGCAAGCCCGCCAGGAGCCGCCCCAACCCGCTGGACCGGGCCGGGGTCACCTGCATCGACTACAAGGACACGGACCTGCTCCGGAAGTTCCTCTCCGACCGCGGCAAGATCCGCAGCCGCCGGGTCACCGGGGTGACCGCCCGACAGCAGCGGCTGCTGGCACAGGCGATCAAGAACGCACGCGAGATGGCGCTGCTGCCGTACTCCAGCAGGTGATGAGCTATGGGTAGGTGATTCCCTACGGTTGACGCGTAGGGAATCTCCTACCTATTCTCCGGGCATGACCATCACACACGCCTCTTTCGTCACGCTCCCCGTCGCCGACCAGGACCGCGCGCTGCGCTTCTACACGGAGGTCCTCGGCCTGGAGGTCACCGCCGACCGGGACATGCCCCAGGGCCGCTGGCTCCAGGTGGCACCCGGGGGCGCACAGACCGTCTTCACCCTGGCGGGGCCGGACATGGGACGGGGGTCCGGGGACGGAGCCCGGAAAGGGGTTGCCGCACCCGGCTCCGCGCGGGGGATCATGTTGGTCACGACCGACGTCGACGCGGACTGCGCCCGGCTCACCGCGGCCGGGATCCCCGTACAGGGACCGGACGAACTCCCCTGGGGGCGGATGGCCTCCTTCGCGGACCCCGACGGCAACGGTCTGATGCTGCTGACGGAGAAGGAAGGCTTCTGACCGCTCCATGAACGGGACGGGTACCGCCACCGAGGACCGCGTCTTCGCCGCGCTCGCGAACGCCACGCGCAGGGAAGTGCTGCGGCTGCTGCGCGAGCGCGGACCGCAGCCCGTCCAGATCCTGGCCGACCACTTCGACATGCGCCGCCCGAGCCTGTCGGAACACCTCAAGGTGCTCCGCGAGGCCGGGCTCGTCTCCGAGCAGCGCTCGGGCCGGCAGCGCATCTACCGCCTGGAGGCGGCCCCGCTCGCCGAGGTCCAGGACTGGCTCCATCCGTACGAGCGGTTCTGGCGGGACCGGCTGAAGGGGCTCGGCGATCTGCTCGACCGCATGCCCGACGATGGCCGCCCATGAGCACCGCACCGACCGGCGACGCCGACGACCTCACCACGATCCGCGTCGACCAGTTCTTCCCTCACCCGCCGGCCAAGGTCTGGCAGGCCCTGACCGAGCCCGGACTGCTCGCCGCCTGGCAGATGCCCGGCGCCGAGGGCTTCCGGCTGGAGGTCGGCCACCGGTACCGGATGACCTCGGTCCCGCGTCCCAACTCCCGCTTCTCCGGTGTCGTAGAAGTGCAGGTTCTCGCCTACGACACCGAGCGGATGCTGTCCCTCCGGTGGACGGATGCCGATCCCGCCAATCCCGCGGACTGGACCATCACCTGGACCCTGGAACAGGAAGGGCGCGGTACGCGTCTCTTCCTAGTGCACGAAGGGTTCGACCCGGACGATCCGGTGCAGCTGATGGCGCGGAAGATCATGGGCGGGGGATGGAGGGGGCATGTGCTGCCGTCTCTGGGGCAGACGCTGGACCGGCTTCGGTAAAGCGGACGTCAAAGCTGTAATCACGAGAACACCCCCCGTGCACGTGCATCTGCTCATGCACCTGCAAATGAACGGGGTTATGATCCGGGTCAGTTGACTACAGCATCTATGGCCTCACCAGCCAGTGCACCACCGGGGAGCGATCTGTGGACCGCGACGTTGACGGCGTGTACGGGGGGTACGACGACGTGTACAACGGCATGGCTGCCACGCAGCTGGACGGAGTGGCCTGGCAGAAGAGCAGGCACAGCAACTCGCAGGGCTCCTGCGTGGAGTTCGCTCGGCTGCCGGGCGGCGAGGTGGCCGTACGCAACTCGCGCTTCCCGGACGGTCCCGCGCTCGTCTACACGCGCGCGGAGATCGAGGCCATGCTGCTCGGCGTCAAGGACGGCGAGTTCGACCATCTGGTGGTCGGCTGACGGGACCCACCTGTCTTGACCACCCACCGGCTCCGACCGCCTGTCGGCCTCGACCGCTTGCCGGGCCCTGACGGCTCACCGGCCCCGGCGCGACGACGCACCTGCCATGGCGGGCCGGTCGCGAGGGGCGGTGGGGGCCGGGCGGAGCCCAGGTGGAGGCGTGGATCTCGGCGGGCCCGTACGAACCGGGGGTGTACGCGCGTAGAAACACGGCGTCCTGCGGTGCGATGCCTTGTCAGTCGGCCGGCCGGAGCCGGAACAGCGCCCAGACGACCTTGCCCTCGAGGGAGCCCGCGAGTGGGTGCCAGCCCCAGCTGTCGGCAAAGGAGTCGACCAGGAACAGGCCGCGGCCCGACTCGGCCGAGAAGTCGTCCGAGGCGCGCGGGACGGGGGCCTCGTGGCTGGGGTCGCGCACCGCGCACACCAGTCGCTCGGTCCAGCGCATCAGGTGCAGCCGCACCGAGGACGGGTGCTCGGTGCACCCCGAGCCGGCCGGGCGGGAGTCCCCCCGTTCGAGCGCGGCCGAGAGCGGCGGAGCATGACGCAGGGCGTTGGTGGCGAGTTCGGAGACGACGAGACATATGTCGTCGAAGCGGTCGCCGACGTCCCACTGGTCCAGCGTGTGGCGGGTGAACTGCCGGGCCTCGCGCACGGCTTCGTAACGGGCGGGCAGGGCGCAGGAGGCGGCATCGGACACGGCCGCTGGATCAAGCGGCGGAAGGCCCTGCCGTAACGGCTTGAGCATGGTCGATCCATTCGTTCCCATGCGAGGCACTCCCGGGAATTCGCGGTCGTTGCGATGCAGCGGTGGCGCGGCACCATGCTTTCGGATGCGAAGGGCAGATGCAAGGGCAGATGCACGTGCACGCGACCGAATTGAACCTGCCCGCCCCGCTTCTTGGCCATTTTTTCCGCCAAGTTGAACAGGTTGCTGTCACAGGTCCTGACCTCTTGCTGCCCAAAACGGCTGACCTCTTTCCGTTTCCGTAACCGGGCGAGTACTGCTCGAAGTGTTTTAGTGGCAGACTTCGCCCCCTGAAGACGGTTGGGGAGGCTGGCGAACGTGAGCGCGGGAGAGCCCGGATCGGTGGTGCGGCGCATGCTGCTCGGCTCGCAACTCAGGCGACTGCGTGAAGCGCGGGGGATCACGCGAGAGGCGGCGGGCTACTCGATCCGCGCCTCCGAGTCGAAGATCAGCCGGATGGAGCTGGGCCGGGTGAGCTTCAAGACCAGAGACGTGGAAGACCTGCTGACGCTGTACGGCATCACGGACGAGGCGGAGCGCGAGTCGCTGCTCTCGCTGGCCCGGGAGGCGAACGTCGCGGGCTGGTGGCACAGTTACACCGACGTGCTGCCCAGCTGGTTCCCCACCTATGTGGGCCTGGAGGGCGCGGCCTCCCTGATCCGGGTGTACGAGGTGCAGTTCGTGCACGGCCTGCTGCAGACCGCTGAGTACGCCCGCGCGGTGGTGCGGCGTGGCATGCGCGGCGCGAGCGCGGCCGACGTGGAGCGCCGGGTCGCCCTGCGTCTGGAGCGGCAGAAGCATCTGCTCGACCAGAACGGGCCCGAGTTCCACATCGTCCTCGACGAGGCCGCCCTGCGCCGCCCCTACGGCGACCGCGACGCGATGCGCGGCCAGCTCCAGCATCTGATCGACGTCTCCCAGCGCCCCAACGTACGTCTGCAGATCATGCCGTTCGGCTTCGGCGGGCACTCCGGGGAGAGCGGCGCCTTCACCATCCTCAGCTTCCCCGAGTCCGACCTGTCCGACGTCGTCTACATGGAACAGCTGACCAGCGCGCTCTATCTGGACAAGCGCGAGGACGTCGCCCAGTACGAGCAGGCGCTCAAGGAACTCCAGCAGGACAGCCCCGGCCCGGACGAGAGCCGCGATCTGCTGCGGGGGCTCCTGCAGCTGTCATGACCTCACAACTCCCGGGAAACACAAGTACGATGACGCGTGATCAGACCGTGTAGTCGACCGGGTGTCTGTCTGGCTGCCGCCGAGCAGCGGGGGATCGAGGGAACACATGTCGTCCTGCTTCACCGACCTGGCCCAGCAGTACATCGAGGGCGAGTGGCGCCAGGGGACCGGTTCCTGGGACATCATCGACTTCAACCCGTACGACGGTGAGAAGCTGGCCTCGATCACCATAGCCACCGTCGACGAGGTCGACGACGCCTACAGAGCGGCCGCCCGCGCCCAGCGCGACTGGGGCGGGACCAACCCCTACACCCGCCGCGTGCTCTTCGAGAAGGTCCTGCGCCTCGTCGAGGAGCGTGAGGACGAGATCACCGAGATGATCATCGCGGAGCTGGGCGGCACGCGGATGAAGGCCCGGTTCGAGATGCACCTCGCCAAGGAGTTCCTGCGCGAGGCGGCGCAGCTGGCGTTGCGCTGCGAGGGCCGCTTCCTGCCCTCGCCGATCGACGGCAAGGAGAACCGCCTCTACCGGCTCCCGGTGGGCGTGGTCGGCGTCATCAGCCCCTTCAACTTCCCCTTCCTGCTGTCGATCAAGCCGGTCGCCGCCGCCCTCGCCCTGGGCAACGCCGTGGTCCTCAAGCCCCACCAGGACACCCCGATCACCGGCGGCACGCTGATCGCCAAGCTCTTCGAGGACGCGGGCCTGGCGCCCGGTCTGCTCAACGTCCTGCTGACGGACATAGCCGAGATAGGCGACGCGTTCATCGAGCACCCGGTCCCGAAGGTCATCTCCTTCACCGGTTCCGACAAGGTCGGCCGGCACATCGCGACCGTGTGCGCGGCGCAGCTCAAGCGCTCGGTGCTGGAACTGGGCGGCAACAGCGCGCTGGTGGTCCTGGACGACGCCGACATCGACTACGCGGTCGACGCGGCCGTCTTCAGCCGCTACGTCGACCAGGGGCAGGTCTGCATGGCGGCCAACCGGGTCCTGGTGGACCGGTCGGTGACCGAGGAGTTCACCAAGAAGTTCGTCGCCAAGGTCAGGACGCTGAAGACGGGTGACCCGAGGGACCCGCAGACGGTGATCGGGCCGGTCATCAACTCCCTTCAGGCGAACGCCATCTCGGCCGCGATCGACCAGGCGGTCGCCGAGGGTGCCACCGTGCTCGTCCGGGGCGGGGCGAACGACAACCTGGTGGAGCCCTCCGTCCTCACCGACGTGCCCTCCGGCTCCTCCCTCCTGCGCAAGGAGATCTTCGGTCCGGTCGCCCTGCTCGTGCCGTTCGACGGCGAGGAGGACGCGGTCCGCATCGTCAACGACTCCCCCTACGGCCTCAGCGGCGCCGTGCACACCGCGGACATCGAGCGCGGCGTGGCCTTCGCCAAGCGGATCGACACGGGAATGTTCCACGTGAACGACGGGACCATCCACGACGAGCCGCTGGTGCCGTTCGGCGGCGAGAAGAACTCGGGGATCGGCCGGCTCAACGGCGAGACCACCCTGGACGCCTTCACCACGCTGAAGTGGATCTCGGTCCAGCACCGGCGCAGCGAGTTCCCGTTCTGAGCCGCCCGCCCTTGCGGACAGAAGCTGACCGCAAGGGTCCGTAGCGTCATCGGTGTCGGGGCAAGAGCCCCGAACACTGCGACGAAAGGCGGCCGTCATGGTCACGCACGTGCGGGCAGAGGCGCAGGGCGACGAGCGAGGGGCGCTGCTGACCTTCCTGGAGGAGCAGCGCGGAGGCATCCGCAGGGCGCTTCTGGGGCTGACCGAGGAGCAGGCGCGCTCCTGCCCGAGCGCCAGTGAGCTCTCTCTCGGCGGCCTGCTCAAGCACGTCGCCGAGGTCGAGCAGGGCTGGGTGGCCCGGGCCAGGCAGGAGCCGCCGGCGGTCCACCGCGACGAGTCGAACTGGCACGAGTGTTTCCGGCTGGCCGGCGACGAGACGGTGGCCGCGCAGCTCGCGTACTGGGAGCAGGTGGCCGCAGAGACGGAGAAGTTCATCCGCTCGGCGCCCAGCCTGGACGAGACCTTCCCGCTGCCGAACGACCCCTGGTTCCCGCCCGATGCCCGCGTCTCCCTGCGCTGGCTGTGCCTGCACCTGATCCGTGAGACGGCCCGGCACGCGGGGCACGCGGACATCATCCGCGAGTCGCTGGACGGGAAGACGGCGTTCGAGCTGGTGGCCCTGGAGCAGGCCGGCTAGGGCCCGGCCATAACCTGGACCGCATGTCAGCGATCCGTCTTCTCGTGCTGGGCGCGGTCCGTCAGCACGGGCGGGCCCACGGCTACCAGGTGCGCAACGACCTGGAGTACTGGGGCGCGCACGAGTGGTCCAACGCCAAGCCGGGCTCCATCTACCACGCCCTGAAACAGATGGAGAAACAGGGGCTGCTGCACGCCCACGAGGTCGCGCCGTCCACCGCCGGGGGCCCGCCGCGCACCGAGTACGAGATCACGGACCGGGGCAACGAGGAGTTCTTCCGGCTGCTGCGCGAGTCCCTGGTCGCCTACGACCAGAAGACGGACATCCAGTCGGCGGCCATCGGCTTCCTGGTCGAGCTGGAGCGGGCCGAGGCGCTGGATCTGCTCGGGGAGCGGATCCGGCGGATCGGGCAGTGGCGGGCCGCCGTCACGGAGCACTACATCCCCGAGGGCGGCCCCGGACAGCTCGGCCACATCGGCGAGATCATGAACCTCTGGGTCCACACGGCCGACTCCGACGAGGCCTGGACCCGGGGGCTGATCGCCCGCCTGGAGGCGGGCGCCTACACGTTCGCCGGTGAGGGAGAGCCCTTCGTCGGCGTCCTGCGGGAAGGTCAGGAGAACCCGTACGCGACGGGGGAGCGGCATCCGGGGGACGAGCGCTGACGCGGCGGAGACCCCTAGCTAATCAAGTTTGACCAACGAGGCGCGCGGCGTTACTTTCGTGTAGTAGTCAAGCTTGACTAGCGAGGGAGGGGCACGTGGCCGACACGGCGATCACCGTCGAGGACGCACGCAAGAACTACGGCGGGAAACACGCCCTGGACGGGCTCGACCTGGAGGTCGCCCGGGGCACCGTGCACGCGGTGCTCGGGCCCAACGGGGCGGGCAAGACCACCCTGGTCCGGATCCTGTCCACCCTGCTCAGGCCGGACGGCGGCCGCGTCGAGGTCGCCGGGCACGACGTGCTCACCGCGGCCCGCGCGGTCCGCAGGCGCATCGGGCTGCTGGGCCAGTACGCGGCCCTGGACGAGCAGTTGGACGGCCGGCAGAACCTGGAGATGTTCGCCCGCCTCCACCACCTCGGCGCCCGCCACGCGCGCGCGTGCGCCACCGAACTGCTTCGGCGCTTCGACCTAGCCGGCACCGGCCGCACCCCGGTGGCCCGCTACAGCGGCGGCATGCGCCGCCGCCTCGACCTCGCCGTCTGCCTGCTCACCGGCCCCGAGGTGCTGTTCCTGGACGAGCCGACGACCGGTCTCGACCCGCGCGGCCGCGCCGAGGTGTGGGCCGCCGTCCGCTCCCTGGCCGACGGCGGCACCACCGTCCTGCTCACCACCCAGTACCTGGAGGAGGCCGACCAGCTCGCCCACCGCATCGCGTTCGTGGACCACGGCCGGGTCGTCGCCGACGGCACCCCCGACGAGCTGAAGACGCTCACCGGGGGCGACCGCATCGACGTCGTCCTGCGCGAGGCGGGCCGGCTCGCCGAGGCCGCCGCCCTGCTGCCCGTCACCGGCGTCTCGGTGGACACCGACCGCCGGCTGCTCAGCGCCCCGGTCACCGACCGCATGAGCGCCCTCTCCGGGGTCGTACGCGCCCTGGAGGACGCCGGTATCGAGGCGGCCGACATCGCCCTGCGCCGGCCCACGCTGGACGAGGTCTTCCTGCACCTCACCGGCGGCCGCGACCGCGTGAAGGAGGCCGCGTGATGCGGTACGTGCTGACCGACTCCTGGACCATGACCCGGCGCGAACTCGCCCACTGGGCACGGCAGCCCGGGCAACTGCTGGTCGCCCTGCTCTTCCCGGTGATGCTGCTGCTGATGTTCGGCTACCTGATCGGCGGCGGCCGGGGCGTCAGCGGCGCGTACCTCGACTACCTGGTCCCCGGCATGCTCGCGCTCACCATGGCCTTCGGCCTGGAGGGCACGATGCTCCACGTCACCCAGGACCTCACCAAGGGCGTCATCGACCGCTTCCGCTCCCTGCCCATGGCGGACGGAGCCGTCCTGGTGGGCCGTTCGGCGGCCGACATGATCCAGTCGGCCGCCGGGCTCGCGCTGATGGCGGCCACGGCCCTCGCGCTGGGCTGGCGGGTGCACGGCGGCCCCGGCGCCCTGCTGGGCGCGGCAGGACTGCTCCTCCTGCTCCGCTTCGCGATGCTGTGGGTCGGCATCCATCTCGCCCTGGTCGCCGGCCGCCCCGAGATGGTCCAGGCCGTGCAGATCCTCGTCTGGCCGGTCGGCTTCCTGTCCAACGCCATCGCCGCACCGCACGCCATGCCCGACTGGCTCGGCACGGCCGTCCGGTGGAACCCGCTGTCCCGGACGGCGACGGCCGTACGGGACCTGCTCGGCGGCCAGGGCGTCGAGCAGGGACACGTGTGGGCGGCCGTGGCCTGGCCGCTGGGCCTGCTGGCCGTGTTCCTCCCGCTCGCCGTGGGGAAGTTCGCGCGGCTGGGACGCTAGAACCCGTCCGCGGAGCGGAGTCAGTGGTGGAAGCTGGTGGCCGCGCTCTTGTCCCGGGTCAGGGGGTGCGGCTGCCGGCGCAGCTCCGGCACCAGGCGGTTCAGGTCGTCCACGAACAGGTCGGCGAGGTCGTGGGAGAAGCCGTTGCGGCACACGATCCGGATCACGGAGAGGTCCTCCCGGTTGGGCGGGAAGGTGTACGCGGGCACCAGCCAGCCGCCCTCGCGCAGCCGCCGGGACACGTCGAAGACGTCGTACGACGTCACGCCCGGAGCGGTGGTGAAGGCGAACACCGGCAGTTCCTCGCCGTGTGTGAGCAGCCGGAAGTCGTCCAGCGCCTCGATCCGGCCGGCGACGTAGCGCGCCACGTCCCGTGTCGACTGCTGCACCGCCCGGTAGCCCTCGCGGCCCAGCCGCAGGAACGTGTAGTACTGCCCGACCACCTGGGCGCCGGGGCGGGAGAAGTTGAGCGCGAAGGTCGGCATGTCGCCGCCCAGGTAGTTCACCCGGAAGACCAGCTCCTCGGGCAGCGCCTCCTTGTCCCGCCACAGGGCCCAGCCGACGCCCGGGTAGACCAGGCCGTACTTGTGGCCCGAGGTGTTGATCGAGGCCACGCGCGGGAGGCGGAAGTCCCACACCAGGTCCTCGTCCAGGAACGGCGCCACCATGGCCCCGGACGCACCGTCCACGTGCACCGGGACGTCCAGACCGGTGCGTTCCTGGAGAGCGTCCAGGGCCGCGCACAGGTCCGCGATCGGCTCGTAGGACCCGTCGAAGGTGGAGCCGAGGACGCCGACGGCCCCGATGGTGTTCTCGTCGCACAGCTCGGCCGCCGCCTGCGGGTCGAGGTGGTACCGGTCGCCCTCCATGGGGACCAGGCGGGCCTCCACCTCCCAGAAGTTGCAGAACTTCTCCCAGCAGACCTGCACGTTGACGCCCATGACCAGGTTCGGGCGGGCGCCCGGGTAGCGGTCGGCGTTGCGGTTGGCCCAGCGGCGCTTGAGCGCCATCCCGGCGAGCATGCACGCCTCGCTGGACCCCGTCGTCGAACAGCCCACGGCGGCCGACGGGTCCGGCGCGTTCCACAGGTCGGCGAGCATCGCCACACAGCGCCGTTCCAGTTCGGCCGTGCGCGGGTACTCGTCCTTGTCGATCATGTTCTTGTCCCGGCACTCCGCCATCAGCAGGTCGGCCTGCGGCTCCATCCAGGTGGTGACGAAGGTCGCCAGGTTCAGGCGGGAGTTGCCGTCCAGCATCAGCTCGTCGTGCACGATCTGCGCCGCCGTGGTGGGCGGCAGGGGCGCGTCGGGGAGCCGGTGCTTGGGCGGGGCCTCGGCCATTTCGACGACCGGATTGGCCTCCCCGAAGAACGGGTTGACCGACATCGGCCGCTCATCGTGCTTCTCGGGACCTTTGTGCAGGGCCATGTACGTGCCTCCAGACAGGGAAGTGAGTCAGCGGATCTGTGTGCCGTCCGCCCGCATCTGCATCTGTGGCCGCCCCGTCACCAGCAGCCAGGCCGGCAGCGAGGCGATGCAGAGCAGGGCGAGGATCACGGGTGAGGCGACCAGGACCGCCGCGGTGAACAGGCTCACCCAGCCCTGCCGGGTGATGGCCAGGAGCATGCCCAGCACGCCCGCCGCCACCCCCACGGCGGGCGGGACACCGGGCACCAGGGCGTGGGCGCACAGACCGAGGGCGGTGCCGACGAAGACGCCGGGAAAGATCCGGCCGCCACGGAAACCGCAGGTCGCGGCGACGGTCAGGGCCGCCAGCTTCACCACCGTCATCGTGGCGAACTGGCCCGCCGACCAGCCCTCGGGGTCGCGCGCCAACTCCCCGATCTGGTCCAGCCCCTTGAAGAGCGTCAGCGGGCCGCCCAGCGCCCCCAGCGCCCCCAGAACGGCTCCGCCCACCGGGAGCATCAGCATCGGGTGCCGCAACCGCTGGAAGGCACGGTGGAGGTGGGGGAAGACGTACACCGCGCCCATGCCGAGCACCGCGCCGGCCGACGCGATGACGATCGCCGCCAGTACGTCGCCCGCGTCCGGCCGGCCGATCGGGGGCAGATGGAGGTCGAACGTCGCATGGTGGACCAGGTCGGTCGTCAGGGCGCCCGCCGCGGCGGCGGCCAGCGGGGCGAAGAGGTTGTCCCACAGCAGCCCCCTGATCCGCTGCCCGGCCAGCGCCTCCGAGATGACCAGGGCGGCGGCCACCGGGGTCCCGAACAGCGCGCCGAGCGTCCCCGCCTCCGCCAGCGCCATCCACAGCGAGCCGGGCAGCCCGGGCAGGAACCGGCGGCCCAGCCACACCGCCAGCCCGACGTTGACGGCGATGACCGGGTTCTCGGGGCCGAGGCTCGGGCCGCCGGCGAGCATCAGGGCCGCCGCCAGCAGCAGGCCGGGCAGCACGACGGGCGGCAGCGCGGGCGCGTTCAGCCCCATGGTGGCCGGGTCGGGCCCCGCGTGCCCCGGCACCTTCCACACCACCAGACCGACCGCGATGCCGGTCGCGATGAGCATGACGAAGATCCACAGCACCGAGTAGCGGCCGATCCCCAGGGCGTCGGGCAGGTTCTTCCACAGCACGCCCTGGAGCTTCTCCGCCCCGACGCTCACCCCCACGAAGAGCAGGCTGGACACCACGCCCACGGCGAGAGCGGGCAGGATCAACGGCAGCAGGGCGCGTGCGGGAGCCGCGGGAGCGGTGGTGGGCGCCTGCCGCGCGGAGTCCTGGGCCACGGGCTCACCTTAAGCGGATGAAACGGGCAGAACATCCGGAGTGGGGCAGCAGGGGCGCCCCCGGGAAACGGGCTTGCACCTCACGTGGCGTGAGGCCTCAGCGTGGAGTGCGTACCGACGACAAGGAGCGGAAAAGTGAGCTACTCCGTGGGACAGGTCGCGGGGTTCGCCGGCGTGACGGTGCGCACCCTGCACCACTACGACGGGATCGGCCTGCTCGTGCCCAGCGAGCGCACCCACGCCGGCCACCGGCGCTACGGCGACGCCGACCTCGACCGGCTCCAGCAGATCCTGTTCTACCGGGAGCTCGGCTTTCCGCTCGACGAGGTCCAGGCCCTGCTCGACGACCCGGACGCGGACCCGCGCGTGCACCTGCGCCGCCAGCACGAACTGCTGACCGCCCGGATCGAGAAGCTGCAGAAGATGGCCGCGGCCGTGGAGCACGCCATGGAGGCACGCACGATGGGCATCAACCTCACCCCCGAGGAGCGGTTCGAGGTCTTCGGGGACAAGGACCCCGAGAAGTACGCCGAGGAGGCCGAGCAGCGCTGGGGCGGCACCGAGGCCTACGCCGAGTCACAGCGCCGCGCCGCCCGCTACACCAAGGAGGACTGGAAGCGCCTGCAGGCCGAGGTCGACGACTGGACCGGGCGCTACGTCGCCCTGATGACCGCCGGCGAGCAGCCGTCCGGCGAGGCCGCCATGGACCTGGCCGAGGAGCACCGCCTGCACATCGGCAAGTGGTACTACGAGTGCCCGCACCCCATGCACCGCTGCCTGGGCGCGATGTACGTCGCCGACGAGCGCTTCAAGGCGTTCTACGACTCCATGCGCCCCGGGCTCGCCGATCACCTGAGCGAGGCGATCGCCGCGAACGCCGACCGGCACACCGCGTGACCCCTGGCCCGGGAGGCCTACTCCCGGGCCAGGACCACCGCGGTGCCGTACGCGCACACCTCCGTGCCCGTGTCCGCGGCCTCCGTCACATCGAACCGGAACGCCAGCACCGCGTTGGCCCCACGCGCGCGTGCCTGCTCCACCAGCCGCTCCATGGCCTGGTTGCGGGTCTGCACGAGCGTCTTGGTGAGCCCCTTCAGCTCGCCGCCGATCATCGACTTCAGCCCGGCGCCGATCTGGCTGCCCAGGTGCCGGGACCGCACGGTGAGGCCGAACACCTCACCGATCACCTCCTGCACCCGGTGACCGGGCACCTCGTTCGTCGTCACGACCAGCACGTCCGGCTGGGGCCCCTGGCCGCCGCCGTAGTCATCGAGTCCCATGGCTCACAGCTTTGCCGCGGTTGCCCCACAGTGCATCCTGGAGTCACCGGTGGAACCTGGGGCGGTCACGTCGCGTTGATAGCTTTGTGCGACCGCACAAGGACGCCGTAGCCGCCTTCATCCCTCAGGAGCCCGGACCCGTGATGACACTCGCCCTCGGCCCGAGCTGGCTGGATCCCAACCATCTGCTCCACACCTACAGCATCTGGGGCCTGCTGCTCATCGTCTTCGCGGAGTCCGGCCTGCTCATCGGCTTCTTCCTGCCGGGCGACTCGCTCCTGTTCACCTGCGGTCTGCTGATCACTTCGCACCAGCTCGACTTCCCGCTGTGGGGCGCGATCGCCCTGATCTGCCTCGCCGCGGTCCTCGGCGACCAGGCGGGCTACATGTTCGGCAAGAAGGTCGGACCGTCCCTGTTCAACCGCCCGGACTCGCGCCTGTTCAAGCAGGAGAACGTGACCAAGGCGCACGAGTTCTTCGAGAAGTACGGCCCGAAGTCCCTGGTCCTGGCCCGCTTCGTGCCCATCGTGCGCACGTTCACGCCGATCATCGCGGGCGTCAGCGGCATGAAGTACCGCTCGTTCCTGGTCTTCAACGTCATCGGCGGCGTCCTGTGGGGCGCGGGCGTCACCCTGCTCGGCTCCTGGCTCGGCGACATCGGCTTCGTCAAGAACAACATCGAGGCGATCCTCATCCTGATCGTCCTCGTGTCCGTGGTCCCGATCGCGATCGAGTTCCTCCGCGCGCGCAGCAAGAACAAGAAGGCGCAGCCCGCCCGCCCCGAGCCGCAGCCCGCCCCCCGGCAGCAGGCCCTGCACCAGCACCGGCCGCCCATGGACGACGCGACGACCCGACTGCGCCGCATCGAGCCGGACCAGCCCCACGAGCAGCCTTACGAGCAGTCTTACGGGCAGCCGTACCAGCAGGAGCACCAGCAGGAGTACCAGCAGCACCAGCAGGAGTACCAGCAGCACCAGCAGGAGTACCAGCAGCACCAGCCGCAGCACCAGCAGGAGCACCAGCAGCACCAGCACCAGCCGCAGCACCCTCAGCACCAGCAACATCAGCACCAGGCGCAGCAGGACCAGCAGTACTGGGACCAGGGCTACGACCACCAGAACTACGGCAACCAGTACTACGACCAGCAGCAATACCCGCAGCAGCAGTACGACCAGTACGGTCGGCCGTACGACTCCCGCAACCACTGAGGGGGCGCGGGGAACTGCGCGACAAGCCACGACGCACCCGCAGACACCGACGAGCCGGACCCCTTGACTCCTGGGTGCTCAGAACCCCCGGGTCCGCTTCGCGGCCCTGCGCTTGCCGGCGGAACCGACCCGCAGGGTCAGCCTGGAGATCTCCGATCCCAGGTTGACTCCGATGGCGATCGCCATCGCCAGCGAAGCCGCCTTCGCCAGGGACACCAGCCCCTTGTCCACCTCGTTCTGAGCCATGGACAACAGCCCGAAGTACGTCGCCGACCCGGGCAGCAGCGGCCCGATCGCAGCCGTCGTGTAGGGCAGCGCGGACGCGAACCGGTACCGCGACAGCAACTGCCCGAACAGCCCCACCAGCCCCGCCGCCGCGGCCGTGGAAGCGACCGGTGAAATGCCGCCCACATAGTGCATCGCGCCGTACACGCACCACGCGACACCCCCGTTGAGCGTCACCGCCAGCACGGTGGATCGTTCCTGCTGGAGGAGCACGGCGAACGTCAGCGACAGCAGCATGGACGCGGTGATCTGGATCAGCGGCCGCTCGGAGACGATCAGCGCCGCGTCCGGGTTCAGCTGCCCGCCCACCTTCACGCCGAAGTACAGGACGACCAGCACGCCGATGACGATGCCGACGAAGAAGTACATGACCTCCAGCAGGCGTGCGGCGGCGGTGATGTAGAAGCCCGTCAGCCCGTCCTGCACCCCCGCCACCAGCGCCCGCCCCGGCAGCAGCGCGAAGAGCCCACCGGTGACGACCGCGGACGCCGCGACGTCGATGTGGGACAGCGAGAACGCCACACCGATCGCCGCGGGCGGCATCGCGGCCACCGTGAACTGGTAGAACTCCGGCAGCCCGCGCCCCGCGCACAGCCACGCCAGCCGGTCACCGAGCATCGCGCCCAGCGCCGCCGCGACGAACACGATCAGGTCGCCGCCGACCAGCATGGAGGCCGCTCCCGCGAGCAGTCCGCTGGCCAGGGTCAGCGCCCAGCCGGGGTAGGGGTGCCGGTTGCGGCGGATCTCGGCCAGGCGCCGGTAGGCCTCCTCCAGGGAGACATGTGTCTCCGGGTCGGTCAGGTCGTCCACCAGATGGAAGACGGCCGCGAGCCGGGTGTAGTCCGTGCCCCGCCGCCGTACGGTCCGCGAGGACGTCACGGGGTCGTCCACCAGCGACGGCTGGTGGGAGATCGACAGCAGCGTGAAGGTGACGTTCGGCTCGCAGCGGTCCAGGCCGTAGGACCGGCACACCGCGAACATCGCGGCCTCCACGTCCTCCGCGCCCTCGCCGCCCGCCAGCAGCAGCTCCCCGATACGCAGGGTCAGGTCGAGCACGCGCGGGACGGCGGGCCCGCCCTCCTCGGCCCGCTGCACCAGCTCGGGCGCCGGACGCTCGGCCACCGGCATGCGCAGCATCGTGCGCATCCGGTCCTGCCAGGGTGCGTCCTTGACCAGGCTGACCGCCGGCATGCCGGTGGCCGGGGTGAACGCCGTCGGGGCATCGTTGGCGCTGTAGGTGCGCGGCAGGCTGAACGCCGATCCCTCCGGCTCGGCACTCGGCGGCTCCGGCGACTGCAGGCCCTTCGGAACGGTGAACTCGGACGTGGTCTCCGGCTCACCGCCGCCCCCCTCGGCGACCTCGATGCCCTCCGGAACGGCGAACTCGGACGTGATCTCCGGGTCGTACCGCGCCTCGTCGGACCGGGGCTTGCGGTCCTCCGCCTCCGTCACTCGACCTGTCTCCCTGAACGACACCTTCCGTAAGCCTCAGTATGCGCACCCGTACCGGACTCGATGCGCGCGCGTAGGCAAACGGGCCGCACGCGTGCGCGTGCGGCCCGTTTCCACGGCAGGGGGATCAGTGACCGCCCTGCTCCTTGAAGCGCTTGTAGGACCGCTCGATCTCCACTTCCGCCTCCACGCGGCCCACCCAGTTGGCACCCTCGACCGACTTGCCGGGCTCCAGGTCCTTGTACACCTCGAAGAAGTGCTGGATCTCCAGGCGGTCGAACTCCGACACGTGGTGGATGTCGCGCAGGTGCTCCACGCGCGGGTCGGTGGCCGGGACGCACAGCAGCTTGTCGTCGCCGCCCGCCTCGTCCGTCATCCGGAACATGCCGATCGCGCGGCACTTGATCAGGCAACCCGGGAAGGTCGGCTCGTCCAGGATGACCAGCGCGTCCAGCGGGTCGCCGTCCTCGCCGAGGGTGTTCTCGACGAAGCCGTAGTCGGTCGGGTAGGCGGTCGAGGTGAAGAGGCGACGGTCCAGGCGGATCCGACCGGTCTCGTGGTCCACCTCGTACTTGTTGCGCGAACCCTTCGGGATCTCGATCGTGACGTCGAACTCCACCGGTGGCTCCTCCATGATCAGCACATAGTTCTGGTGATTAAGTGTCCCTCACGCAGGTGTGTGATCGCGAAAGGGGCTGGTGGTCGTGCCAGAGCTGAGGCCTTGGCGAGCCGCGGGACCGCAGGTGGAGCGGATCGCGAAGGCCGTGCGACCGCGTCTGGCAGGCGCCGCCACGGCCGCAGGACCGCGGGTCGCGCGGCTGACGCGGGCGGTCGGGCCCGGACTCGTCCGGATCGCGCACCTTCCCCGTCCGCGGACCGTCAGGACCTGGCAGTACACCGCGGGCGCCGCCACCGCCGGTCTGGCACTGGCCGCCGGTGTGGTGACCGCCTCCGGTCCCTGGGACGCCAACGGTCAGCGTACGGCCGAGCGGGACCGGGCAGCCGCCCAGGAGCGGTCAGGTGGCGCAGATCACGGTACGCCGGGCGGCTCCGCCGCAGCGCCTCTGCCCGCACCGAGCGCCGCGCCCGTCCTGGCGGGCCTGGACTCCTCCGCGGGCACCGTCAGCACCAAGAAGGCCCCGCCGGGCGGAAAGGCCCTCACAGGTGTCCTCGGGCCGCTCCTGGGCGTCCCCGAGCTCGGCGGCAGCCGCGCGGCCGTCGTCGTCGACGTCGCCACCGGCAAGCGGATCTACAGCACCGACGCCACGAAGGCCCTCGCCCCCGCCTCCACCACCAAGATCGCCACCGCCGTCGCCGCGCTGTCCGCCCTCGGCCCCGACCACCGCTTCACCACCCGCACCGCCCTCGAACCCGACACCCGGGAACTGGTCCTGGTCGGCGGCGGCGACCCCACCCTCACCGCCCACGCGGTCACGGACGGCTGGGCCGGACTGCGCACCCTGGCCACCGGCACGGCCGCCGCGCTCAACAAGCGCGGCATCCGCCAGATCACGCTCTCCTACGACACCACGCTCTACTCCGGCCCCGCACTGCACCCCATCGGCGTCAACGAGAATCTCGCCCCGGTCAGCGCCCTCAGCGTCGACGAGGGCCGTACCGACAACTCCTCCAGAGGACCGGCGCCCCGCGTGTCCGACCCGGCGGCGGACGCGGCCGGCAAGTTCGCCGGATTCCTGCGGGCCGCCGGCATCCGGACGACCCCTCCCGGCCCCTCCAAGGCCACCGGCCGCGCCACGACCCTCGCCACCGTCACCTCGCCCCCGCTGTCCGACGTCGTCGAGCGGATGCTGACCAACAGCGACAACGACATCGCCGAGGCCCTCGCACGCCAGACCGCCCTGGCGAGCGGCAGGCCCGCCGACTTCGGGGGCGGCGCCAGGGCCGTCGCCGCACAGCTCGGGAAACTCGGCCTGCCGATGTCCGGCGCCGCCTTCCACGACGGCAGCGGCCTCAGCCGCGACGACCGGCTCACCGCGGACCTGCTGACCGCGCTGCTGGTCAAGGCCGGCGACCCGGCAGGCCCCGGCCTGCGCCCGGTCCTCACCGGCCTGCCCGTCGGGGGCTTCACGGGCACCCTGGCCGGCCGTTACACCGACGGCGCGGGAGGGTTCGTGCGGGCGAAGACCGGCACACTGACGGGCGTGAACACCCTGGCCGGCACGGTCGTCGACCGGGACGGCCGCCTTCTGGTCTTCGCCTTCCTCGCCTCCGGGACGACGAACCCCCTCCAGGCCCAGGCGGCCCTGGACAAGGCGGCGACGGCGCTGGCGGGCTGCGGCTGCCGGTAGGGCGAGCGCCTCCCGAGGGGCCAAGCCGCTTCGTGCCCCGCACGGCGCCACGGCCTGCCCCAGGAGGGAGCGCTCACGTACGGTTGACACATGACGAGCTTCGGTGGCACCGCATCTTCCGGGATGGTCGACTGGAACCTCGCGGTGGCAACCGCGACCCGGCTCGTACGGCCGGGCCCCGACGTCAGCCGCGACGAGGCCAGAACCGTCGTCGCGGAGCTGCGCCGGCACGCGAAGGCCTCGGAGGAGCACGTCCGGGGCTTCACTCGTATGGGGACCGAGGACGCCCACGACACCCCCGTCCTCGTCGTCGACCGCCCCGGCTGGGTCCGGGCGAACGTCGCAGGCTTCCGGGAGATCCTCAAGCCCCTCCTGGACAAGATGCAGGAACGACGCGGCAGCAGCCCGTCGGGCGCCGTCCTCGGCGCCGTCGGCGGCAAGGTCACCGGCGTCGAACTCGGCATGCTGCTGTCCTTCCTCTCCTCCCGCGTCCTCGGCCAGTACGAGACCTTCGCCCCCGCCGCCCGTGACCTCCCGGCCGGCGGTCCCCCCGGTTCGCCCAACGGCGGCGGCCGACTCCTGCTCGTCGCGCCCAACATCGTCCACGTGGAGCGCGAACTCGACGTCCAGCCGCACGACTTCAGGCTCTGGGTGTGCCTGCACGAGGAGACCCACCGCACGCAGTTCACCGCCGTGCCCTGGCTCCGCGCCCACCTGGAGGGTGAAATCCAGTCTTTCTTGGCGGAGACCGACGTCGACCCCATGACGGTGCTGGAGCGCGTCCGCGAAGCCGCCCAGTCGCTCGCCGGGGGCCGCCCCGAGGGCGAGGAGGACGACGGCGGACGCTCCTTCGTGGACCTCGTCCAGACCCCTGTCCAGCGCGAGATCCTCGGCCGTCTGACCGCGGTCATGTCCCTGCTGGAGGGCCACGCCGACTTCGTCATGGACGGAGTCGGCCCCGACGTCGTGCCGAGCGTCGCCGAGATCCGCGAAAAGTTCCAGCAGCGCCGTGCCAAGGGCGCCTCCCGGCTCGACCTCGCCCTGCGCAAACTGCTCGGCCTGGACGCCAAACTCAGGCAGTACCGGGACGGTGAACGCTTCGTGCGCTCCGTAGTCGAGGAGGTCGGCATGGACGGCTTCAACCGGGTGTGGACCTCCCCCAACACCCTGCCCACCAAGGCGGAGATCGCCAAACCGGCGGACTGGGTCGCACGGGTGCACCGCAGGCCCGAGGCGTGAACCCCGTGGGGAAGTCGTGAAACGAATCCGGCCGACGGCAGGCGAACGCCCCTCCAATCACCCGTCCGAGGGACCGTGAGCCATGGGTAGGCGTGCAATGCTCGGGGAACGGCCCGCTTCTGTCACCATCTACACACTCTGAGTGACCGACCTCGGGCTCACCCCCCGAAAACTTCATGAAGGGAACCGGACATGGGTCCCCATCCTGCGGTCGCGGCGATACGCCTGGCGGTCCGCCGCGTCCTCCACGACATCCTCACCGACCACAGCCGCCACCCCGAGGCGGTGACGGCAGCGGCAGCGAGAGCAGCCGTGACAGCCGCCGGACCGGCCTGCGAACCCCGCCTGCGCGAGCGCCCGCCGTCCCCCCTCGTGCTCGTCGCGTGTTCCGGCGGCGCCGACTCCATGGCCCTGGCCTCCGCCCTCGCCTTCGAGGCCCCCAAGCTCGGCATCCGCGCCGGCGGCATCACCGTGGACCACGGCCTCCAGCCCGGCTCCGACCTCCGGGCCGACGAGGTGGCCCTCAGGCTGCGCGAACTCGGCCTCCACCCGGTCGAGTCCATCGCCGTGACCGTCGGCCGCGACGGCGGCCCCGAGGCCGCCGCCCGGGACGCCCGCTACGCCGCCCTCGACGCCGCCGCCGAACGCCACGGCGCCACCGCGGTCCTGCTCGGGCACACCCGCGACGACCAGGCCGAAACCGTCCTGCTGGGCCTCGCCCGCGGCTCCGGCATCCGCTCCCTGTCCGGCATGGCCGCGGTCTCGGGGGCCGGCGGCCGTTACCGGCGCCCCTTCCTGCACCTCGACCGGCAGACCGCGCGCAAGGCCTGCATGGTCCAGGCCCTGCCCGTCTGGGACGACCCGCACAACGCCGATCCCGCCTACACCCGCTCGCGGCTGAGGCACGAGGGACTGCCCGCCCTCGAAAAGGCCCTCGGCAAAGGGGTCGTGGAGGCCCTCGCCCGCACCGCCCAGCTCTCCCGCGACGACGCCGACGCCCTCGACACCTGGGCCAGTCAGGCCGAGGCCTCCGTACGCGACGCCGCGGGCCTGCTGGAGTGCGCCAAGCTCTACGCCCTCCCGCCCGCCGTACGCCGCCGCATCCTGCGCCGCGCGGCGATCGAGGCCGGTGCTCCCGCCGGTTCCCTCTTCGCCCGGCACATCGAGGAAGTCGACCGGCTGATCACCGGTTGGCGCGGCCAGGGAGCCATCAATCTCCCCGGCAAAGTCGTCGCACAGCGGCAGGGTGGCAGACTGGTGATTCGGCAAGGCTGAATCCCGCCCTCCCGGAGCGACCCTCCGACGGGGCCGGGCAGCCGGTCGCCGTCAGTGCGGCCGTAAGTGCGGGACGACCGAAAGTGATGCGGGTGGACGCGAAAGACATGGGTGCCGACCTCCAGCAGGTGCTCATCACCAAGGAAGAGATCGACGCGAAGCTGGCCGAGCTGGCCGCGAAGATCGACGCGGAGTACGCGGGCAAGGACCTGCTCATCGTCGGCGTCCTCAAGGGTGCCGTGATGGTCATGGCGGACCTCGCCCGGGCGCTGTCCACCCCCCTCACCATGGACTGGATGGCCGTGTCCTCCTACGGCGCGGGCACCCAGTCCTCCGGGGTCGTGCGCATCCTCAAGGACCTCGACACCGACATCAAGGGCAGGCACGTCCTGATCGTCGAGGACATCATCGACTCGGGCCTCACCCTGTCCTGGCTGATCAACAACCTCGGCTCCCGTGAGCCCGCGTCGCTGAAGGTGTGCACGCTGCTGCGCAAGCCGGACGCCGCCAAGGTCGCCATCGACGTGGAGTGGGTCGGCTTCGACATCCCGAACGAGTTCGTCGTCGGCTACGGCCTCGACTACGCCGAGAAGTACCGCAACCTGCCGTTCGTCGGTACGCTCGCGCCTCACGTCTACGGCGGCTGACAGGGCGGCTGGGCCAACCGGGCCAGCTCTCGTAAGACGATCGGGAACCCCAGCGGGTTGCGCGCCGTTGGAGCATGCAGAGACGGGAACGTCGGCCGTCCGTACCGCTCCGTGCGGCTTCGGACAACAATGCTGGGGTACCGTCAGAAGAACTGTCTTATCAAACTCACTATGGCAGGAGGGACGGGGCGACTCCGCTCCGTATGGATGGACGTGAAGCGATACTTCCGTGGGCCGGTCATGTGGATCGTGCTGGCCGTCCTTGCCGTGGTCGTGTTGATGCAGGTCGTCGGCTCGTCCGGCGGCTACAAGACGGTGGACACCGGCCAGGTCGTGGCGGCGATCAACGCGAACAAGGTCCAGTCGGCCAAGCTCACCACCGGTGACGAGCAGACCGTCAAGGTCACGCTCAAGGACGGTCAGAAGGTCGACGGCAGCTCGAAGATCCAGGCGAGCTACATCGGCGACCAGGGCGTGGCCATTGCCGCCACGCTGCAGACCAAGTACCAGGACAAGCAGATTCCGGACGGCTACACGGTTTCGCCGTCCAAGCAGAACCCGTTCGTCGGCGTCCTGCTCTCGTTGCTGCCCTTCGTCCTGATCGTGGTCGTCTTCCTGTTCCTGATGAATCAGATGCAGGGCGGCGGCTCCCGGGTCATGAACTTCGGCAAGTCCAAGGCCAAGCTCATCACCAAGGACACCCCGAAGACGACCTTCTCCGACGTCGCCGGCTGCGACGAGGCCGTCGAGGAACTCCACGAGATCAAGGAATTCCTCCAGGAACCGGCCAAGTTCCAGGCCGTCGGCGCCAAGATCCCCAAGGGCGTGCTCCTCTACGGCCGCCCCGGCACGGGCAAGACCCTCCTCGCCCGCGCGGTCGCCGGCGAAGCGGGCGTCCCGTTCTACTCGATCTCCGGTTCCGACTTCGTCGAGATGTTCGTCGGTGTCGGTGCCTCCCGGGTCCGTGACCTGTTCGAGCAGGCCAAGGCGAACGCCCCGGCGATCGTCTTCGTCGACGAGATCGACGCGGTCGGCCGCCACCGCGGCGCCGGCCTCGGCGGCGGTCACGACGAGCGCGAGCAGACCCTGAACCAGCTGCTCGTCGAGATGGACGGCTTCGACGTCAAGGGCGGCGTCATCCTGATCGCCGCCACGAACCGTCCCGACATCCTCGACCCGGCGCTGCTGCGCCCCGGCCGCTTCGACCGCCAGATCGCGGTCGACCCGCCGGACCTGCAGGGCCGTCTGGAGATCCTCAAGGTCCACCAGAAGGGCAAGCCGGTCGCGCCGGACGTCGACCTCGCCGCCGTCGCCCGCCGCACCCCCGGCATGACCGGCGCCGACCTCGCCAACGTGCTGAACGAGGCCGCGCTGCTCACCGCCCGCAGCGACCAGAAGCTGGTCGACAACAAGGCGCTGGACGAGGCGATCGACCGCGTGGTCGCGGGCCCGCAGAAGCGGACCCGGATCATGTCGGACAAGGAGAAGAAGATCACCGCGTACCACGAGGGCGGCCACGCCCTGGTCGCGGCGGCCTCGCCGAACTCCGACCCGGTGCACAAGATCACGATCCTCTCCCGCGGCCGCGCCCTCGGCTACACGATGGTGCTCCCGGACGAGGACAAGTACTCGACCACCCGCAACGAGATGCTCGACCAGCTCGCCTACATGCTGGGCGGCCGCGCGGCCGAGGAACTGGTCTTCCACGACCCGACCACCGGCGCCGCCAACGACATCGAGAAGGCCACCAACCTGGCCCGCGCGATGGTCACGCAGTACGGCATGACCGAGCGGCTCGGCGCGATCAAGTTCGGCGGCGACAACAGCGAGCCCTTCCTCGGACGTGAGATGGCTCACCAGCGCGACTACTCGGAAGAGGTCGCCGCGCTGGTCGACGAAGAGGTCAAGAAGCTCATCGAGACCGCGCACAACGAGGCCTGGGAGATCCTGGTCGAGAACCGCGACGTGCTCGACCAGCTCGTCCTTCACCTGCTGGAGAAGGAGACCCTGGGCAAGGAGGAGATCGCCGAGATCTTCGCCACGATCCACAAGCGCCCGCCGCGGCCCGCGTGGACCGGCTCCTCCCGTCGCACGCCCTCCACCCGCCCGCCGGTGCTCTCCCCCAGGGAGCTGGCACTGACCAACGGTGCGAACGGCTCGACGGCGGCGATCAGCACGGTGAAGTCCACGGCGACCGAGTCCGCCCCGGCGACGGAGTCCCCGGAGGACCGCACCGACAGCTGACCGCTTTCGGCCAACCGGCCCGGAATGAATGCCGCGCCCCTCGGGTTCTAGCCTGGGGGGCGCGGCGCTTTTGCATGTCCGCACAGAGAACGCGTGGTCATACGCGTGACAGGTACAGGAACGAGGAACCAGATGACCGACCCCGTGACCCTGGACGGTGAAGGCACCATCGGTGAGTTCGACGAGAAGCGTGCCGAGAACGCCGTACGGGAACTGCTGATCGCGGTCGGTGAGGACCCGGACCGTGAGGGCCTCAGGGAGACGCCGGCCCGGGTGGCACGGGCGTACAGGGAGATCTTCGCGGGACTGTGGCAGCGGCCCGAGGACGTCCTGACGACGACGTTCGACCTGGGGCACGACGAGATGGTGCTGGTGAAGGACATCGAGGTCTACTCCACCTGCGAGCATCATCTGGTGCCGTTCCGGGGCGTCGCCCACGTCGGCTACATCCCGTCCGTGACCGGGAAGATCACCGGCCTGTCGAAGCTGGCCCGGCTCGTGGACGTCTACGCCCGCCGCCCGCAGGTGCAGGAACGACTCACCACGCAGATAGCGGACTCGCTGATGGAGATCCTGGAGCCGCGGGGCGTCATCGTGGTCGTGGAGTGCGAGCACATGTGCATGTCGATGCGGGGCATCCGCAAGCCGGGCGCGAAGACCATCACCTCGGCGGTGCGCGGTCAGCTGCGCGACGCGGCGACGCGCAACGAGGCGATGAGCCTCATCATGGCGCGCTGACCGAGCGCGTCCGCGGGGCCGGTGGTCAGGCCACCGGCTCTGCGCCCGGGTGGTTCTGGTCCTCGTCCTCGGGCAGTTTGCAGACCCGCTCCAGGAACAGGGCCGCCGCTATCACGGCGATGCCGGCCAGGACCGAGAAGCCGGCGTAGAGAGCCTGGTCGCGCCGGGCGGGGATGTCGAGCAGCTCCAGCAGGAAGATGCCCGTGCCGCCGTACATTCCGGCGACGAGGGCGGCCACCAGGGCGCTGGCCTGGCCGAAGACGACCGCCCGGGCGGCCATCAGGGGATCGACGCCCTTGGCGCCGGGGCGGCGCTCGCGCTGCGCCTTGAAACGGGCGCGCAGCGAGAGCGCCGTGGCGAGCAGGACCACCGCGATCAGGGCCAGCACGATGGGGGCGGCCAGCGGGACGCTGGGGAGCGTCCCCACCGAGTTCCACAGGCGGGCGGCCGCCCAGGAAAGGACTCCGGCCACGACGAACACGCCTGCCAGCACCCTGATGCGCAGCTGTTTCACGGTGTCCCTTCAGTTCCCCCGGACCGATCCCGGACAGTGGTCGTCTTGACCTTAACGACTACTCGGGCAGTCGGAGTTCCAGGTCCGCGCGGGCTTCGATGCCTTCGCGGGTGACGACCGACAGGAGTTCGGCCACCGCGCCGAGGCCCGGCAGGTGCGCCTCGGGGTCGATGTCGTGCCAGGGAGCGAGCACGAAGGCGCGCTGGTGGGCGCGCGGGTGGGGGAGGGTCAGCTGCGGGTCGTCGGAGGTGACGTCCGCGTACGCGACGATGTCGACGTCCAGGGTGCGCGGTCCCCAGTGCTCGTCGCGGACCCGGTTGAAGGCCTCCTCGACGGCGTGCGCCCGCTCCAGGAGGGAGGACGGGGGCAGGGTGGTCTTCAGGACCACGATCGCGTTGTAGTAGGAGGGCTGGGTGCCCGGCTCGACACCCCACGGCTCCGTCTCGTAGACCGGCGAGACCGCCTTCACACGGACGCCGGGAGTGTCCTCCAGGGCGTCGACGGCCCCCTGGAGGGTCTCCAGGCGGTTGCCGAGGTTGGAGCCGATGGAGATCACGGCTCGTTTGGGGTTGCTCAGCGTCGTGTCGGCGGCGTCGACCTGTTCGACGACGGAGGCGGGCACCGGCTGGACGGTCGGGTCGCTCTGACCCAGGGCGAAAGGTCGGGTCATACTCGGCTCCGGGTGATGGTGACGGTCACGTCGTCGAAGGGGACCGTGATCGGTGCGTCCGGCTTGTGGACGCAGACCTCGACCTCCTGGACTCCATCGTGCTTCAGGCAGGCCTGGGCGATCCGCTCGGCGAGCGTCTCGATGAGGTTCACCGGCTCACCTTCGACCACGGCCACGACCTCCTCGGCCACGATGCCGTAGTGCACGGTCTTCGCCAGGTCGTCGTCGGCGGCGGCGGGCCGCGTGTCCAGGCCGAGGACGAGGTCCACGACGAAGGTCTGGCCCTCCTCGCGCTCCTTGGGGAACACGCCGTGGTGCCCGCGGGCCTTCAGGCCGCGCAGCGCGACACGATCCACGCGAATCACTCCTGCAATCGTCGGGAACGACCGGCCCGCGCCGCGTGCGGGCGGCACACCGGTCTCTGACGAATCTACCTGCGGGCACTGACACGGCCGGGTTACGGGGCCGAGGGCGGGGGCTTGGACGCGGAGGGTTCACCGCGCGTTTCCCCTGGGGAACCCGGTCGCATCATGGGCTGGTAGCCGCACCTACCCCGGGGTTCGTGATTCCAACCACTTCTTGGTCCCTGTGGGGTGCGGACCCCCCTCAGATGCGGGGATCGCCGTCCGGATTGGAGCCCTTCGTTCCGTTCTGGCCGTTCTCCTCGTCCTCGTCGGTTTCGGCGAGGACGGGCGAGGCGTGGTGCGACCAGATCTTCCAGCCGTCGGGCGTGCGCCGGAACACGTTGGTGGCGACCACGAGCTGCCCGACCAGGGGGCCGAGCTCCGCGCCGTCCTCAGGGGCCGGGCCACCGCTGAGGATGTTCTCGGTGCAGGTCACCAGCGCCGTGTCACCGGTGACGGAGACGTGCACGTCGGTGAGGAAGAACTGGATGTAGTCGGTGCTCGCCATGATCAGCGCGTACGACCTGAGGACCTCGCCGCGGCCGGTGAGCACCGGCCAGCCCGGGTGTACGCAGGAGATCACGCCGGTGTCCGCCGGGTCGTGGTACTCCTCGTCGACGCCCAGGTCGGACGGGGTGAGCCAGAGCGTGGACAGTTCTTCGAAGTCGCCGCGCTCCATCGCCTCGTAGTAGGCGGTGTTGGCGGCCTCCACCTGTTCGACGTCGGTGTGGGGGGCGCTCACCGCGCTCCTTCCACGGCCCGGGCGACCCGCACCGCGTCCGCTGTGGCGCGCACCTCGTGCACGCGCACCGCCCACGCGCCGGCGTGCGCCGCGAGCGCGGAGACGGCGGCCGTGGCGGCGTCGCGTTCGCGGGCCGGCGGGGGTGCACCCTCGGGACCGGCGAGGACGCGCCCGAGGAACCGCTTGCGGGAGGCGGCGACGAGCACGGGGTGCCCGAGGGCGTGCAGGCGGTCGAGGCGGGACAGGAGAGTGAGGTCGTGCTCGGCCTCCTTGGAGAAGCCGAGGCCCGGGTCGACGACGATCCGGTCGGGGGCGATGCCGCCCTCCAGAACGGCCTCCACGCGCGCGTGCAGCTCGTCCACGACCTCGGCGACGACGTCCTCGTAGCGCCCCTCGACGTTGCCGCCCTGCAGGAAGCCGCGCCAGTGCATGACGACGAAGGGGGCGCCGGCGGCGGCGACCACGGGGATCATCGCGGGGTCGGCGAGGCCGCCGCTGACGTCGTTGACGAGGGCGGCTCCGGCGGCGAGGGACTGTTCGGCGACGGAGGCGCGCATGGTGTCGACGGAGACGACGACGCCTTCGGAGGCGAGACCGCGCACCACGGGGATGACCCGCCTGAGCTCCTCCGCCTCGTCGACGCGGGTGGCGCCGGGACGGGTGGACTCGCCGCCCACGTCGACCAGGTCCGCGCCCTCGGCGGCCAGGTCCAGGCCGTGCTTGACGGCGACGGTGGTGTCGAACCAGCGGCCGCCGTCGGAGAAGGAGTCGGGGGTCACGTTCACGACGCCCATGACCGCACACCGGTCCCATGCCGGAAGGCCTGCCACTCGGCGGCGCCCGCTGAGGTTGTTCATACGTTCAGCGTAGGCCCAGGAGGGGCCCCGATTGCGCCGCGGCCCGGGTGGGGCCCCGAACGCGCCGGGGCCCGGGCGGAAGCCCCTGTGCTGGAGGGGGTGGGGCTTCCGCCCGGGCCGGTCAGGGGCCGTTCCGGGCTTGGTGCTGTGTGCTCTGTGTTTCGTGTTCGTGCTCTGTGCTTCGCGTTCGGCTTCGTGCTTCGTGCTTCGTGTCTCGTGCTGTGGGCTTCGCGCGGGACTCGGCGGGGCCGGGCCGGGGTCAGGCCGCTCGGACGTCGTGTTCGCCCACCGCGTGCGCGCAGGGGCGCGCGGCGGACGCCCGGCGCCTGCGCAGGGCGCGCGGGAGCGGGAGGGCGAGGTTGACGAAGCCCTCGGCCTGCATGGTGGCGAAGCCGATGCGCGGCAGGTCGGTGGTGGCGCGGTACACGATGAACCGCGGCTCCCAGCGCGGCTGGAACTTGGCGTTGAACTTGTAGAGCGACTCGATCTGGAACCAGCGGGAGAGGAACACCAGCAGCCCGCGCCAGGCCCGCAGCACCGGGCCGGCGCCGATCTTCTCCCCGCGCGCGAGGGCGGAGCGGAACATCGCGAAGTTCAGCGAGACACGGGTGATGCCGAACTTGGAGGCGGCCTGCAGGGCGGCGACGATCAGCAGTTCGTTCATGCCGGGGTCGGCACTGCGGTCGCGGCGCATCAGGTCCAGCGAGGCGCCGTCCTTGCCCCAGGGCACGAAGTGCAGGATCGCCTTCAGGTCGCCGTACTCGCCGGGCTCGTCGTCGGCCTTGTGGGCGGTGGCGATCAGACAGTCGCCGTCGGTGGGGTCGCCGATGCGGCCGAGCGCCATGGAGAAGCCGCGCTCGGTGTCGGTGCCGCGCCAGTCCTCCGCCGCCAGGCGGATGCGCTCCAGCTCGGCCTCGCCGAGGTCACGGATACGCCGTACCCGGGTTTCGTAGCCGGCCCGCTCGATGCGCTTGACCATCTGTCGCACGTTGCGCATCGCGCGTCCGGCAAGCGAGAAATCCGCCACGTCGACCACCGCCTCGTCGCCCAGTTCCAGGGCGTCCAGGCCGGTCTCGCGGGTCCACACCTCGCCGCCGGTCTCCGAGCAGCCCACGACCGCCGGGGTCCAGGAGTGCGCCTTCGCCTCGTCCATGAAGCGCTCGATGGCGCCGGGCCAGGCCTCGACGTCGCCGATCGGGTCGCCGCTGGCGAGCATCACGCCGGAGATGACGCGGTAGGTGACCGCGGCCTTGCCGCTGGGCGAGAAGACGACCGCCTTGTCGCGGCGCAGCGCGAAGTGGCCGAGGGAGTCGCGGCCGCCGTGCTTGACCAGCAGGGCGCGCAGCTGGGACTCGTCCTCCTCGGTGAGGCGCGCGGCCGGGTGCTCGGGGCGGAAGGCGAAGTAGATGGTGGTGACCGCGGTCAGCCAGCCGAGGGCGCCGAGGGAGAAGGCAACCGTCCAGGAGGTGGTTCCGTCGTAGTCCAGCGGGCCCTCGAAGCCGAACAGGCCGTAGACGACGTGCGTCAGCCGGTCGGCCAGGCTCGGGTCACCGACCATGCGGTTCGGGTGCACGCTGACGATGACCAGCCCGAGGACGAGGGACGCGGCCCCCATCAGGACGAAGTTGGCGAGCGCGCGCCAGCGGCTGCGCGGATCGGGCAGGGCGGTGAACTCGTTGCGGTGGCGCAGCAGCGGTACGAGGAGCGCCACCGAGATGAGCACGCCGATGACCGAGTGCCGGTAGGCGAACTCGGCGAAGGCGCCGGCCGGCAGCAGGGCGACCGCGGCGCGCCACGCCCGGCGCTTGCGCCGCCTGAGTCCGTGGGCGAGTAGCAGCAACAGCACACCGGCGCTGAGCGAGAGAGCCGCGGCGAAGGGCCCGAAGGAGCCGGGCAGCACCTCCGCGATGGCGTGCATACGGCTGTGGCGGAAGCGCGGGAACACCCCCGCGGCAATGTCCAGAACGCCCACGACGGCGCACGCCCTGGCAACCAGCGTCGGGACGGCCTCGGGACGCGGGCCGCGCAGTATGCGCCGCGCCCGGCTTGATCGGCCCGGAACCCCGCCCGACAATTCCCCATCTATCCTGACAGACATCGCATCCCGTAGTTCTGCGAGAGACCTTGAACCCGGTGCCGATCGGGCATCCGGCGACATTGCGCCCTCTAGGACGGTGTCACGGGGAGAGAGGTTCACTCCCCACCGGAAAGTCGGGTCAAAGGCCAAGGAAAGCCCCGGGCAAGCCCCTGCGACGAAGTCGTGGGCGGGCGGGCGGAAAGCGCAGGCAGGAAGCAGCTCATGGGTCTTACGAGCAATAAGGTGCTGGTACTGGCGATCATGATCGCTGTGGTGTTGTTCGTCGGCACGGTGTGGCTGTGGCCGCAACTCGCCCGGCAGAACTGGCGGGCCGTCAGCGGACGTGTCGGCCTCCTGCTCGCCACGCAACTGGCCCTGTTCTCCTCTCTGGGGATCGCCGCCAACCAGGCCTTCGGCTTCTATGCCAGCTGGGCAGACCTCTTCGGCAAGGAGACCGACCAGGGTGTCGTCATCGACCACAGCGCCCAGGGCGGGACGGGCGGTCCGCTCCAGGTGGTGTCCTCGGCGTCGGTGAAAGGCGCCGGCGGCTCGCGGCCGGAGACGGGCGGGCAGATCCAGAAGGTGGACATCATCGGGCGCAAAACCCATATCGCCACACCGGCGTACGTCTACCTGCCGCCGGAGTACTTCCAGCCGCAGTACCGCACGCGCACGTTCCCGGCGGCCGTGGTGCTCACCGGCTACCCCGGTACGGCGCAGGCGCTGGTGGACAAGCTGAACTACCCGCGCACGGCGCAGCAACTGGCCAAGAACGGGCGGATGCAGCCGATGGTCCTGGTGATGCTGCGGCCGACCGTGGCGCCGCCGCGCGACACGGAGTGCGTGGACGTCCCGGGCGGGCCGCAGTCGGAGTCGTTCTTCGCCAAGGACCTGCCGGATGCCGTCCTGGCCCACTACAGGGTCGGCAAGCGGCCCGGCAGCTGGGGCATCGTCGGCGACTCCACCGGCGGCTACTGCGCGCTGAAGCTCGCCATGCACCACCCGGGCGTCTACGCGGCCGGCGCCGGTCTCTCGCCCTACTACAAGGCGCCGATCGACCCCACGACCGGCGACCTCTTCCAGAGTGACAGGAATCTGCAGAATCGTGCCGACCTGTGGTGGCTCCTCAAGCACGAGCCCGCGCCCGACACCTCGCTGCTCGTCACCAGCAGCAAGATCGGCGAGCACAACTACAAGGACACGCTCAAGTTCATTCAGCAGGTGCAGGGCACGAACCTGACCCGGATCTCGTCGATCATCCTGGACAGCGGCGGCCACAACTTCAACACCTGGCGGCGGGAGATCCCGGCGACCCTGCAGTGGCTCAGCGGGCGGCTGACCGACCGCTGAGCCGCCGTGTGCCTGATGCCCCGTGAAGCCTGCGGTATGGAGGTGTTTTTACGGGGCGGGGGCCCACGATCCGCCTACGCGCGGTAAGTTTCTGGCCATGCCACGTGGACGCCACCGCCATTCCCCGCCTTTGCACCGGCTGTTGCCTCCCTCGGCGATCGCCGGTGTCTCCGTCGTCTGCGCGCTGGGTCCCTGGGTGTTCTCCGAGGCCACGGTGCTGCGCACGCTGGCTGCTGCCGCCGCGGCGACGGCAGTCGTCGGTGCGGTCGTGATGCGCCGCTGGGACAGCTCGGCGGGCAAGCAGGTCGCCGACCTCTCACGCGCGCGTGCCAGTGACGAGTGGCGCTTCGAGGAGCGCGTCGCCGAACTGGAGAGCGACCTGGAGGAGTCGCGCGAGCTGCGCACCAAGCTGGAGCAGCGGCTGCGCGCCAAGCGTGCGGAGCTGGCCGGGCTGCGCAACGAGCACGCGGCTCTGCTGCGCCGCTACGCCACGGCGGAGACCGAGCGTGCGAGCGCCCTGGAGGGACGCCGGCTGCTGGAGATCGAGACGGCCGAGCCGTCCGGTGCCCTCGCGCTGCCGCCCGCGCGCAGCGCCGAGCCGCCGGCACTGCAGGAACCCGAGTCCCCGGAGGCATCCGGGTCCCTGGAGGATTCCGCGTCCCCGGAGGCATCCGCGTCCCCGGAGGAACCGGCCGAGGTCGGTCCGCGGCCGGCCGTGGTGTTCTCGCCCGAGGGCTCGCGCCTGTACCTGCGGGCCGCGGCGGCACTGGCCCGGTTCGGCTCCGACGCCGTCGCAGAGCCTGAGCCCGCGAAACCGTCCACCGGGGACGAGCCGGTACGGCCGTCCGCCGAGGACCCGTCCGAGCCGACGACTGCGTCGCCCGAGGCGGCGGCTGTGCCGTCCGAGCCGGTGCGGCAGTCCGCGGAGGCCGTGTCTGCCGCGAGTGAGCCGGTGCGGCAGTCCGCCGAGGGCGCGTCCGCCGGGGACGAGCCGGTACGGCCCTCCGCCGGGGCCGCGTCCGAGCCGATACCTGTGTCGGCCGAGGCGGCGCCTGAGTCGGCCGAGACGGCGGCTGTGTCGTCCGAGCCGGCGCCTGCGTCGCCCGAGGCCGCGGCTGTGTCGGCCGAGCCCAGGAAGCACACTGCCGGGTTCGGGGCCGCGCGGTCCGCGTCCGCGCAGGCCGAGCGCGCCGCCGACGGAACGGGCGCCTCCGGGGCGGACGGTGTGCAGGAGACGTCCGGGGCTGCCCGCGGCGAAGGCGTGGCCCAGGAGGGCGAAGCAGAGGGGCAGTCCGAGGCGGCCGACTCGCACGCGCGCGCGGCCGCCGCCCCGACGACGCCGGCCGACCCCGCGATCCCCGCGGGCCGGCAGGGCGACGGGCACTTCACGGTGCCGACCGCGGTGGCCGTCGTACCGGCCGCGCCCGCGCGCCCGGTGGTCGAGGGCGGCTTCGATTTCTTCGGCACCCAGAAGCAGACGTCGTCCGCCGCGCTGGACACCGTGCAGAACGAGGACCTCGCGGACGTCGTCGGCCAGGAGGCCCTCGCGCTGCACAAGGCCGAGGCCGAGGCGGAGTTCAAGTCGGCCGACCCGCAGGCGCGCGGCGTCGGCCAGGTCATCGACCTGACGGCGCACGACGAGACGGAACAGATCGACCTCCAGGGGCTGCGCAGCGCGGCTTCCTGAGGCGTCGCAAGGACACCGAGCCCGGTCCGCCCACGAGGGGCGGGCCGGGCTCATGCCATCCGAGGGCGGCCGGGTCTCACGTCGTCCGGTGGTTCCGGGCTCGCGCTGTCCGGCGGTCGGGCTTCACACAGCCGGCGGTTCCGGGCCCACGCCGTGCGCCGGATCCGGGCTCACGCCATCCAGCGGTCCGGGCGGGCGTCCCTGCGGCCGGTGCGGGACCGCTCCGCCTGGGCGCGCAGCAGCCGCGCGGCCTCCTCGGCGTCCCGCAGACGGGCCGTGACGCTCTTGTCGGCGCCGGTGTCCACATGGACGTCGGCGAGCCGCCACAGGCGTTCCCAGGGCCCCTGGGTGAGCCGGACACTCTGCACCTTGGCGTGCGGGACCAGGGCCAGGCGGCGGCGCAGCAGGCCGCGCCGCGCGGCGAACACCGTGTCGGTGACCGCGAGGCCCTGCCCGCGCCACCACAGCGGAACGCGCCACCCGGCCCGCCGCGGCGGCCGCGACAGCGACGCCGGCACGGTCACCCCGGGCAGCACCTGCGCTATGACCGACTCGGCGACCGCGCGCGGGGCGACCGGCACCAGCACCGAGTTGTCGGACCCCGCCACGTCCAGTTCCACCCGCACCCAGCCCAGCCACCGCCACAGCAGCGGTTCCACGATCCGCACGGTCTGCACCCGCCCCGGCGGCACCGTCTCGTGCGCGCGGTCGAGCAGCCCGTGGTCGATGCGCAGCCCGTCCGGGGACTCGCCCACCGTCCAGTCGTACTCGGCGACGAACCGCCCGGCGCTGCGCGCGCCGGCCGTGCCGAGCAGCGGCAGCGCGACGGCGAGGACCGTCCACACACTGTGGGTGGCGAACCACAGCACGGGCGGTACGACCAGGGCGGCGGCCAGGGAGCCCCAGGTGGCGCCCGTCAGCGCCAGGGAGAGCGCCAGCTCGCGCGGGGGCACGTGCAGCAGCTCGTGCGCGGGCGCCTCGCCCACCTCGCGCGCCGTCTCGGGCGCGAAGCCCGCCGCGCGCGCGAGCAGTTCCGCGCGCAGGACGCGCGCCTCCCGCTCGCCCAGAAAGGCGAGTTCGTCCTTCTTGTCCGCTCCGACGACGTCGATCCGCAGCTTGGCGACCCCCGCCACGCGCGCGAGGAGCGGACGGGTGACGTCGACCGCCTGGATGCGTTCCAGCCGGATGTGCGCCGTGCGCCGGAAGAGCAGTCCGGTGCGTATGCGCAGTTCGGTGTCGGTGACCGCGAAGTGCGTGAACCACCAGGACAGAAAGCCGTAGAGGCCGGCCACCGGGACCAGCACGGCGACGCCGGCGAGCAGCATGGTGGAGGTCAGCCGCTGCAGCTGCTCCTGCGCCCCGCCCGGGTCGTGCACGCCCCACCCGGCGAGCACGGTGACCGGCGCCCACGCCCGCCGGAACGGCGTGACGGGGTGCAGCCGCCGCTCGGCGACGGACGGGCGCACCGCTGCGTCGTCGAGGCCCGGAGTCGTCACAGGCCCGCCGATCGGGCCTCGCCCAGCTCGGTGAGCCGGTCGCGCAGCCTCTCCGCCTCGGCCGGGTCCAGCCCCGGTACGGTCGCGTCGGTCGCCGCGGCCGCGGTGTGCAGCTGCACGCTGGCCAGCTTGAAGTAGCGCTCGACGGGCCCCGAGGTGACCTCCACCAGCTGCATCCGCCCGTACGGCACCACGGTCTCCTCGCGCCACAGGACACCCCGGCTGATCAGCAGGTCGTCGGCGCGCTCGGCGTACCTCCAGGAGCGCCAGTTGCGGCCCAGCAGCCGCCATCCCCAGGCCGCCAGGGCCAGGGGGAGCAGCGCGAAGGCCGCCCAGGGCCATCCCGCGAGCAGGCCGGGCAGCAGCCCCGCCACCAGGGCGAGCACGCCCGCCCACACCATCAGCAGCAGCCTGCGCATGCGCAGCAGGCCGGGCGGGAGCCCCCGCCACACCGGCTCGTCGCCCGCCACCCCGGTCGTCTCCGGGCTCCCCGTCTCCATGGGCCCAGCGTACGTAGGGGAAACTGGGTCCATGACAGCGACGGAGACCACGGTCGGCGTCGGCGGCGCCGCCGAGAGCACCGACATGGTGCTCAACATCGGCCCCCAGCATCCGTCCACACACGGCGTGCTGCGGCTCAAGCTCGTGCTGGACGGGGAGCGCATCCAGCATGCGGAGCCGGTGATCGGCTACATGCACCGGGGCGCCGAGAAGCTCTTCGAGGCCCGGGACTACCGGCAGATCATCATGCTCGCCAACCGCCACGACTGGCTGTCGGCGTTCTCGAACGAGCTGGGTGTGGTCCTCGCCGTGGAGCGGATGCTCGGCATGGAGGTCCCCGAGCGCGCGGTGTGGACGCGCACCCTGCTCGCCGAGCTGAACCGGGTCCTGAACCACCTGATGTTCCTCGGGTCCTACCCGCTGGAGCTGGGCGGGATCACGCCGGTGTTCTACGCGTTCCGGGAGCGCGAGGTGCTCCAGAACGTCATGGAGGAGGTCTCCGGCGGGCGCATGCACTACATGTTCAACCGCGTCGGCGGCCTCAAGGAGGACCTGCCGGCCGGGTGGACGACGCGCGCGCGTGACGCCGTCGCCGCGGTGCGTTCCCGCATGGACGTCTTCGACGACCTGGTGCTCGGCAACGAGATCTTCCGGGGGCGTACCCGGGGTGTGGGGACGCTCGCGCCCGAGGCCGTGCACGCCTACGGCGTGAGCGGGCCCATCGCGCGCGCCTCGGGCGTCGACTTCGACCTGCGCCGCGACGAGCCGTACCTGGCCTACGGCGATCTCCAGGACACGCTGAAGGTCGTCACCCGCGGCGAGGGCGACTGCCTCGCCCGCTTCGAGTGCCTGCTGGAGCAGACCCACAACGCGCTGGACCTCGCCGACGCCTGCCTCGACCGGCTCGCCGAGCTGCCGCCCGGGCCGATCAACCAGCGGCTGCCCAAGGTGCTCAAGGCGCCCGAGGGGCACACGTACGCCTGGACCGAGAACCCGCTCGGCATCAACGGCTACTACCTGGTCAGCAAGGGTGAGAAGACCCCGTACCGGCTGAAGCTGCGCTCGGCGTCCTACAACAACATCCAGGTGCTGACCGAGCTGCTGCCCGGGACGCTGGTGGCGGACATGGTGGCGATCCTGGGGTCGATGTTCTTCGTGGTCGGGGACATCGACAAGTAGGACGCCGCGGGCAGTCGCAGGCCGTCCCAGCGCCTTCCGGCTGCCCCTGGCCGTCCACCGCTCCTCGCCGCCCCCCTGGCTGTCCCCCCACCTGTCCCCCTGGCCGTCCACCGCTCCTCGCCCCTGGCTGCCCCCTGACAGTCCCTGGCCGTCCTCCCAGGTGGTCCTAGGCGTCGGCCGGGAGCGGGTCCGGAATGCCGACCGGCTGGATCAGCCAGCCGAAGTCGCCGAGGCCGCCCGGGGATGTGAGTTCGGCGGCCTCGCCGGCGCTCGCGAGGGCGCGTACATAGGCAGCGGGGTCCGTGGAGGCCAGCGCGAGCGGGGGGCGCGCGCCCGTGAGGTCGAGGGCTTGGAGGGCGGCTCGCTGCGTGAGCAGTCGTGCGGTGGCGAGCGTGCGCCCCGACCCGGGAGCCGTGCGCCCCGAGCCGCGGGCCGCAGGCCCCGTGTCCGAGGGGGTGCACGTCGTGTTCGCGGGAATGTCTGCAGTGTTCGCGCGGGTGTCCGCCGTGTTCGCGCGGGTGTCCGCCGTGTTCGCGCGGGTGTCCGCCGTGTTCGCGGGGGTGGCCGCCGGGCCTGAAGGGGCGTGCGCCGTGCAGGCGGCCGCGCACGCGTCCAGTGCGACGTGTGCCGTGATGTCGCACGACCCGTCCGGTACGGGCGCCGTCTCGCGTCCCTCCCGGAAGCCGGTGAGCGTCCCGAACGGCGGGCGTGCGTCCACCGTGTGCGCGTAGTCCACGGCCACCGCGAGCCCCCGCGTCACCCGGCCCACCGCCGCAGCCCAGGCGAGGTCCCTGGGCAGCCCGATCTCCGCGCGAAGCCCCTCCTCGGCGGGCAGCGGCCACCACCGCGCGAGCCAGCCCGCCTCAGCGCCCGACACGGGCTCCCCGAGCCGTTCGGTGCCGTCCGCCGCGACGAGCACCAGCCGGGGCACCCCGGCGGCGTCCACCTCGGCGACGTCCACGGGCACGTTGTCCAGCCACTCGTTGGCGAACAGCAGCCCGGTGACCTCCTGCGGGGGTTCTCCCAGCCAGACGATCCGGTCGTCCAGGCCCGCCGGACGGCCGGCCAGCTCGACGGCGTACCCGCGCGCCCGGGCGGCCACCTCGGCCGGCAGCGCCGCGAGCACGCCGGCGACCAGCTCACCGCGCCCGGCGCCCAGGTCCACGAAGTCGAGCCTCCGCGGCCGCCCGAGCGCCTCGTCGACCCGGCACAGCAGCCGGGCGACGGCCTGCGCGAAGAGCGGGGAGGCGTGCACGGACGTACGGAAGTGCCCGGCAGGGCCCTCGGGCCGCAGGTAGAAGCCGCCCGGGCCGTACAGGGCCTCCTCGGTCGCCGCCCGCCAGCCGTGTCGCTCGCCGTGGCTCTGAGCCCTCGCACCATCCGTCACCCGGACAGACTAGGCGCACAGGTGATCACTGCCTCCACCTTGCGGAGTACGTGTCCCGGGCAGGGATCGGTCCTCCGGTTGACCCCTGCACGCACCTCGTTTCCCTACTCTGGGTTACGTGCAGCGCCTCTATGACTTTCTCCGCAGGCACCCGACGTGGGTCGACACCTTCTGGGCCGTCGTCCTCTTCGGGCTCTCCGGTGTGAGCGTGGTGAGTCTGCACAGGGTGCCCGGCCACCACATGCCGATCGGCGGGGGGCTGGCGGTCTCCGCGGTCCTGAGCGTCGTCGTCGCGCTGCGCCGCCGCTTCCCGGAGCCGATGCTGCTGCTGGCCCTGGCGACCGGTCTGTTCCAGCTCGTCCTGAACATCGAGTCGACCGTCGCCGACTTCGCCATGCTGGTGATCACCTACACGGTCGCCATGATCGGCGCGCGCTGGGCCTCACGGCTGGCGCTCGCGGTGAGCCTCGGTGCGGCGGCCCTGGCGCAGCTGCGCTGGCCGGAACAGCAGACGACCGTTCTGGGCCATGTGGCGCTGGCGGTGTTCCAGACGGTGCCCTTCGCCCTCGCCTGGGTGCTCGGCGACTCCATGCGCACCCGGCGCGCCTACTTCGCGCAGCTGGAGGAGCGCGCCGCCCGGCTGGAGAAGGAGCGCGAGGCGCAGGCCAAGGTGGCGGTCGCCGCCGAGCGCGCCCGGATCGCGCGCGAGCTGCACGACGTCGTCGCACACAACGTGTCGGTGATGGTCGTGCAGGCCGACGGCGCCGCCTACGTGCTCGACGCCGCCCCCGACCAGGCGAAGAAGGCCCTGGAGACGATCTCCTCCACCGGCCGGCAGGCCCTCGCCGAGATGCGCCGCCTGCTCGGCGTCCTGCGCACCGGCGAGCACGAGGAGGGCGGGGAGTACGTCCCCCAGCCGGACGTCGAGCAGATCGACGAGCTGATCGAGCAGTGCCGCAGCTCCGGCCTGCCCGTCGACTTCAAGGTCGAGGGCACCCCGCGCCCGCTGCCCAGCGGCGTGGAGCTGACCGCGTACCGCATCGTGCAGGAGGCCCTCACCAACACCCGCAAGCACGGCGGGCCCAACACGGGCGCGAGCGTGCGGCTGGTCTACTTCGACGACGGGCTCGGCCTGCTCGTCGAGGACGACGGCAAGGGTGCCCCGCACGAGCTGTACGAGGAGGGCGGCGCCGACGGCCAGGGGCACGGCCTGATCGGCATGCGCGAGCGGGTCGGCATGGTGGGCGGCACCCTGGACGCCGGGCCGCGCCCGGGCGGAGGATTCCGCATCAGTGTGCTGCTCCCGCTCAAACCAGCGCACTGACGCGGTCGTGCGCCCCCTGTTGACACCTGTAACACCCCCGGCTCCGCCCACCCGAACGAAAGAGACCCGATGACGATCCGCGTGATGCTCGTCGACGACCAGGTGCTGCTGCGCACCGGATTCCGGATGGTGCTCGCCGCCCAGCCGGACATGGAGGTCGTCGCGGAGGCGGGCGACGGCGTCGAGGCCCTCCAGGTGCTGCGCGCCACCGCTGTCGACGTCGTCCTGATGGACGTCCGCATGCCGAAGCTGGACGGCGTGGAGACCACGCGGCGGATCTGCTCGGAGTCCAACCCCCCGAAGGTGCTGATCCTGACCACCTTCGACCTGGACGAGTACGCCTTCTCCGGGCTGAAGGCGGGCGCCTCCGGCTTCATGCTCAAGGACGTGCCGCCCGGCGAGCTGCTGGCCGCCATCCGCGCCGTGCACAGCGGGGACGCGGTCGTGGCCCCGTCCACCACCCGGCGCCTGCTGGACCGGTTCGCGCCGATGCTGCCCTCCGGCACCAAGGAGCCCCAGCACAAGGAGCTGGAGCGGCTCACCGACCGGGAGCGCGAGGTCATGGTGCTGGTCGCGCAGGGGCTGTCCAACGGCGAGATCGCGGCCCGGCTGGTGCTGTCCGAGGCCACCGTGAAGACCCACGTGGGCCGCATCCTGACCAAGCTCGGCCTCAGGGACCGGGTGCAGGTGGTGGTGCTGGCCTACGAGACCGGTCTGGTGCGCGCGGGCGGCCTCGGCTGACGGCCACCGGACACCCCCCTCCAGGGAACCGGCACAACCCCGTCCAGGAAACCGACGGCTACCGGAGGATCCCCTCCAGGAAGTCGCTGCCGAGCCGGGCGACGACGGTGACGTCCAGCTGGTGCAGGACGTACCGGCCGCGCCGGCGCGTGGTGAGCAGCCCCGCCTTCTTCAGCACGCCCAGGTGCCGGGATATCTCGGGAGCCGTCATCCCGTGGATCTGTGCCAGCTCGCTGGTGGTGTAGGCGCTGCGCGCCAGATGGCGGCACAGCCGCATCCGCACCGGGTGGGACAGGGCGGTCATCCGCAGGGCGAGCTGCTCCACCGAGGGCGGGGCCGCCAGCTCGGGTGAGCCGACCGGATAGTGCAGCACCGGCTGCCAGCCGTACCGGTGCAGGACGCTCAGATGCGGCCAGCCCAGGCTCGTCGGGACGAGCAGAAGACCGCCGTCCGCGGTGGCCGAGTGGCCGATGCCCAGTTTGTCGACGGTGATCAGGGCGCCCTCTTCGTCGAGCGCGACCGTGGGGGACACCGCGGCCAGTGCCTCCGCCAGGCCCCTGCGCCTCAGGAGGTCCGTCTTGTGGCGGGCGTCCGCCGCGAGCTGGTGGCGCAGCCTGGACCAGGTCTCCGCGAAGAACGCTTCGTCGCAGTCCTGCAGGAACTGCCGCAGCCAGTCCCGGATCCTCGGCGGATCGGCCAGCAGCCGCTCGGTGAACCGCACCTGCCGGGGCCCGCGCGAGGCGGCCAGCTCCAGCGCCCGCCGCCGCACGGCGGCATCGGTGAGCGCGGACGGCCCGCGCGACCAGTACGGCGCCGCGCAGGTGAACTCCATGGCCGCGTCCACGAACTGCTCGTCCGTCAGCTTGTCGATGAGGTCCAGGTCCTCGGCGAGGGTGGCACCGGGCAGCGTGCTCAGGCCCTCGATGCCGGCGAACGGCAGGAACAGGTCCGAGAACGTCGAGCGCCACAGGAAGTCCGCCTCGCACATCCGGTCGGCCAGGTGCGGGTCCAGCCGGGCGGTCACGCCGGTCACCCACCCCTGCAGGCCCGGGTGATGGCCCGGCTCCGACAACGCGTGCAGCGCCATGCCCAGTTCGCCCAGCGGCGAGGGGACGACGGCGACCCTCTCCGGACGCAGCCCCGTGATGTCGATGCGCACGCTCATGACCCCATGGTGCCCGCCGCCACCGACAACCGGATCCTCGATTGACGGCGGACGTCAATCGGCGCGACTTTCCCGCCCCGACCCGCGCAACCTGGGCCCACCGGGGCAGCCGCGGAGCCCGATCAGCCACCGGCCGGCCGGTGATCAGTCCACGTCCCGAGAAGGCGGTCCGCCATGAGCGTCACCCAGCAGTACCTCCTCGACACCTTCCGCGCCCGTCAGCACGGCGAGCCCGACCCGCCCCCGCCGGGCCGTCACGACCTCGGCGTGGTGCGCGCCCTGCGCGACCACCGGCGCTTCCTGGCCGTCGTCGCCGAGCGCCCGGCGCGCGGGTGGCTGCGCCACGCCCTGAGGCGCCGGCCGCGCCCGCGCGCCCTCGGCTAGACCACAGCCGGGCCCTGTCCGCGCGCCCCTGGACCAGCCCTGGACCAGCCCAGGACCAGGCCTTGTCCGCCAGGCCCTGTCCGCGCGCCCCGGCCAGACCGTGTCCGCGCGCCTTCGCCAGGCCCCTCGGTAGGGCTCTTCGGCCAGACCGCGGCCAGACCGCGGCCTGGCCGCGGCTAGGCCTTGTCCGGCAGACGGTCCACGAAGTCCCGGACGGCCGCGCGGACGTCGTCGGCCGTCCATTCGAGGCCCGCGGCACGGATGACGACCTCCGTGACCGCGATGCCGGGCCCCACGCCGTCCCAGGCGTTCGCGAAGAGCATGACCGAGGTCTCCTCGGCCTGGCGCACGGCCGCCTCGGCGACCACGTCCGGCTCGTACGGCAGCCAGACCTGGAACTCCTGCGTGTGCGGCCGCTCCGGGTGGACGCGGGACCAGGGCACTCCCGCCGCCGCGAAGCCCTCGCGCAGCGCGGCGGCCACCACGCGCGCGTGACGTACGTATTCGGGCAGCCGGGGCAGCTCATGCTCCAGGCCGATGAGCGCGGACAGGGCGGTCGGGAACTGCTGGAAGATCATGCCGCCGTACCGGTGCCGCCAGCTCTTCGCCTCCTCCACCAGCGTCCTCGGGCCGGCGAGCGCGGCGCCGCCGAAGCCGCCGAGGGACTTGTAGAACGAGACGTAGACGCTGTCGGCCAGAGCGGCGATCTCCTCCAGGGGACGCCCGAAATGGTCCGTGCACTCCCACAGGCGGGCACCGTCGAAGTGCACCACCGCGTCGCGCTCCCGCGCCGCCTCGACGACCTCGGTCAGCTCCTCCCAGGTGGGCAGCACGAAACCGGCGTCCCGGAGGGGAAGTTCCAGCATCAAGGCCCCGAAGGGTTCGTCGAACGCGCGGATCTCGGCAGCCGTGGGCAGCTGGGGCCCACTGCCCACCCGGACCGGGCGCAGGCCGCTGACCTGGCTGAACGCATGCCGTTCATACATCTCGGGGTGGGCCAGGGCGTGCAGGGCCACCGCCGGGTTTCCCGTGCGGGCCGCCCAGCAGCGCAGGGCCACCTGCTGGGCCATCGTGCCCGTCGGGAAGAACGCGGCGGCCTCCGTGCCGAGCAGCGCGGCGACCCGTTCCTCCACGGCGGCCACGATCCGGTTGCCGTAGACGTCGGCGGGCTCGTCCAGGTCGTACACCCCCGAACCCGCCTCGTTCAGATACGCCAGACGTTCGCGGATCGTCGATCCCCAGCCGGCGCGGGACAGCGTGCGCTGCGCCTGCCGGTGGGCGGCCGCGCGCCGCTCCCGCAACTGCTCCTGCGCCGATGGTTCCTCGCCCTGTTCGGAGCCCCGCCCGGCTCGTTCCTCGCCCCGCTCAGTGCCCCGCTCGGCTCGTTCCTCGCCCTGTTCACTGCTCTGTGCAGCCGTGTCCGTCATGCTGCGGATCATGCCGTGCCGGCCGGTGGGGGGCACCGGGATTTCCCGAGGGGGCCACGGTCCGCGAACGTGGGGTAACCCACAGCCTGTGGACAACCCATTGGTGTCCGACCGGATAGCGTTAACATGACGAGAAATCGTCCGGTACCCAGAGCGGACTGGAACGGGAAGGCCGCCGTCGCGTGAGTACAGTCCACCAGCCAGACCTCAAGGACCGCCCCGCGCGGCTCACCGTCGGCGTCGTCGGCGCCGGCCGGGTGGGCCCCGCCCTGGCCGCGTCCCTGCAGCTCGCCGGGCACCGCCCGGTGGCCGTCTCCGGAGTCTCCGACGCCTCCCGCAGGCGCGCCGAGACGATGCTCCCCGACGTCCCGCTGGTGCCGCCGGCCGAGGTCCTCGAACGCGCCGACCTCGTCCTGCTCACGGTCCCGGACGACGCCCTGCCCGGCCTGGTCGCCGGCCTCGCCGAGACCGGTGCCGTACGACCGGGACAGCTGCTCGTGCACACCTCCGGGCGGTACGGCGCGAAGGTGCTGGACCCCGCCCTGCGCGCGGGCGCGCTGCCGCTGGCCCTGCACCCGGCGATGACCTTCACCGGCACCCCCGTGGACGTCCAGCGCCTGGCGGGCTGCTCCTTCGGCGTCACCGCGCCCGAGGAGCTGCGACTCGCGGCCGAGGCCCTGGTCATCGAGATGGGCGGCGAGCCCGAGTGGATCAGCGAGGAGAACCGTCCGCTCTACCACGCGGCTCTCGCCCTCGGCGCCAACCACCTGGTGACCCTGGTCGCCCAGTCCATGGAGCTGCTGCGCACGGCCGGCGTCGAGGCCCCCGACCGGATGCTCGGCCCGCTGCTCGGCGCGGCCCTGGACAACGCCCTGCGCTCCGGGGACGCCGCGCTCACCGGCCCCGTCGCGCGCGGGGACGCCGGCACGGTCGCCGCGCACGTCGCCCAGCTGCGCGAGCACGCCCCGCAGACCGTCGCGGGCTACCTGGCGATGGCCCGCGCGACCGCCGACCGGGCCCTCGCGCACGGCCTGCTGAAGCCGGAACTCGCCGAGGACCTGCTCGGTGTGCTGGCCGACGGATCCAACGGCACCAACGGCACGAACGGCACCGAGGGGAACGCCTGATGACCACCGCCCTGCTGAGCACCGCCGACGAACTGCACGCGCGCGTGCGCACCGGCCGCCGCGCCGTCGTGATGACCATGGGCGCCCTGCACGAGGGCCACGCCACGCTGATCCGCACCGCGCGCGAGATCGCCGGCCCGGGCGGCGAGGTCGTCGTCACCGTCTTCGTCAATCCGCTCCAGTTCGGCGCGGGCGAGGACCTGGACCGCTACCCGCGCACCCTCGAGGCCGACCTGAAGCTCGCCGAGCAGGCGGGCGCCGACGCCGTGTTCGCACCCTCCGTCGACGAGGTGTACCCGGGCGGCGAGCCCCAGGTGCGCATCTCCGCGGGCCCCATGGGCGAGCGCCTGGAAGGCGCCTCGCGGCCCGGCCACTTCGACGGCGTGCTCACCGTCGTCGCCAAGCTGCTGCACCTCACCCGCCCCGACATGGCCCTGTTCGGCCAGAAGGACGCCCAGCAGCTGGCCCTGATCCGGCGCATGGTGCGGGACCTGAACTTCGGCGTCGAGATCGTCGCCGTACCGACCGTGCGCGAGGAGGACGGGCTCGCCCTGTCCAGCCGCAACCGCTACCTCTCGCCCGACGAGCGCCGCACCGCGCTCACCCTGTCCCACGCCCTGTTCACCGGCCGCGACCGGCACGCCGCGCAGGAGGCGCTGCGCGCGCGGGCCCTCGAAGTGCCCACCACGCACGCGCGTGCCGAGGCGCTGAGCGCCATAGGGGAGTCCCGCGCGGCGGCCGACGCGCACGCCGTGGCCACGGCCGCGCCCGGCGGCCCGGCGGCCGTCCGGGCGGCCGCCCGCCAGGCTCTCGACGAGGGCGCCCGGCTCGACCCGCCGCTGCAGCTGGACTACCTCGCCCTGGTCGACCCGTCCGACTTCAGCGAGATCGGCGACGGCTTCACCGGTGAGGCCGTCCTCGCGGTCGCCGCCCGGGTCGGCACCACCCGGCTGATCGACAACCTCCCTCTCACCTTCGGATCCCTCGGAGCCGCCTCGTGACCAGCACAGGCATACGACTGCACGCACCCGCCCCCGGGTGGTCCATCTCGGCGGACGTGGTCATCGTCGGTTCCGGGGTGGCCGGCCTGACCGCCGCCCTGCGCTGCCAGGCGGCGGGCCTGACGACGGTCGTGGTCACCAAGGCCCGCCTCGACGACGGCTCCACCCGCTGGGCGCAGGGCGGCGTCGCGGCCGCCCTGGGCGAGGGTGACACCCCCGAGCAGCACCTTGAGGACACCCTGGTGGCGGGCGCGGGCCTGTGCGACGAGGAGGCCGTGCGGATCCTCGTCACCGAGGGCCCCGACGCCGTGCGGCGGCTGATCAACACCGGCGCCCACTTCGACACCGACGACGAGGGCGACATCCAGCTCACCCGCGAGGGCGGCCACCACCGGCGCCGTATCGTCCACGCGGGCGGGGACGCGACCGGCGCGGAGATCTCCCGGGCGCTCGTGGAGGCCGTACGCGCGCGCGGGCTGCGCACGATCGAGAACGCGCTCGTGCTCGACCTGCTCACCGACGCCGACGGCCGCACGGCGGGCGTCACCCTGCACGTGATGGGCGAGGGCCAGCACGACGGTGTGGGCGCCGTGCACGCCCCCGCGGTCGTCCTCGCCACCGGCGGCATGGGCCAGGTGTTCTCCGCGACCACCAACCCGTCGGTGTCCACCGGCGACGGCGTGGCGCTGGCGCTGCGCGCGGGCGCCGAGATCAGCGACCTGGAGTTCGTGCAGTTCCACCCGACCGTGCTGTTCCTCGGCGCGGACGCCGAGGGGCAGCAGCCGCTGGTCTCCGAGGCGGTGCGCGGCGAGGGCGCCCACCTGGTCGACGGGGACGGCGTGCGCTTCATGGTCGGGCAGCACGAGCTGGCCGAGCTGGCGCCCCGCGACATCGTCGCCAAGGGCATCATGCGGCGGATGCAGGAGCAGGGCGCCGAGCACATGTTCCTCGACGCCCGGCACTTCGGCGCCGACATGTGGGAGCACCGCTTCCCGACCATCCTGGCCGCCTGCCGCGCCAACGGCATCGACCCGGTCACCGACCCCATCCCGATCGCCCCGGCCGCCCACCACGCCTCCGGAGGCGTACGCACCGACGCCCGGGGGCGTACGACCGTCCCCGGCCTGTACGCGTGCGGCGAGGTCGCCTGCACCGGCGTGCACGGCGCGAACCGGCTCGCCTCCAACTCCCTTCTCGAAGGCCTCGTCTACGCCGAGCGCATCGCCGCCGACATCGCCTCGGCCCACGCCGGAGACGGCCTCCACGCGCGCGTGCCCGAGCCGGTCCCGCACCCCGAGAAGCCCGCCCACCCGCTGCTCGCCCCCGAGAGCCGCTTCGCCATCCAGCGGATCATGACCGAGGGCGCGGGCGTGCTCCGTTCGGCGGGGGCCCTGGAGACGGCCGCGGACCAGCTCCAGCGGCTGCACAGCGAGGCACGCGACGCCCTGGAGGAGAACGGCAAGACCGCCGAGCCCGGTGTCGACACCTGGGAGGCCACCAACCTCCTGTGCGTGGCCCGCGTCCTGGTCGCCGCCGCCCGGCTGCGCGAGGAGACCCGCGGCTGCCACTGGCGCGAGGACCGCGCCGAGCGCGACGACACGCAGTGGCGGCGCCACATCGTGGTACGGCTCAATCCGGACCGGTCCCTGGCCGTCCGCACCACGGACACCGCAGACTTCCCCCCGACCCGGCAGACCCAGCGCCCCCAGGAGCAGTGAACACGTGAGCACCGACGACCTTCCCCTCGCCCCGAACGGCGGCTGCGGTGACGGCTGCGCCTGCGGCGCGGAGGGCGACGAGGAGTACCTGGAGAGCGGGCTCGACCCCGCGCTCGCCGAGCTGCTGGCCGCTGCCGGGCTCGACCCCATCGAGGTCGAGGACGTCGCGAACGTCGCCATCCAGGAGGACCTGGACGGCGGCGTGGACGTGACGACCGTCTCGACCATTTCCGAGGACGCCGTGGCCACCGGCGACTTCACCGCGCGCGAGGCCGGTGTGGTCGCGGGCCTCAGGGTCGCCGAGGCCGTGCTCTCCGTGGTCTGCACGGACGAGTTCGAGGTCGAGCGGCACGTCGGGGACGGCGACCGCGTCGAGGCCGGACAGAAGCTGCTGTCGGTCACCACGCGCACGCGTGACCTGCTCACCGGCGAGCGCAGCGCCCTCAACCTCCTGTGCAGGCTGTCCGGGATCGCGACCGCCACGCGTGCGTGGTCGGACGTGCTGGAGGGCACCAAGACACGCGTGCGCGACACCCGCAAGACCACGCCGGGGCTGCGCTCGCTGGAGAAGTTCGCGGTCCGCTGCGGCGGGGGCGTCAACCACCGCATGTCGCTCTCCGACGCCGCCCTGGTGAAGGACAACCACGTGGTCGCCGCGGGCGGCGTCGCGCAGGCCTTCAAGGCCGTACGGGACACCTTCCCGGAGGTGCCGATCGAGGTCGAGGTCGACACCCTGCACCAGCTGCGCGAGGTCGTCGACGCGGGCGCCGACCTGATCCTCCTGGACAACTTCACCCCCGGGGAGTGCGCGGAGGCCGTCGGGATCGTCGGCGGACGAGCCCTGCTGGAGGCCTCCGGGCGGCTCACGCTCGACACCGCGCGCGCGTACGCCGAGACCGGCGTGGACTTCCTCGCCGTCGGCGCGCTCACCCACTCCTCGCCGATCCTCGACATCGGCCTGGACCTGCGCGAGGCGGAGTAACGGCCATGCTGCTCACGATCGACGTCGGTAACACGCACACCGTGCTCGGCCTGTTCGACGGCGAGGACATCGTCGAGCACTGGCGCATCTCCACGGACGCGCGCCGCACGGCCGACGAACTGGCGGTGCTGCTGCAGGGCCTGATGGGCATGCACCCGCTGCTCGGCGAGGAGCTGGGCGACGGCATCGACGGCATCGCGATCTGCGCCACCGTGCCGTCGGTCCTCCACGAGCTGCGCGAGGTCACCCGCAGGTACTACGGCGACGTGCCCGCGGTGCTGGTCGAGCCGGGCGTGAAGACGGGCGTGCCGATCCTCACCGACAACCCCAAGGAGGTCGGCGCGGACCGGATCATCAACGCGGTGGCCGCCGTCGAGATGTACGGCGGCCCGGCGATCGTCGTCGACTTCGGTACGGCGACGACGTTCGACGCGGTCTCCGCACGCGGTGAGTACGTCGGCGGGGTGATCGCGCCCGGTATCGAGATCTCCGTGGAGGCGCTCGGCGTCAGGGGCGCGCAGCTGCGCAAGATCGAGGTCGCCCGGCCGCGCAGCGTGATCGGCAAGAACACGGTCGAGGCCATGCAGGCGGGCATCGTGTACGGCTTCGCCGGGCAGGTCGACGGAGTGGTGAGCCGGATGGCCCGGGAGCTGGCCGACGATCCCGACGACGTCACGGTGATCGCCACGGGCGGCCTCGCCCCGATGGTGCTGGGGGAGTCCTCGGTGATCGACGAGCACCAGCCGTGGCTGACCCTGATCGGCCTGCGCCTGGTGTACGAGCGCAACGTGTCGCGCCTGTGACGGCAAGCGTGCCGCCCCGGTGACGGGAGAGCGTGTCGCGTCGGTGCGGAGCAACGTGTCGCGTCGGTGACGAGACCGGCAGGAGGCCGGCGCCCGTGGGGGCGCCGGTTTTCGCCGTCCCCGCGCGCGTGACCCCGGCCGAGGGAAACCCGGTAACGACACGCGGCGACACAACAGTGCCATTCGTCGCTTTTGTCCGATTAGCGGTAGCGTCGCCGCATGCCCACGCCATACGGATCCCGCGGCGGCATGGCGTTCGGCGCGGAGGAGCTGCGTGTGCTCCGCCGCGCCCTCGCCCTCGCCCTTCACCCCGGCCGAGCGTCCACCGAGGACGTCAAGGACTGCTTCCGCCTCGCCGAGTCCCTCGACGAGGCGATGCGCGAGGGGGCCCGGCTGCGCGCCTTCCTGGTGGCCGATCTCGGCCGGTACCGCGCCGCCCTGCCGGGAACCGCCGCCGACTACCTCGCGCTCCTGGAGGAGGTGCTGGGCGCCGGGTACCGGCCCGTGCCGGACGACCTCGCCGCGCTGCGGGCACTGCGCGGGAATCCCACGGCGGCCCGTCTGCTCGACCGCTGCCAGGCGCTGGCCGAGCGGGACGTACGGACGCGCTTCGCCCAGGGCGCGCGCAGGGTCCCCGCTCCCGCCGTACCGCCCTCCAGAACGCGCCTGATGGCCCTCCCGGGCCGCGCGGAGGGCGCCGCGGCCCTCATGGCCGAGGGCCCGGAGGAACCCGCCCGGAATCCGGCACAGGACCCCGCGAGCAAGCCCGCCCCGAAACCCGGACGGTCCCCTTCCGACCCGGACGGCCGGCCTGCCACGGAGCCGGCGGCTCCCAAACGCCCCATCCCCACCCCCGGCGAGGTCTTCCCGCCCCGCAGGAGGCCCGCTCCACCGGCCGGCCCCCCGGAGACACGGCAATTGGCCGCCGGCTGAGCGGTCCGCCGGGCCGAGACCGTCCGCGCGCGGCCAAGACGGCCGAGACGTCCGCGCGCGGCCAAGACGGCAGGCGCGACGCGGACAGCGTTGCGACCGGACGGCGTGGTGGCGTCGCGGCGTCGTGGTCGGGCGGCGTGGACCGCCGGGCGTCGTCCCAGGCCGGGGCTCCCGCTGTGCGCCCGGCGCCCCGGTTGGCCCACCCCGCCCCATTCGCCCGGACCTCCGTGGCTACCCTGGTGCCATGGACTACGTCTCCGCGCTCGTGCCGCCGGTCGTCATGGCCGTGTTCTTCATCGGTCTGGTCAGGGTGATCGTGAAGACCCAGGGCGGGGCCGCCAAGGCCAAGGAGGACGCGGCCGTCGACGCCGCCCTCGCGCGCGCGGACAGCGTGCGCAAGGCCCCGGCCGGCCACGACGCCTGAGCCGGAACCCCTCACCGGCCGGGCACCCGGCAGGGCGTACGACTCCCCGCACTGCGGTGCGTTCCGAGTCGCACGCCCTTTTTGTTCACGTTTGTAGCCCGAGTGCACGTCCGGCACGCCATTGTCGGGATCTCCCACTATTGTTCTGAGCTGTGCCACGCCCATTGGGAGAACTCGAAGACGCGGTCATGACGCGGGTCTGGAAGTGGAACCGCCCGGTGACCGTTCGAGAAGTCCTGGAAGACCTCCAGCAGGAACGGTCCATCGCGTACACCACCGTGATGACCGTTTTGGACAATCTCCATCAGAAGGGCTGGGTCCGCCGTGAGGCGGAAGGGCGCGCCTATCGATATGAGGCCGTCTCGACGCGAGCCGCGTACGCCGCCGCCCTGATGAACGACGCCTGGTCGCAGAGTGACAACCCGGCAGCCGCTCTCGTCGCCTTCTTCGGGATGATGAGCGAGGAACAGCGTCAGGCCCTCCGGGACGCCGTACGCATCGTCCAGGGGCCGGAAACGCAGGAAGCCGCTCGAGCTCCGCAAGAGGAAGCCGCTCAAGCTCCCCAGGAGGAGAACCCCGGCTCGGCCGGGGACGCCGGCGGGCGATAGCGTCCGCCCATGTCAGCAGAGCGCCCCGAAGTCAGCGCAAAAGCCATCACCGTCCGGCGGGCCCGGACCAGCGATGTCCCGGCGGTGCGCCGGCTCCTCGACGCCTACGCCCGCGACCGCATCCTGCTCGACAAAGCCACGGTCACCCTTTACGAGGACATCCAGGAGTTCTGGGTCGCGGAACGCGACGACAACGCCGAGGTGGTCGGCTGCGGCGCGCTGCACGTCATGTGGGAAGACCTCGCGGAAGTCCGCACTCTCGCGGTGAAGCCAGGCCTCAAGGGCGCCGGCGTCGGTCACCAGTTGCTGGAGAAGTTGGTGGAGACGGCGCGCTGGCTCGGCGTTCGGCGCGTTTTCTGCCTCACCTTCGAAGTGGACTTCTTCGGGAAGCACGGCTTCGTGGAGATCGGTGAGACACCGGTCGACACCGATGTGTACGCGGAGCTGTTGCGTTCCTATGACGAGGGCGTAGCGGAGTTCCTCGGTCTCGAACGAGTGAAACCGAACACCTTGGGCAACAGCCGGATGCTTCTGCATCTGTGATCGTCATTGCCCCGGTTCCCTATGTCCGAAACGCGCATGTTTCCCGGCCGCGGTGGGTCCCTGGATCTCCCTCAGGGGTTTGTGTTTTTCCGGCAAAAGCGGTTTGCTTTCCGACGTACTGCAGTACTGCATATAACAGGGGCGGCGAAACGGCGGACGCCACACACCCCCTGCCCTGACGTTATCGATGAAAGGAAATCCGGTGGCACAGAAGGTTCAGGTCCTTCTTGTCGACGACCTCGACGGCGGCGAGGCGGACGAGACCGTCACGTTCGCGTTGGACGGCAAGACGTACGAGATCGATCTCACGACCGCCAATGCGGACAAGCTGCGTGGCCTTCTCGAGGCCTATGTGAAGGGTGGTCGTCGCACCGGAGGCCGTGCTTCGGGCGGACGCGGAAAGGCGCGTGCGGCTTCCGGCGGCAGCCAGGACACCGCGGCGATCCGCGCCTGGGCGAAGGAGAACGGATACGAGGTCAACGACCGCGGCCGTGTTCCGGCGTCCATTCGCGAGGCCTACGAGAAGGCCAACGGCTGATTTCTCCGGCAGGTGAGCGAGGGGGCGCTCGCGCGCCGCAGCCGGACGCGGTGGCACTGCGCTGCCACCGTGTCCACCACTCGCACCAGATCGGGGGCGTCCCCCAGGCCCCCCATGGCCGGCAGTGCCGGCAGCGAGGCCTCGACCTCGCACCCCGGTGCAGGGGGCCGCAGCCACACGGCGGCCCCCTGAACGTCGTCGGCGCCGACCCGCCCGGGCAGCAGCGGCGCCTCCGTCAGGCCGCCCGCGCCCAGGGCGCGCAGATCGAGGGCCAGCGCGTCCCACTCCAGCCACTCCAGCACCTGAGGCAGCTCCTCCGCGCTGCCCGCGGCCACCAGCAGCCGCATCCGGTCGCCCCACCGGGCCACCGGAGAGTCCGGTGCGAGATGCCTGAGCGCCGCGGCGCCCGCCTCCGCCGGCACGTCCAGCACGTCGAACCGGACCCCCGTGACAAGCCGCAGCGGCCGTCCGGGCACGGTCGGCCACCCCAGATCGTTCTCGTACCAGTGCCGGACCCGGGCATCGGGCTCGGGCCGTCCGCACGGGCCGGCCGGGAGACCGGGCGCCCCCGGATCGACGGGGCGGCGTGGAAGGGGGACCGTGGAGGTTGAGGAGGTTGTGGAGGTCGTGCAGACCGAGCCAGCCATGCCACGTGCAACCGCCGAAGCGGGCCGCGAGTTACGCTGGGTGTTCTGTCAAACGCACAGAGTGCCCAAGAGGGGGGCGCGCGGGGACCCGTGGAGGCGCAAGGTTGTTCGCCCATAGCGGAGGGAACCGGTGCGCGCGGCATGGAGTGTCAGTCCCCGCGGGTAAGACATGCCTAGTGGGAGGGGGCGACGCGCAGGACGGGACGTCTCACGTTCGCCATCGGCGTAGTGGCGAGTGGGGTAACTGCCTGGCCTGCGGGAACATCGTCTCGCACCATCGGGTTGGAGCAGATGTCGGCGTTCGGGGTCAGGAGGCCAAGGACGGTGTCGGCAGTTGGAATGAGCGGTCCCCGCTTGCGGGACTAAGCTGCGGAAGGACAGGGAGGGGAAGTTCCCCCCACTGCCTGACCGCTCTGAGGAGCGATTAACGATGTTCGAGAGGTTCACCGACCGCGCGCGGCGGGTTGTCGTCCTGGCTCAGGAAGAAGCCCGGATGCTCAACCACAACTACATCGGCACCGAGCACATCCTCCTGGGTCTCATCCACGAGGGCGAAGGTGTCGCCGCTAAGGCCCTGGAGAGCCTCGGCATTTCGCTTGAGGCGGTCCGCCAGCAGGTGGAGGAGATCATCGGTCAGGGCCAGCAGGCCCCGTCCGGGCACATCCCCTTCACCCCCCGTGCCAAGAAGGTCCTGGAGCTGTCGCTCCGCGAGGCCCTTCAGCTGGGCCACAACTACATCGGCACGGAGCACATCCTGCTCGGCCTGATCCGTGAGGGCGAGGGCGTCGCCGCCCAGGTCCTGGTCAAGCTGGGCGCCGATCTCAACCGGGTGCGGCAGCAGGTCATCCAGCTGCTCTCCGGTTACCAGCAGGGCAAGGAGGCCGCCACCGCCGGTGGTCCCGCCGAGGGCACCCCCTCGACGTCCCTGGTCCTCGACCAGTTCGGCCGGAACCTCACCCAGGCCGCTCGTGAGTCCAAGCTCGACCCCGTCATCGGGCGCGAGAAGGAGATCGAGCGGGTCATGCAGGTGCTGTCCCGCCGTACCAAGAACAACCCGGTGCTGATCGGTGAGCCCGGCGTCGGCAAGACCGCCGTCGTCGAGGGCCTCGCCCAGGCCATCGTCAAGGGCGAGGTGCCCGAGACCCTCAAGGACAAGCACCTCTACACGCTGGACCTCGGCGCCCTGGTCGCCGGCTCCCGCTACCGGGGTGACTTCGAGGAGCGCCTGAAGAAGGTCCTCAAGGAGATCCGCACCCGCGGCGACATCATCCTGTTCATCGACGAGCTGCACACGCTGGTCGGTGCGGGTGCCGCCGAGGGCGCCATCGACGCCGCCTCGATCCTGAAGCCGATGCTCGCCCGCGGTGAGCTGCAGACCATCGGTGCGACCACGCTGGACGAGTACCGCAAGCACCTGGAGAAGGACGCGGCCCTGGAGCGCCGCTTCCAGCCCATCCAGGTCGCCGAGCCGTCGCTGCCGCACACGATCGAGATCCTCAAGGGTCTGCGCGACCGGTACGAGGCCCACCACCGGGTCTCCATCACGGACGAGGCCCTGGTCCAGGCCGCCACCCTGGCCGACCGCTACATCTCGGACCGCTTCCTGCCGGACAAGGCCATCGACCTGATCGACGAGGCCGGTTCCCGGATGCGCATCCGCCGGATGACCGCGCCGCCGGACCTGCGCGAGTTCGACGAGAAGATCGCCGCCGTCCGCCGGGACAAGGAGTCCGCGATCGACTCGCAGGACTTCGAGAAGGCCGCCTCCCTGCGCGACAAGGAGAAGCAGCTCCTGGCCGCCAAGGCCAAGCGGGAGAAGGAGTGGAAGGCCGGCGACATGGACGTCGTCGCCGAGGTCGACGGCGAGCTGATCGCCGAGGTCCTCGCCACGGCCACCGGCATCCCGGTCTTCAAGCTGACCGAGGAGGAGTCCAGCCGACTGCTCCGCATGGAGGACGAGCTCCACAAGCGGGTCATCGGCCAGGTGGACGCCGTCAAGGCGCTGTCGAAGGCGATCCGCCGTACACGTGCCGGGCTCAAGGACCCGAAGCGTCCGGGTGGTTCGTTCATCTTCGCCGGTCCGTCCGGTGTCGGTAAGACCGAGCTGTCCAAGGCGCTCGCCGAGTTCCTCTTCGGCGACGAGGACGCGCTGATCTCCCTCGACATGTCGGAGTTCAGCGAGAAGCACACGGTCTCGCGTCTCTTCGGTTCGCCCCCCGGCTACGTGGGCTACGAAGAGGGCGGCCAGCTGACGGAGAAGGTGCGGCGCAAGCCGTTCTCGGTGGTCCTCTTCGACGAGGTCGAGAAGGCGCACCCGGACATCTTCAACTCGCTGCTGCAGATCCTGGAGGACGGTCGTCTGACCGACTCCCAGGGCCGGGTCGTGGACTTCAAGAACACGGTCATCATCATGACGACCAACCTCGGCACCCGGGACATCTCCAAGGGCTTCAACCTGGGCTTCGCCGCCTCCGGCGACACGAAGACCAACTACGAGCGCATGAAGAACAAGGTGTCGGACGAGCTGAAGCAGCACTTCCGCCCCGAGTTCCTCAACCGCGTCGACGACGTGGTCGTCTTCCCGCAGCTGACGCAGGAGGACATCCTGCGGATCGTCGACCTGATGATCAGCAAGGTGGACGAGCGCCTGAAGGACCGGGACATGGGCATCGAGCTCTCCCAGTCCGCCAAGGAGCTGCTGGCCAAGAAGGGTTACGACCCGGTGCTGGGCGCGCGTCCGCTGCGTCGCACGATCCAGCGCGAGATCGAGGACACCCTCTCGGAGAAGATCCTCTTCGGCGAGCTGCGCCCCGGCCACATCGTGGTCGTGGACACCGAGGGCGAGGGCGAGTCGCAGACCTTCACCTTCCGGGGTGAGGAGAAGTCGGCGCTGCCGGACGTCCCGCCGATCGAGCAGGCGGCCGGCGGAGCCGGACCGAACCTGAGCAAGGACGCATAGGCGTCGCGGCCGAGAGGCCGAGCGGCAAGGGGCCGGTGCCTTCGGGCACCGGCCCCTTGCCGTGTTGTTCCCCGGTGAGTTCCGCACCGGGGAGGAGCGCCTCGGGCCGGGAGTCCGGCACGGCATGTCCCAGGCGGTGGCAGTTCGACAACCGCCTGCCGCCTGCCGCCTGCCGCCTGCCGCGGCACGCCGGCCTGCTGCCCAGTACGGCCGGCTCCACCCCGCCACCCCCCGCGCGTGGTTGCGCAACGACGGAGGCAGGGATGGAGCCCAGCCGGAGGATTCAGCCTCGCGTCAGGACAGCTGCCCGTCGTAGTCCGGGAGCTTGAACGTCTTCTCGGCGTGGCCGCCCGAGAGGTCGGTGGCGCTGTTGCCGATGTTCGCGATGATCTTGTAGCCGTGGTTCTCGATGTCGACGCGCTGGGCGGTCTTGTAGTCGCCGACGTTCTTGAAGAGGTCGAAGAAGCCGCGGACGTAGAGGCCGGAGACGTCGTAGCCGTCGTGCTCGAGGTTGTACTCGGTGGGCCAGTAGATGATGCCCGGGCGGGCGGTGACGAAGAAGAGGGAGACGCCGTGCTCCTGGGCGTACCGGGCGACGTCCAGGACGGGCTTGTTGGCCGGCTGCGGGTAGCTGAAGCCGAAGTCGGTCTCCAGCGTGGTGTTGTCGATGTCGAAGACGATCGCCTGCTTCTCGCCGGGCTCGGCGTCCGCGATGCGCTCCTTCAGGTACGGCAGGGCCTGGCCCATCACCGTCTGGCAGTCCTTCTGCCAGGTCGCGTAGTCGACCTTGGCGGCGGTGGCGCTGCTGCTCGCGGTGGCGCCGCTGCTGGTGGTGGTCGCCGCCTCGGCCGGGGTGGCGAGCGCGGCGAGCGCGGCCACGGAGACGGCGGCGACGGCTGTCCGGCGCGCCCAGGGGCGTCTGGTCATCGGTGGGGGTCCTCTCACGTCCGTACGCTGCACGGCCTGACTGGGAATGTCAGGAGCATGATGTGTGGCAAGGGTGGCGCGAGGGGAACCATAGGGTTACTGAACGGTAGGCAGCCAAGGGGTGTGCGTCACATTTCTTCGTCCGTTGATTCGGGAAACCGGCTGTAAGCCGGTGATGTGCCACACAGGCGAAATGTCCGTTACTAGCCTAGATAGTGGGACATTTGATCCGGGCAAAAGGGAACTTTTAGCCCGGAACCTCGCATCAAATACCGCAGTCGGTAAGGCCGATCCGCAGCGGGCGGGTTCGCTGTCAAGAGGTGGGTTGTTCTGTGCTCATCTACTACTGAATGCCGTAGATGGGGGGGATTGAGCCGGGATGGCCCTGCGGGTTACCAATGACGGGCCACCCGGCGAACGGCTTTGCGCCAGGTGGCGGTTCCGTCCCCGAAACCACGAGGTATCGATGTTCAAGCGCGTCACGTCCCGTTCTTCCCGTACGTCCTCGCTTCGCAACCGCGTGGCTGTCCTGGCCGCCGGAGTGGGCGCCACGGCCGTGCTGGGTGCCGGGGTCGCGAGCGCCGCAGCGCCGTCCGCCGCCTCCTGGGTCGACCCGGTGAAGACGTACACGCTCTCGGCCAGCTTCATGCAGGACGGCAGCCACTGGGCCCACAAGCACAGCGGGCAGGACTTCGCCGTGCCGACCGGCACCGAGGTCATGGCCGCGCACGGCGGAACCGTCGTCAAGGCCGGCGGCAACGGCGCCGGTGACGGCCCCGCCTACGGCAACGCCATCGTCATCAGCCACGGCAACGGCACGTACTCGCAGTACGCCCACCTGTCCCGGATCGACGTGAAGGTCGGCCAGGTCGTCAAGACCGGCCAGCACATAGCCCTGTCGGGCTCCACCGGTAACTCCACCGGCCCGCACCTGCACTTCGAGATCCGTACCACCCCCAACTACGGCTCCGCCGTCAACCCGGTCGACTTCCTGCGGGCCCACGGCGTCACCGTCTGATTCAGTCCCTCCTGCGGGCGCCCTCGTGCGCCTGCGTGACGAGGCCCATGGCGACTTCGAGAACGGCCTCGCGCCGTGTCTCGAAGTCGCCTTCCAGGTCCTGCATCAGGAACATCGCGGCGTGCAGCGTGAACATCGCACTGACGCAGCGGATCTGTTCCACGAGGGGCGCGTCGGGGTCGATGAAGATGTCCCGGAGGTCGCGCATGCGGTCCTTGAAGGTGTCGCCGATGCGCAGTTCCCGAACCGTCGCCTGGTTCTCGTGCATGAACCGGAAGAGCGGTTCCGCGCCGGCCAGGGCCTGGCTGTAGCGCCGTACGATCTCGTGCTTGGTCTCCAGGGTGTGCGGCTGCTGCCTGCCCCACTCGATCAGGTCCTCGATCGGTTTCGTCAGGTCCTCGAAGAGGCTGACGATGATCTCTTCCTTCGTCTTGAAGTGGTAGTACAGGGCCGCCTTGGTGACGTCGAGGCGCTCGGCGATCTCGCGCAGCGAGGTCTTCTCGTAGCCCTGCTCGGCGAAGAGTTCGAGTGCCACGTCCTGGATGCGCTGGCGGGTGTTGCCGCGGCGCTGATGCTTGGTGCCGTCCATGGTGACGCTCATCCTCGTACTCCTCGCGCTCCCGCGGAAACTTACTTGACGACCGGCAAGTGAAACCTCTACCTTCCCAGTGTAGTCAGAACTAGCCGGGCGGCAAGTAAGTGAGGCCGCCAGGGGGAGTGGGAAGATGGCGGACACCCAGGCGGCCGTGAAGGCCCCCGAGGCAGTGGGCAAGCCGGAGAAACAGCCGAAGAGCGTGCGGGTGGTTCTGCTCGCTCTCATGATCGCGATGATGCTCGCGATGATGCTCGCGATGCTCGACAACATGATCGTGGGCACGGCGATGCCGACGATCGTGGGTGAGCTGGGCGGCCTGGAACACCTGTCCTGGGTGGTGACCGGGTACACCCTGGCGACCGCGGCCTCGACCCCGGTCTGGGGCAAGCTCGGAGACATGTTCGGGCGCAAGGGCGCCTTCCTCAGCTCGATCGTGATCTTCCTGGTCGGTTCCGCGCTGAGCGGCATGGCCCAGAACATGGGCCAGCTGATCGGGTTCCGGGCCGTCCAGGGGCTCGGTGCCGGCGGTCTGATGGTCGGCGTCATGGCGATCATCGGTGACCTCATACCGCCGCGCGAGCGCGGCAAGTACCAGGGCATGATGGCCGGCGTCATGGCGCTGGCGATGATCGGCGGTCCGCTGGTCGGCGGCACCATCACCGACAACTGGGGCTGGCGCTGGACCTTCTACATCAACCTGCCGCTCGGCGCCGTGGCCCTCGCGCTGGTCACCGCGGTGCTGCACCTGCCGAAGAAGCGGTCCAAGGCGGGCATCGACTACCTCGGTGTCGTCCTGCTGACCGTCGGCATCACCTCCATCGTGCTCGTCACGACCTGGGGCGGCAGTGAGTATGCCTGGACGTCCGCGCGGATCATGGAGCTGATCGGTATCGGCGTGGCCGCGCTGGTCGGATTCGTGTTCTGGCAGACCAGGGTCGCCGAGCCGGTGCTTCCGCTGCACATCTTCCGGAGCCGCAACTTCACCCTGATGTCGGTCATCGGCTTCATCACGGGCTTCGTGATGTTCGGTGCCACCCTCTTCCTGCCGCTCTACCAGCAGTCGGTGCAGGGCGCCTCCGCGACCAACTCGGGTCTGCTGCTCCTGCCGATGCTCGGCGCGATGCTGGTGACCTCGATGGTGGCCGGGCGGGTCACCACCAACAGCGGCCGCTACAAGGTCTTCCCGATCGTCGGCGGTGTGCTGATGATCGTCGGCCTGTACCTGCTGTCGACGATGGACACCGGCACCACGCGGCTGACGTCCGGCATCTACATGGCCGTGCTCGGTGCGGGCATGGGCTGCCTGATGCAGATCACCATGCTGGTCGCGCAGAACAGCGTGCAGATGAAGGACATGGGCGTGGCCTCCTCGTCCACCACCCTGTTCCGTACGCTCGGCTCCTCCTTCGGCGTGGCCATCATGGGGGCGCTGTTCAACCACCGGGTCCAGGACGTCATGGCCGAGCGGGCCGGCGCGCTGGGCAAGAACATCACCGAGAAGTCCGCCCAGCTGGACGCGGCGAGCCTCGCGAAGCTGCCGGCGCAGGCGCGGGAGGCGTACCAGCACGCGGTGTCCTCCGGCACCCACTCGGCGTTCCTGCTGGGTTCGGTGATCGCGGTGCTGGTGCTGATCGCCTCGCTGTTCGTGAAGGAAGTTCCGCTGAAGGGCGGGCCGCAGAAGCCCGCGGCGGAGGGCGGCGAGGGTCCGGCGCCGCTGATCGACGCGGTCTGAGCCCACCCCTGCATCAAGGCTGTACGAAGGCCCCCGGTCGGTGTCCGCCCCGGGGGCCTTCGCCGTGCCCTGCCGCCGTGCCTGGTTGCCGTGCCCTGCGCCCGGCCGCCCTGCCCTGCCGCTGTGCCTGATCGCCTGGCCCGGTCGCCGTCCCGACGACTGTCAGTGCCCCGTGTCACCATCGGCGTCATGGAGAAGATCCGCCGGTTGCGCCTGGCCAAGGACGCCATGGACCGTGACTGGGCCGACCCCGGGCTCGATCTGGATGCGGTGGCCGCGCATGCCGGGTACTCGCGGTATCACTTCCTGCGCGCCTTCAAGGACGCCTACGGCGAGACTCCCGGGCAGTATCTGACGCACCGCAGGATCGAGCGCGCCGAGGAGATGCTGCGCGGTGCCGACCTCTCGGTGACGGAGATCTGCACCCTGATCGGCTTCAGCAGCCTCGGCACGTTCTCCGCCCGCTTCAAAGCCCGCACCGGACGCACCCCGAGCGAGTACCGCACCGAGCACGTGGGCCGCGGCGCCTCCCTCATACCCGGCTGTTACGCCCTGCTCTGGGCCGGTGGCTTCAACACCGCAACATCGAAGAAGCGCTCCGGACCCGGCCCTGCCTACGGTGGCGAGCAGGAACAGCAGCAGCCTGCCGACGGGAGAGCAGATCCATGATCAAGGGCCTGGGCATCACCACCGTATGGACCTCCGACCAGCAGCGGACGAAGGCCTTCTTCACCGAGAAACTGGGCTTCGAGGTGCGCAGCGAGGTCGCCATGGGCGACATGCGCTGGGTCACCGTCGGCGCCAGGGACCAGCCCGGGGTGGAGCTGGCCCTGATGAGCCTGGACGGCCCCGGCCTCGACCCCGAGTCGGCCGAGGCACTGAAGAAGCTGGTGGCCAAGGGGGTGCTGGGGGCCGGCGCGTTCCGTACGGACGACTGCCGGGGGGACTACGAGACCTTCCGGTCGCGCGGCGTGGAGTTTCTCCAGGAGCCGCAGGAGCGGCCGTACGGCATCGAGGCGATCTTCCGGGACGACAACGGCAACTGGTTCTCGCTGACCGAGCGCAGCGAGGAACTGGACTTCTCGAAGGACTGGGCCTGAGGGAGGGCCGGAGGGGGCCTGGGGGAGGGCCTGAAAAGGCCTGAGGGGGCCTGGGAAGGAGGGACCAGGGGGAGGCCCTCGCCTGAGCGAGGTCCTGACTTGAGAGAGATCCTGGCCCGAGGGAGGTCCCGGGCTGAGAGGAATCCTGGTCCGAGGAGGTCCTGGTCCGAGGAGGTCCTGGTCCGAGGAGGTCCAGGTCCGAGGGAGGTCCGGGCCCGAGTCTCAGCGGCCGGTCGCCAGGGTGGCGCCGCCCGTCGCCTCCAGGACCACGCCGGTCACGAAGTCGTTGGCGGCGAGCAGGTGCACGGCACGGGCGATGTCCTCGGGGCGGCCGACGCGGCCCACGGGAGTGACGGCGGCGAAGCCGTCGAAGAGGGCGCTGCGCTGCTCCGCCGGTACGGCGTCCCACCAGGGCGTGTCGACGACGCCCGGGGAGACCGCGTTGATCCGCAGCGGCGCCAGCTCCACCGCGAGGGGCGGCACCATCGCCTCCAGCGCGCCGTTGATCGCCGCGAGGCCGGCGGTGCCGGGGAGGGCGGCACGGGCGGAGGCGGCGGTCACCAGGGTGACCGAACCATCGCGGCGCAGGGCGGGCAGAGCCGCCTGCAGGACGTGGACGTGCGGCCAGAACTTGCCGTCGAAGCCGGCAGCCAACTCGGCGAGGTCCAGCCCGGCGAAGGGGCCGCCGCCCTTGGAGCCGCTGACGGCGATGACGAGGTGGTCCACGGTTCCGGACCGGCCGAAGAAGGCGTCCACGGCGGGCCGGTCGGCCGCGTCCAGACGGTACGTCGACACCTTGCCCTCGATCCGGGCCGCGGCCGCGTCGAGGCGGTCCTGGCCGCGGCCGGTGATGACCACCTCCGCGCCGTCCGCGGCGAAGAAGGCGGCCGTCGCCTCCCCGATGCCGGAGCCGCCGCCCATGACGACGACGCGCTGTCCGGCGAGGGGGCTGGTGTTCGGAGTGCTCATGAGTGGCTTCTCTCCTGATGCGTCACCGGGTTCCGACCTTTTGTCGAGAACGCCGGTCTCGATAAAGTGTTACCGAGACCGCTAGTCTCGTCAAGGGGTGGCGGAGCCGAGGGGAGACCGCTTCAAGGGCTGACCGAGTCCAGGACTGGCGGCGCCGAGGACTGCCGGGGCCGCGGGCCGTCTGGGCCGAGGGCCGGCGGAGTCAGGCGCCGACAGCGCCGAGGGGCGGCTGAGCCGAGGGGTGACAGAGCGAGGGGTGACTGAGCCAAGAGCACCCCGGAGTCGGAGAGGATGAGCCCGTGGACACGAAAGAACCCGGCACCGCAGGCGCGGCGCCCCGCCCGCACACTGGTCGGCGCCGCAACGAGGCGGCCCGCCGGGCGATCCTCGACGCCGCCCTGGAACTGCTCGCCGACGCCGACGGCGCCCCGGTGAGCGTGGAGACCATCGCGCGGGCGGCCGGGGTCGGCAAGCAGACGCTGTACCGCTGGTGGCCGTCGAAGGGTGCCGTGCTGCTGGACGCGCTCGCCGACCGCGCGGCCCAGGACGTCCCCGCGCCGGACACCGGCACCCTGCGCGGGGATCTGCGCGCGCTGGCGGTGGCCACCTTCGAGACGTCGCAGCGCTCACCGGCCGCACCGGCCCTGCGCGCCCTCGTCCGGGAAGCGGCCCGCGATCCGCATCTGGCGGAGCTGCTGCGGACGTTCACCGAGTCCCGCCGGGCGGCCGCGCGCGCCGTCCTCGAACGCGGCCGCGAGCGGGGCGAACTCGCCGGCGACCGGGATGTCGACCTGCTGGTCGACCAGTTCTACGGCTTCTTCTGGTACCGCTTCCTGCTCGGCCACGCCCCCCTGGACGCGGCCACGGCCGAGCGCCTCGCCGACTCCCTGCTCAGCTAGTGCCGCCGATGCCGCGCGTGCTGCCCGTGCTGCCCGTGCCGCGCGTGCTGCCCGTGCCGCGCGTGCTGCTCGTGCCGCCGGACAGCGGCAGCATGGGATAGCTGCCCGTGCTGGTGGGCGCGTGTTCCGGAAGCCACAGGACGGCCACCGCACCCTCGGCCGGGACGTGCTCGGGAGCTCCGATGGGGCGCACGTTGCGGAAGGTCAGGCGGGCGCCCAGCACCCGGGCCTGGCCGGCCGCGATGGTCAGGCCCAGACCGTGGCCCTGGCCGGCGCGGGACTTGCTGCCGGTGCGGAACCGGCTCGGACCCTCGGCGAGCAGCTTCTCGGGGAAGCCGGGGCCGTGGTCGCGCACCCGGATGACCCGGCCCTCGACACTCACCTCGATCGGCGGCTTGCCGTGCCGGGCGGCGTTGGCGAGCAGGTTGAACAGCACCCGCTCCAGACGGCGCGGGTCGGTGGTGACCTCCGACTCGTGCACCACCTGTACGGAGGCGTCCGGATCCTTGGCGGCCACGCGCCGGGTCACGAACTCACCCAGCATGATGTCCTGCAGCTCGGCCCGCTCGGAGGCGCTGTCCAGCCGGGCCACCTCCAGGACGTCCTCGACCAGCGTGCGCATCGCCTTCGCGCGGTCCAGGACCAACTCGGTGGGCCGGCCGGGCGGCAGCAGTTCGGCCGCGGTCAGCAGGCCCGTCACCGGGGTGCGCAGTTCGTGCGCGATGTCGGCGGTGACCCGCCGCTCGGCCTCCAGCCGCTGCCGCAGCGCGTCCGCCATGGCGTCCACCGCGTGCGCGAGATCGTCGGTCTCGTCCCGTACGACCCCGCCGATGGCCTCCCGCACCCGTACGTCCGTCTCGCCGTTGGCGAGCTGGCCCGCCGCGGCCGCCGCCTTGCGCAGCCGCCGCGACAACTGACCGCCGATCAGCACACCGAGCGCGCTGCCACCGAGCACGACCGCGATGGAGCCGATGACCAGGGCCTGGTCGAGGTCCTTCATCACGTCCGCGGACCGGTCCGGGAAGGAGCTGTGCAGGGACAGCACGTGCCCGTCCTTGGCGGGCACGGCCGCCCAGATGTCCGGCGGCCCGCCGGCGTGGTCCGTGACGTCGCTGACCCGACGGCCCTTCTCGACCTTCTCGCGCAGGGCGGGGGGCAGTTCGGGGTCGTCGATCTTGATGTTGGGGAAGTTCGTCCGCCCGAGCCGCTCGTAATTGCCCTCGGCGACCTGCACACGCTCGTTGGCCAGATCGCGCGCGTTGTCCAGCATCGAGACCCGGGCGGCGTTGTGCACGACCAGGCTGAGTGCTATCGCCACAAGCCCGGCGACCAGGGCGATCGCCGCGCTCAGCTTCCATCTGAGCCCGGTCTTGAGACCCGCGCTCTCCGCCCATCCCACCGGGCGCCGCATGAACCCCCGCATCGCCGCCCCGCTCAGGCCTTCAACTTGTAGCCGAAGCCGCGGACCGTCTCGATCCGGTCCTGGCCGATCTTCTGGCGCAGCCGCTGCACATGGACGTCGACGACCCGGGTGTCCCCGCCCCAGCCGTAGTCCCACACCCGTTCGAGCAGCTTGTCACGGGAGAGCACGGTGCCCGGCGCGCCGGAGAACTCCAGCAGCAGCCGCATCTCGGTCGGGGTGAGAGCCACCGGCTGCCCGGCCCGGTGCACCTCCATGCCCTCGGTGTCGATCTCCAGGTCACCGAAGGTCAGCGCGCCGGCGTCCACCTCCGCGGGGGAGTCCCCGCTCTGCGCGGCCCCGCCGGCGTGCCCGAAGCGGCGCAGCACCGCGCGGATCCGGGCGACCAGGACGGCGCCGTCGAACGGCTTGGTCACATAGTCGTCGGCGCCCGCCTCCAGGCCGAGGACGACGTCGATGGAGTCGGCCCGCGCCGAGAGCATGATCACCGGCACGGTCGACTCGTCCCGGATGCGACGGCACAGGCTGACGCCGTCGAGGCCCGGGACCATGACGTCCAGCAGCGCGATGTCCGGCCGGTTCGCGCGAAAGGCGTCCAGGCCGGACAGCCCGTCGGGCATGGCGGTGACCGCGAAGCCGTCCCGCTCCAGGGCGAGCTGTGTGGCCTCGCGGATGACGTCGTCGTCCTCGACGAACAGGACGTGGGTCTGGTCTGCCATCCCGCTGCTCTCAGTCCTTGTGATGTGCGTGCGTGGGGGGTTCAGCCGTCCGACGAGGACGCCGCGTCGCCGCCGGTTTTGCTGTATTTGGTGTCGTGCCTGTACCGCTCGACGAACCGGTCCGCCTTCCACCTGTAGGTGATCACAGTCTCCTTGGAAGGGTTCGACACCTGATCGTCCGTGTCATACACCTGCTTGGTCACGGTCAGGCCGGTGCCGTCGATATCCGCGACGACCGGCGACTCCTCCGCCTTGAACACATTCTTGTACGTACCGCCGACGTACCGGTACACGTACGTGCCGATACCCACCCAGTCACTGCAGGCCGACACGTTGATCAGCATGTCGTCCACGGAGCCGCCGGTCAGATCGCCGTAGGTGACCTGGACCGCATCGTCATCGCCGTCGCACGGCTTCAGGTCGCGCTTGACGGACGCCGAGACCGCCGGGTCATTCATGAGCAGGTCCACGGGGTCCACGTGCGGGTCGGAGTCGGAGGGGCTGGGTGACGGCGAGGCGAAGGCGCCCGCCATCGCGGACGCGTGCGCCGGGCCCTCGTCCCGGGCCCCCTCGCCCCCGCTGCTGCACGAGGCGGTGAAAAGGGCGAGGGCGGCGATCGAGGCCACAGCCGCGATCACCGCCAAAGAACTAACTCGGGCCTCACCGGGCCCGGCCCCGGTCAGGCCGCGCAACGCTCCCGCTCCTCACGCTCCAGCGCGCGTGCGTCCAGATCGCGGGCCTCCAGCTCCTCGCGGAGCCGGGCGAGCGCCCGGTGCAGCGTGCTCTTGACCGTACCGGCCGACATGCCGAGGGCGGCGGCCGTCTCCTCCGTGGACATCTGCTCCCAGTGTCGCAGCACCACGACGCTCCGCTGCTTCGGAGCGAGAACCTTCATGATGTCCATGAGGAGTGCCCGGTCGGCGTGCTGCTCGGTGGAGTCGTCCACGGACGCGTCCGGCAGCTGCTCGGTCGGGACCTCCTCCAGCTTGCGCGCCCGCCACCACTCGGTACGGGTGTTGATCATCACCCGGCGAAGGTAGGCGTCCGCGAGCCGCTTGTCCGCGATGCCCTCCCAGCGGCCGTACGTCCGCACCAGCGCGGTCTGCAGCAGGTCCTGGGCGTCGACGGGGTCCGGGACCAGCCGGCGGGCGCTGCGCAGCAGCGCGTCCTGCCGAGTGCGGACGTACTCCTCGAATTCGAGCACCTCGCCCTGCGCCATGATCAACCGCCTCCGTTCCCCGTGTCCTCGGGCCCACGCCCGAAGTCCTGCTTTCTCACCGGCCCGTGGTCTGCCGGGCACAGGAAAAAACTACGGAGTGGTTGTCACGGGGCTGTGCGGAGCAGCCTTCGGCTAGCAATCGGCTGTCCGTCGGTTGTGTAACGGAAGCAGGTTCGGGGTAGAGGAGGGGGCCCTTATGTACCTTTATGTAGTGGTTTGTCGGATTGGAGGGGCCGTAACGGAAGGCCGTGCGCTGTGACTTGGCTGAGTGTCAGGTGAGCGGCAGCCGGTACAGCCCCCCCGGCAGCGGTTCCACCAGGCCGTCCGTCACCAGGCCGTCGAGCGCCCGGGCGCGCTGCACCGGCTCGTGCCACACCCGGTCCAACGCCGCCTGCGGCACCGGCACGTGCGCCTCCCGCAGCACGGCGAGCAGCTTGCCGCGCACCTGGCGGTCCGTGCCCGCGTACGTCTGCCCGCGGCGCGGCGGACCCTCGTGCTCCGGCTTGCCCGCGAGCCGCCAGGCGCACTGCGCGGCGATCGGGCAGCGGTGGCATCCCTCGTTCTTGGCGGTGCACACCAGCGCACCCAGCTCCATGGACGCGGCGGCCCAGCGGGCGGCGGTCCGCTCGTCCTCGGGCAGCAGCTCGCGGGCCAGGCGCCGCTCGGCCGCGGTGGTGGCGTTCGGCGGGTACTGCATCCCCGCCACCGCCCGGGCGAAGACCCGGCGGACGTTCGTGTCCAGCACCGCGTGCCGCTGCCCGTAGGCGAAGGACGCCACGGCGGCCGCCGTGTACTCGCCGATGCCGGGCAGTGCCAGCAGCTGCGCGTGGTCCGTCGGCACGTCCCCGCCGTGCCGTTCCGTTATGGCGACGGCGGCGCTGTGCAGGCGCAGGGCGCGGCGCGGATAGCCGAGGCGGCCCCAGGCGCGCACCGCCTCGCCGGGAGCCTCCTCGGCGAGATCGGCGGGGCGCGGCCAGCGGGCCAGCCATTCCTCGTAGACGGGCAGCACCCGGCTCACCGGGGTCTGCTGGAGCATGAACTCGCTGACCATCACCCCCCACGGGCCCGCATCCGGGCGGCGCCAGGGGAGGTCGCGGGCGTGTGTGTCGAACCAGGCGATCACGGGAGCGTGGAGCTTCTCAGTCATGGCTCTCCGATCCTGCCACGGCCGGGGCGGGCATGGCAGGTGACCGCGCGGACACGGAGCGTGGCGCTCGGGGAAAAGCTGTCCGCCGGGCGGCAGTTGCCGGGATGATGATCCGGAAAAGTTGATGCCCGGGCGGCGGGTGACGCAAGCAAGCACCCCGATCTCTCGTACAGTTTGGGCCGTGGGATCTCTGCGCAATCCGGTCGGGCCGCTTCCCTCCTCCATCTACTGGCGTCGGAGGGCCGTCATGCTGTCGGTGGCCGCCCTGTTGGCGCTGCTGACCGTCTGGATCGTCACGTCAGGCGGCGGGGGAGAGAAGAAGAACGCCGGCGGGGGCAGCGACAAGAATCCCGTCTCCACGATCACGCCGGGGCCCACCTCCTCGGGGCCCGCGATCAGCCAACACCCGGGCGGGCGCGACGAGTCGAGCGGCGGCGGCTCCGGCGGGACCGGCTCCGCCTCCGGCGACGGCTCCGGGTCGGACGGCAAGGACGGCACCGGCTCCCCGGGATCCGACGGCTCCTCGGGCTCCGGGTCCGGCGGCGGCCAGGTCGGTACGGACGACGCGCTGCCGGCGTCCTCCTCCCTGCCCAACTGCGGCACCGGTGCGGTCACGTTGACCCTGCGCAGCCTGCACAACTCGTACTCGCCGGACCAGACGCCGTCCTTCGAACTCATTGCGAAGAACACGTCGTCCGGTGACTGCAAGGTCGACCTCGGGCCGAAGAGCGCGGTGTTGACCGTCATGCCGGCGGCCGACAGCCACGTCTACTGGTCCTCCGCCGACTGCCCGAAGGGCGCCGCGAGCCTGGTGTTCCGGGTGCCCGCGGGGCAGAGCATCACGTACACCGTGCAGTGGGACCGCAAGCCGAGCGCTGCCCAGTGCGCGACGCCTCCGGCGGGTTCGGCCAAGCCCGGAACGTATCTGCTGGAGGCCAAGGCACCCGGCTTCGCCAAGGCCCGGACCTCGTTCGTCCTGTCCGCCGACTAGCGGTCACAGAGGGAGACCGGCCGAAGGACGGACCACTCGTCCCTCCCCGACGGGCTGCCGCCGCGCCCACCCGTGCCGCCCCAGCGGCACGACTGCCCGCAGCTGAGGGAAGCTGGAGACGCGCCCCAGAGGGACACGGGCCTCTTGATGTGCGGCTCGGCCGCACGGCCGCGACGAGCGTCAACCGACCGGCCCCTGACGCCGGCGCGCAGCCAGGCGCCCCAAAGGGGCGCGGGGAACTGCGCGACCAGCCCCCGACACCCCGCAGCCGAAAACGAGACGGGCGGCCCCCCGGATCAACGAGCGGCCCCCCGACTCAGGCGAACCGCTCAGACACGGCGCTCAGACGAAGCGGTCGGGCGAGGCACTCACGACGAGGCGCTCGGACGCGGCGTTCGGACGCGGCGTTCGGACCAGGCGCTCACGACGAGGCACGCAGACGCGGCACTCAGATGCGGCACTCGGGCACCGCACTCAGGCACCGCACTCAGACGTACCGCTCAAGGATCGACGATTCCGCCAGCCGGGACAGGCCCTCGCGGACGCTCCTCGCGCGCGCCTCACCGACCCCGTCCACCGTCTGGAGATCGTCGACGCTCGCTGCCAGCAGCTTCTGCAGGCCCCCGAAGTGCTCCACCAGCCGGTCGATGATCGCGCCCGGAAGCCGCGGCACCTTGGCCAGGAGCCGGAAGCCGCGCGGGGACACCGCCGAGTCGAGGGTCTCGGGGGAGCCCGTGTAGCCCAGCGCCCGCGCCACCGTGCCCAGCTCCAGCAGTTCCGCGTGGCTGAGGGCGTCCAGCTCCGCGAGGGCCTCCTCGACCGTACGGGAGCGCTTCGCCGTGGGCTCGGGGACGTAGTCCCGCACGACCAGCTCACGGTCCGGCTCCACGCCCGCGATCAGCTCCTCCAGCTGGAGTGCCAGAAGACGGCCGTCCGTGCCCAGTTCGACCACGTATTCGGCGATTTCGGTGGCGATGCGCCGCACCATCTCCAGGCGCTGCGCGACCGCCGACACGTCCCGGACCGTCACCAGGTCCTCGATCTCCAGCGCCGACAGCGTGCCCGCGACCTCGTCCAGGCGCAGCTTGTACCGCTCCAGGGTCGCCAGCGCCTGGTTCGCGCGGGACAGGATCGCCGCCGAGTCCTCCAGGACGCGCCGCTGCCCGTCGACGTACAGGGCGATCAGCCGCATCGACTGGGAGACCGACACCACCGGGAAGCCGACCTGCTTGGAGACCCGGTCCGCCGTGCGGTGACGGGTGCCCGTCTCCTCCGTCGGGATCGTCGGGTCCGGCACCAGCTGCACACCGGCCCGCAGGATCTTCGACAGGTCCGACGACACCACGATGCCGCCGTCCAGCTTGCACAGCTCCCGCAGGCGCGTGGCGGTGAACTCGACATCCAGGACGAAACCGCCCGTGCACATCGCCTCGACGGTCTTGTCGGAGCCGAGGACGATGAGTCCGCCGGTGTTGCCGCGCAGGACCCGCTCAAGGCCGTCACGCAGGGCCGTACCCGGAGCCACAGCGCTCAGCGAGGCGCGCATCAGGCCATCGGAACCGGCACTCCCACCGGACTTTCCGGGAGCTGCTGCCCGGTCGTTGGCTGCCACTGCACTCCTCCGGTCGCAGGTTCTGGGCGCTGCCGTCGTGCGCACTCGGTTCGTACGGACGGGCGAGACCTGGGCAAAGTCTACCGGCGGTCCTCCGCCTCCCGTGGGGCCTCTCGGCGACGGGAGCGTGGCAGTACTCTCAGCGCGTCCCCAATGTCCGCGACTTCCAGGACCTTCATCCCGGCCGGGATCTTGCCCGGATCGCCCGGCACGAGCGCGTGCGTGAAGCCCAGCCGGTGCGCCTCGGCGAGTCTGCGCTGCACGCCCGTGACCCGTCTGACCTCGCCCGCCAGGCCCACCTCGCCGATCGCGACCAGGTTCTTCGGCAGCGGGACGTCGCTCGCGGCCGAGGCGAGCGCGAGCGCGACGGCGAGGTCGGCGGCCGGCTCGGAGAGCTTCACCCCGCCGACGGTCGCGGAGTAGATGTCCCGCTTGCCGAGCGCGCTGATCCGGCCGCGCTGCTCCAGCACCGCGAGCATCATCGACACGCGGGAGGTCTCCAGGCCCGAGGTGGTCCGGCGCGGGGAGGGGATCTGGGAGTCGACGGTAAGCGCCTGCACCTCGGCCACCAGCGGGCGGCGGCCCTCCAGGGTGACGGTCAGGCAGGTGCCGGGGACCGGTTCGTCACGACGGGTCAGGAAAAGTCCGCTTGGGTCGGCAAGGCTCGTAATGCCCTCGTCGTGCAGTTCGAAGCAGCCGACCTCGTCCGTGGCGCCGTAGCGGTTCTTCACGCCGCGGACCAGGCGCAGGCGTGCGTGCCGGTCGCCCTCGAAGTGCAGGACGACGTCGACCAGGTGCTCCAGCAGTCGGGGGCCGGCGATCGCGCCGTCCTTGGTGACGTGGCCCACCAGCAGCGTGGACATCCCGCGCTCCTTGGAGGCGCGGATCAGGGCGCCGGCCACCTCGCGGACCTGGGCCATGCCGCCGGGCGCGCCGTCGATCTCCGGGGAGGCCACCGTCTGCACCGAGTCGAGGATCAGCAGGGAGGGCTTCACCTCGTCCAAGTGGCCGAGGACCGCGGACAGGTCGGTCTCGGCGGCCAGGTACAGGTCGTCGTCGAGAGCGCGGATGCGGTCGGCGCGCAGCCGCACCTGGCTCGCGGACTCCTCGCCGGTCACATACAGGGTGCGGTGCTCCGCGCTCGCCGACTTGGCGGCCACGTCCAGCAGCAGGGTGGACTTGCCGACGCCCGGCTCGCCCGCGAGCAGGACGACCGCGCCGGGGACGAGACCGCCACCGAGCACCCGGTCCAGCTCCGGCACGCCGGTCGAGCGGGCGGTGGCCTGCCGGCCGTCGACCTGGCCGATGGGCAGCGCGGACTTCGTCACGCGGCCCGGTGCCGTCGTACGGACCGCGGGCGTGCCGTACTCGTCGATCGTGCCCCAGGCCTGGCACTCGGGGCAGCGGCCGAGCCACTTGGCCGTCTGCCAGCCGCACTCCGTGCAGCGGTAGGACGGGCGGTCCTTGGTGGTCTTGGTACGGGCAGCCATGCGGAAACCGTAGCCCGCGCCACTGACAGAGCCCGCCCGGGGCGCACGCGGTGGACCGGTAACGGCCACGAGCCGTCCGGTTCGAGCCGCGGAACGGAGGCCTCCTGTCCCCTTATGAGGGATCGTTTCACCCGTACGGATTAAAAGTGCTCAAGGTGCACGAAGGTGCACTCCACGGCCGCCTACGGTCGCACGGGTGATGAGCAGCAGTCCGGAGACCACGACCCGCACCACTGGCGCTCACCGGGCGCACCGCGAAGTGCGCGACCGAGCCGCCGCACGCACCCTCGCCCACCGGCCGCCGGCGCGCTACGAGCCGTACCTGGACGGTCTGTTCACCTACTGCCTGTCGGTGCTGTGCGACCACGACGCGGCCACCGCCGCCCTCGGGGACGTCCTCGCGCTGGCGGAGCGGCGCGGGCAGCGCATCCCGGAGGCGGCCGCCGACCGCAGGGCCTGGCTGTACGCGCTGGCCCGCTGGGCGTGCCTGCGAGGGCTCGCCGAAGCCAAGCAGAAACGTCAGGCCACTCATGCGGCCGGCCGTTCGGCGCCCGGAAAACAGGCACCCGATCCACCCGCCGCGCCCGAGGTCCAGGAGCAGCGGCGCCGCGAACTCGCGCTGCTCGCCTGGCCGGAAGCGGCCGGTACCACCCCCGAACAGCGCGAGGCCCTCGAACTCGCCGTGCGCCACCACCTGGCCGCCCACGAGGTCGCCGCCGTCCTCGGCATGGAGCCCGCCACCGCCCGGGAACTGCTGGCCTCCGCCGCCTGCGAGGTCGAGCGCACCCGCGCCGCGCTCGCCGTGGTCGAGACCGGCGGCTGCCCGAGCGTGGCCCATCTCACCGGAGACAGCCAGCTGGTCCTCAGCACGGCCCTGCGCCGCGAGCTGGTCCGCCATGTCGACGACTGCCCGCGCTGCCGCCGCACCGCCGAGCGCGCGGTGACCGGCCCCTGGCCCGGCGCCACCGTCACCCCGGCCGAGCTGCCCGTCCTGGAGGCCCCGCGCGCGGCCCTGCACATCGCCCTCGCCCACACCCCCCGCGCGCGAGGTGCGGCCGTCCCGCGCTTCGACCGGCGCGGCTTCCCGATGGACCCCAAGGACCGCGCGGCCCGCCGCGACCGCCTGCGCGCGCGTGCCGTCACCACGACGGTCGTCGCCACCGTCGTCGCCGCCCCCGTGCTCGCCCTGTGGGCCGCCTACCGGGGCACGCCCGCCGTCGGCGAGGACGGCAGGACGCCCACCGCGCGCGAGGCGCAGGGCCCCGACGAGCTCGGCAGCGACACCGCGGGCGGCTACGAGAACGCGGGCAACGCCAGCGTGAAGCCCGGCGCCGGCCCGGGCCGGCACGGCACCTCGGACGTCTCCGTGGAGGTCGTCAGCGTCTCCGGGGGAGACAAGAAGGGCACCGGGGACCTCGCGGTGAGCGCCGCCAACGACGGCGACACCACGCTGATCACCCTCACCGCCTCCGGTTCCGCCCCGGTCCGCTGGTCCGCGTCCACCCCGGCGGCCTGGCTCTACCTCAGCCGGTCGTCGGGAACCCTCGCCCCCGGCCAGACCCTGACGGTGAAGGTGTACGTCGACCATCTGCGCGAGCCGTCCGGCCACTGGCACGCGCACGTGGCGGTCTCACCGGCCGGCGCCGTGGTCACCATCGAGGGCTACGGCACCGCCCCCAGCGGCCCCGCGAGCCCGCCCCCGACCCCCAGCCACGAGCCGACCACGCCCCCTGCCTCGCCCCCCACGGATCCGCCGGGCGGCCAGAGCCCGTCCCCGACCGACCCGAGCCCCAGCCCCACGCCCTCGGACCCGACCCCGTCCGACCCGCCCCCGACTCCGTCCCCGCCCCCGGGGGACGACGGCACCCCGAGCCCCTCGGACAGCTAGCGGGCTCCCGGCGAAGACCTCAGCGGCCCGGCTCCGGGTCCGCCGGGTGGGGTGCCACCAGCGGCAGCTGCGATGCCAGCCGCTGCTCGCACAGCTCGACGAGACGGTCGTAGCCGGCCTTGCCCATCAGCTCGGTCAGCTCGGCCCGGTAGGAGACGTACACCGGCTCGCCCGCGCCGTGCGCCGAGGTCGCCGACGTGCACCACCAGTGCAGGTCGTGGCCGCCCGGACCCCAGCCCCGGCGGTCGTACTCGCCGATCGACACCTGCAGCACGCGCGTGTCGTCCGGCCGGTCGATCCAGTCGTACGTCCGCCGGATCGGCAGCTGCCAGCACACGTCCGGCTTGGTCTCCAGCGGCTCCCGGCCCTCCTTCAGGGCGAGGATGTGCAGCGAGCAGCCCGCGCCGCCCGCGAACCCGGGGCGGTTCTGGAAGATGCACGAGCCCTGGAAGGGCCGGGTCTGCCGGGATCCGTCCTCGTCCTCGGAGATCCAGCCGCCCCGCGCGCCCTCCTCGTGGTGCTGCCAGATCTCCGGAGTGAGCCGCGCCACGTGCCCGGCGACCCGCTTCTCGTCGTCCTCGTCGGAGAAGTGCGCGCCCAGCGTGCAGCACCCGTCGTCCGCGCGGCCCGCCTGGATGCCCTGGCAGCCGCTGCCGAAGATGCAGTTCCAGCGAGAGGTCAGCCATGTCAGATCGCAGCGGAACACCTGCTCCTCGTCCGCCGGATCAGGGAACTCCACCCATGCGCGCGCGAAGTCGAGCCCCTTCTCGTCGCTCACCTTCGGGGCCTTCGTGGGCGTCTTGCCGGACTTGGAAGACTTGGCTCCCTTGTCGTCCTTCGCCTTTTTCGTCTTTGGCACCTGTCCAGGGTAAGTGTCCAGGGGCCGCTGCGGGGACCGAGCACGGACGATCTGGCAGTAGCGTTCCGTATATGAGACTCGGTGTCCTGGACGTGGGTTCGAACACGGTGCATCTGCTGGTGGTGGACGCCCACCCCGGCGCGCGCCCGCTGCCCGCGCATTCGCACAAGGCCGAACTGCGGCTCGCCCAACTGCTCGACGACAGCGGTGCCATCGGTGACGACGGCGTCGAGAAGCTGATCGCCGTCGTACGGGACGCGCTCCAGGCCGCCGAGGACAAGGGTGTCGAGGACCTGCTGCCGTTCGCGACCTCCGCCGTGCGCGAGGCGACCAACGCCGACGAGGTCCTCGCGCGCGTGGAGGAGCAGACCGGTGTACGCCTCCAGGTCCTCACCGGCCCGGAGGAGGCCCGGCTCACCTTCCTCGCCGTCCGCCGCTGGTACGGCTGGTCCGCCGGAAAACTGCTGGTCCTGGACATCGGCGGGGGTTCCCTGGAGATCGCCTACGGCATCGACGAGGAGCCGGACACCGCCGTCTCGCTGCCGCTCGGCGCCGGCCGCCTCACCGCCGGCTGGCTGCCCGGCGACCCGCCCGACCCCGACGCGGTCCGCGCCCTGCGCCGCCATGTGCGCGCGCAGATCGCCCGGACCGTCGGCGAATTCAGCCGCTTCGGCGCCCCCGACCACGTGGTCGCCACCTCCAAGACGTTCAAGCAGCTGGCCCGCATCGCCGGCGCCGCCCGCAGCGCCGACGGCCTCTACGTCCAGCGCGAACTCAAGCGGGAGTCCCTGGAGGCCTGGGTCCCGCGTCTGTCCGGCATGTCGGCGGACCAGCGCGCCGAACTCCCCGGGGTCTCGGAGGGCCGCGCCCGCCAGATACTGGCCGGTGCGCTGGTGGCCGAGGGCGCGATGGACCTGTTCGGAGTGGAGAGCCTGGAGGTCTGCCCGTGGGCCCTGAGGGAGGGCGTGATCCTGCGGCGGCTCGATCACATGGGAAGCGCCTAGTCGCCTGACGGCGGTTCGATCACCCCGGGAGTGTCCGGTCGTCCGACGGCGGTTTCGATCACCCGGGGAGTGTCGGCCGTCCGACGGCGGTCCGAGCGCGTTGCAGGCGGTCGGTCACGCAGGGGTGCGGTGCCGTACGGGCGTGCGGCCACCGCCGCACGCCCGCCACCGGCCCCCACGCACCGCGTACGACCGGCCCCCGGACGCCTCCCCGCGGGGGCTCCCACGCATCTCCCCGCGGGCTCCCCACGGCCGCCCGGTAACCCCTCGGGCGCCCGAATGGCGAACGTCACAACGGCGAATAGGCACCCCACCCCCTCACCACTCGACCCCGTAAGGTGACGGACGTGGTTGAACCAACGCACGCGCGCATCGCGCTGTCGACCGCCTCCGTCTACCCGGAGTCCACGGCGACGGCCTTCGAGATCGCCGCGCGCCTCGGCTACGACGGCGTCGAGGTCATGGTGTGGACGGACCCGGTCAGCCAGGACATCGAGGCGCTGCGCCGCCTGTCCGACTACCACGGCATTCCGATCCTGGCCGTCCACGCCCCCTGTCTGCTGATCACCCAGCGGGTCTGGTCCACCGACCCCTGGGTCAAGCTCCAGCGGGCCCGGTCGGCCGCCGAGAAGCTGGGCGCCTCCACCGTCGTCGTGCACCCGCCCTTCCGGTGGCAGCGGCAGTACGCCCGCGACTTCGTCGCCGGGATCTGGCGGATGGCGAACGAGACGGATGTGCGCTTCGCCGTGGAGAACATGTACCCGTGGCGCTATCGCGACCGCGAGATGCTGGCCTACGCCCCGGACTGGGACGTCACCAAGGACGACTACCGGCACTTCACGATCGACCTCAGCCACACGTCGACGGCTCGCACCGACGCCCTGCACATGATCGACCGCATGGGCGACCGCCTCGGTCACGTCCACCTCGCCGACGGGCGCGGCTCGGCCAAGGACGAGCACCTGGTCCCGGGACGCGGCACCCAGCCCTGCGCCGAGCTGCTGGAACGTCTCTCCGTCGGCGGTTTCGACGGCCATGTCGTCATCGAGGTCAACACCCGGCGGGCGATGTCCAGCGCCGAGCGCGAGGCCGACCTCGCCGAGGCCCTGGCCTTCACGCGCCGGCACCTGGCTCATGCGGTGGAGGTGCCGAGGCGATGACCGGGACCACGGCACGACGGCGGGGGCGGCCCCCGCGCACCGAATCGGCGGACACCCGCGACCGCATCCTGACCGCGGCCCGCGAGCAGTTCTCCGAACGCGGCTACGACAAGACGTCCGTACGCGGGATCGCCAAGACCGCCGACGTGGACTCGGCACTGGTCCACCACTACTTCGGCACCAAGGAACAGATCTTCGAGGCCGCCATCGCGGTCGCCTTCGCGCCCGCGCTCGACGCGCCGAACGCGGTGGCCGACGGGCCGCTGGAGGGGGTGGGGGAGCGGCTGACCCGCTTCGTCTTCGGCGTCTGGGACAACCCCACGACCCGTGCGCCCCTCCTGGCGATCCTCCGGTCCGCCGTGAACAACGAGACCGCTGCCGCGGTCTTCCGCCGCCTGGTCGCCTCCCAGCTGCTGCGCCGCGTCGCCGCCCAGGTGGACCTGCCGGACGCGGAGCTGCGGGCCGAGCTGGCCGCCGCGCAGATCGTGGGCACGGCGATGATGCGCTACGTGATCAAGCTGGAGCCGCTGGCCTCGGCGGACCTGGAACAGATCATCACCCGGGTGGCACCGGTGGTCCAGCGCCACCTGACGGAGCCGTGACCGGGGCGGGACGCGCGGCCCGCCCCGAGCTGCGTGACCGGGGAAGGGCGGCGCGGCCGGACGGCGGCGTGACCCGGCCCGGCGGCGTCACCTGTCGGATCCGTGAAACACCCGTCCCGCATTCCGGACAACCGTGTCCATCCCTTGGAGGGGCGGCGTACGCTCAAAGGAGCCGGAACCCTCTCCGGCGGTAGGTCTTCGAAGGAGCGAGCGACGATGCCCGAGCTGAGGTCCCGCACAGTCACCCACGGCCGCAACATGGCGGGCGCCCGCGCCCTGATGCGCGCCTCCGGTGTACCCGGTGCGGACATCGGCCGGAAGCCGGTCATCGCGGTCGCCAACTCCTTCACCGAGTTCGTGCCGGGGCACACCCACCTCCAGCCCGTCGGCCGGATCGTCAGCGAGGCGATCAAGGAGGCCGGCGGCATCCCGCGCGAGTTCAACACGATCGCGGTCGACGACGGCATCGCCATGGGACACGGCGGCATGCTCTACAGCCTCCCCTCCCGCGACCTGATCGCGGACAGCGTGGAGTACATGGTCGAGGCCCACTGCGCCGACGCCCTGGTCTGCATCTCCAACTGCGACAAGATCACCCCGGGCATGCTGCTGGCGGCCCTGCGCCTGAACATCCCGACGGTCTTCGTCTCCGGCGGCCCGATGGAGTCCGGCCGGGCCACGCTGGTCGACGGCACGGTCCGCACCCTCGACCTGGTCGACGCGATCTCCGACGCCGTCAACGACAAGATCTCCGACGAGGACATCCTCCGGATCGAGGAGAACGCCTGTCCGACCTGCGGCAGCTGTTCGGGCATGTTCACCGCCAACTCGATGAACTGCCTGACCGAGGCCATCGGCCTCTCCCTGCCCGGCAACGGCTCGGTCCTCGCCACCCACACCGCACGCAAGCAGCTCTACGTCGACGCGGCCCGCACGGTCATGGACCTCACCCGCCGCTACTACGAGCAGGACGACGACACCGCCCTGCCGCTCAACATCGCCACCTTCCAGGCCTTCGAGAACGCCATGGCGCTGGACATCGCGATGGGCGGCTCCACGAACACGATCCTGCACCTGCTGGCCGCCGCCCAGGAGGCGGGCGTCCCCTTCGGACTGGAGCAGATCGACGCCGTCTCGCGCCGCGTCCCCTGCCTGGCCAAGGTCGCGCCCAACGTCGCGAAGAACCGCACGTACTACATGGAGGACGTGCACCGCGCCGGCGGCATCCCCGCCCTCCTCGGCGAACTGCACCGCGCCGGTCTCCTCAACGAGGACGTCCACGCGGTCCACAGCCCCTCCCTCTCCGACTGGCTGAAGACCTGGGACGTCCGCGGCGGCTCCCCGTCCCCCGAGGCTGTGGAGCTGTGGCACGCGGCCCCCGGCTGCGTCCGCTCCGCCGAGGCCTTCTCCCAGTCCGAGCGCTGGGAGGCGCTGGACGACGACGCCGAGGGCGGCTGCATCCGCTCCGCCGAGCACGCCTACTCCAAGGACGGCGGCCTCGCGGTCCTCAGGGGCAACCTGGCCGTGGACGGCTGCGTGGTCAAGACGGCCGGCGTCGACGAGTCCATCTGGACCTTCGAGGGCCCGGCCGTGGTCTGCGAGTCCCAGGAGGAGGCCGTCCAGCGGATCCTCACCCAGGAGGTCAAGGACGGCGACGTCGTCGTCATCCGCTACGAGGGCCCCAAGGGCGGTCCCGGCATGCAGGAGATGCTCTACCCGACCTCGTATCTGAAGGGCCGGGGCCTGGGCAAGTCCTGCGCCCTGATCACCGACGGACGCTTCTCCGGCGGCACGTCCGGCCTCTCCATCGGCCACGCGTCCCCCGAGGCGGCCTCCGGCGGCACGATCGCCCTGGTCCAGGACGGCGACCGGATCCGCATCGACATCCCCGACCGCACCATCGAGCTGCTGGTCGACGAGGCGGAACTCGCCCGCCGCGAGGAAGCCCTCGACGGCGCCTACGCCCCCAGGAACCGCGACCGCAAGGTCTCGGCCGCCCTGCGCGCCTACGCCGCGATGGCGACCAGCGCGGACAAGGGCGCGGTGCGCGACGTGACCAAGCTGGCGTGACCGAGCTGGGCTGACCGCTCACGAGACGCCGACCGGTCCACGGGAAGCCCGACCGACCGGTCCACGGGAAGTCGACCGGTCCTTGGGAGTCGACCGGTCCACGGAAAGGGGCCGCCCTTCGCCGGGGCGGCCCCTTCCGCACGTCACCAGGACGACGGCCGGCGTGTGTCGAGGGCGAAGACGGTGCCGTCGGGAGCCGTGGCGAAGATCCGGTTGCCGACGACGACCGGCGCGGGCGGTGCTCCCGCGACCCCGGAGTGGTTGCCGAGACGGGCCTCGGTCTGCCCGACGAGCCTCCCCCTGGCCGCGTCGACGGCGAGGAGCCGCCCGTCGCCCGAGCTGAAGTACACCCTCCTGCCGTCGGTGACGGGCGCCGACCCGCGGACCACGGAGGTCTCCATGCGCCACAGCTGCTTCTGCGTGTCCAGGTCGACGGCGACCAGGGAACCGCCCGCGGCCAGGAGATAGACGAAGTGCCCCCGCACGGCGGCCTGGGCGTCGTCGAGCGCGACGGGCAGCTTCACCCGGCGCGTCTCCTTCGAGGCGGGTGTGTAGCGGACGACCGCCCCGGTGTTCCCGTAGACGCTGTCGACGGCCTGGAAGAACACCGAGCCGTCCTGGGCACCGAACGGCCTCAGCGCCCCGGCGAGCCGGACGTCCCATCGCACCCGGCCCGTGTCCGGATCCACCGCGGTCACCTGCGTGCTCGTGCCGTCGGCGGACGTCTGTGCCGCGTAGGCCGAGGAGTCTCCCGGGAATGACACAAAGGCCGGCGTGCCCCGGCCGGGGAACCGGCGCTGCCACGTGGTCGAACCGGTCGCCGCGTCCACACCGGTGACGGTCCCGTCGGCGCGCGTGAGTAGGGTCGTGCCGCCGGCGTAACGAATCGTCGTGTCCGGGGGCAGGCGCCGCTCCCAGACCTGTCTGCCCGACGCCGGAGCGAGAGCCGCCAGACGTGACCCGCCGCTCGTGAAGGGCTGCACGAGGCCGGCGGAGACCAGGGGCGGAGCGCTCGTGGTCCGTGCGGCGACGGAGTGCCGCCACATCAGGGCGCCGTCGGCGGGGGACACGGCGAACACCACACCGGGGCGGGTGCAGAGCAGCTTCCCGGCCCCGTAGGAGCACTGAGGCATGCCCTTGCCGGACCCCACCGGTTCGGCCGCCCAGGTGGCGGAGGCCGTCGACAGCGTCCGTGGGCTTTCGCCCCGCGACGCGTGCGGGGCTGCGTCGAGCAGCTGTACGCAGACCAGGACACCGAGCGCGGCCAGCCCGAGCGCCCCGGCGCCCACGGCCGCCATCCGCTTCCCCCGGAGCCGACGCCTGCCGGACGGCTCGGCCGACGACCCCATGGACGGCTCGGCGGACTGCTTGACGGCGGGCGCGGCGGAATGCTCCGCGGACGGCCCCGCGGATCCCGTGGACGGCCCGGCAAAGTGCCCGGCGGACCGCTCCCCGGCCGGCTCGCCGCCGGCCTGCTGCCCCCGCTCGTCCTCACTCGCCCGCTGCGCGGGTATGAACGCCTGCGTGTCGTACGAGGCCGCCTGCGACCGCAGTTCCCGCATCAGCTCGTCGGGGGTGGGCCGGTCCTCGGGCTCCTTGGCGAGACACCGCAGCACCAGCGGCGCGAGGTTCTCCGGCACCCCGGTCAGATCCGGCTCGTCGTGCACCACCTGATAGGCGACGACGTACGGGCTGTCGGAGTCGAACGGCCCCCGCCCGGTCGCGGCGTGCACCAGCACCGACCCGAGGGCGAAGATGTCCGCCGCCGGCCCCACCTCCCGCGGGCGCCGGAACTGCTCGGGCGCCATGAAAGGCGGCGTGCCGATCAACTTCCCGGTCTCGGTGCGCAGTTCACTGTCCTTGGGCCGGGAGATGCCGAAATCGATGACCTTCGGCCCGTCCTCGGCGAGCAGCACGTTGCTCGGCTTGAGATCCCGGTGCACGACCCCCACCCGGTGGATGTCGCGCAGCGCCTCGGCGAGCCCGGCCATCAGCCGACGCAACTGCGCCGTAGGCATCGGCCCGTTCTGCTTCACATGCTCCGAGAGCGTCGGACCGGGAATGAACAGCGTGGCCATCCAGGGCCGCTCGGCCTCGGGGTCGGCGTCCACGACCGGCGCGGTGAAGGCACCGCTCACCCGGCGGGCCGCGGCCACCTCCTGCCGGAAGCGCCCTCTGAACTCGGGGTCCCTCGCGAACTCGGCGTGCACGACCTTCACGGCGAGCCGCAGTCCGGAGGTGCTGCGGGCCAGATGCACCACGCCCATGCCGCCGGAGCCCAGACACGAGTCCAGGTGGTACTGGCCGGCGTACTCGGGAAGTTCTGCTTCCGCGCCCGCTCCGGTGTTGCGCTGTGGCGTCATGGACCACCCCCGTGCTGTTCGTCCGCGCGCGCGACGCACGGAGCCTAGTCGATGACTCGTACGAGACAGAGGCGGCTTGCTAGCGTCTGCATGCGAGTCGCGCACAGGTGTTTCGCGATTCGTCCCAGGGGCATCAACGACACCCCATGACATTCGTGGGGACAAACGGGGGGAGGCACTCGATGTCTGTCGAGCGCGTCGGAGAAGACGAACGCAGCGGTGCGGCGGCCGGGACGGCCGCGGTCGCGACGGAGTCCTTGCGCTACTACTCGGTCGCCCCGGGCGTCAGTCTGAACGTCCGCAGCGGGCCGGGTACGAACTACAACCTCGTCCGCGTCCTGCCCGAGGGCGCCAAGGTGCACATCTACTGCCAGTCGCCGGGCACCGCCGTCGCAGGCCCCTACGGCACCTCGAACATCTGGGACAACATCAGCAACGGCGAGTACGTCTCGGACGCCTTCGTGCAGACGGGCACCGACGGCTACGTCGCGGGCCGCTGCAGCTGACCCCGCCCGGGAGCCCGCCCCCGTCCGGAGCCATAATCGTCCCGTGAGCGACGAAACCGGCACCCCGGACACCCCGGCGGGCTCCAGAGACGGCGCGGACCAGGACGGCGGCCCCCGCCCGGAGCCGCTTCGCTTCTTCGGCACGTCCTGGGTGAACCACGACAACGGGTACCCGGCCCGCCGCGTCGGCGCGGCCGCGGGCTCCCTCGCCGCCGCCGTCGCCTCCTGCCTGATCCTGCGCTTCGCCTACCAGGGCATCCGGATCGCCGACACCGGCGCCTTCGTGACCGTGCTGATCGTCGCCATGTTCGCGATCTGCAGCGCGCTCGCCTTCCGCAACACCTGGGAGGGCTTCGGCAAGCGCCACGACCCGGTCCGGCAGGCCTCCCTGCGCGGTCTGCTGGCCATCGGCTTCGTCGGCTCCCTGTTCGCCTACTTCTTCCGTTCCCTCACCGAGGCCCCGGGCGAGAAGCTGCACCGCGCGGAGTACGAGAAGGCCGGCGAGGAGTACGCCCGCCGCACCCTGCGCCGCACCGGCAACCCGGCGAGAAAGAAGCGACGCCGGTGACGGAACCGGCGTAGGGGCCACCGTCCGAGCCCCGCTGCCCCAGCGACATCGGCGACGGGACCGGCGTAAAGGCCACCGTCCGAAAATCGCTGCCCGGCCGGATATCTGCTGTCCCCCCGGGCCTTCCCCGCGCACCATGGCGGCATGATCGCGTCCCCGCCCTCCTCCGAGCCGCCAGATCCGTCCGAGCCGGCGCACGCACTGCGCGCCCACTCCTTCAACGCCGCGGCCGCCCAGTACGCCGCGAACCGCCCCTCCTACCCGCCCGCCCTCTTCGACACCGTCGAGGCACTGGCCGGCCGGTCGCTGTCCGGCGCCCGGGTCGTGGACGTCGGCGCCGGTACCGGTATCGCGACCGCCCTGCTGCACGAGCGCGGCGCCGACGTCCTCGCCGTCGAACCCGGTGCGGGCATGGCCGCCGAGTTCCGCCGCGGTCTGCCGCACATCCCGATCGTGCAGGGCAACGGCAACGCCCTCCCCGTGGCCGACGCCCGCGCCGACTTCCTCACCTACGCCCAGGCCTGGCACTGGACCGACACCGCCCGCTCGGTGCCGGAGGCGCTGCGCGTCCTGCGGCCCGGCGGCGCGCTGGCGCTGTGGTGGAACACCACCGCGCCCGACATCGAGTGGATCGCCGAGCAGGCCGACCGCGCGAACCGCTTCTTCGGCGTGAACACGGCCGCCGAACCGCGCAAGGCCGCGGACCGCACGGACCAGGCCGATCCCAGCGGCCGGCTCCGCTTCGGCCGCGACAAGATCCGCTGGAGCCGCCGCGTCCCCGTCGACACCCACCTCGCCAACGTCGGCAGCCACTCGGCCTTCCTCGTCGCCCCCGAGGACCGCAGGTCCGCTTTCCTGGAGGAGGAGCGCGACCACCTGCTGAAGACCTTCCCGGACGGCATCGTCGAGGAGACGTACGACGTGCTCGTGCTCGTGGCGACCACGCCCTGACCCGAGACCTGCCAACAGGCGCCAGCGGCGGCCCGGTTCCTTCCGGGCCGCCGTTCTCGTGTCCGGCCACCGTTCCCGTGTACGGAACACCGGCTTCCGCCCTTGACTGTCCGGCTCGCCGAGGCAGATTATTCATCGCATGATGAATTATGTGCCGGATCCACCGGGCTCCACAGCACCGGACGCCGTCCACGCCGAGGACCTCACCGTCGTCCGCGGCCCCCGCACCGTCCTGCACCACCTCGGCTTCACCGTCCCGCGCGGCCAGATCACCGGCCTGCTCGGCCCCTCCGGATGCGGCAAGTCCACCCTCATGCGCTCCGTCGTCGGCACCCAGGCCAAGGTCACCGGCACCCTCGACGTCCTCGGCCTCCCGGCCGGCCACGCCGCCCTGCGCAGCCGCATCGGCTACGTCACCCAGGCCCCCTCCGTCTACGACGACCTGACCGTCCGCCAGAACCTCGACTACTTCGCCGCGATCCTGGACCCCGGCCTCGCCCGCGCCCGAAGGCTTCCCCACTCCCGGCTCCGCCCGAGCGAGAGGCGACCCCACCGCGAGGGGACCTCCGTCACCGCCCAGCGCCGCAACGACGTCGAACGCGTCCTCGCCGACGTCGACCTCACCAGCCACGCCGACGCCCTCGCCGGCAACCTCTCCGGCGGGCAGCGCAGCCGCGTCTCCCTCGCCGTCGCCCTCCTCGGCTCCCCCGAACTCCTCGTCCTCGACGAGCCGACCGTCGGCCTCGACCCCGTCCTGCGCCGCGACCTGTGGAACCTCTTCCACGACCTCGCCGCCGAGCGGGGCGCCACCCTCCTCGTCTCCTCCCACGTCATGGACGAGGCCGAGCGCTGCCACCGCCTCCTGCTCATGCGCGACGGCCGGATCCTCGCCGACGACACCCCGGACGCCCTGCGCACCCGCACCGGCAGCGACACCGTCGAGGCCGCCTTCCTGCACCTGGTGGACGAAGCAGCCGCCGCGGACCGCACCAAGGAGACGACCCGATGAGCACGCCCCCGCCCGCCGCCCCCGCCGCAGTGCCCACCGGCCCGCTGAACGCCGCCCGCACCACCGCCACCGCGGCCCGCGTCCTGCGCCAGCTCCGCCACGACCCGCGGACCATCGCCCTGATGATCCTCGTCCCCTGCCTGATGCTGGTCCTGCTGCGCTACGTCTTCGACGGCAGCCCGCACACCTTCGACAACATCGGCGCCTCCCTGCTCGGCATCTTCCCGCTGATCACGATGTTCCTGGTCACCTCCATCGCCACCCTGCGGGAACGCACCTCCGGCACCCTCGAACGCCTGCTCGCCATGCCGCTGGGCAAGGCCGACCTCATCGCCGGCTACGCCCTCGCCTTCGGCGCCCTCGCCGTCGTCCAGTCCGCCCTCGCCACCGGCCTCGCCGTCTGGGTCCTCGGCCTGGACGTCACCGGCTCGCCCTGGCTGCTCCTGCTCGTCGCTCTTCTCGACGCCCTGCTCGGCACGGCCCTCGGACTCTTCGTCTCGGCCTTCGCGGCCTCGGAGTTCCAGGCGGTCCAGTTCATGCCCGCGGTGATCTTCCCCCAGCTCCTCCTCTGCGGCCTGTTCACTCCCCGCTCCGAGATGCACCCCGTCCTCACGGCCGTCTCCGACGTCCTGCCGATGTCGTACGCCGTCGACGGCATGAACGAGGTCCTCCACCACACCGACATGACCGCGACCTTCGTCCGCGACGTCCTGATCGTGGCCGGCTGCGCCGTGCTCGTCCTCGGGCTGGGGGCGGCGACGCTGCGACGGCGTACGGCATAGGGCCCGTTCCGCCACCCGGACGCTCCGGCCGCCCCCTGGGCACCGGTGCGAAACTGAACCGCATGAGCCAGAAAGTCGCAGTCCTCGGCACCGGCAAGATCGGCGAAGCCCTGCTCAGCGGAATGATCCGGGCCGGCTGGGCCCCCGCCGACCTCCTGGTCACGGCCCGCCGGCCCGAACGGGCCGAAGAGCTCCGCACCCGCTACGGCGTCAACCCCGTCAGCAACACCGAGGCCGCCAAGACCGCCGACACCCTGATCCTCACGGTCAAGCCGCAGGACATGGGCGCCCTCCTGGACGAACTCGCCCCGCACATTCCCGCCGACCGCCTGATCATCAGCGGAGCCGCCGGCATCCCCACGTCCTTCTTCGAGGAGCGCCTGGCCGCGGGCACCCCGGTCGTGCGCGTCATGACCAACACCCCCGCCCTCGTCGACGAGGCGATGTCCGTCATCTCGGCCGGCAGCCACGCCACCGAGGCGCACCTCGCCCACACCGAGGAGATCTTCGGAGGAGTCGGCAAGACCCTCCGCGTCCCGGAGAACCAGCAGGACGCCTGCACCGCCCTCTCCGGCTCCGGCCCGGCGTACTTCTTCTACCTGGTCGAGGCGATGACCGACGCAGGCATCCTGCTCGGCCTGCCCCGCGACAAGGCCCACGACCTCATCGTCCAGTCCGCCATCGGCGCCGCCGTGATGCTCCGCGACAGCGGCGAGCACCCCGTCAGGCTCCGCGAGAACGTCACCTCCCCGGCCGGTACGACGATCAACGCGATCCGCGAACTGGAGAACCACGGAGTCCGCGCCGCCCTGATCGCCGCGCTGGAGGCCGCCCGCGACCGCAGCCGCGAACTCGCCTCCGGCAAGAAGGACTGATCCCCACCTCGCCCCGGAGGGGACTGCTCCCCCTCGCGCCCCCGAGGGCGGCGGGTCACCCCGCCGCCCCGCGGCCGGCGAACGGCGTTCAGGAGCCCGCGGCGCTCGGCACGGGCTCCGCCACCGGCGGCAGCAGCCCGATCGCCCGGTAGGCGGCGTCGACGAACGGCCGGGCAATCGCCCGGGCCTTCTCCGCCCCCTCCCGCAGCACCCCCTCCACATACGCGGGATCGGCGCACAGCTCCCGATGCCTGGCCTGCACCGGCCGGAGAACCTCCACCACCGCCTCCGCCGTGTCCTTCTTCAGGGCGCCGTACGACTCGTACGCACCGGCCAGAGCCTCCGGGTCGCCGTCCGTGCAGGCCGCGAGGACCTCCAGCAGATTCGCCACGCCCGGCCGCGCCTCCCGGTCGTACTCCACGCCCCGCCCGCTGTCCGTGACGGCACGCGTGACCTTCTTCCGTACGACGTCCGGCTCGTCGAGCAGATAGACGACGCCCAGACCGGAGTCGTCCGACTTCCCCATCTTCGACGCCGGGTTCTGCAGATTCATCACCCGTGCCGCGATCCCCGGACGCGTCGCCCTCGGCACCACGAACGTGTACCCGTAGCGCTGGTTGAACCGCACCGCCAGATCCCGCGCCAGCTCGACATGCTGTACCTGGTCGTCCCCGACCGGCACTTCCTCCGCGCCGTACCCCAGGATGTCCGCCGCCATCAGCACCGGATACGTCAGCAACGACAGCCGCACGCTCCCGCCGCGCTCCCTCACCCGGGCGGCCTTCTCCTTGTACTGGATCATCCGACGCATCTCCCCGTCGGTCGCCACGCACTCCAGCAGGTACGAGAGCCTCGTGTGCTCGTCGACATGGCTCTGCAGGAACACGGTGCACACTTCGGGATCGAGCCCGGCCGCCAGCATCAACGTCGCCGTCTGCCGACTGAGCCTGCGCACCCGTGCCGGATCGTGGTCCACGGTCAGTGCGTGCAGATCCACGACGCAGAACAGCGCGTCAGCCCGGTGCTGGTCCGTCTCGGCCCAGCACCGCATGGCTCCCAGGTAGTTGCCCAGGGTCAGGTGCCCGGTCGGCTGGATCCCGCTGAAGACCCGCGTCATCTCCACTCCACCTCCTGATCGGGACCGCCGCTCTGCGGCCGCCACCCCCGGAGTACTGGAGGAGATACACGAACGGCCGCCGAGGCGGCGGCCGTTGGTTGCATACGTGAGCACGGCCGCCGTCAGGCGGCCCACCAGAGCTGGCTACACGTACGCGTGGTCATGGCCGACAGATTACGCCTCCGGAGTGCTCCCAGGGCAAGGGTTGACACACCTCACCCCGGTACGTAATGTTCTCCGGGTTGTCCGACGTGAGCGCCGACTCCGGTCGGTCCCCGGACAACCATTCCGAGTACCACCCACGCCTCGACGTTTCGGCGTCGATTGCTTTGGTGTGCGTATGACGAAATGAGGAATCCGCGTCCGAAAGGATGCAGCCCCGATTAGCTCGGGAGCCAGGAATCCGCTAAAGTCTCACTCGTCGGAACGGCCCAAAAGCCGCGAAGACAAACCCCGCCGACCGGGGATCGGACGCCGAAAGGATCTGATAGAGTCGGAACCGCCGGAAAGGGAAACGCGAGAGCGAGAACCTGGAAAGCGCCGAGGAAATCGGATCGAGAAAAGATCTGATAGAGTCGGAAACACCGAAGGGAAGCCCGGAGGAAAGCCCGAGAGGGTGAGTACAAAGGAAGCGA